>JBLMWD010000138.1:0-31699 GCA_050257045.1 Bacteroidota bacterium | reverse complement strand
CCGGGCGTGGCCGGCGCCGGGGCCGCCGGATTCGCCGGGGCCGCCGCGCCGCCGGTCGCCACGACGGGCGGATCGCCGTCGGGATCGCTGGCCGGAACGTCCGTCCGTCCCGGCGTCGCGTTCCCGCCGATCGCCGCGAACGGACGCGAGCGGAGATCCTGCACCATCAGCTCGGGCGTCGGCGACGCGACGAACTTCCGCACGTCGCGCACCGAGTAGATGTCCCAGCCGCCGCGCGAGAACGCCGTGAAGAGGAGGCGCTTCCCGTCCGACGAGAGGGAGATGCAGGGCGCGTCGGCGACGATCCCGGAGACGCCGGTGAGGAGGTTCGAGAGCCGGAACGATTCGCCCGAGTCGAGGTCCTTGCGATAGATGTTCGGGATCCCCCCGCGGTCGGAGACGAAGAGGAGCGACTTCCCGTCCGGCAGCCACTGCGGCGAGAAGTTGGACCCGCTCTGGTTCGGCAGCACCGTGATCGAGTGCGACGCCATGTCGTAGAGCGCGAGGCGGTACTTCCCGAAGATCAGCTTCGAGAGGTCGGTCCCCTCCCCCTGGTCGGTCGCGTACGCGATCTTCGAGCCGTCCGGCGAGAACGCCGGCTCGCGCACCGAGTAGGGTCCGCTGATCAGCTCCTGGCGGTTCTTCCCGTCAGCGTCGGCCACGATCAGGTGGGACCAGCCGTGGTCGATGCCGACGAAGGCGATCCGCTTCCCGTCCGGCGACCAGGTCGGCGAGTAGATCGCGTCGAGGCCGAATCGGAGCTTCCGCTCCACGTGCCCCGACGGAACGTCGATCAGGTAGATCGCGTCCTCGCCGCCGACCTTCGCCGGGAGGGCGATCATCTTCTCGTCCGGGGACCAGGCGATCGAGGTGTTGAAGAACCGGAGCGTCTCGAACGAGGCGGTGCGCTCCCCCGAGACCAGCTTCTTGAAGACCTTCCCGTCCAGGGCCGACGCGAAATAGACGTCGTTGTACATGTTCTTGTCGGAGATGTAGACCATCTGCGTCCCCGACGGCGAGACGCCGACCGCCACGTTGAAGTTGGAGCGGTCGTGCGCGGCGTTCGTGAGCTTGGTGGCGATGGCGTCCGGCTTATCGTAGTCGGCGATCTGCGGCAGGTACTCCCGGCGGACCGACTCCTGCCACTTCTTCGAGAGGACGTCGATCGTGAGCCCCGTCGCCGATTCGAGCGCGCGCTCCGCGCTCCCCATGCGGCGCGTCCGCTTCAGGATGTCGCCGATCTTCTGGATGCCGTAGGTGTCGGCGATGAACTCCCAGATCGACTGGCCGAAGCGGTAGACGCGGATGTCGCCGACGTAGGCGAGCGTCCCGATCGGGATGAGATAGCCCTCGAGCGAAGCGTCGCGCAGCCACGACCCGGTGTTCGTGTCGATCTCGCCGACCGAGAGGTATTCGGCCATCCCCTCCATGAACCACCCGGGGGGCGCGCTCGCGAAGGGGTTCCCGACGATGCCGGGTCGGTCGCCGAACAGGATGTCGACCTGGAAGGCGTGCACCAGCTCGTGGGTGAGGACGTGGTCGAGCTCGGCGTAGGAGCCGGTGAACGGCAGGAAGACCCGCCGCTTCAGGTACTCGGTCACGCCGCCGGTGCCGATGCCGAGGAGCTCTGGGGTGATGTTCGTCTGCTCGAAGTCGGTGTGCGAGGCGTAGAGGACGAGCGGAACGCGCGCCTTGATCTGGTGCTGGAGGACGCGGCTCAGGCGCCGGTAGGCGCGCTCGGCCATGACGGCGGCGTCCTGCACCGCCTTCTCGGTCCCCTGGTAGTGGTAGACGTCGAAGTGCTCCGTGCGGAGCACCTTCCAGTGGAAGTTCTTGTACTGGACCTTGTTCTGTCCGAAGGCCTGCGCCCCGGCCCCGCGCGGCGAGGCCGCGCCGGCGAGCGCCACGACGAGCGCCGCCACGACGGCCCCGAGAATCCGATGTTGCCTCATCCTTGGCTCCACTACGGCTGGTTGGTTCCGGCCAGTGCGGCCCGGCGCGCCGCGTCGATCGCCTCGCGGGCGCGGACGGCGGGGATCGCGCCCTGGGCGGATTCGGGACGCCCGCCGCCCTTAGCGCCGAAGGCGCGGCAGAGGTCGGCGAAGAGGGCGCCCATGGATATTGTACCTTTCGGCGCGGAAAAGTGCGCCCGCGCGATCTCGTTTCCGGCGGCGAGGAGGGCGATCCCGCCGCGGGCCGCCACCTGCCCGGCCAGGGCGCCGATCTCTTCCGGAGTACGATCGGGATACCACCGTGCGACCACCGGGCCGGACGGGCCGTGCTCGGCCTCGGCGAGGAGCGACTCGGCTTCGCGCGCGATCGACTCGGCGAGGAGCGGCTTCAGGCGGCTCTCGAGGGATCGGACGTCGGCCTTCAGGCGGGCGATGGCGCGCGGAAGGTCGGCCTCTCCCGACGTGAACTCGAGGCAGAGTCCCCGCAGCGTCTCCGACGCGGCGCGGAGCCTCGCGAGGGCGCGCCCGCCGCAGGCGAACGCGACGCGCGTCCCGCCTTTGTACCGTTCGGTCCCGAGGACCGCGATCATCCCGACCTGCCCGGACCGGGCCACGTGCGTGCCGCCGCACGCCGACCAGTCGAACCCCTCCACTTCGACGACGCGCACGTCGCCCTCCACGTCGGGCGGCTTCCGGAGCGGGAAGGTGAGCGCCTTCTCGAGCGGGACGACGTGCGTGCGGACCGGGCGGTCCTCCCAGACGATCGCGTTCGCGCGATCCTCGACGCGCCGGAGGAGGGGCGGGTCGGGCCCGGGATGGCCGACGTCGATCGTCACGACCTCGTCGCCGAGATGGAAGGAGAGGGTGTCGGCCCGCGCGACCTCGACGAAGGCGCGCGAGAGGATGTGCTGCCCCGTGTGCTGCTGCATGTGGTCGAACCGCCGCGCCCAGTCGAGCCGCCCCTCCACGCGGGCCCCGGACGCGAGCGCCCCGTCCACACGATGCCAGACGACGCCCTCCTCGGCGGTGACGTCGATCACCGTCTTCCCGTCGAGCGTGCCGCGGTCGGAGGGCTGGCCGCCGCCCCCCGGGTAGAACGCGGTCGCGTCGAGCGCGACGCGCGTCCCCTCCGCTTCGGAGCGCGCGTCGACCACGACGGCTTCGAACGCATCGCGCAGGGAATCGTCGTAATAGAGGAGACGGGTCAAGAAACGGCATCCCTCGAGCCGGTCGGGAGGAAGTTCGATCGAGGATACAGGAGAGGCTCCCCGAACGGCAATCGGGGAGCCCCGGGGATGTCTGTGGAGCCGCCGGCGCTCAGCGGCTCAGCGCTTCGTTCCGCTGCTCGACCAGATCCACGATCGACTCGGTGAGGCCGCGCAGCTCGGCCAGGTTCATCTCGAACCGCTCGTCGTGGACGTAGGCCTTCTCCAGCTCGTGCACGACGCCGTGGAGACGGTCCAGCTCCTCGAGGATCTGCCGGTCGATCGGCCCCACGCCGTCGGCGGCCTCATCGGAGAAGGTCGCCTTCGATCCCGGCGAAGGCATCGCGATCGCGTCGGCGAGGAACTCGAGCTTGCGCGCTCCGGCGTCGACTTCCTCGAGGAAGTCGGAGAAGTCGTCGCGGAACTGATGGCTCTCGATCCGTGCCAGCCGCCGGGCCTCGCCGGCCAGGTGCTCGGCGATGCTGCTCCGGAATCGGCGATCGTCTTCGCGACGCTGCGTCAGCTCCTGGTATCCCTTGTAGCCGGGGACCCGCCGCGCGATCTCTTCGACGGCGTCCAGCGTGGCGAGCTTCTGGCGGGTGCGTGGCATTCTCCTCATCCTCCTGAATGATGCAGAGTGCACGATTCGCCACCAGTCCATGGCCGGAAGCGACACCTCGCGGCGTCGGCGGAGACGCGTTCCGAGCGCGGTCCGCGATGGCTATCCGGTTGAGCGACCGGCAGATGGTTCCGATCTCCTCGGCCCGCGCGCTCCCGCGCGTATCCGATTCGCGAGCGGCTCGCTGCAACCGGTGTGCCACAACGTTACGGCCGGTAGACCCGCACGCCGTACGGCACGCCGAGCGCGGGCGAGCGCCGGATCACGGCGCCGGAGGAATCGAACTCGATCAGCCGGTCCGATTTGAGATCGGTGACCCAGCAGTCGCGGGTGCCGGGCTCGATCGAAAGCGCGTAGGGCTCGATGCCCCCGCCCGGCGGGACGCTGGTCACGGTGGCGAGGACCTCCCCGGCCGGCCCGAAGCGCGTGAGGCGCCCGGCGCCGGCGAGCGGCGCGCCGCGCTCGCTCACCCAGGCGCTGTGCGTCTCCGGCTCCACGGCGATGTCGGTCACGTCGACGAGGCCCGCGCGCACGAGCTGGGGCGGCCCGGGGCTGCCGGCCGGGACGCGATAGAGGTCGAAGAGGTCGCCGACGCGCACCGCGACCCACGCCACGTCGAGCGGCTCGTCGACCCCGATCGGGTTCACCGGGCCGGGGAACGTCCAGCTCTCGAGCGTGGCGCCGGTCGCGGCGGTCGTGTGGAAGAGGCGCCCGTCGTCCGAGCCGATCCAGAGCGTCGCGTTCGAGCTGTTCGCCTCCACGGCGTGGACGGGACCGAGGCCGTTGATCGAGAGGGTGTCGGGCGCCCCGAAGCGGAGGACGCGTCCGAACTCGGGCTGGGCCACCCAGACGACCCCCCGCACCGTCGTGATCGCGATGTCGACGGGGTGATAGACGTCGAACTGCGTGCCGGCCCCGATCGACTCGAAGCCGCGGCTCGTGACGAGACCGCGGTCGAACTGGGTCATCCAGAAGATGCCGCGCGTCGAATCGAGGTCGAGGTTGTGGAACGGCTCGTCGGTGGGGTCGGCGTAGACGATGTCGCGCGCGTCGGGCGAGAGCCCCGCGACGCCGGGGAGGCTCGCGACCAGGACCATGGTCCGGCGCGGCCCGGGCGTCGCCGTGTCGGGAGGGCTCGCGGCGCTGTCTCCCGATGCGAAGAGCGCGACCAGGCGGTAGACGTACGTCGTGTCGTTGCCGACCGTGAGATCCTCGGCGCTGGAGACGTACGGCGCGTAGCTCGCCCCCGGCAGCGCGTGCGGAGCCTCGCCCGGAAGCCACCGGTCGACGCGGTACCCCATCACTCCCTGCTGCGTGAGCTGGACCCAGCGGAAGATCACCACGTGGTCCCCGGCGATCGCGTTGAAGCCGGCCAGATTACCGTGTGTCGTGCCGTTGCGCGGGTCGAGGGGGTTCGCGCGGTCCCGGAGCGCGCAGCCGTCGAGCGCGGCGCCTCCCGAGATCGAGGCGAGGAGGATCGCGAGGAGCGCGTTCCGCACCGGCCCCACGCCCCGGCCGCGCGCGGCCGGATCCCGCGCGAGCCTCATCGCGAAGCGCTCGTCACGAGCAGGAAGAGCCCCGCCGTGATGAGCGCCTGCCCCGACCCGAGCGCGGCTCCGGCGAGACGGTCGTAGTGCGTGGTCCGGTCATAGAGGTGCGGGATCTCCCGGGCGTCGGAGGAGGCGAGATAGCGGTCGTACCAGCGGTCCGCCTCGTGGCGCAGGATCGCCGACGTCCCCGTGAGCGCGGCGCCCGCGCCGAGCAGGGCGATCTGGAACCAGCGCCGGCGGTAGAGCCGCGGCGAGGGCGGCGGCGGGGGCAGGAGATGCGGCGCGTTGCGGCGGAGCGAGACCGTGGCGAGCCCCCCGCCCGGGGCCATCGCGAGGATCGCGTCGCCCGTCAGGACGGTGTCGGCGTGCTCGGGAGCGCCCAGACGGAATGCGCTCCTCTCGAGCCGCGCGGGAAGGAGGTTGAGCGGCGACTCGCCGAGGAGCGAATCGCCGGCGGCCGCCCCGCGCGAGAGAAAGATGGAGGCGGGCTCCGGAACGGTGCGGAGGAGGACCGAGGGCCGGAGGTCGATCGTGACGTCGAGGACATCCCCCGGCTTCGGCGTGACGAGGAGCGTGTCGCGTCCCGGCTCGAAGCGGCGCGGGTCCTCCGGGATCGCCTGCACCCGGATCGGCTTCGCGGGCACCCAGAGGGGCCCCGCGGGCGAGCGCCCGACGCGCACGCCGTCCACGAGGACGACGAGCCCGGGCGGACGCGTCGCGACGCGGAGCGTGGCGACGGCCGAGTCGGGTCGGACGGCCTCGGGGACGAGCGTGGAGCCCGCCTGGACGGCCGCGGGCGCGACGAGCGCGCCCGCGAGCGTCAGGAGGGCGAGAAGGCGGGTGGTCGGGAACGCCCGTCCCTGGGCCGCGCGCGCGGGATCAGTAGTCGAACCCGAGATAGAACTCGCGCTCCCAGCCCGGCTGGATTCTCTGGAAATCGGTCCGCCGCGCGAGGTCATAGCGGAGGACCATATACCCCCCCAGGCTCATGCGGAGACCCAAACCGAAGCTCCCCTTGGGCCGCGGGAACGCTTCGAACTTCTCCCACGCGTTCCCCGCATCGGCGAACGCCGCGCCTTCGATGCCCGGCAGCTCGAGCCCGCGGAGCGGGAAGCCGAGCACCAGGTGATCGAAGAGCGGGAAGCGGTACTCGAGGTTCGCGAGGTAGAGGCGCGTGCCGAAGATGCTCCGGCGGTCGTAGCCGCGGAGCGAGTTCGATCCGCCCATCACGAACCGCTCCGGATCGGCGCCGTTCGACATCCGGCCCTGGACGCGCATCGCGAGCGTGGTCCACTGGCTCACCCGGAGGTAGCGGCGGAAGTCGGCGCTCAGGGTCATGTTCTCGGCGTGCCCGGTGCGCCAGTTCGTCATGAGCGATCCGGTCAGGTTGTAGCGCGATCCGTCGCGCGGCCCGGTGGCGAACCAGAGCGTGTTGTCGCGGATCAGCGAGATGGCGTGGTTCGTCAGGAATCCCTCGCGGAACGTGCCGTCCTCGCGCTGCTTCTGATCGTAGAACGCCTCCGCGGTTCCCTCGATCCGGCTGAAGCGCGAGAAGGGATACGACGCGACGAGCGATCCGCCGGCGCGCCGCTCGAAGTACTCGAGGTCGAGCGCGTCGCGGTAGTTGTTCGCGAAGTGGAAGACGCCGAGGCCGTAGTTCCAGCGGTGGAGGCGGTTGATGTACCAGGCGCCCGCGTTCATGCGCGAGAGGATGTCCCCCGCGGTCTCCGCGGTGTTCCCCGCCTGGAAGACGAACGTGCGGTTCCCGAGGAGGTCGCTGAAGGCGCCCACGACGCCCTCGCCGCCGTTCTCCTGCGGCGCGAAGGAGAGGCCGCCCGAGACGAGATCGAGCCCGTAGTGCGGCTCGTACGTCGAGGGCTTCTGCGTCGATTGCGCGAGCGTCTCCTCCCATCCCCACTGGGGCGGCGCCGGATCGAGCGCGAGCTGGAAGGAATCGGCCGGCGCGGCCGCGGGAGCGGGCGCGGCGGGCATCTCGTAGATGCCGAAGCCCTGCTTCCGGAAACCGGTGAAGAGGATCGAGCGGCCGTCCGGCGTCCAGGCGGGATCGAGCGCGGTGCCGGTCAGCTTCGAGAGGCGCGCGCCCTTCCCCTGCGTGTCGACGGCGTAGAGGTCGAAGCTCCCGCCGCGGTCCGAGGCGAACGCGATGCGCGAGCCGTCGGGTGACCACCGCGGCGACTCGTCCATCCAGGGGCCGCAGGTGAGATAGCGGACTTCCCCCGAAGCGACGTCGAGGAGGAAGAGGTTCTGGTGGCCGTCCTTCCCGTAGCGCGTGCGGTCGGAGGCGAAGGCGATCGTCTTCCCGTCGGGGGACCAGGTCGGGTCGTGGTCGGAGTAGTCGTCGTTCGTGAGCCGCTTGAGCTCGCCGGTGGCCGGCGTGAAGAGGAGGAGGTCCGAGCGCCCGGCCGTGCTGATGGCCGCGAAGGCGATCGAGGCGCCGTCGGGCGACCAGGCCGGTGAGGCGAGCGTGGTCATTCCGTCGAAGTGGCGCTTCAGCGCGACCTTCTTCGTCGCGAGATCCATCACGAAGAGCGCGTCGCTCCCGTTCCACTTGGAGACGAACGCGAGCTCGCCCTTGCGCGAGACGTCGATGCGGCTCTCGAAGGGGTGGAACGACTCGAACTCCGCGGTGCGCTGCCCGCGCACCACCGACTTCACGTCGCGCTCACGTCCCTGGGTCGAGGCGATGTAGATGTTGGTGTAGCCGCTCCGCGCCGACATGAAGAGATAGCGGTGCCCGCCGAGGATGCTCGAGTCGGGGACCGCGACCGGCTTCAGATTCACCCCCTGCGACACGGCCCGCTCCTCGGCTACGGAGGCGAGCGTGACGTGGTCCTTCACCTCCGGGAAGTAGCGGCGCTTCATCGCGTAGATCCAGTCCTCGGAGAGCTTCGCGGTCGGGACCCCGGTCGTGCGCGCGAGCGCCCGGTCGAAGCGGTCGTCCTTGTAGATGTCGGTGTAGAGGCGCCGGAGCGCGTCCTGCCCGTACGTCTCGCCGATGTACTGGCAGAGCGACTGCCCCAGCTTGTAGATCGTGAACGTGCCGTCGTACTTCCACAGCTCGTTGATCGTCGGAAGCTGCCCCTCGAGCACCATGTCGGAGAGGACCATCGTCCCCTGCGCGTCCCACTCGGTCGACCAGTACTCGGCGAGCCCCTCGGAGAACCAGAGCGGCGGCACCAGGTAGGTCGCCTTCCGGTGCTTCTTGTAGACCTCGTCGAGGATCGAGAACTGGAAGACGTGGACCATCTCGTGGTGGATGACGTGCCGGAATTCGGCGTACGAGCCGGTGTACGGCAGCACGACGCGTCCCTTCAGGTATTCCGTGAAGCCTTGGACCCCTTCCGGTACGAAGAAAGGACTTACGTTGTTCTGCTCGAAGTGGTGGTGGGAGGCGAAGACGATCATCGGCACGGGCTTGTCGATCTCGTGCTGGAACTTCGTCTTCAGGTCGTCGTAGCTCTGCTCCGCGAGGACGAGGGCGAGGCGGGCGAGCGGCTCCTCCTCGGGATAGAAATAGATCTCGACGTGCGGACCCTGCAGCGTGTGCCACTGGAACGACTCGTACTGCACCTTGTTCTTGCCGAATGCGTAGTACTGCGCAGCGGCGGGAGGTGCGGCGACGGCGACAAGAAGCAGCCCTGCGATGAGCCCGACGAGACGATCAGTTTTCATTCAAAGGCGGCCTTCGAGTGAGTCCGCCCCGGCGAGACGACGACTGGGAGGAGACGCACCAATATTCTACCAGCGCACGATGTCCCGGGACAAGAAGAGAGAGGTGTAAGACTACCGATTTTCGATGGGTTCGGGCCTTCCGCCCACCCAAACACCGGTCACCGCCGCTTGGTGCCAGGAATCGACCGCAACTGACGTCAAATCGTGGTCGAATCGAACCAGGTCGGCGCCGTAGCCCGGCGCGAGGCGGCCGAGCGGCTCGTTCCACCCGGCCGCGAGGTGCGGCGTCTCGAGGTGCGCGCGCAACGCCTGGGCGAGACCGATCCGCTGCTCGGGGTGGAAGGCGCCGGCGGCCGGCTCCGCCGATTCCCGCCGCATGACCGCCGCCTGGATCGCGAGGATCGGGCCGGCCCGGTCGAAGGGCGCGTCGGAACCGAAGAGGAGCGTCGCGCGCTGCCTGAGGAGCGATCGGTACGCGTAGGAGCGCTCGGTGCGAGCGCCCCAGTGCCGCCGCGCCACCTCCCGGTCGGTGACCTGGTGGATCGGCTGGACCGAGGCCAGGATTCCGCTCGAGCGAAACCGCGCAAGATCCTCGAAACGGGCGAGCTGCACGTGTTCGACACGGGGCGGGAGGGGGTAGTGGAGACCTTCCTTGAGGGGCGTCTCGATCGCGTCGAGGGCGTTCCGGACGGCCCGGTCCCCGATCGCGTGGATCGCGACCGAAAGCCCTGCCGCGGCGGCCTCCCGGCAGCGCGCGGCAAGCATCTCCGCGGGCGTCACCTCGATCCCCGCGTCGGACGTCCCCTCGTACGACGCTTCGAGGAGCGCCGTCGCGGAGCCGAGGGTTCCGTCCGCGAACATCTTCACGGCCCCGATCCGGAGCCGCTCCGTCCCGAAGCCGCTCCGAAGGCCGAGGGCGCGCGCCTCCTCGAAGGCGACGAGCGGGATCGAGAGGAGGAGCCGGAACCCGAGCCGGCCCGCCCGCTCGAGGTCCTGGGCGGCGCGCCAGGTGGCGGAGCGGTCGAAGTCGTGCGCGCTCGTGATCCCGAGCGTCCGCGCGCGCGCGAGCGCGCGCTGGAGAGTCAGGCCTGCATCTTCCCCGTGCACCACCGCGCCGCGCACCGGCCGGTCGGCCGCCTCGACCAGGATCCCGGTGAGAGCTCCGGCCGGATCGCGCTCGATGCGACCGCCGGGCGGATCGGCGGTCGCGGCTCCGATGCCGGCGCGCGCGAGCGCCGTCGCGTTCGCCCAGACGGAATGCCCGTCGATCGCCTGCAGGACGAACGGGCGGCCGGGGGCAATGCGGTCGAGCAGCTCCCGCCGCCTCCGTTCGGGCGCCCATTCGCGCGGCACCCAGCCGCGCACCAGGATCCATTCGTCCCTGGGGGAGCGCTCGAGCCGCTCGCGGGCCGCGCGCGCTACCGCGTCCTCGGTCTGGTCCTCGAGCCACGGCTCGTCCATCGCGCGACGCCACGTGATCAGGTGGACGTGGGCGTCCGTGAACCCCGGCATCAGCGTGCCACCCTTCAGATGAACGCTTCGCGCGGAGCGCGAAGCGAGGCGCCGTAGCGCGCCGTAAGGGCCCACGGCTTCGATCCGCCCGGCCCGCACCCATACGGCCTCTCCGTCGCCGCGGGCCTTCCGGCGCGCGCGGCCGGCGGCGGCGAGCTTCGCCGCCCGCGGCGCGTCGAGAAGAGACCCGCCGTAGAAGAGAATCTCGTCCGGTTCGGCGCGGCCCCGGGACCGCCCGGAGGGCCGGGCCGGAGTCGAATCCGGTGCTCTCTTCGCGCGCTTCGCCAGCTTCGGCCCCGTCGTCACGCCACCTCCCCCGCGAGCCAGGCCAGGTAGGGCGCGTGGCCGCCGACGATCGGGAGGACGAGAATCTCGGGCACCTCGTCGGGATGCCCCTCGCGGATCGCTCGCACCGCGTCGCGCGCCCGCGCCCGCGTCGTCTTTCCCCAGAGGAGCGTGCTCGGGTCGGCGTGGTCGCGCCCCTTCCATCGGTAGAACGCCCGCGCTCCGTACATCACGGTGGCGCACGCGAGCAGCCGGGAACGCACGAGATCGCGCGCGGCGCGCTCGGCCGCGCCGCGCCTCGGATAGGCGGAGAGGATCAGCACCGTCCCGCTTGCGGGCCGGCTTCTTCGCTTCCGCGGGGCCGGGGTCATCGCTTCCCTCCAGGTTGGGCGCTTCGCAGCCGCTCGATCAGCGCGGCCTCGATCGTGGCTGCCGTGCGCTCCCAGGGGAACTCCTGGATCCGCCGGCGACCGCCCGCCGCGATCCGCGCGCGGCGATCGGGATCGCGGAGCAATGCCGTGACGTGCCGCGCGAGCGTCCACGTCCACGGGAAACGCGACACGAGCGCGGTCTCGCCGTGACAGGCGAAGTCCTCGGCGCCGCTCCGCGTGCAGACCACCGCCGCGCCGCAGGCCATCGCCTCCGCCGCGGTGTTGCACCATCCCGCGCGACGTTCCGCGCTCACGAAGAGATCCGCCTCGCCGTAGAGTCCCACGAGCGTCTCCTGGGAGGGGTGGATCACCCACCGGTGCGGGATCGAGAGCGGCAGCCGCTCCGGCGGCGGCGGCTCCCCGGGGGGCGGCGAATCGAACAGCGTGAGGGTCACCTCCACGCCGGCGCGCCGCGCCGCGCGATCCACCGCCTGCGCCGCGGCGAGGGACCCCTTGCGCCGCCGGGAGAGACGGCCGTAGACGAGCGCGCAGACGGGGGCGTCCGAGCGTCCGCTCCGCGGCCGCGCTTCTTCCTTCGGCGGATGGAACGTCGCCAGGTTCACCCCGCCGGGCGCCTCGACGGCGTGGACGCCCCGGCGCCGGAGATGGCGCGCCATCCCCCTCGAGTTGGCGAGAACCAGATCGGCGCTCCGCCACGCTTCGCGCGCGCCCGGGGCTTTCTCGAGAACCGCATAGAAAACGCGCAGCGCGCCATCGAGGCGGATCGCTTCGAAGAGCGCGGGATCGGGCGTGATCAACGCGTCCCAGCGCTCGCGCGTCAGGGCGTCGATGGGCACGAGCCGCCCCGGAAACGGGAGCCAGGGCGCGGCGCGTGGATCGGGCGGCGTCGCGAGCGCGACGTCGTGGCCGCGCTCGGACCAGATGCGGCCCAGCTCGAGGAAGCGCCGGACGCCGCCGTACACCCCGAGGTGCGGGAGCGCCACGGCGAGCCGCAGGCGTTCCATGTGGGTGCGGAGTTTACCTTTGCCTGTGCCGAGGGGGTGGACTAAATTCTCGGGATATGCCCTCGGAGACGCATTCTGGAGACGGATCGACCGCCGACTGGCTGCGCCGCGTCACCTCCCTCCCCGGCGTTCCCGGACACGAGCACGCTGCCGCCCCCGAGATCGCCCGCGCCTTCGGCCTCTACGCCGACCGCGTGACGACCGATCCGATCGGGAACGTCTACGGCTGGATCGACGGGACCGGCGATGCGCCGCGTCCGCGCGCCCTCCTTGCTGCGCACATGGACCGGATCGGCTTTCTCGTGAAGCGGATCGAGAAGGGCGGCTTCCTCCGCGTCACGTCGGTGGGCGGCTTCGACCCGCGCACCCTTCCGGGGCGCGAGGTGCTGGTCCACTCGAAGCCGCCGATGCCGGCGCTCTTCGGGACCAAGCCGCCGCACCTCCAGACGCGCGGCGAGTCGGAGAAGGTGGTCCCGATCCACGATCTCTATCTCGACACCGGCCGCCCCGAGGCCGAGGTCCGCCGCCGCGTGCCGATCGGCACCATGGTGACCCTCCGCCAGCCGCCGGTCGACCTCCTCGGCGGACGCATCGCCGCGCCCGGCATGGACGACCGCGCCGGCGTCGTGACGGTGATCCGCGCGCTCGAGCTCCTGCGCGACCGGCGCCCTCTCTGGGACGTGATCGGCGTCGCGACGATCGAGGAGGAGTTCGGGAGCGTCTTCCTCGGAGCGCGCACCGCGTCGGAGCGGATCGATCCCAGGCTCGGGATCGCGATCGACGTGAGCCACGGCGACATGGCCGGCGCGCGCGAGAGCGACACGATCCCGTTGGGCGGCGGCCCCGGGCTCACGGTGGGCTCGAACGTGCACCCGCGGCTCTTCGAGGGGCTCCGCGCCGCGGCGCGCTCCCTCGGCGTCCCGTACCACGTCGAGGCCTATCCGATGTCGTCGGGAACCGACGCCATGGACATCCAGATCGCCCGCGAGGGGATCCCGACCGCGGTCGTGGGAATCCCCTGCCGCTACATGCACACCGGCATCGAGACCGTGGAGCCGCGCGACGTCGACCGCTCCGCGCGGCTCCTCGCCGCCTACCTGGCCGCGCTCCCGCTCGACTGGAGCGTGACCGAGGTGCTCAAGTGAGATCCGCCGCGCGCAGCGCGGCGAGGCGAAAAGTCCCGCGCCGCGGGACGGCGCCCCTCTTCCGCGAGGACGTCCTCGAGGCGCTCTCCAACGCGCCGGGCGTGAGCGGCGACGAGCACCGCGTCCGGCAGCTCGTCGCCGAAGCCATTCTCGACCGGGTCGATTCGCTCGAAGTGGACGCGATGGGAAGCCTCGTGGCGCGGGTCGGCGCGCCTTCGGCCGCTCGGAGGAACGGCGCGCGCGGGCGCGCGCACCGTACCCCGCACGTCATGCTCTGCGCCCACATGGACGAGGTCGGCGTCATGGTCACCGCGATCGAGAAGGAGGGGCGGCTCCGTTTCCGCCGCGCCGGCGGCCTCGATCCCCGCCTCATGCCGGGCCAGGTCTTCCGGATCGGGACGAAGGGGGTCCGCGGCGTCGTCGGCATCCTTCCCCCGCATCTCACCGCGCACGCCGAGGACGAGAAGGTGATCGCCATGGACGACCTCTACCTCGACATCGGCGCCGCCTCGCGCGAGGAGGCGGCCGAGCACGTCGCCCTCGGCGACTGCGCCGTCTTCGACACGACGTACGAGTCGTGGGGCACGACGCGCAAGGGGAAGGCGTTCGACGACCGCGCCGGCTGCGCCGTGCTGGCGAGCCTCGTCCAGGAGCGCCCCCCGGTGCCGGTCACCGCGGTCTGGTCGGTGCAGGAGGAGGTCGGGCTCCGTGGGGCCACCGCGGCCGCGCGTCGCGTCGCGCCCGATCTCGCGATCGTGCTCGAAGGAACCGCCTCCGGCGACGCGCCCGGCGCGAGCGCCGAGGAGAGCGCGCCCCATATGGGCGCGGGACCCGCGCTCACGATCCACGACCGGAGCGTAATGGCCGACGCGCGGCTCGTCGACCTCCTCCGTCGCACGGCCCGGGAACATCGGATCCCCGTCCAGTGGAAGCGCCCCGGCATCGGCGGCACCGACGCGGGGAAGATCGCGCTCTCGGGCGAAGGCGTCCCGTCGGCGATCGTGTCGGTTCCCTGCCGCTACATTCACGCGCCCGCGGCGTATCTCGACGTGCGCGACGCGCAGCGCGCCGTCGACCTCGTCTGGCACGCGCTCCACGCGATCGGAAAGGAGTGGTCGCAATCATGAGCCCCGCGGCATCTCTCGATACGCTGCTCCCGCCGCTCCTCGCCGCTTACGGGCCCCCGGGACGCGAGGCGCCCGTCCGCGCCGTGCTCCGCCGCGCGCTGCGCGGCGCCGGAACGTGGGAGGAGGACGCGACCGGCAACCTCCATCTCCATCGCGGCGGCGACGGCCCCCGTCTCCTCCTCACGGCGCACATGGACGCCCCCGGCGTCATCGTGACGCGCCTCGAGGGCGATTCGGGCCAGGCGCGCCTCGCGATCCTCGGCGGCCGGAGACCGGCCGAGCTCGTCGGCGCCTCCCTTCGGTTCGAGCACGGCCGGCCCGCGATCGTGAGCTGGGACCGCAGGGAGAATGCCGATCCCGAGGTGGAGCAGCTCCTCATCGAGACGGGCCTCGCGAAGAAGGACCGCGCGGCGCGCGGCGCCGCATCGCGCGCCCGGGCCGGAAGCGACGGCCAGGGGCCGCTCGACGTCGGCGACGTCGCCGCCATCGACGACCGTCCCGAGCGCCTGGGCGAATATTGGTGCTCCGCGAATCTCGACAACCGGGCCGGCTGCGCCGTCGTCGCGCTCGCCCTCACGCGGGCGCGCCGGGTGGGCTACGATGTCCACGCGGTCTTCACGGCGCAATCGGACCTCGGGGCGCGCGGCGCCACCACGAGCTCATTTGGGGTCGACCCGGAGCTCGCGGTCGTGGTGGACGTGGCCCACGTCGGCGATCCCAAGGAAACGAGCGGGGTCTCCGTCGGCAAGGGGCCCTGCGTCGCGCTCAAGGAGCAGGGGTTCCTCGCGCACCCGGAGATGCTCGAGATGGTGCGCCGCGCCGCGCGCGCCGCGCGCGTCCCGCTGCAGTACCTGATCCGTGAAGGCGAGGGAAGCGACGCCCGCGCGGTGCGCGCATCGCGAGCCGGCGTGCCGACCGCGGTCATCGCGATCGCGGCGCGCCGGTCGGGCGGTGTCTGGTCGCTCGCGCACGCGCGCGACCTGGAACAGACTTCGACGTTGATCGCGGCGATTTTGGCCGGGGCCGGAGCCGGAAGACCCGCGCGGAAGAAGCAAGGAGGAAGGCGATGAACATCTCGAAACGGGGCCGTGACGCGCAGGCCTCCCCGATCCGGCGTCTCGCGCCGTACGCGGAGGAGGCGACGCGCCAGGGCGTGAAGGTCTATCAGCTGAACATCGGGCAGCCGGATCTCCCCACGCCGGACATCGTGATGGACCGGATCCGGAACTATCCCGGGAAGTACGTCCCCTACGCGCCGTCTCCGGGCATTCCGGAGTTTCGCGAGGGGATGTCGCGCTACTACAAGAAGGTCGGCCTCGACGTCTCCTCCGCCGAGGTGCTCACCACGATCGGCGGGAGCGAGGCGCTCCAGTTCGCGTTCTGGGCGCTCTTCGAGCCCGGCGACGAGGTGATCATCTTCGAGCCGTTCTACACGAACTACGCCACGATGGCGCTCGTCGCGGGCGTCGGCGTGAAGCCGATCCCCTGCGACGGACGGACCGGCTACCACCTTCCGCCGCTCGAGGCGATCGAGCGGGCCATCGGACCGAAGACGCGCGGCATCCTCTTGTGCGCCCCCTCCAACCCCACCGGCACCGCCTACACCGCGGCCGAGATCGACGCGGTCGTCGACCTCGCCATGCGGCGCGACCTCTGGCTCGTGACCGACGAGGCCTACCGCGAGTTCATCTACGACGGCGCGAAGCACGAGTCGCCCATGACGCGGACGCAGGCGGCCGACCGGGTCGTGCTCGTCGATTCGATCTCGAAGCGGCTCAACATGTGCGGCGCGCGGGTCGGCTGCCTCATCTCGAAGAACGCGGCCGTGCGTGACGCCTGCCTCAAGTTCGCGCAGGCCCGGTTGTCGCCGCCGAGCATCGGGCAGTGGGCGGCGGCCGTGATCGACCAGGTGCCGCAGTCCTACACCGACGCGGTCGTGGCCGAGTTCCGGAAGCGGCGCGATCTCGTGCTCGAGGGGCTCTCCCACATCCCGGGCGCGTTCGCGCGGAAGCCCGAGGGCGCCTTCTATCTCATGGCCGAGCTCCCCGTTCCCGACGCCGAGGAGTTCGTCATCTGGATGCTGAAGGAGTACCGCAAGGACAAGGCGACCGTCATGGTCGCGCCGGGCGACGGCTTCTACGCCACGCCGGGACGCGGCAAGAACGAGATCCGGTTCGCCTACGTCCTCGAGGAAGGCGCACTCCGGAAGGCGATGGAAATCCTCAAGGGCGCCCTGGAGGCCTATCCGGTCAAGGTCGGCCGGTAAGCTGTAAGCATCTTCTGGTGACAGGCCGGTCCCCTCCAGGACCGGCCTGTCGCTTTCGTTCCCATCATCCCTCCCGTATCGAGCCCCCACCGACGGACCGGGCGATGTGCGCTTCCCGGGCGTTCGACGTTCTGGCTTTGGGAAGAGGTCATCCCGAACGGACGGAGGTGTCTCATGCGAACGATCCCAGGGCTCACCGCCGCCAGCCTGCTCCTCCTCGTAACCGCTGGGACGGGCGCAGCGGAGACGCCGGAAGCGCGCTCGACTCGAATGGCGGCAACGAAACCGCTCGGGCTCATGCCGGGAGAGCGGATTCGCTTTCGAACGCGCGAGCGCCCGCAATCGCCCTTCGAAGTGGTCTACGCGGGCGTCCGTAAGGATTCGCTCTATTACGGCGGCTATCTTCTCGAGAAGGCCCCACAGCGCGTTGCGGTCGTGAGCGTGACTTCGCTGGAGCGCTCCGCGGGCAAGCACGGGCATGCGTGGACGGGAATCGGCATCGGATTGCTCGTGGGAGTCGGGGTCGGTGCGCTCATCGGGTCCCAGTACGCGGAGGACGATCCCGGGTTCGGCGGACTGCACATCGCCGTTGGCGCGATCGGAGGCGGAGCCGCCGGAATGCTCGTCGGCGGGGTCGTCGGTGCCTCGATCCGCACGGAACGCTGGATACCCGTATCGGCGGACGTGTCGGCTGCTGCGCGCCGGAGCGTCGACATCGGGGTTTCGCTCCACTACTAACACCGCCGCGCCGTGCGCTTTCAGCACCGCGGTCGTTGTTCTCAGTAGCTGGGGAGGAGGCGCGGGAACCGCCGCCTCGCCACGCATGGAGCGACGATGAGATCGGGCATGCTGTACGGCGCACTCGCCGCCACGTTTCTACTGCTCCCGTCAATCTCAACCGGTCAGGATGCCGCGAGCCGTGCGACGCTCACGCGTCCGCAGACCCAGGCAGGACCCTGGACGGCGTCGGGGACCCGCGTCCGGCTCACCCCCCGCTCGGGACCGCGCGTCACCGGAACGTTCCGATCGGCGACCGCGGAAACGCTCTACCTCGAGACCCAGAAGGACGCCTCCGGGACGCGCGGAATCGCCTGGAGCTCGCTGAAATCGGCTGAATGGGCCCCTCCGTCTCGACATCTCGCCGGGATCTGGGGACGGCTGGGTCTCCTCGCCGGGTTGGGCGGGGGCCTTGTCGCCGTCCATGGTGGAAGGTCCGAATTCGGCGTCGGTGGATTCTTCAATGACGAGGACGACTTCGTGAGGGTGGCGGCGTTCAGCGTCGGAGGGCTCCTCGTCGGAGAGGTCCTCGGTGCGTTGGCCGGCTCTGGGCGCTGGAGTCCGCTGCCGACACCGCTGGCTGAACCCGAGGCCCCGGAGCCTGCTGCGCCCGGCACGGCCGACCGCGTCACGACCGAGGTGAGACAGGTGGCGCCATGAAGACGATGCTATGGAGCTGCCTCTATCTGGCGCTGACGCCGATGGCATCCGCCTGGGCGCCCCTCGGCGTATGACGGGCTACGAGAAGAGCGCCTGCATCCCGTGCCGGGCCGCCTCGAAGAGGCCGCTCGGCCAGAGCCCGGGGATCAGCGTCCCCACGGCCGTGATGAGGAGCACGAGGGCGAGCGCGACCGGCACCCGGAGCGGCGGGAGCGCTTCCTGGGGCTCGCGCATGTACATGAGCACCAGGAGCCGCAGGTAGTAGAAGACCGACACGGCGCTGTTCAGCACGCCGAAGACGGCGAGGAGGATGTGACCCGACTGCACGGCGCCGCCGAAGAGGTAGAGCTTCCCCACGAAGCCGATGGTCGGCGGGATCCCCGAGAGCGAGATCATGAAGAGCGAGAGGAGCGCGCCGAGCACCGGATAGCGGAACCCCAGCCCCGCATAGTCCTTGAGCTCGTCTCCCTTCTCCCCCTGGTGCTCGTAGAGGATGATCACGGCGAACGCGCCGAGCGTCATCGCCATGTAGGCGAGCAGGTAGAAGAGTGCGCCCGTCCCGCCGATCATGCCGCCCGAGACCACGCCGATCAGCACGTAGCCGGAATGGGCGATGCTGGAGTAGGCGAGCATCCGCTTCACGTTGGTCTGCGCGATCGCCGCCACGTTCCCGATCGTCATCGTGAGAATGGCGATCACCGTGAGCGCCGCGTCCCAGTCGGCATGCACCGGCCCGAAGGCGATGAAGAACGTGCGGAGGATCGCCGCGAAGGCGGCGGCCTTGGGTCCCGCGGAGAGGAACGCCGTGATCGGCGTCGGTGCCCCCTCGTAGACGTCGGGGGTCCACATGTGGAACGGCGCCGCCGCCACCTTGAAGGCGAGTCCCACCAGGATCAGCGAGAGCCCGGCATAGAGCAGACCTTCGGCGAGCGGCCCCGACGTGTTCGCGAGCACGTCGCCGATCTTCACGAGGCTGGTCGTCCCGGTCGCGCCGTACGTGAGCGCAATGCCGTACAGGAGGATCGCCGACGAGAAGGCGCCGAGCAGGAAGTATTTCATCGCCGCCTCGTTCGAGGCGTCGGAGTCGCGGCTGTAGCCCGCCAGGATGTAGAGCGAGATCGAGAGCACCTCGATCCCGAGGAAGAGCGTGATCAGGTCGAGGCCGGAGGCGAGGATCATCATGCCGGCCGTCGCGAACATGAGGAGCGAGTAGTACTCCGAGTGCTCCACGTCCTCGCGCTGGAGGAAGGGATGCGAGAGGAGCACCACCACGCCCGTGCTCGAGAGGAAGAGGACGTTGAAGAAGGTCGAGAGCGAGTCGAGGGCCACCATGCCGGAGTAGCCGTGCTCGGTCATGCCCCACTGGGCGAGGGTCCGCCAGAGCGCCCAGACGATCCCGGCGAGCGCGACCCACATCGAGAGGTGCTTCTTCCCGTACGGGAGCACCAGGTCGATCAGGAGGAGCCCGATCGCCACGCCGCTCACGATCAGGAGCGGCTCGATCATGCCGAGCGGGGCGTGGATCGGGAGGTTCATCGGGCCTCCGGGATCGCCGCGTCAGCGGCGGCCGCGGGGTCTCCGTCCGGCGCGCCGCCGGGAGCGGTCGCGGAGGCCGTACCCGCCGTAGCGCCCGGGACGGCCGCGCCGGTCGCGACCATCTTCGCGTTCACGCGGCTCATCAGCTCGGCCGACGAGGCGTCGAGCCGGCGCAGGAACGGGTTCGGGAAGACGCCGATCCAGAGGATCAGCGCGATGACGGGGGCGAGCGTCCAGAACTCGCGGGCGGTGAGGTCCTTCATCCCCCGGTTCTTCTCGTTCGTGACCGGGCCGAACATGACCCGCTCGTACATCCAGAGGAGGTAGACGGCGCCGAGGATCACGCCCGTCGCGGCGAGCCCGGCGACGTACGGGTTCATGCGGAACGTTCCGAGAAGGATCAGGAACTCGCCGATGAACCCGTTCAGCCCCGGCAGCCCGAGGCTCGAGAGGCAGACGATCAGGAAGAGGGCGGCGAACCACGGGAGGATCGCCGACAACCCGCCGAACTCGGAGATCTCGCGCGTGTGGCGGCGTTCGTAGATGATGCCGACCGCGAGGAAGAGCGCGCCGGTCGAGAGGCCGTGGTTCACCATCTGGAGCACGCTCCCCTGGATCCCCTGCGCGTTCAGCGCGAAGAGGCCGAGCATCACGAATCCGAGGTGGCTCACGGACGAGTAGGCCACGAGCTTCTTCACGTCCCGCTGCACCATCGCGACGAGCGCGCCGTAGATGATCCCGATCACCGCGAGCCCGATCATCCAGGGCGCGAACGTGTGGGTCGCCTCCGGGAAGAGCGGCATCGCGAACCGCACGAAGCCGTACGTTCCCATCTTGAGCAGAACCCCGGCGAGGATCACCGACCCCGCCGTCGGCGCCTCGACGTGCGCGTCGGGGAGCCAGGTGTGGAACGGGAACATCGGCACCTTGATCGCGAAGGCGAGGGCGAAGGCGGCGAAGAGCCAGAGCTGCGCCTGCGCGCCGAGCGGCGTGTCGTAGAGCTTCACGAGGTCGAACGTGTACTGCCCCGACGCTGCGTGGTGCGCGAAGTAGAGGTAGAGGATGGCGACGAGCATGAGGAGGCTCCCCGCCACCGTGTAGAGGATGAACTTGACCGCGGCGTAGATCCGCCGCGGGCCGCCCCAGACCCCGATGATGAGGTACATCGGGATGAGCGTCGCCTCCCAGAAGATGTAGAAGAGCACGAGGTCGAGGGTGGCGAAGACGCCGATCATCCCGGTCTCGAGGAGGAGAAGGGTCGCCATGTAGGTCTTCACGCGGTTCGTGACCGCGGTGAACGTCGAGAGGATCGAGATCGCGCTCAGGAACGTGGTGAGGAGGATCAGGAGCGCGCTGATCCCGTCGACGCCGAGGTGGTAGCTGATCCCGAGCGGGGCGATCCACGGGACGTGCTCCTCGAACTGCATCCCGTGCCGGGCCGTGTCGAACGCGGTCCAGAGCGGGATCGAGGCGAGGAACGTGAGAGTCGAGAAGGCGAACGCCGTCCACCGGACCAGGCCGAGCCGCGCCGAGGGGAGCAGGAAGACGACCGCCGCGCCCACGAGCGGCAGGAAGATCAGGGCGGTGAGGAGCGGGACCCCGAGGATCGTCATGGGCGCCTCATCGGAGGGCCAGGTAGCCGAGCACGACCACCAGTCCCAGGGTGAGGATCAAGGCGTAGTACTGCACGTATCCGGTCTGCGCCAGTCGGAGGAGCCCCGAGCCGCGCTCGATCTGCTTCCCCACGCCGTTCACGGCGCCGTCGATGACCCCCGCGTCGAATCCCTGCCAGAGCCGCTCCGATCCCTTCACGATCGGCTGCACCACGGTGCGGTCGTAGAGCTCGTCGACGCGGTACTTCTCCCAGAGGAGCCGGTAGAAGCCGCGCGCCGCCTCCGCGAGCCGGTGCGGGAGCGTCGGATCGGTCACGTAGAACCGGCGCGCGAGGTAGATCCCCGCGATCGCGACGAGGAGCGAGATCGCCATGAACGCCCCCTCGAGCCCCGGCGCGGCCGGAGCCGCCGCGTGCGCCGCCCCGCCGGTGACCCGCGCGACGTCGGCGAAGACCGGCTCGAGGAAGGCGTCGAACCGCTGCCCGCCCGCCACGATCGGGATCTGCACGAATCCGCCGATCGTCGCGAGCACGGCGAGGAGGATGAGCGGGAGCGTCATGCTCGTCGGCGACTCGTGGATGTGGTGCTTCGCCTCCTCGGTCTCGCGCATCGGTCCGTGGAACGTCATGTAGTAGAGCCGGAACATGTAGAAGGCGGTGAGGAAGGCGCCGATCAGTCCGACGGCCCAGAGCGCCTTGTTCTGCAGCCAGGCGTTCCAGAGGATCTCGTCCTTGCTGAAGAAGCCCGAGAACGGGACGATCCCTGCGATCGCGAGCGTCCCGACGAGCATCGTGAGGTGGGTCTTCGGAAGGTGCGACTTCAGCCCGCCCATCCGGTCCATGTTCTGCTCGCCCGAGAGCGCGTGGATCACGCTCCCCGAGCCGAGGAAGAGGAGGGCCTTGAAGAAGGCGTGCGTCATGAGGTGGAAGATCCCCGACGCGTACGCCCCCACGCCCATCGCGAGGAACATGTAGCCGAGCTGGCTCACCGTCGAGTACGCGAGCACGCGCTTGATGTCCTTCTGTACGAGCCCGATCGTGGCGGCGAACAGTGCCGTGGCGGCTCCGATGACCGCGACCACGACCAGCGCGGTCGGCGAGAGCGCGTAGAGGACGTGGCAGCGGGCGATCATGTAGACGCCCGCCGTGACCATCGTGGCGGCGTGGATCAGGGCCGAGACCGGGGTCGGGCCCTCCATAGCGTCGGGGAGCCAGACGTAGAGCGGGATCTGCGCGCTCTTCCCCGTCGCGCCGACGAAGAGGAAGAGGGCGATCGCGGTGGCGGCGGCGCTCCCGAAGGCGAGCCGGTCGGGCGCTTCGGTGAAGACCCGGCCGAAGTCGAGCGTGCCGAAGTGGACGAAGATGAGGAACATCCCGATCAGGAATCCCCAGTCGCCGATCCGGTTCACGATGAACGCCTTCTTCCCGGCCGCGGCGGCCGACGGGCGCTCGTACCAGAACCCGATCAGGAGATAGGAGCAGAGCCCCACGCCCTCCCAGCCGAAGAACATGACGAGGAAGTTGTCGGCCATCACGAGCACGAGCATCGCGAACGTGAAGAGGTTCAGGTAGGCGAAGTAGCGCCCGTACGCCTTCTCGTGCCCCATGTAGCCGGTCGAGTAGACGTGGATCAGGAAGCCGACCCCGGTCACGACCAGGATCATCACGGCCGCGAGCGGATCGATCGCGAACCGCACGGCCACCGAGAGATCGCCCGAGTCGATCCAGGAGAAGAGCTGCTGCTGGAAGACCCGATCCTCGGGCCCGTGCTGGAGCAGCGAGAAGAAGCAGCCGATCGCGATCGCGAAGGCGATCCCGACCGTGCCGGTCCCGATCGCGCTCACGAGCTTGCGCGGGAGCTTCCCCGCGCCGATCCCGTTCACGATGGCGCCGAAGAGCGGGAGCGCCGGGATGAGCCAGAGGAGCGGGAGCGTGTTCACGCGCCTAGCCTTTCAGGAGGTGGACGTCGTCCACGCTCGCCGTTTCGCGGTTCCGGAAGATCGCCACGATGATCGCAAGCCCGATCGAGACCTCGGCCGCCGCGACCGCCATCACGAAGAAGACGAAGATGTGCCCGTCCATGTTCCCGTGCTGCCGCGAGAAGGCGACCAGCGACAGGTTCACCGCGTTCAGCATCAGCTCGATCGACATGAAGATGACGAGCGCACTCCGCCGCACCAGCACGCCGACGACCCCGATCGTGAAGAGGATCGCGGCGAGGAGCTGGTACCAGAGGAGCGGGACCACCGGCGCGCCGGTCATCAGAAGAACTTCCTCTTCGCGAGGACCACCGCCCCGACCACCGCCACGAGGAGCAGGATCGAGACGACTTCGAAGGGATAGAGCCAGGTCGTGTAGAGGAGCTTCCCGAGCGCCGCGGGCGACCCGAAGTCGACCGGAAGGGACGCCGCAGGCTGGGGCGGCGTATCGGGGCCCCCCGGCGAGAGCACGATCCAGAGGAGCTCGACCGCGACGAGGAGCCCGAAGAGGAACCCGAACCCCTTCGCGGCGCCGGGCGTGAGGAGCGGCGTCTCCCCCTTCACGTTCAGGAGCATCACCACGAACAGGAAGAGAACCATGATCGCGCCCGCGTAGACGATCACCTGGAGGGCCGCCACGAACTGCGCGTGGAGCATGATGAAGACCCCCGCGAGCGAGAGGAGCACCCCGACGAGAAGGAGCGCGCAGTGGACCGGATTGCGGTGGAAGACCACGCCGAAGGCGCAGCCGATCGCGACCCCGGCGAACATGGCGAAGAGGATCGGCTCGAGCATCGCGCTATCCCCGCACCGTGATCACGACGGCGGTCACCGCCAGGTTCACGAGCGCCGCCGGGAGGAGGACCTTCCACCCGAGGCTCATGAGCTGGTCGTAGCGGAGCCGCGGGAAGGTGGCCCGGAGCCAGATGTAGCAGAAGAGGAAGATCCCGAGCTTGATCAGGAACCAGAGCGCGCCCGGGAGCACCGGCCCGTGCCACGCGCCCAGGAAGAAGGTGATGGCCACGGCCGACACGATCATCATGTTCGCGTACTCGGAGACGTAGTAGAGCGCGAAGCGCATCGAGGAGAACTCGGTGTGGAAGCCGGCCACCAGCTCCGTCTCGGCCTCGGCGAGGTCGAACGGCGCGCGATTCGTCTCGGCCACCGCGCAGATCACGTAGATCCCGAAGGCGAAGATCTGCGGGACGACGAACCACATGTGCTCCTGCGCGCGCCCGATCTGGGCCAGGCTCAACGAGCCGGTCATCAGGATGACCGGGAGGAGCGCCACGCCCATGGCGAGCTCGTAGGAGATCATCTGGGCCGACGAGCGGAGCCCGCCGAGGAGGGGATACTTGGAGTTCGACGACCAGCCGCCGAGCACGATGCCGTAGACCCCCATGGAGGTCGCGCCGAGGAGGAAGAGGATCGCGATGTTCACGTCGGTGATCCGGAGCGGGATGTCGCGCCCGAACAGGCGGACACTGTCGCCGAAGGGGATCACGGTCATCGCCACGAGGGCGGTGACCACGGAGATCGCCGGGGCGATCGCGAAGACCACCTTGTCGACCTGGGTCGGCACCACGTCCTCCTTGAAGAAGAGCTTCATGCCGTCCGCGATGGTCTGGAGCAGCCCGAAGGGGCCGACGCGCTGCGGGCCGATCCGATCCTGCATGTGGCCGAGGATCTTCCGCTCCATCCAGACGATGAGCGGCACGCCCAGGAGGACGAAGAAGAGGACGATGACGACTTTGACGAGGGCTTCGATGAGGAAGGCGAGATCCACCGCTTACGTGAGCTCCGCGAGGAGGCGATCCACGTCGTCGGGCTTGACGCCCTCCACGTAGCGGTCGTTCACCATCACGACCGGCGCGGTGCCGCAGGAGCCGAGGCACTCCACCTCGATGAGCGTGAACCGGCCGTCGGGAGTGGTCTCCCCTTCCTCGATCCCGAGCCGCTCCTCGAGCTTCCGGCGGAGCGACTGCCCGCCGAGCATCGTGCAGGAGAGGTTCCGGCACACCTGGAGGACGTACTTCCCGACCGGCTTCTGGTAGAACATCGTGTAGAAGGAGACGACGCCGGCCACCGTCTGGAGCGAGAGGTCGAGCAGCCCCGCCACCTCGGCCTGCGTCTCCTCCGAGAGCCAGCCCTGGTCGGCCTGCGCGCGGTGGAGCGCCGGGATCAGCGCCGACTGGTTCGTCTCGTACTTCTCGAGCAGGGCCTGGATGTCGCGGCGGGCGTCGTTCGAGAGCATCAGGCTTCCACGTTCGGGAACTGGTCGGACTGCGTCGGGAAATCCTTCCGGAGCGGATGGCCGATCCACCCGTCGGCAGTCAGGATCCGCTGGAGGTTCGGATGACCGTCGAAGACGATGCCCATCAGGTCCCAGACCTCGCGTTCCAGATAGTCGGCCGTGCGCCAGACCGCGGTCGCCGAAGGCACCGGCTCCCCGTCCGGCACCCCGACCTTCAGGAAGAAGCGCCGGTTGAACGTGAGCGAGTAGAGGTTGTAGACGATCTCGAAGCGCGGCTCGTTCTGCGACCGCTCCTCCAGATAGTCGACGGCGGTGAGATCGCAGAGGAGCTCGCAGAGGAGGTGGGGATCGCTCTTGGCGAACCGGAGCGCCTCGAGGGTGTCCTCCTTCCGGATCCAGATCGAGAGCTGTTTCCGGAACGACTGGGTCTCGCGGACGCCCTCACCGAAACGGGAACGGAACCGCTCGACCGTCTTCGTCTGGTCGGGATCGAGCGGCTCGAGGAACTCCGGATCGGGCCTCAATCCCATTCCAGCGCCCCCTTCCCCCAGACGTAGACAAATCCCAGGATCAGGATGAAGAGGAAGACCGCCATCTCGATCAGGCCGAAAAGGCGGAGCTGCTTGAAGACCACGGCCCAGGGATAGAGGAAGACGATTTCGATGTCGAACACGATGAAGAGCATCGCGACCAGGTAGAAGCGCGCGTGGAACCGCTCGCGGGCGTTTCCGACCGGGGTGATCCCGCACTCGTACGGCATCATCTTGGCGGGGTCGTAGACCCGCCGGCCGAGGTAGTGAGAGGCGATCAGGGTGAAGGCGGCGAAGCCGATCGCCACGACGACCATGATGAGGATGGGGACGAAGGCGGCCGGACTGTTGGGGTCGACCTGAGTCACTTCGATTTCGGCTCCAAGCGCACGGGATGGGCGCGCAAAGGTTTGTGAAAAAAGGTGCTAACCGCGGCAGGATAGGAACTTGGAGGCGGGTCTGTCAAGCCACTTTCTCGAACGCGACCCGGTGCGCCTCCCCCGTCACGCGAACGGCGAGGAGGTCGGGGTCGTGCTCGAAGAGCAGCATCCAGCCCTCGCGCACGGCGTCGCGCAGCACGGCGCGCTTCGTCTCGAGGGTGGTCATCGGATAGAGGTCGTATCCCATGATGAAGGCGAGCGGGAGGTGGGCCGCGGTCGGGATCAGGTCGACGGTGTAGAGGGCGCGCGCCCCCGGCACGTCGAAGAAGACGCCCTGGTGTCCGCGCGTGTGCCCGGGAAGGTTCTTCATCCAGATTCCGGGGAGCACCTCGATGTCCTGCTCGTGCAGGATGAGCTGCCCGGACGCGGCGAGCGGGTCGTAGTTGTCGGAGAGGTAGGAGGCGCGGTTCCGCTCGTTCGCGTGGTGCGCGTCGTCCCATTCCTGGCGGCGGACCAGATAGTGCGCGTTCGGGAACGTCGGCCGGACCACGCCGTCCGCGCCCCGCGTCGTGCCGCCGCCGCAGTGGTCGAAATGGAGATGCGTGAGCGCGACCGTGTCGATCGATTCCGGCGGCGCGCCGGCCGCGCGGAGAGCATCGATTAGCCCCTCCGGATGTTCGATCGCGTAGATGTCCCGGAACTTGGCGTCGTCCTTTGTCCCAGATCCGGCATCGACAACGACCCGCTTTCCATCCCCCTCGATCAGCAGGCAGTTCATCCCCATCCGGATCCGATTCCGTTCATCAGCGGGCGCGACGCGGTTCCAGAGCACCTTCGGCACCACCCCGAACATGGCGCCGCCGTCGAGGCGGAAGCGGCCGCCCGAGATGAAACGGACCGTATAGGGTCCGATCGAGACGGACGGCGCGGCGGGTGTCGTGGTGATGGAAGCCTCGCTCATCGTGGGGATGCGGCGTGGTGGCCGGAGTACCTCGTAAGCCGAGTTCTGTCGGATTGCTCCGTGGCGACCATTTCTCTGGGACGCGCGTCGCCGCGCGCCTCTAGCGACCTACCCGGGACTCGGCGAGGCGGGCCACCTCATCGTCCCCTATTTGGTCTTTCTCCGGGTGGGGTTTACCGAGCCGAAGGAGTCGCCTCCTCCGCTGGTGCGCTCTTACCGCACCGTTTCACCCTTACCGCAGGCCTTTCGGCCCGAGGCGGTTTGCTTTCTGTTGCACTTTCCCTGGGATCGCTCCCGCTGGGCGTTACCCAGCACCCTGCCCTGTGGAGCTCGGACTTTCCTCAGGCCGCGCGCGAGCGCGGCCCGCGGCCGCCTGTGGTACTCCGACCGACGCCGCCTGCCTGTTACGCTGCGGCCAGTCTACCACGTGGTCACGCCCCCGTGGACGGCCCTTCCTGCGCGTCGAGCGCCTCGTTCGCGAGCTCGTCGGCGCGCGCGTTCTGCTTCCGCGGCACGTGCCGGAACGTGTGCTTCGGCACCGCGTTCAGGAGCATCGTGGCCCGGGCGTGGAGCTGCTGCAGCCGCGGCTCCTTCACGCGGTAGCGTCCCTGGATCTGCCGCACCACGAGCTCGCTGTCGAGGACGAAGTCGGCCTCGGTGAAGCGCGATTCCTTGAGGTATTCCAGCGCGGCGATCAAGGCGAGGTACTCCGCCTCGTTGTTCGTGTTCGTCCCGAGGCAGCGGCTCGCCTCGTAGATGACGCGGCCCGTCTCGTCCTGGACGACGACGCCGATGGCCGAGGGACCGGGGTTCCCGCGCGCGGCCCCGTCGGTGTGCACGGTGTATTTCATCCGCGGCAGGGTACGCGGGCGCGCCCGGTTTGACAACGAGGCATGCCGACGCCACAATGCCGCCACCCCATTTTCAGGAGACGCCATGCCCGAAGCCGCCGCGCAGGACGCCGAGCCGGTCCTCGACATCCACGAGCCGCCCCGCTGATGGGCAGCTCGTTCGGCCGCCTCCTCACCATCACCACGTTCGGCGAGAGCCACGGCCCCGGCGTCGGCGTGATCGTCGACGGCGTCCCGCCCGGAATCGCAATCGACGCGGCGACGATCCAGAAGGACCTCGACCGCCGGAAGCCGGGCCAGAGCGCGGTCACGACGCAGCGGAAGGAGCCCGACCGGGTCGAGATATTGTCCGGCGTCTTCGAAGGCGTGACCACCGGCGCCACCGTCGCTCTGGTGGTGCGGAGCGTGGATGCGCGCTCGCAGGACTACGAAGAGCTGCGCGACCTCTACCGCCCCGGCCACGCCGACTACACCTACTGGCAGAAGTACGGCGTGCGCGACTACCGCGGGAGCGGACGATCGAGCGGGCGCGAGACGGTGGGTCGCGTCGCCGCGGGCGCGCTCGCACGCCGGATCCTCGAGGGCGCCGGCGTCCGCGTGCAGGGCTACACCGTGCAGGTCGGCGACCTCGTCGCGCGCCAGCGCGACCTGGAATTCGTCGAGCAGAACCCCGTCCGCTGCCCCGACCGCAAGGTGGCCCCCGAGATGGAGCGCGCGATCCTCGCCGCGCGCGAGGCGGGCGATTCGCTGGGCGGCGTCGTCGAGACGCTCGCGACCGGCGTCCCCGTGGGCCTCGGCGATCCCGTCATCGACAAGCTCCACGCGCGCCTCGCGTGGGGGCTCATGTCGATCCCCGCGATCAAGGGCTTCGAGATCGGCGACGGCTTCGCCGCGGCGCGCCTGCGCGGGAGCGAGAACAACGACCGCATGACGCCGGGCGGGTTCGCCACGAACCACGCCGGCGGCGTGCTGGGCGGCATCTCGACCGGCCAGCCGATCGTCACCCGCATCGCGGTGAAGCCGCCCTCGTCGATCGCGCTCCAGCAGAAGACCATGGACCGCACCGGGAAGGAGCGAGAGTTCGCGATCCACGGCCGCCACGATCCCTGCCTCTGCCCCCGCGTGGTCCCCGTGGCCGAAGCGATGACCTGCCTCGTCCTCGCCGACGCGCTCCTCTGCCAGCGCGCGATCGAAGGATGGCGGCCTGCGTGATCGATCGCATCACCACCCGCGTCACCGAAATCCTGCGCATCCGCTACCCGATCCTCCAGGCGGGGATGGTCTGGGCTTCGAGCCACAAGCTCGCGGTCGCGTGCGCCGAAGCCGACATCCTCGGCACCATTGGTGCGGGGTCGATGAAGCAGGAGTTCCTCCGCGAGCAGATCCGGAAGGCGCGCGCGCTCACGACGAAGCGGCTCGCAGTGAACATCCCCCTTCTCCGAGGAGATGCCGCGGAGCTGCTCGCGATCTCGTTCGAGGAAGGGATCGACACGATCATCACCAGTGCGGGCAACCCTGCCGTGCTCGGTCCGCGCATCAGAGAGGCGCGCGCTACATGGGTGCACGTGGTCCCGAGCGTGAAGCACGGGAAGAAGGCGCAGGATTCGGGGGCCGACATCGTGATCGGGGAGGGCTTCGAGGCGGGAGGCCACAACGGCGTCGACGAGATCACGACGCTCGCCTTGATCCCGCAGCTCGCCGACGCCCTCACGGTGCCGGTCGTGGCCGCGGGCGGGATCGCGGACGGGCGGGGGTTCCTGGCCGCGCTCGCGCTGGGGGCCGAGGGGGTCTCCGTGGGCACACGCTTTGCATGTACTCCGGAGTCGTCCTCCCACCCCCGCTACAAGGAAGCGGTTGTCGCCGCCGGCGACGCCGGGACCGTGCTTTTCGCAAAGCGCGTCGCGCCAGTTCGCGCGATCCGGAACCCCTGGGTCGACCGCGTCCGCCAGGCCGAGGTCGCCGGGGCTACGCGCGAGCAGCTCGAGGAGGTCTACGGCCGCTCCCACGCGCGCCGCGGCATCCTCGAAGGGGACGTGGACGAGGGCGAGCTGGAAGCCGGGCAGTCGAGCGGGTTGATCCACGACGTGATCCCCGCGGCCGACGTGGTCCGGCGGTTCGTCGAGGAGTTCGCGCAGGCCCTGTCCCGAGTGCGGAGCGTCGGATCATGAGCGAGCCGAAGATCGTCGAGGAACGCGCCACGCAGACCCCGCAGTCCACGCAGAATCCGCAGTCCACGCCCGCCGGAAAAGAGCCCGCAGCCCCCGCCCAGAGCGCCGACGGCGCACTCACGGCCGGCCGCGCCGAGTTCGAGGCGGCGATGGCGAAGGGCGACACCGCGCGCCGTCCCGCCCTCGAGAAGGCGGCGGTCCACTTCCAGGTCGCGATTGCGCTCAACCCGGGCGCGCTCGAGGCGTATGGTTGGCTCTCGCAGACGTACCGGATGCTCGCCGCCGCGATGCGGGCGAACGAGCCGGATCTTGCCGACCTCTTCACGCGCTTCGCGTGCGCGTGCGCCTGGGAGGGCTCGACGCGCGCCTCTTCGGCCGCGGCCACGCCCATCCGCGTGAAGCAGGAAGTGCGCACCCTGATCGCGTGGCTTCGTGCCACGCGGCATGTCGCCGCGACGGATGCGGAGGCGGAGATGGCGAACCTGCGCGACCAGTGCCTCGAGGCCGCGCTCGGCTCGCCGCCCGACGAAGCGGCCTAGCGGCCGGACGGGAGGAATCGATGCGTGCGGGTTGGCTGGTGGCGATTGGCGTGGTGGCAGTCCTGAACGGAATCGCCCTCGCCGCCGAACCCGCCGTGCCGGACAGCACCGCGACGCCGAGCGTTGCCCCGGCAGCGCCGCCCGAGGCATCGTCGTCCGATTCCGCGCCGGATGTCCCTGTGCCGGCCCCCCCGCCACCGGATACCGTGCAGGTCTCTCCCACGACCGAAGAAACCGCCACGCTCCCCGGGCCTGCGCCGACGGCCGTATCGAACGCACGCCACCTCACCGTTCCGTCTGGCGCCGTCCTCGACAGCGCCTGGGTGATCCTCAGCGCTTACGTCGGACCCGATTTCGCGCGCCAGTACCTCACGCTCGATTCGTTGCATTGCCGGGATGTCCCCGCGCACGGCTCGGTCCCGACGGGTTGGTCGGTCGCGTATCGATTCCGCATGCCCGACAAGCCCTGGATCGACACGCGCGTAACCGTGGCCGTCGACCTCAACGGACGCGCCGTCGCGGACGACGGCCGCACAGGCCCCGCCACGATCGCGGGAGGCGCGGTGGACGGAATCGGCGATTGCGCCGCGCATCCGGAGCACTGCGCCTTTCCGATCGACAAGGACGGCGCCGCGAAGATCGCCAAGGACGCCGGCCTCGCGGAGGGCGTCGGCGCGTGGGAGATCAAGTTCCTCTGGAACA
>JBLMWD010000137.1:0-70379 GCA_050257045.1 Bacteroidota bacterium | reverse complement strand
CCCGCGGCGGCCCCGACCGGCGGGACCCTCCGCGCGAACCTCGGCGGCGCCGGCGCACCGGCGCTCCCGATCGCCGGCGCGAGGATCGACCCCGCGAAACCGTTCCGCGTCCACGTCGCCTCGTTCCGCACGAAGAGCAAGGTGGAGGAGATCGTGCGGTCCCTCCAGGCGAGAAAGCTCGACGCGTGGTTCGAGCCGCCGCCGGAGGGCGGCACCTGGTACCGCGTCTTCGTCGGCCACTTCGCCACCGAGGCCGAAGCGGCCACGTACGCCCAGTGGCTCGTGAAGAGCGGCGCGGCCGACCGCGCCGAGAGCTACCCGCAAACGAAGAGGTAGGCCGTGTTCCTCAAGCGACTCGACATCCAGGGCTTCAAATCCTTCCCGCAGCGCGTCCGCGTCGACTTCGGTCCCGGCATCACCGCCGTCGTCGGCCCGAACGGGAGCGGCAAGACGAACATCGTCGAGGCGATCCGCTGGGTGCTGGGGGAGCAGAACATGCGCCACCTGCGCGGGGACACGCTCGAGGACGTCATCTTCACCGGCTCGGCGCAGCGCAAGCCCCTCGGCATGGCCGAGGTCGCGCTCACCATGTACAACAGCCGCGGCGTCCTCCCGTCGGAGTACACCGAGCTCGCGATCTCGCGGCGCACGTTCCGGAACGCCCAGAGCGAGTACTTCATCAACAAGAACCTCTGCCGGCTGCGCGACGTGCGCGACCTCTTCCTCGACACCGGGATGGGCTCGCACGCCTATTCGCTGATCGAGCGCGGCATGGTCGACAACGTCCTCTCCGACGAGAGCGGGCACCGGCGCTTCCTCTTCGAGGAGGCGGCGGGGATCATGCGCTACAAGACGCGGAAGAAGGAGGCGCTCCAGAAGCTCGAGTTGACCGTCACCGACCTCACGCGCGTGAACGACGTGGTCGGCGAGATCGAGCGCGAGGTGCGCTCGCTCGCGCGGCAGGTGGGGAAGGCGCGGAAGTACGGCCGGCTCAAGGACGAGATCCGCGCGATCGACCTGGGGCTCGCGAAGGAGGAGCACGACCGGCTCACGTCGGGCACGGGCGGGCTCCGCGCCGAGCGCGTGTCGCTCGAGCAGCGGCGGGCCGAGCGCGCGGGACACCTCGCGCGGCACGAGGCGGAGCTCGAGGAGCTGAAGCTCGAGCTCCTGAAGCGCGAGGGTGAGGTGCGGCTCGCGCAGGAGGCGCTGAGCGAGCACGAGGCGCGCGGCGCGGCGCTCCTGAACGAGGTGGCGGTGCTGCGCGAGCGGCGCTCGGGGCTCCTCGAGAAGCTCGAGCACGCGCGGTCGGAATCGACCCGCCTGAGCGCGAGCGTCGAGGAGGTGCGCGCCGCGGCGGCGCGCCTCGCGGAGGAGCAGATCCGCCTCGAGCAGGTGACACGGGAGAAGGCCGCCGAGGAGGAGTCGCTCGCGGTGCGGCTCGGCGCGCTCGGGCCGGCGCTCGAGGAGCGCCGCTCGGCGCTCGCGACGCGCAAACAGCTCTCGCTCGACCTCTTCCAGGCGCGCGTCGAGCAGGAATCGAGCGCTCGCTCGCTCCGCACCAAGGAGGAAGACCTGGGCCGCCGGCGCGAGGAGCTCGCCGCCCAGCTCGCTTCGGTCGCGCGCGAGGAGGAGACGCTCCGGGCCACGCTCGAGGACACCGCGCGCTCGATCGAGCAATCGGCGGGCGTGGTGGAGGAGGCGAAGGGCGGCGTCCAGGCCGCGGCGGAGCGGATTGCCGCGGTGGAGCGGCGCCTGCTCGCGCAGGACGAGACCGAGAAGCGCGCGCGCGAGACGCACGCCGCGCTCGAATCGCGGCATGCGACGCTGACCGAGCTGAAGAAGAGCTACGAAGGCTACGACGCGTCGGTGCGCTGGCTGGTCGCGGGACCGAGCCGCCAGGCCCGGCTCCTCGGCACGGTCGGCGACGTGCTGCACGCCTCCGGCGAGTGGCTCGTCGCACTGGAGGCCGCGCTCGGCGAGGCGGTGCAGTTCATCGTGGCCGAGCGGACCGAGTCGGCGCTCCAGGCCCTCGCCGCGCTCGAAGAGAGCGGGGAGGGGCGCGCCACGTTCATCGCCCTGGACCGCATCTCCCGCGCGCGCGTCGCGCCCATCCCCGACGAGATTCTCACCGCGCCCGGCGTCCGCGGGCCGCTGATCGAGCACGTCCGCTTCGAGCCCGGCTACATCACGCTCGCGGCGTTTCTCCTGTCCGGCATCGTGGTCGTCGACTCGGTGAAGACCGGGCTCGACCTCATCTTGAAATATCCCGACCAGCGGCTCCATTTCGTGACCGAGACCGGCGAGCGCATCGTGGCGCCCGGGATCCTCCACGGCGGGAGCGGCGCCACGCGCGCCGGATCGGTGCTGCGCCGCGAGGACGAGATCATCGAGCTGGCCGCCTCGATCGAGCGCTCCGCCGCCGCGCTCGCCGAGACGCTGGGCGCCTCCGAGGCGCTCCGCGCGGAGCGGGCCGAGGCGCAGTCGGCGCAGGAAGCGGCCGCGCGCGCGCTCGCGTCGGTCGAGGAAGCGCACCGCGCCCTCGAAGGGCGGCGCGCCGAGCAGAACATCCGGGGCGACGCGATGGCCAAGGCGTCGAAGTCGCTCGCCGACGCCGTCCGCTCGCTCGAGGACGAGGCCGCGCGCACGCGGACCGAGGCCGAGGCGGCCGAGGAAAAGCTCCGCTCGGCCGAGGCGGAGCGCGCGAGCGTGGACGATCTCCTCGCGCGCGAGGAGGCCGAGTTCCGCGCCACCGAGCAGGAGCGCGAGCGGATGAACACGCAGCACGCCGAGGCGCGCATCGAGGCGGCGCGGTCCCGCACCGCCTACGACCTCGCCCGCCGGGAGATCGAGCGGATGCGCCAGAGCGCCGACGAGGCGGAGCGCGACATCCAGAGCCGCGACCAGGAGGCGACCGAGACCGAGCGCCGGATCGAGGAAGCCGCGGCCCTGTGCGCCCGCCGCGAGGAGGAGCTCACCGGGGAGATCCGGCTCAAGGCCGAGAAGGAGCTCGCGCTCCAGGGGACGCGCGAGCGCTTCGGCGCGGTGAAGGGGAACGTCGACGACATCGAGGCGCGCACACGCGACTTCCGGCGCGAGCACGCCGAGCTGACCGAGCGGCTTCACCGGATCGAGCTGGAGCAGACCGAGGCGGAGGGCGCCGCGCGGCGGCTGATCGAGCGCGTCTGGAACGAATACGAGATCGATCTTGCGGCCTATATCCCGCCGGCTCTCGAGCCGGCGGAGGCGGGATCCGAGATCGAGGAGATCGACGTTGCGGACGTGGAGGACGGCCAGGTTCCGGACGAGGCGATCGTGGAGCGCCCGGCGGAGGCTGGGGCGGAGGGCGCGGCGGATGAGGCGGCGGTCGCGGGCGCCGGAAGCGCGGTCTCGGCCGAAACCGTCGAGCCCGGCGACGGATCACCCGAGGCCCGGCGCGAGCGTCTGCGCTTGCTGCAGGACAAGCTCCGCGGGCTCGGGCCCGTCAATCTCCTCGCCGTGCAGGACTACGAAGAGCGGCGCCAGCGGCTCAATTTCCTCACGGGACAGCGCAAGGATCTCGACGACGCGCGCCAGCAGCTCCTCGAGGCGATCGACAAGATCAATCAGACCGCGTCCGACCTCTTCCTCAAGACCTTCGAGCAGGTGTGCGTCCACTTCCGCACGGTCTTCACCACGCTCTTCGAGGGCGGCGAGGCGGCTCTCATGCTCACCGGGGACGACCCGCTCGAAGCTGAGATCGAGATCATGGCGCGCCCGCGCGGGAAGAAGGCGCAGTCGATCGCGCTCTTGTCGGGCGGCGAGAAGGCGCTGACGGCCATCGCCCTGCTCTTCGCGATCTATCTCGTGAAGCCGAGCCCCTTCTGCATCCTCGACGAGGTCGACGCGCCGCTCGACGACGCGAACGTCGACCGCTTCGTGAAGCTGCTCCGCGACTTCAGCAAGAACACCCAGTTCATCGTCGTCACGCACAACAAGAAGACGATGGAGGTGGCCGACTGCCTCTACGGCGTGACGATGCAGGAGCCCGGCGTGTCGAAGATCGTCTCGGTGCGGTGGAACCGGGAGGTGGGGGACATCGAAGAAGCCGCGGCCGCGGAGAACGGCGCGGGCGCTGAGAATGGCACCCCCGCAGGCGCCGCGGCTGAGAACGGCTCGGCGCCCGCCGAAGCCGGCGCGGCCGAGCGCTCGGACGGCGAATCCCCCGAGCTGGAGCGGGTCGAGCAGGCGTAACTACCTGGCGACAGCGCCGGGCATCCCGTCTAGCATCTCCGCTGTGGGATTTCTCGACCGGATCACCCAAGGGCTGAAGAAGACCCGCGACGCGGTCATGGGGCAGGCCGCCGCGGTGCTCCGCCCCGGTCACAGGCTCACCGACGAAGACTACGAGAAGCTGGAGGAGGCGCTCCTGCGCGCCGACGTCGGTCCGTCGGCCACGGATCGCGTCCTCGAAGGAGTGCGAAAGCGGCTCGGCACGCCCGGCGCCGAGAACGACCCCGCGGCCGCCGTGCGCGAGGAGATCGAGGCCGTCTTCGCGGGAACGTCGGCTCCGGTCGGCGTGGGTGCGGGTTCCCGCTCAGCGGGCGTTTCTCCTGTCTCCGGCGCATCGGTACCGGCGGCCTCGCCCGCACCCGGCTCGCCCGCACCCGGCTCGCCGTACGTGATCCTCGTCGTCGGCGTGAACGGCACCGGCAAGACCACGACCATTGCGAAGCTCGCCCATCACTACAAGAAGCAGGGGCAGCGCGTCCTCCTCGTGGCCTGCGATACGTTCCGCGCCGCCGCCGCCGATCAGCTCCAGATCTGGGCCGAGCGCGTCGGCGCCGAGATCCATCGTCAAAAAGAGGGGGCCGATCCGGCGGCCGTCGCCTACGACGGCATGGCGCGCGCCAAGGGACTGGGCGCCACGCGCGTGATCGTCGACACCGCCGGGCGGCTGCACGTGAAGGCAAATCTCATGGCCGAGCTCGAAAAGGTCCGCCGCGTGATCGACCGCGCCATCCCCGGCGCGCCGCACGAGACGCTGCTCGTGCTCGACGCAACGACCGGCCAGAACGGCCTCGCCCAGGTGCGCGAATTCGGAAAGTCGATCCCCGTGACCGGCCTCGTCCTCACGAAGCTCGACGGCACGGCGAAGGGCGGCGTCGCAATCGCGATCGCCGATACGCTGAAGCTGCCGCTGCAATGGGTCGGGGTAGGCGAGGGGATGGAGGATCTGATCCCCTTCGACGCCAAGGAGTTCGCGGAGGCGCTGGTCGCGGGTTAGCGCCGCCGCTGGTGACCGCTGGTTGCTCGTTCGCGCTCACCGCTACGCGCATCGACGCAGCTCTCGCTTCGATCACAGCTTCGAAGGGTCGAACTTGGCAACTGGCCCCGGGCCCAGTTGAGTCGTGCCAGAGCGGCTCACGAACTCGTCCCAGGACGAGTTCAACTTGCTCCAGAGCGAGTTCTCAACTCAATCCGTGGAGAGCGGCGTCGCGCTGCGACGGCCTCAACTTGCCCCAGCGCAAGTTCGTTTCGCACGCATTCTGCAGCCTAACTCACATGATAGAAAGTGGTTCGCTCCTCCCGCCGAAGCTGGGAAATTCTGCCCAACTTGGTCTGGACGAAGTTGGTGAGCCGCCCTGGCACATGCCCCGGGGCATGTTGAGTTCGTGCTCTAGGGTGTCCCGCCGCTCAGTGTCGGTGACGCGTTCACGTATGCGAAGGCGGCGCGAATGATCGAATATGCCTGCGCGTCCTTCGCGTAGTAGATCGGGAACCCGAGGAAGACCATCCGGCCCACGAGAAGGCTCCCATCTCCTTTGCCGTCATCGTGCGCCTGCGTCGCGACCCCGACCACGAGCCCTTCGCGCGGAGATGGAGCTCCGTCCTGGGCCACCCATTCGTTCACGCCGTGATACGTGAAGAGCGGTACGGCGATCGGAGCGCCGGGGTTCTCCAGACGATAGGAGCTCGGATCGACGCAGCCGAAGAGATCGGCGAGTCGCCAGCCCTCCACCTTGGGAAGTCCGGGCGCGAGCGACAGATTGGGATCGGTGCCGGGGAAGGCGTACGGGTTCCACTTGGCGCCGGTCTCGGCGGCCCCGGTATCGACCTCGGCCGTCTGGAAGCCGAGCGCTGACCCCGGCGCCGTCACCGGTGCGCCGACGAAGTCGCGGGCGCCGGCGCTCCGCAAGGCGTCATTGCTCGCGCGCGCCCCGTCCAGACCCATGTACTCGCGCGGGAAATACGACAACCGATACGCAATGGTCCCCGGATCCATCGCGCACATGCCGCGGTTGTAATTGGTATAGGGCGCGGTCGGTGGAGACGCGGTCTGCGACGCGAGCTGGAATCCGGTGACGATGAGCGTGCCGCCTCCGCGCAGGTATTCTCCCAGCTCGCTGTAGCGACCGCCGACGATCGTCGACCAAAGCGCCGACGGGGAGGCGAGCGTGCTGTTGAGGTCGGCCGACCAGATCACGACGCGATGCTTCGCGAGCTCGTCGAGCGTGGGTGGCTCACGTCGATCACCATAGTGCACGTAGCCCAGATAGACGGCGTCCCACTGCACATAAGTCATCCCGAACTCCTGCGCGATCGGGTTCAGGACGACACGCGACCACCATGCATCCTCGGTCGAGTCGGGGGCCCAATTCGGGGCGCCACGGGCCGCCGCGGACCAGGTTCCCGGCGGCGCCGCGAAGTCGTCGACGTATAGGAACGAGGCCGGCTGTGTGGGGTCGCGAAACGCGGCGTGCACGACCCTGAGCGGCACGACGACCAGTGTGAACCGACCTTTTTCGTCGATGGCCCGCACGTAGAGGGTGTGTGCTCCCGGAGCCAGGGCCCTGGGCAACGTGACGCCGACCTGCTTCAGATCCGGCGACGTCCACGTCGAGACCGTCGTGTCGTCGATCGCAAACGCGTATCCCGCGATCCGGGTTCCATCCACTCCCGGCTCCGCGTACCAAGAGAACGGAGCCATATCGCCTTCGAGGTACTCGATTGGCTTGCGGACGAGATCTTCGGGTCCTTGGTTCGCGAGCGGAGAGTAAGGGTTGAGCAGTAGATCGTTGGAGGTCACGTACAGAATTGGAGAGTAGGAATAAGACGTTGCAGGGAGCCCGCTGACGGCCTGGAAGTAACGGATGTTCCGGACAAGCTCCAGCTTGGCGTCGCGCGCGCCCGCGCCATCGACGGCGCGCAACGCGAAGAAATAGGAGCCTGGCTCTACCCCGGCAAACTCGTGTGACCTCGCTCGTGTCCCCACCCATTTCCAGTCGTCGTAGGGCGCAGGCAGGGATGGACCCCCCGCCTGATTCAGGAGGTCGACGTACTGCTGGCGGGTCCAGTTCGAAGGAATTGGAGGATGCCCGGCCTCGGCAGACGATCCCAGCCGGAACAGGATGTACTCGAACGAATCGACCGGGGCTGGCATACCGTTTGGACTCCCATCGGGATCGGTTCCTGTCCATGAGAAGGGCAGGGTCGTGCCGAGGATGGCTCCGTTCATAGGACCGCTCGTGATCGTCGCGACCGGCGGCTCGGTTTCGATGGTGATCCGGCGCTTGGCCGGAGTCAGGTCGACGCCGCCGTCGTTGTCCTGCGCCGCGATCCAGAAGACGTGCGCGCCGATGGTGTCGCCGGGCGCCACGGCGAACGTGAAGGTCGAGTCGTGCGCGGTCGTGAAACGCCAGGCGATCTCCGGCTTCGTCGTATCGGAGTCGATCGCGAACCGGAATCCGACGACCTCGCCATCGTTGTCGTATCCGTACCAGTAAACGTGCACCCGATACGACGTCGTACCGGTCTCGAGCGGTGCGTAGGTGAGTTGGGTCTCGGGTGGTCGATGGCGTGTGGGTGGGATCAGCTTCTGGGAGCAGGCTGCGAGGAATACGAGCGCGAGGGAGAGGAGGACCCGAGCGGTTCGAAGCGTGCGACGACGCATGATCCGGATCCGATTCCGGCGGTCCGGCGCCGCTGGTGCGCCGGGATGACGCGGGGGACTTCGTTCCTCTGTGACGATAGCACCAGTCCCGCGGCGGACCAGATCTACTTTCATCACGCGTGAAGCGGCCTTAACAACCCAGCGGAACAACTACTCCCCGGTGTACGTCACCTGGTTCTTTCCCCGCTCCTTCGCGATCCGCAGATTCATGTTCGCGCGCGTCCACAGGTCGTGTCCGAGCTTGTCGCGGGCGGGGCGCTCGATTCCGCGCGAGCGGTCCACGTTCAGCGGCACGTCGGCGGGGAACATGGCGCCGCCCAGGCTGATCGTCAGCCGCACCGAGTTCTCGCGGCCGTCCAGGCCCGGAACGAGAATCGCCATGTTCTGCACCTTCAAGCGCAAGCGCTCGCAGATCTCGCGCGCCTCGGGGCGCGTCGTCTCGGCGCTCAGAATGATCGCGAACTCCTCGCCGCCCCAGCGCGCCACGGTGTCGAACGGGCGAAGGCTGCTCGACAGCATCTGCGACAGCTCGCGCAACACGATGTTCCCCGCCTCGTACCCATACGTGTCGTTCACGCGCTTGAAGTCGTCGATGTCGGCGATGACGAGCGACATGGGCCGCCCCTCGCGATAGGCCCGCGCGATCTCGTGATCGAGCTGCCGTCCGAAGTAGGGGCGGTTGTAGACCCCGGTCAGCTCGTCGATCATCACGAGCATGCCCAGCTTCTTCAGGGTGTTCAGGAGATCGGTCGCATGCTCGGCCACGACGCCGAGGATGCCGACCCGCTCATCGGTGAAGAAGCCGGGCTCGGCGCTCCACGCCTCCAGCACGTACAGCAGCGGCGACCCCGGCTCTCCGACCCGCGCCATCGCGACCGAGCGGAGCCCGCTCGGCTCGGGGCGCGCGGAGAACGGCGCCACCGCGAGATGCGCGGTCGCGTCCATCGCCTCCACGTCGATCATGGCGTGGACGCGTCCTCCCTCGGCCACGTCCGGGACGTAGAGGGGAAGACCGCGACGACCCACCCACGACTCGGCGAGCGCGCGGTTCCACGGCTCTCCATCGCTCACCGGCTCCATGTACCGGGGCTCGTCCAACGTGCGGGTCAGCGGATAGAGACGCGCGTCGTCGCACTCGAGGATCTGCCGGGCCGAAGCCACGATCGTCCGGAGGATGTCGCCCGCGTCGGTCTGGAGGTACTCGGCGTTGCGCTCGTCGCGCGTGAAGAGCTTCCGCTCGACGGAGATGAGGTGGGAGAGGCTTCGATAGAGAAGACGGCTTCGCGCGTGCCAGTGGGGGCGAGACGCGCGGGCGAGCGGCTCGGCGTCGTCGCGGGGCGCCTCGGGCGTGGGGAGGAGGAAGCTCTCCTCGCCGGCGCGCACCCGATAGCGCGTGTAGCGCGCCTGGCCGCGCTGGAACCGGTCGATCCGCTCGAGGACTCCGAGCGACACGAGCCGCTCCGCGATCTCGTAGGCGAGGAGCGCCCGCCGGTCGTCCTCGAGGTTCCCCAGGGTGAGCTCGACCAGCCGGAAGCGGTCGTCCCCGGAAAGCTCCTGCAGCGAAAGGGAGGCGAGGAGGGCGGTCCGGATCCGTTGTGCCTCGTTCATGCCCCTCGATTCTCTGGTGCGAGCCTTGGATGTGGGGGAACTGACGATTATTATACCACATAGGGGCGCCCAACGCCAGAGGCCGGGCCACTTTGACACGCTTCGCGCCAAGGCTAACGTGTTTTTGGCCTTGCATTTGCCGAAAGGCTGTGCTAGCGTAGCCGAATAGCCGGACCGCCAGCCCACGGAAAGGGTTCGCATGGTCAACTACTCGATTCACGAGCGCGGCTTCCAACCCTCCCTCGGGCGCGGCGCGCTCCCGGTCCCTTTCCAGGCAGAGCACCCCCCCGTATCGACTTCGAGCCAACCGCCTCGATCGAGGCAAACGCTATGGAGCTAGGCTGATGAAGCATTATCACGCGGTCGGGCCCCCCCCTTCCCAGGACCGCTGCACCGATGCCGGAGACGCGGAGGCTGATTCAATGATCGGTCGATTTGGACGGACCGCCCGTACGCGAGTCCGGGAGACGGCCCTGCTCTTCCTGCTCGCCGGTCTCCTGGCGGCTCCGGGATTCGTGGCGGCCAGGCCGTATACCATCGATCCAGGTCCGTATCCCGCGGACGGGGATCCCACGGCGGATGATCAGCCGAGCCCGACGCCGAAGAAGGCGTCCGCAGTGACCCTTACGAACAGCACGGTGGCCGCGCCGTCCAGCCAGAGCGCGCCGGCCCGCCCGACGGTCACGAGCACCCGGCGGCTGACGTACGCCACGCACCTGACCTGGGATCTCTACCTTCGAATCCTGTCGCGTCTGTTCATCCGTTAGGCGCGGTTCGGAGTAACAGAAACGTGGGGCGGGCGAGGGCGCCCGCCCCAAAGAAGGGATGATGGCCGAAGAGCGCAATCCATCCACGGACGAGGCTGGTCTCATCCGCAGCCTGGATGATCTGCTCGCGCATGCGCGCTTCAGCGCCGTGCTCGAGCGGGTCGCCGATCTCCGTGGCGCGGGCCCGCTTTCGCCCGGACTCGAGAACGCCGTCACGCTGGCGCGCTGCCGGGCCCTGCTCGGCCTGGGGCGCTGGAACGAGGCGGCCGAGACGGCCGAGCGGAAGCTCCAGGAGTTCTATGCCCTCCATCCGGAGGACAAGCGGAGCATCCTGGAATTCCACGTGGCGGCGGGGCGCGCCGCCTGGCGCATCGGCTATCCGGCGCGCGCGGAGGAGCACTTCCGCGCGGCCTACCACATCAGCCGCTGGGAATTCGACGATACGGCGGGGATGCTCCGCACGCGGAACCTCCTCGGCCTCTGCTTCCTCGGCGCCGGCGAGCTGCACCGGGCCGCGTCGGAGCTCCAGCGCGGCCAGCGCGAGGCGCGCGAGGCGGGTCTCCACCACGAGGAAGCGAACTTCTCGCTCAACCTGAGCATCACGCTCCTCAAGCTCGGGCGCCTGCCGCAGGCCGAGGAAGAGCTCGCCCGCGCGCGGATGCTCTACGGCGAGCGCGGGCACTCCCGCGGAAAGGTGCAGAGCCGCCTCGTGCGCGCGCTGCTCCTCCGCATGCGCGGCGAGGAGCGCGCGGCGGAGAAGGAGGTCCTCGGCGCCGTCTCGGAGTCGGAGGAGCACGGCTTCGAGCGCGAGCGCGTGATCGCGCTCGAGTACATGGGGGATCTCGCCCTCGACCGGCACGAGACGCAGACGGCTGTCGACGCCTTCGATCACGGCATGGCGATCGCGGAGCGAATCGCGCCCGAAGGGGACCTGATCCCCGAGCTCTGCCGGCGCATCGCCGAGGTCCACGTCCGGATCGGCGAGCCCAATCGCGCGCTCATCACCTGTGAGCGCGGGCTTCGGATCGCGCGGCGCATCGGCGACCGCTACGAGGAGGCCTCCACCTATCGCGTGATGGCGATGGCGCACCACCTCCTCGGCCACCGCGAGAAGGCGCTCCGGCAGGCGCAGGAAGGGGTGTCGCTCCTCCGGAAGCTCGAGGCGGTCTTCGAGCTGACCCGGCTCCTCGTCTGGCTCGGCGAGACGATGCTCGCGGGCGGAGACGCCGAGGAGCGGCGCGCGGCGCGCGACCATCTCTGGGAAGCGCGCAGCCACGCCATGTCGATGCGGCTCGACCGCTGGGTCGAGGAGATCGAGAAGGCGCTCGGCGTCGACCTCCGGCCCGCCGTACCCGCGCCGGCCCGGCGGGGCGCGTCCGAGCCGCTGCCCGATGGCGCCGACACCGACTGCTTCCGCCACGGCATCGTGACCCAGGACCAGCGCATGCGCGACCTCCTGCGCGTGCTCGAGCGAGCCTCGCTGAGCCGGCTCCCGATCCTGATCCTCGGCGAGAGCGGCGTGGGGAAGGAGCTGCTCGCGCGGGCGGCGCACGCGCTGAGCGACCGGCGCGGCGAGATCTTCGTGGTGGGACACTGCGCGGCGCTCCCGGAGGGGCAGCTCGACGCCGACCTCTTCGGCGAGGAGCTCGGGGATGCGGACGGTCTCCGGAGCTCGCGCCCCGGCCTCTTCGAAGCGGCAAACCGCGGCGTGATCTTCCTCGACGAGGTGAGCGAGCTCCTCACGGGCGCGCAGGCGAAGCTCCTGCGCGTGATCGAAACCGGCGAGCTGCGCCGCATCGGCGGCACCGGGCTCACCCAGGTCGACGTGCGCGTGATCGCGGCGTCGACGAGGGACGTCGCCGCGCTCGTCCGTCGCGGGCTCTTCCGCGACGACCTCTACTACCGGCTGAACGGAATCCGCCTCGAGGTGCCGCCGCTGCGCGAGCGCCCCGAGGACATCCTCCTCATCGGCCGGTGGCTGCTCGACCGCGCCGCGACGGCCGCGGGGAAGCGGATCCGTCTCATGCCCGAGGCCTGGAAGGCGCTCCTCGCGCATCCGTGGCCTGGGAACGTGCGGGAGCTCCGGAACGTGATGGACCGGATCGCCGCCCTCGCCACCGACGGGGAGGAGATCTCCGCCGCGACCGTCCAGCTCCAGCCCGCGGCCCGCATCGGCTCGCGCGGAGCGCGCCGGCCGGCGAGCCGGGTCGGCGAGGAGGAGCGCGAGGTGATCCTCGACGCGCTGCGCGCGCACGGCGGGAACCAGTCCGAAACGGCGCGGAGTCTCGGCGGCATGAAGCGGACCACGCTGCTCTACAAGATCAAGAAGCTCGACATCCGCCCCGAGGAATACGGCCGCACGTCGCAGCCCTGAGGCCCCCCGCTTGACCCTCCCGGCGCCCGCTATCTATAATGCGCCGATGGCCATCACCCCGATCGAGCTGATGAAGGGACTCTCCATCACGCTCTCCCATCTATTCAAGAAGCCGGTCACCCTCCAGTATCCCGACCAGCGGATGATCATGTTTCCGCGCTTCCGCGGGCTGCACGAGCTCCACCGCTATTCGAACGGGCTCGAGCGGTGCGTCTGCTGCGGCCTCTGCGCCGCGGTCTGCCCGGCCGACGCCATCTACATGGAGGCGGCCGAGAACAGCGTCGAGGCTCGCTACTCCGCGGGGGAGCGTTACGCCAAGCGCTACGATATCGACATGCTCCGGTGCATCTTCTGCGGCTACTGCGAGGAGGCCTGCCCGGAGGACGCCATCTTCCTGGGGCACAACTTCGAGCTCTCCGACTACTCGCGCGACGCCTTCATCTACTCCAAGGAACAGCTCCTGGTCCCGCTCGGGACCACGCACTCCCCCGGGATCGTCCGCGGCCGCTAGCCGCGTGGACCCGCTCCACTTCCATCTCCGTCCCCGTCCGTGATCGCCTTCCCCTGGGCGGCGGTCGCCTGCGCGGTGATAGCGGGAGCCGCCAACGTCATGGGCGGGCTCCTCGCCGCGCGTGCGAGTGGGTGGGACCGGGTGCGCCAGTCCTACTTCGTCGCGATCGGCGCCGGCTTCATGCTCGCGGCGGTCCTCCTCCGGATGGTCCCCGAGAGCTTCCGCCTCGCCCTCACCGGCCAGGCCGCGGTCCTTTCCGTCGGGTCGCTGATCCTGGGCGGCTACCTCCTCGTCCACCTGGCCGAGCACGTGCTCGTGGCCCACTTCCACTTTGGCGAGGAGACCCATCACGAGCACTGGGTCGAGCCGGTCGTGGGTACGACGGCCCTCATGGGGCTGGCGCTCCACACCCTCTTCGACGGAATCTCGATCGGGTCGGGGTTCCTCGTCAGCCCCGGGCTCGGGCTCCTGATCGCGACCGCTGTCTTCCTGCACAAGATACCCGAGGGATTCACCGTCGCCTCGATCATGGTGGCCTCGGGGCGCTCGCGGCGGGGCGCGGTCCTCTCGTCGGTGGTCCTGGGGACGGCGACGGTGGTCGGGGCGATCGGGACGACCTTCCTCTCGGGGTCGGTCCGGATCGCCCTGCCGGTCTCGGCGGGGGCGGCCATCTACGTGGCGGCCTCGGATTTAATTCCCGCCGTGAACGAAGCGAAGGGCATCAAAAAACCATTAGGAGTGTTCGCGGGGGTCGTCCTCTTCTATGTGACTGAGGAGATCCTCTCGCGGCTGGGGTTGTGATTGACGCAACCCGTTGCCGCTGCTAATGTACGACCGCAAAGGGGCTTGCCTTCGGGGAACTCCTTCCGCGTTCCCGAATCGAACCAGGTGACTCGCCATGGGAATTGAAGAACTCGTACCGGACGGCATTCTCACGACCACCGTCGAGAAGATGATCAACTGGTCCCGCCGTTCGTCGCTCTGGCCCGCCACGTTCGGGCTGGCCTGCTGCGCCATCGAGATGATGGCCACCAGCGCTTCGCGCTACGACCTCGCCCGCTTCGGCGCCGAGGTCTTCCGCGCCTCGCCGCGCCAGGCCGATCTCATGATCGTGGCCGGGCGCGTCAGCAAGAAGATGGCTCCCGTCCTGAAGCGGATCTACGACCAGATGCCCGAGCCGAAGTGGGTCATCTCCATGGGCGCGTGCGCCTCCTGCGGCGGCGAATTCTACGACTACGCCATCGTGCAGGGGGTCGACACCGTGGTGCCGGTCGACGTCTACGTCCCCGGCTGCCCGCCGCGCCCGGAAGCCCTGATCTACGGCATCATGAAGCTCCAGGAGAAGATCGACCGGATGAAGCTCCGCGAGGAGACGGCTCCGGGCATGATCGCCGAGGCGCCCGCCCCTTCCGAGGCCGGCGTCGTTTCCGTGACGAACACGCCGCCCAAGCCGGCGATCTAGCATGGCCATCACCGAAACCGCCCCCGAATTCAAGACCATCACCATCAACATGGGGCCGCAGCACCCCTCGACGCACGGGGTGCTCCGCCTCGTGATCGAGCTGGACGGCGAGACCGTGGTCAGCCTGAAGCCCGTGGTCGGCTACCTCCACACGGGCATGGAAAAGATCATGGAGTCGAAGACGTTCACCAAGTCGATCACGGTCACCGACCGGATGGACTACCTCTCGCCGCTCGGGAACAACATGGCCTACGTCGGCGCGGTCGAGAAGATTCTCGGAACCGAGGTCCCCGACCGCGCGAAGACGCTCCGGATCATCTTCCTCGAGATCATGCGGATCTCCTCGCACCTGGTCTGGCTCGGCACGCACGCGCTCGACCTCGGGGCGATGAGCGTCTTCCTCTACTGCTTCCGCGAGCGGGAGAAGCTCCTCGACCTGAACGACATGTGCGCCGGGTCGCGCATGACCCCGTCGTACTTCCGGGTGGGCGGCTTCTTCCAGGACGTGCCCGACACGTTCGTGCCGGCCCTGAAGAAATTCCTCGCCGAATTCCCGGCCGCGCTCGGCGAGTACCAGAAGCTCCTCACGAAGAACCGGATCTGGATGAAGCGCACGATCGGGATCGGCATCATGTCGGGCTCCGACGCGATCGACCTCGGCTGCACGGGGCCGACGCTCCGGGGGAGCGGCGTGAAGTACGACGTGCGGAAGGCGATGCCCTATCTCGGCTACGAGGACTACGAGTTCGAGGTGCCGCTCGGCCGGAACGGCGACGTCTACGACCGCTATCTCTGCCGCATCGAGGAGATGAAGCAGTCGATGGGGATCATCCACCAGGCGCTCGACCGCCTGCGTCCCGGCCCGGTGCGCGCCTCGAACCAGTATCTCTTCCCGGCCGACCGGCGCGACGTGAAGATGGGGATGGAGGAGCTGATCTACCACTTCAAGATCATGTCGGAAGGATTCCGCGTCGGGCCCGGGGACGCCTACTACTCCATCGAGAGCCCGAAAGGGGAGCTGGGCTTCTACGTCGTTGCGGACGGAGGGCCCAAGCCCTACCGCGTCCGCGTCCGGCCTCCTTCGTTCATTCACCTCCAGGCGCTGGAGCCGATGTGCGTGGGACGGATGGTGGCGGACGTCGTGGCCTGCATCGGAACCATCGACATCGTGCTCGGCGAGGTGGACCGCTGATTCGATGACCACGACCACGTTCGAGCCCGTCCTCACCAAGACCGTCGACCTTCCCGACTCGCACACGCTGGGCGTCTACCGGAAGCACGACGGCTACGAGGCGCTGAAGATCGCCCTCGGCAAGAGCCCCGAAGAGATCATCGACATGGTGAAGCGCTCCGGCCTGCGCGGCCGGGGCGGCGCCGGCTTCCCGGCCGGCACCAAGTGGGGCTTCGTCCCGAAGTCGACCGACAAGCCGAAGTACCTCTGCGTGAACGCCGACGAGAGCGAGCCGGGCGCGTTCAAGGACCGGCTCATCTGCCGGAAGGACCCGCACCAGCTGATCGAGGGCTCGCTGATCGCCGCCTACGCCATCGGCGCGAGCCGCGCCTACATCTACATCCGCGGCGAGTTCGCGGAGGAGTGCGGCATCCTCGACCGCGCGATCGAGGAGGCGCGGAAGGCGGGCCTCGTCGGGAAGAACATCCTCGGCTCGAAGTTCAGCTGCGACGTCGTCATGTACCTCGGCGCGGGCGCCTACATCTGCGGCGAGGAGACGGGGCTCATCCAGTCGATCGAGGGGAAGCGCGGCTGGCCGCGCCTGAAGCCGCCGTTCCCGGCGCTGGTGGGGCTCTTCGGCTGCCCGACCGTGGTGAACAACGTCGAGACGCTCGCCTGCGTGCCGCACATCGTGCGCCGCGGGTGGGAGTGGTTCGCCGGGATCGGCCCCGAGCGGAACACCGGCCCCAAGCTCTTCGGGCTCTCGGGGCACGTGAATCGCCCCGGCGTCTACGAGGCGCCGATGGGGACCCCGCTCCGCGTCCTGATCGAGGAGTTCGGGGGCGGCGTGCCGGGCGGACGGCCGGTGAAGGCGGTGATCCCGGGCGGGGCTTCGTGCCCCGTGCTCCGCGGCGACGAGATCGACATCCCGATGGACTTCGACTCGCTCACGCGCGCGGGATCGCTCTTCGGCACCGGCACGCCGGTCGTGATGGACGACACGTGCTGCATGGTGCGCGCGGCCTGGATCACGGCGCGCTTCTTCGCGCACGAGTCGTGCGGGCAGTGCACGCCGTGCCGCGAGGGGACCGGCTGGCTCCAGCGCCTGCTCTGGAAGATCGAGAGCGGCGAGGGGACCGAGCGCGACCTCGGCATCCTCCTCTCGGTCACCGACAACATCGAGGGGAACACCATCTGCGCCCTGGGCGACGCGGCCGCGTGGCCGGCCCGGGGCTTCGCGAAGAAGTTCCAGGACGAATTCCTCCGGCACATCCGCGAGAAGCGCTGTCCGCTGGACGGCGGCTCGATGCACTGAAAGGCGATCCATGGCGACCGTGAAGATCAAGGTGGACGGCCGCGAGGTCGAGGTCGAGAAGGGGACCAACCTCGTCGACGCCGGCGAGAAGGCCGGAATCTTCATGCCCCATTTCTGCTACCACCCGGGGCTCCCGGTCGTGGGCGTCTGCCGCATCTGCCTCTGCGAGATCGAGGGGCGGCCCAAGCTCGTCGCCGGCTGCGCCACGCCGGCCGAGGAGGGGATGAACGTCATCACCAAGTCGAAAGCCGTGCGCGACGCGCGGGCCGCGGTGATGGAGTTCCTCCTGATCCACCACCCGCTCGACTGCCCGATGTGCGACAAGGGCGGGGAGTGCACGCTTCAGGACTACACGATCGCCATGGGCGCCGCGCACACGCGCTTCTCGTTCCGGAAGAACACCTGGCCCGAGGAGAACGTCGGCGGGAAGCTCATCCTGAACAAGAACCGCTGCATCCTCTGCATGCGCTGCGTGAACCTCTGCGCCGACGTGGCGGGACAGGACGAGATCGCCGTCATGCGGCGCGGCGAGGAAACCTACATCGGCACGGTCGGCGGCCGGATGATCGAGAACGAGCTGGCCGGGAACATCGCCGACATCTGCCCCGTCGGCGCCCTCACGAGCGTCGACTTCCGCTTCGAGTCGCGCCCCTGGGAGCTCACCAACGTCAAGACGATCTGCACGAACTGCTCGAAGGGATGCAACACGGTCGCGGGCTACCACCCGCGCCGGAACAAGGTCCTCCGGGTCACCGCGCGCGTGAACATGGACGTGAACGAGTGGTGGATCTGCGACCGCGGGCGCGGGCAGTTCCACCAGGTCCACGACGTCGTCCGGATCGCGCAGCCGACGCATCGCGTGAACGGCGCGGCGCAGCCGGTCGGGTGGAATGAGCCGATCGCCTCGGTCGCCGCAGCCGTCCGGGACGCGATCACGCAGCAGGGCCCCGAGGCGGTCGGCGTGATCTCCTCGGCCGAGCTCTCGAACGAGGAGCTCTTCCTCGCGGGCCGGATCTTCCGCGACGGGCTTGGACTCTCGAACCTCGACTTCCCGGAGCGGCCTCAGCCGCCCGTGGTCTATCCCAAGTTCACGATCGAGGGAGACCGGAACCCGAATACGCGCGGCGCGCGCCTCCTCGCCGCCCCGGCCGGGAAGGGGCGTTCGGTGAAGGACATCATCGCCGCGGCCGCCGAAGGGCGGATCAAGGTGCTTCTCTTCCTGCGCGGCGGCTCGCCGGAAACCTTCGGCGACGCGGCGCTCGTCCAGCGCGCCCTCGAACGGGCGGGCCTGGTCGTGGTGATGGACTACGTCGCTTCGGCGATCTCGGATCAGGCCGACTGGGTCCTTCCGGGGGTCTCCCACTTCGAGAAGGACGGCACGTACGTGAACTCGCAGGGGCGCGTGCAGCGCGCCCGGAAGGTCTTCACGCTGCGCGGCGACACGCGCGAGGACTGGCGAGTCCTTCAAGATCTCGGCATGGCCCTCGCCGCGCTCCGCGAAACCGATCCCTCGGCCGAGTCGATCTTCGCCCGAATCGCGCGCACCGTGCCCGCCTTCGCGGGCCTCTCGTACACGACTCTGGGGGACCTGGGTGCGCCGCTCGTCGCCGAGACGGCGAACGTCGCCGTGGGGTGATCCCCCGCGGCGCCGCGAGCTCCTCCGCGCGCTCCCCAAGACCGACCTCCACGTCCATCTCGACGGATCGCTGCGCCCCGACACGCTCCTCGATCTCGCGGAGCAAAAGAAGGTCGCGCTCCCGTTCCGCACGCCGCGCGATCTCGCGCGCGCCTTCGCCCGCCTCGCCTCCGGAGTCAGCCTCCCCGAGTACCTGAAGGCGTTCGACTGGACGCTCTCGGTTCTCCAAGACAGGGCGTCGCTCGAGCGGGCCGCCTTCGAGCTCGCCGAGGACGCCCACGCGGAGAGCGTCCGCTACATGGAGGTGCGCTACTGCCCGGCCCTCCACACGCGGAAGCGCCTCTCGATGGAGGAGACGGTTGAGGCGGTGCGGACGGGGCTCCGGCGGGCGGAGCGGGCGTACGGAATTCGCACGGGGACCATCATCTGCGGGATCCGCCACCTGAGCCCGCGCCTCTCCGTCCGTCTCGCCGACCTCGCCGCCGCGTACTACGGCAAAGGGGTCGTGGGGTTCGACCTCGCGGGCGCCGAGCGCGACTACCCGGCCAAGGCGCACCGGCGCGCCTTCGACCGCGTGCGGAAGCACCACGTGAACATCACCGTCCACGCCGGCGAAGCGTTCGGCGCCGCGAGCATCGACCAGGCGATCCGCTACTGCGGCGCGCACCGGATCGGGCACGGCACGCGGCTCCGCGAGGACCCGACGGTGCTCGCCTACGTGCGCGACCACCGGATCCCGCTCGAGATGTGTCTCGTCTCCAACATCCAGACCGGCGCGGTCCGGAGCATGGCGGCGCACCCGTTCCGGCGCTATCTCCAGGCGGGGCTCCGCGTGACCGTGAACACCGACAACCGGCTGGTCTCGTCGACGACGATGACGGAAGAGCTGGAGCGCGCCGTCACGGCCTTCCGGCTCCAGCCGGCCGACGTGCGGTACGTGCTCCTCAATGGATTCAAGTCGGCGTTCCTGCCGTATGAGGAGAAGGGGGCGTTGCTGCGGGCCGCGCTCGCCGACATGGATCGGGTCTTCGAGGAGGCGGGGGTGGGCGCGGGCGAGGCGTCGCGCGAGCTGCTCTGAGTCTCGCTTGCGCCCTCCGCGGGGAACCCGCATCCAAAGGAACCGAAACGAGCCCCGCGATTAGCGAACGCGGTGCGGGGCACCTGCTTGAAGGACCGTTCCTGGAAGCATAAAATGGACGCTGTGAGGAGCCTTCGATGAGCCACATGGGACGCGCCACCGGCCCGTTGAACTCGCTGGCCGGACGCTTGAGCCCCGTTCCGATCCTCCAAGTTGCCACGGGCTTCTGGGCGAGCCAGGCCCTCCTGACCGCCGTCGACCTGCGCCTCTTCACCGCGCTCTTCGGCGGAGCCAAGAGCGCCGCGGACCTCGCGGCGGAGCTCTCCGCCGACCCGAACGCGCTCGAGGCGCTCCTCGACGCGAACTGCGCGCTCGGCTTCCTCCAGCGGAACGGCGACCGCTACCGCAACACCGAGGTCTCGAACGCCTTCCTGGTGGAGGGCTCGCCCGGCTCCTACGTCGACCTCGTCCGCTTCATGCGCCAGCCGCTCTTCGGCATCTGGCAGGCGCTGCGCGAGACGGTGCAGAAGGGGGAATCGCCGGTGCCGCCTGCCGCCATGGACGAGACCGAGGTGGCGCTCGCGCGCGCGTTCCACAACGGCAGCTACGCCACCATGATGCGCGTGGCCGAGATCCTCGACCTCGAGTTCAGCGGCTTCAGCCGCATGGTCGAGCTGGGGGGCCACAGCGGCGCGGGCGCGCTCTGCCTCGCGCGGCGCTATCCGCAGATCCAGGCCACGATCCTCGACCGCGCGGCGTTCCAGCCGCTCGCCGAGGAGTTCATCGTGGCGACCAAGCTCGAGGACCGGGTCCGCTTCCAGGCCGGGAACCCCGACGAGGGGTGCCCCGGCGAGGAGGCCGACCTCGTCCTCCTGCCGCACATCCTCTCGCGCCGGAGTCGCGCCGCCATCCCGGGCATCCTCGACGCGGTGCGGCGCTCGCTGCGACCCGGCGGCGTCCTCATCGTCACCGAGTTCCTGCTGGAGGACGGCAAGGCCGAGCCCCGCGAGGCGGCGCTCTTCCGCCTGAACGTCGTCGCCAGCTACGGGGCGCAGAACGCGGGCGGCCTCACCCGCTCCGAGCTGGTGTCGCTGCTCACCGACGCCGGCTTCAGCGGGGTCGACATGGTGGGCCTGCCCATGTTCGGGATCACGGCGATCACCGCCACGCGGGATTGACCGTGCGCATCGAGCGCTTCCCCGTCGGACCGCTCGACAACAACCTCTACCTCCTCACCGCCGACAAGGGGAACGACGCGATCGTCGTCGATCCCTCGCTCGAGAGCGCGGGCGTCCTGCGGGCGATCGCCGGGCGCGGCCTCGTCGTGAAGCGGATCCTCCTCACGCACGCCCACATCGACCACATCCTCATGGCGAAGCCGTTCCGTGACGCGACGGGCGCGCCGGTCTGGCTCCACGCGGGCGATCGGACGCTCTACGAGCTCGGACCGGTGCAGGCCGAGCAGATGGGCCTTCCGTGGCCGGGCACGGCGCCGATCGACCACTGGATGACCGACGGGGAGGAGGTTGGGCTTCCGGGCATCGAGGCGAAGGCGATCCACACGCCGGGGCACTCGCCCGGAAGCGTCACGTTCGTCACGCCCGAGGGGCTGATCGCCGGCGACGTCCTCTTCCGCGAGTCGGTCGGGCGCGTCGACCTGCCCGGCGGCGACTGGGAGACGCTCGTCCATTCGATCCGCGGCCGCCTCTTCCCGTTCCCGCGCGGAACGGCCGTCCATCCGGGGCATGGCCCCGCGACGACCATCGGTCACGAGATGAAGCTCAACCCGTTCGTCGGCGAGTCCGCAACCCTGCGGGCCTAGCCAGGACGACGGGGCCGCCCCGGAGCCGGACACGACGAGCGACCTCGAACGGCTGCTCCATCCGAGCGCCCTCTACCGCGATTTCCTGGCCGATTTCGCGCGCGTCGCCGCGTTCTACCCGCGCGACTTTCGCGATCCGGCCGGCGCGGTGGCCGCCGCGCGCGCGCGCGACTACCCCGACGCGCGGCGCGCCAAGACGGTCTCGATCCTCGCGCGCCAGGCGGAGGCCTGGGGCGTGGGCGATGCCTCGCGCGAGGCGCTCGCGAAACTCGGGCGGCCGGGAACGGTCGCGGTCGTCTCGGGGCAGCAGCCCGGGCTTTTCGGGGGCCCGCTCTACACCCTCTACAAGATGCTCACCGCGGCGAACCTCGCGCGCTCGATCGAAGCGGCGACGGGGACGCCGGCGGTCGCGATCTTCTGGGTCGCCTCGGACGACCACGACTTCGAGGAGGTCCGCACCACGTTCGTGAGCGACGGCACCGCCGATCCGACGCCGCTCTCCTATCCGGCCGAAGCGGCGCCGCGCGGCGTCTCGGCGGCGCGCGTCCGGTTCGGGCCCGCGGTGGAGGCGCTGGTCCGATCGGCCGAGTCGATGATCCCGCCCTCGCCGTTCCGCGAGACGGTCCTCGCGCGCCTGCGCTCGGCCTACGCGCCGGGGCGCGGATTCTCGGAGGCGTTCGCGCGCTTCACGGCGCCGCTCGCGGCGGAGCAGGGGATGCTCCTCTTCGAGGCGGCCGATGAGGAGGCGAAGGCGGCGGCGCTCCCGATCTTCGAGCGCGAGGTGGCGCTCGGCGGCGGCAGCTCGGCGGCCGCGAAGGAGCGCGGCGAGGCGCTCGAGAAGGCGGGCTACCACGCGCAGATCGGGCGCGCCGGAAACGAGCTCAACCTCTTCTGGCACGGGCGCGAGCGCGAAGCGGTGCGCGTGGCCGACTCGGGCGCGTTGCGGCTCGCCGGAAGCGGGCAGGAGCTGACGGCATCGAAACTCCTGGCCCTGATCCGGAACCGGCCGGCGGACGTGAGCCCCGGCGTGCTGCTGCGGCCGCTGATGCAGGACTGGCTCTTCCCGACCGCGGCGTACGTCGGCGGGCCGAGCGAGGTGGCGTACTGGGCGCAGGTCTACGCGCTCTACCCGCTCTTCGACATGGAGCCGCCCGCGATCGCGCCCCGCGCGGGGGCGACACTTCTCGAGCCGCGCGTCGCGCGCGTGCTCGAGCGCTACCACCTCGACTGGGCGGCGCTCGCCGGCGATTCCGAGGCGGCTGTGCAGGCCGGGCTCCGGTCGCTTCTTCCCGAGGACTTCGGGGCGCTCTTCCAGCGCGAGCGCGAGCAGCTCGAGGCGCTGCTCGGGCGGCTCAAGGAATCGGTCGTCGCCTTCGATCCCTCGCTCGAGGCCGCGGTCACCACGGCCGGGCACCGGATCGAACGCGAGACCGAGGGGCTCGAAAAGAAGCTGATGCACGTCTGGAAGCGCCGCCAGGACGAGTCGGTGCAGCAGATCCGCCGCGCGCACGGACATCTCTTCCCGGGCGGGCACCTTCAAGAACGCACCGTCTCCTGGCTGACCTACGCGGCGCGCTACGGTCCGCCGCTCGTCGAGAAGGTGCGCGGGGCGCTCGGCGCGCCCGGGAGCCACACGCTCATTCCGCTGGGGGTATCGGAAGAATGAAGATCGGGATCACCTGTTATCCGACGCACGGCGGCTCGGGCGTCGTGGCGACCGAGCTCGGCATGGAGCTCGCGAAGCGCGGGCACGAGGTGCACTTCATCTCCTACCAGGTGCCGTTCCGCCTGAATCCGTTCCAGGACAACGTCACCTACCACGAGGTGCAGATCACGACCTACCCGCTCTTCCAGTACCCGCCCTACACGCTCGCCCTTGCGGCGAAGATGGCGGAGGTGGCGGACGAGGCGGGGCTCGACGTGCTGCACGCCCACTATGCGATTCCGCACGCGATCTGCGGCTACCTCGCGCGCCAGATCGCGAGCTCGACCAAGCTCCGGATGGTCACGACCCTCCACGGCACCGACATCACCCTCGTCGGCTCCGATACCTCCTTCCGCGGCCTCACGCGCTTCGGCATCGACCAGAGCGACGGGGTGACCGCGGTCTCCGAGTTCCTGAAGCGGAAGACGATCGAGGTCTTCGAGCCGCGACGCCCGATCCGCGTGATCCCGAACTTCGTCGACACGCAGCGCTACGCGCCGCGCCCGCCGAGCGCCTGCCGGCGCGAGCGCTTCGCGAAGAAGGGGGAGCGCGTGATGGTCCACATCTCGAACTTCCGCCCGAGCAAGCGCGTGACCGACGTCGTGCGCGTCTTCGCCGCGGTGCGGCGCGAGGTCCCGGGGATCCTCCTCATGGTGGGGGACGGGGTCGAGCGCTCGCAGAGTCGCGACGTGGCGGTGGAGCTTGGCGTGGAGCGCTACGTGCGCTACCTCGGGCAGATGGACGCGGTGGAGGATGTGCTCGGCTGCGCCGACCTCTTCCTCCTCACGAGCCAGAACGAGAGCTTCGGCCTTGCCGCGCTCGAGGCGATGTCGAGCGGCGTGCCGGTGATCGGGACGACCGCCGAGGGCCTACCCGAGCTGATCCGCCCCGGCGAGACCGGCTATCTCCTCCCGGTCGGGGACGTGGAAGGGATGGCGCGGCGGGCGATCGAGATCCTGAGCGATGAGAAGAAGCACGCCGCGATGTCGGCCGAGTCCCGCCGGCTCGCCGTGGACCACTACGAGGCGAGCCAGATCATCCCGAAGTACGAGAACTTCTACGCTGAGATCCTCGATCTGCCGCCGCGGATGCCGGCGCATCTCGCCCCGCCGGAGGGGCTGGCATGAGATCCCGCGCCGAGGCTCCCTGCAGGGGGGCGTTCGGGTCGACGGTGATGTCGAACGTGGAATCGGCGCCCGCGGGTACGCTGTAAGCGCGGTACAGGACGTTCCCGTTCTGGCCGTCGATGACGGCGAACGTGTACAGACGCCCCGGCTGGACGACGAGGTCGAAGGCTCCGTCGCTGTTCGTATAATAGTAGGCGCCGTGGTTGTCCGATGTTTTCGCGACGACCCCCATGTTTCCGAGCGGAGCGCCGTCGCTCACCCGCCGAACGACCCCTGACCATTTCGTTCCGGAAAGATCGAAGTTCAGCGATGCATCACCGTTGACGGCGACGCCCGGCAGAACCCGCCCCATGACGTTGGAGGTGGCGGCGTAGGCCGAAAATCGATAGGTGCCGGCCGGCAGGTAGAGGATCGCCGCTCCGTTCGCATCGAGCCGCGCATGGGCGACGCCGTTGTCGGACGAGGCGTAGATCTCTCCACCCTGGACCGGAGCCCCTCCTGGTCCCGTCACGTGCGTCGTGACCGCATACCCCGAAAAGGAGACATCCATCGTGGTGTCGGCGGTCACCTGGACGGTCCTGTACTGGTACACATAACCGTATCCCGTCCCGGTCAGGGCCATTTCCATCCGGTACGTGCCGGGGGGAACGAAAACCTCGCGATCGGTTCCGGCGAGCCGCATGTCCTGCGACCAGATGAAGCCCAAGCTGTAGTCCGGGTAGACCTGAACGGCGAGCTCCTTCGCCGTCTGTCCACCCGATATGGTCGGATGCACGGCCACACGCACCCAGTTGAAGCGGTAGTCGAGACGCAGCCCCGCGCGGCCGATCGTCTGCGATTCCAGGAACGTCGGAGCGTAGGCGCTGAAGCCCGGTGGGCTGATGACGATCAAGTACTGGCCCTCCGGCAACGAAGCGGAGAACGCGCCGTTCAGGTCCGTCACGGCGAAGAACTCGGCGGGATGCGTGCCTTTCGAGTGCGGAGCCTTGTCCGCGAACCAGACGTACGCCGCCTGAATCCCCGTGCCGTTTCGGTCCAGGATGGTGCCGGTCACCTGCACGGTGGCCCTCGGCGCGGTCGGCATGTCGGCGCACGAAACCAGGGCCATCGAGAGCCCGGCGAGCGCCAGGATCAGGATCGCGCGGCGCATCAGAAGCTCGCGAGGACCCCGGCTTCGATCGTACGCGCCTGGTCCGTGGTTCGTGGGCTGCTCGAGAGCTCTTCGCCGTTCACGCCGTAGAGCACGGTGCGGCTGCGATACCAGTCGATGGAGCCTTCTCCGAACACCGCGATCTGCCGCGCGACCCGCCACTCGATCCCCAGGCCGCCCGTGAACGCGCCTCCCGCAGCGTCCGCCGTGTCGTTGAAGTCGAACAGAATGCCTCCGGCCCCTCCGACGATGTACGGGCGGACGGGACCGACCGAATATCCGACCTGGATCAGGCTGCGGAGTGCGGTGACGCGCGCCAGTTGATTGGTGGTCTTCCGGGTCGGCGTCGCCTGGATGGCATCGAGCAAGAGGGTCACGTTCCGGTTCAGCCCCAGACCCAGGCGCAGACCGACGCCAGCCTCGGTGGTCAGATCGAGTCTGTTCTCAAAGGATCGCGAGCCGGTTCCGAGACCGACCTGGATGGGACGGTCGCTCGCGCACGCCGTCGACGCGAGCGCAGGGGGCAGAAGGACACCCGCGAAGAGAAGAGCGGCGCGGAGCATCCAAAGAAGGGAACGGGACGAGCGGGTGGCGGGGTTCACGGCGTGTTCTCCAGCCAGCGAGCGCGCGGGCGCGGGTCTTGTTCGGGGGGAGTGATCCGTGTACCATCCGAACCTAATCCCACGCCGGATGACGGCGCAACCGACAAAAACACAGAGACATACATACTTTTGGATAGCGGCATGACGCGACGGGAACGAATTCGGGCGACACTGGCGGGCGAAGCGGTCGATCGGCCGCCGGTCTCGATCTGGCGCCACTTCTACGACCGCGAAGGCTCGGCCGAGGCGCTCGCCGAGGTAATGCTGGAATTCCAGCGTACTTACGACTGGGATTTCATGAAGGTGAATCCGCGCGCTTCCTACCACGTGGAGGACTGGGGCGTCCGAACGGAGCGTCCTGGGACCGGCCCCCTCGACAAGCCCAAAGTGGTGAAGAGCGTCGTGAAGAAGCCCGAGGACTGGGACCAGATCCGCCCGCTGGACGTGCGCCAGGGCGTCCTCGCGGAGCACCTCGACGCCGAGGAGCGGATCGCGGCGAAGATCCAGGGGGACGTCGACTGGGTGATGACCATCTTCAACCCGATCTCGATCGCGGCCGACCTCGTGAACGACGACGCGCTCTTCATCGAGCACCTCCGCCGCCACGGCGAGCGGGTGCACGGCGCGCTCCGCGCGATCACCGAGACCTACGCCGCGTTCACGCGCGAGACGATGGCGCGCGGCGCCTCGGGGATCTTCTTCGCGACGACCGACTGGGGGAACCACACGCGGATCGGCCGCGAGGCGCTCGACGAGTTCGGCCGTCCCTACGATCTCCGCGTCCTTGCGGAAGCGTCGGCGGCGCCGATGAACATCCTCCATGTCTGCGGACCCGGCGCCTACGTGCGCGAGCTGGACGACTATCCGGTGCAGATCCTCTCGTGGGACAGCCACGAAGCGGGGAATCCCTCGATCCGCGCGATGCGCGGCGTGACCGAGAAGACGCTCCTCACCGGCATCAGCCACGAGCGCACGTTCGCGAGCGGACCGGAAAAGGCGCTCGAGGGGGAGGCGCGCGCCGCGATCGCCGAATCGGGCGGCACGCGCTTCATCCTGGGCCCGGGCTGCACGGTGCCCGCAGCCTCGCCGGTCGAGCACTATGCGGTCGTTCGGGAGGCGGCCCTCGCATGCGCCTGAGCGTCTTCAAGTCCAAGATCCACCGCGCCACCGTGACCGAGGCGAACCTCAACTACGAGGGCTCGGTCACGATCGACGCCGATCTGATGGAGGCGGCCGACATCCTGCCGCACGAGCAGGTGCAGGTGCTCAACGTGAACAACGGGGAGCGCTTCGACACCTACGCGATCCGCGGGCAACGCGGGAGCGGGGTCATCTGCCTGAACGGCCCCGCGGCGCGGCTCGCGCACGTGGGCGACCTCGTGATCATCCTCACGTACGCGTGGATGGAGCGCGAAGAGCTGGAGCGCCACACGCCGCGCATCGTGATGGTGGACGAGCGAAACCGCATCCTGAGCGCCGAGAAGACGGGCGGGCGCGGCGGCGCGCGATGACCGCACGCGCCGTGCCGGGAGCCCTCCGGTGACAACCCGGCTCGTGGGCGCGCTCGTCCTGGCGCTCGCGCTTTCGTTCCTCTCCTTTGGCGAAGTCCTCGCCGTGCCGAAGCCGCGCATGCCGGAATTGCCTTCGAGCGCGCCGCGCGCGCGCGACCGAGGGCGGGATGCCGCGCCCACTCGCGCGCCGGAGCCGGCGGCGCGGGAGACCACGGCCCCGGCCGACACCGCGTCTCCCGAGGTCGACGTCCTCACCATCGACGGCGCGATCTCGCCGATCACCGCACAGATCATGGTCCACGCCATCGACGAGGCCGAGCGGCACGACCGCGAGGCGCTCGTGATCCGGCTCGACACGCCGGGCGGCCTCGACACCAGCATGCGCGACATCATCAAGCGCATCCTGGTCTCGCGCGTCCCGGTGGTGGTCTACGTGGCGCCCTCGGGGAGCCGCGCCGCGAGCGCGGGGACCTTCATCGCGATGGCGGCGCACGTCGCCGCCATGTCGCCGGGCACGTCGATCGGCGCGGCCTCGCCCGTGAACCTGGGCGGCGGGATCGCCGACTCGACCATGGCGCACAAGGTGCGGAACGACGCGATCTCCTACATCCGCTCGCTCGCGACGCAGCGCGGGAGGAACGCCGATTGGGCGGAGCAGGCGGTGCGGGAGGGGAGCTCGCTCCCCGAGAACGACGCGGTGAAGATGCACGTGGTCGACCTGGTCGCGCGTGACGACAACGACCTCTTCCGCCAGCTCGACGGGCGCAAGGTCGCGCTCGCGGGCGAGACGCGCACGCTCCACACGAAGAACGCGGTGCGCCACGCGCTCAAGCCGTCGTGGCGGCAGGGGGTCCTTTCCAAGATCGTCGATCCCAACGTCGCCTACATCCTGTTCATGCTCGGCTTCTACGGGCTGCTCTTCGAGCTCTCCAATCCGGGGTCGATCCTCCCCGGCGTCGTCGGAGGGATCTGCATCCTGCTCGCATTCCTCGCATTCCAGACGATCCCGATCAACACGACGGGGCTCGCGCTCATCCTCTTCGCCATGGCGCTCTTCGTGATCGACTTGAAGGTCCAGAGCCACGGGATCCTGACCGTCGGGGGCGTGGTCTCGCTGATCCTCGGCTCGCTGCTCCTCGTGGGAGGGGATTCGGGCATGGGACATCTCTCCTTGTCGGTAGTCGGGACGATGGTGGTCTGCACCGTCCTCTTCTTCGTCTTCGTCCTCGGCGCCGCGTTCCGGGCCCAGCGGCGGCGGCCGGTCACCGGCATGGAAGGGCTCGTGGGCGAGCGGGGCACCGCGCTGACCGACCTCGAGCCCGCGGGCCGAGTCTTCGTCCACGGGGAGTACTGGGAAGCGCAGTCCGAGGAGCGCATCGAGCGTGGCGCCGCGGTCGTCGTCGACAAGGTCGACGGCATGCGGCTTCGAGTGCACAAGGCCTAGGAAGGAGTCGCGATGTTCACCTATTCGACCGTGACCGTCGTCATTCTGGGAATCCTCCTCCTCTCCAGCGCGATCAAGGTGCTGCGTGAGTACGAGCGCGCCGTCGTCTTCCGCCTCGGGCGGGCGATCGGCACCAAGGGGCCCGGTCTCGTCTTCCTCATCCCGATCGTCGACAAGATGGTGCGGATCCCGCTCCGGACGGTCGCGATGGACGTGCCGCCGCAGGACGTCATCACCCGCGACAACGTGACCGTCAAGGTGAACGCCGTGATCTACTTCCGCGTGCTCGACGCGAACCGCGCCGTGCTCGAGGTGGAGAACTACCTCTACGCCACGTCGCAGATCGCGCAGACCACCCTGCGGAGCTCCCTCGGCGAGTCCGACCTGGACCAGCTCCTCTCCAACCGCGACGAGATCAACCTCAAGCTGCAGCAGGTGATCGATCGCCACACGGAGCCGTGGGGGATCAAGGTGAGCACGGTCGAAGTGAAGAACGTCGACCTGCCGCAGGAGATGCAGCGCGCGATCGCCCGCCAGGCCGAGGCCGAGCGGGAGCGGCGCGCCAAGGTCATCAACGCCGAGGGCGAGCTCCAGGCTTCGCAGAAGCTGCTCGAGGCGGCGCAGGTCATCGCGCGCGAGCCGATCGCGCTCCAGCTCCGCTACCTCCAGACGCTGGCCGAGATCGCGACCGAGAACAACTCGACGACCGTCTTCCCGATCCCGATCGATCTCTTCGAGCCGATCCTCAAGGCGAGGGCCGCCGCGTTGACCGCCGGACCCCGCGCGTGAGTCGAAGCTCCTTCGACGTCGCCATCCTCGGCGCCGGACCGGGCGGGTATGTCGCCGCGATCCGCGCGGGGCAGCTCGGGCTCACGACCGCGCTGATCGAGAAGGGGAAGCCGGGCGGGACGTGCCTCCACTGGGGGTGCATCCCGACCAAGGCGCTCCTCGAGACGGCGGAGGTGCTCCTCCTCTGCCGTCGTGCGGGGGAGTTCGGCGTTCGCGTGGCCGAGGCGACGCTGGACCTGCGCGCCGCGCAGGACCGGAAGGAGCGGGTGGTCCGGAAGAACCTCATGGGCACCGAGGCGCTCTTGAAGAAGAATCGCGTCACGGTGATCGCGGGGACCGGGACCGTGGTCGCGCCGGATCGGATCCGGGTGAATGCGGCTTCGAATGGCGGGGGGAACACGGAGGTCGAAGCCGGCGCGCTCGTGATCGCGACGGGATCGACCGTGGGATCCCTACCGATGGCCCCGGTGGACCATCGCGTGGTTCTCTCGAGCGACGATATCCTCGGGCTCGACCAGGTACCGGAATCGCTCCTCGTGATCGGCGCCGGCGCGGTCGGCGTGGAGTTCGCGTCGATCTACCACACGTTCGGGTCCAAGGTGACGCTGATCGAGAAGGAGCCCCGGCTCGTCCCGCTCGAGGATGTCGACATCTCGGAGGCGCTCCTTCGGTCCTTCCGGCGGCAGGGGATGGAGGTCCACGTCGGGGCCGATCTCGCCGGCGTGCGCGTCGAGGGGGATGGGGCCTGGTGCGAGCTCCACGTGGACGGCGGGGCGAAGCGGATCCGCGCCGACCGCGTCCTGATGGCCGCCGGGCGGCATCCCGCAACGTGCGGGATCGGGCTCGAGGCGATCGGCGTGGCGATGGACCGCGGCTACGTCGCGGTCGACTGTCTCCAGCGGACGAACGTGGCGAACGTCTACGCCATCGGCGACGTCACGAAGAGCCCCGCGCTCGCGCACGTCGCCTCGCACGAGGGGATCACGGCCGTGGAGGCGATCGCGGGGAAGCACCCGCATCCGGTGAACCGCGACGCGATCCCGAGCTGCACCTATTGCCACCCGCAGGTCGCGAGTGTCGGGATGACGGAGGCGCAGGCGCGCGCGTCGGGGCGGCACGTGCGGGTCGGGAAGTTCCCGTTCACCGCCAGCGCGCGGGCCAGTATCCTCGGTGAAGGGGACGGCTTCGTGAAGGCCGTCGCGGAGGCGGCGACGGGCGAGATCCTGGGCGTCCACATCATCGGCGCGCAGGCGACGGAGCAGATCGCCGAGGCGGTGGTGGCCCGGCATTTCGAGGCGAGCGCCGAAGAGCTTGCGAACGTGGTGCACGCGCACCCGACGCTCGCGGAAGCTACGATGGAGGCGATGTTTGGAACCGAAGGACGCGCGATCCACGTCTGAGCGACACGAGTCGGACGAGCGGCCCGAGTCGGACGAGCGACCCGAGTCCGGCGCGGGCGCGACCCCGATCACGCTGACGCTGCCTTCCGACCGCCGCGTGCGGGCCACGGAGAAGCGGAAGCCGCTCCGTTCCTACCAGCGCCAGAGCGGCGATCCGCTCCCCGAGCGGCGTCCCGACTGGCTGCGCGCGCGGATCCCGACCGGGCGCAGCTATCTCGAGACCAAGTCGGTCCTTCGCACGCTCGACCTCCACACGGTCTGCGAAAGCGCGAACTGCCCGAACATCGGCGACTGCTTCTCGCGCCACACCGCGACGTTCCTGATCCTCGGAAACGTCTGCACGCGCTCCTGCCCCTTCTGCGACATCCGGAATGGGAAGCCGCTCCCGGTCGATCCCGAGGAGCCGGCGCGCGTGGCCGACGCCTCGCGGCGGCTCGGGCTCCATTACGTGGTGGTCACGTCGGTCAATCGCGACGAGCTGCCCGACGGCGGCGCGGGGCATTTCGCGGAGACCATCCGCGCGCTCCACGCGGCGATCCCGGGCGTGCGGGTCGAGGTGCTGATCCCCGACTTCCTCGGCGACGACGACGCGCTCCGCACCGTGCTCGACGCGCGCCCCGACGTGCTGAACCACAACATGGAGACGGTGAGTCGGCTTTATAAGCGCGTGCGCCCCGCGGGACGCTACGAGCGGTCGCTCCAGTTATTGAAGAATGTCGCGACGTGGACGCCCGACATCCCCGCCAAGTCCGGCGTGATGGTCGGCGTCGGCGAGACCCAGGAGGAAGTGGACGAACTCCTCCGCGACCTCCACGACCACGGCGTCTCGATGGTCACCATCGGCCAGTACTTGGCACCCTCCGGCTCCCATCTCCCCGTCGAGCGCTACGTGCACCCCGACGAATTCCGCCACTACCGCGAATACGGATTGTCGCTCGGCATCCGCCAGGTCGCGTCCGGTCCCCTCGTCCGCTCAAGCTTCCACGCCGAGGAACAGGCGGGAGAGAAACCGTCTTCGTTCCGTAGTCAGGCCGGGTGAGGAGGGCAGGCCCGTGCCGGCCCGAATCGCAGTCATCGCGCTCCTGTTATCGAGCCTGGTTCCGCAACCGTCCTTCGCGCTTTCAGCGAAGGCCATGCGGGCGCGCGTCGATTCCCTCATCCTTCGCGGATATATACACGGCCTTCCGTACGAGGACGCCCATCGCCTCGGGACCTCTGCGCTTCCGCGCCTCGCCGAGATCCTCGCCGACACCACTCTGAGACCCCACTGGGCGAACGCGACCGCAGCAGTGGGTGCGATCGGCGGTCCGAGAGCGTTTCACATGCTGCGCTCGTTCATATGGGACCGCTTCTCCGGACCGGTCGATCAGCCCACGTATTGGGCGTTGACCGGTGCCGTGTCGGTGCTCGGGTTCACCTGCGGACCGAGCGACTCGCGGGTCGTCGCCCTCCTGGAAGCGCACGCGGCTCCGGAACAATGGAGCGACGTTCGCTGGTCGTGGGGCTCGCTCACGAAGACACGCGCGCTGCTGACCAAGCTTGCGATTTATGACCTGGGGTATTGCGGGACTGCGGGTGCCCGCGAGGCGCTTCTTCGATTGGCGCGCAATCCGAGGCACCATGAGCAGGCCGGAATGATCGCGAGTGCCCTTCATCTCCATGAGGAGGTCGTGAAGGCGGGAGGACACGCGACGTACATGGCGCTGTCGAGAAGCAGGCGGGCCCGCTAGTGCGCCCCGGGTGGCGATGGCTTAGACGAGCCATTCCGGCACATGCCCCAGGGCATGTCGGTGCTCGCGGGGTTCAACGCTTTCTGAAGCGCTACAACAACACCCCCGCCAGGATGATCTTCGCCGTCGTGAAGTAGATGATGAGCCCCGTCACATCCACGAGCGTCGCCACGAAGGGCGCGGACGCAGCGGCGGGGTCGAGGCCGAGCCGCCGCAGGCCGAAGGGGAGCATCGAGCCGATCAAGGTCCCCCACAGAACGACGCCGACGAGGCTCGTCGATACGGTCATCGCGATGAGGAAGTGGTGCGGGCCGTACGTGTGGAAGAGCGCCTGCCAGATCAGGATTCGCGCCATGCCGATCGCGGCGAGGATCGCGCCGAGCCCGAGACCGGAGATGATCTCCCGGCGCATCACGTGCCACCAGTCCTTGAGCCGCACCTCGCCGAGCGACATGGCGCGGATCACGAGCGTGGTCGCCTGGCTCCCGGAGTTGCCGCCGCTTGAGATCACGAGGGGAACGAACAAAGCGAGCACCACGGCGCGCGCGATCTCCGCCTCGAAGACCCCCATGGCCGTGGCGGTGAGGCTCTCGCCGATGAAGAGCGCGGCGAGCCAGCCCGCGCGCTTCTTGATCATGTCGGGGATGCTGAGGCGGAGGTAGGGCTCGTCGAAGGCCGCGGTACCGCCGATCTTCTGGATGTCCTCCGTCGCCTCCTCGCGCACCACGTCGACGATGTCGTCGACGGTGACGATCCCCTTCATCCGCCCGTCGGCATCGACGACAGGGATCGCGATGAGCCGGCTCTCCGCGAACAGGCGGCTCAGCTCCTCCTGGTCCATCGACTCGGGCGCGGAGACGAGGTCGGTGCGCATCACGTCCTGCACGCGCTGATCAGCCCGGGATAGGAACAGCTCGCGGTACGAGACGACGCCGAGGAGGCGCTGGTCCGGGCCCAGCACGTATGCGTAGGGGAGCGACACCGTCGCTTCGCTCGCCTGCCGGCGCAGGTACGTGAGCGCCTCGTCGGCGCTCATGTCGGGGCGGACGCGCGCGTAGCGCGGGTTCATGAGCCCGCCCGCGTCGTCCTCGGCGTAGGCGAGGAGCGCGTGCACGTCCTTCCGGGTCGGCTCGTCGAGGAGCTGGAGGAGGGGCTCGCGTTCCTCGGAGCCCGCCTCCTGGATCAGGTCCGCTGCGTCGTCGGGCGGGAGCAGGCGCACCCACGAGCGGCGCTCGGGGGGCGGGAGCGCCAGGAGCAGCTCGGCCTGGTCGCGCGCCGAGAGCTCGAGGAAGAGGTCCTCCGCCTCCGGCCGCGGGAGCGCGCGGAAGCTCTCGATCCGGTCCTCGGGGACGAGGAGGTTCCAGACCTCGCGGAGATCGTCGACCGAGAGGGTCTCGGCGAGGTCGGATTCGGGTTCGGGCGGTGCCATGCGTTCGCCTCCACGTTTCGCCGGGCTCGCGACGCCGGCGCGTCCACCGGATTGGGGTTCGCGTGATCCTAGTGGAAGCCTCCGCGGAGCGGCAACCGCCGCCTCCATCGCGGTAACGTTTTTCTTTCGCGCCACGAGGGGCTACAATGCGCCGCATGACGTGTCGCTTCCCAAACGAAGGGCGGTGACGCGGAAGCATGGCGCGCCATCGGCCGATGATGCTCGTCGTGGACGACGATCCGGGTTCCTCGGGTCTCCTCCGCGACATCTTCCAGCAGGAAGGCTACGAGGTCACCGTGGCCTCGCGTGGAGGGGAAGCGCTCGCGCTCTCTCCGGTCCGCCCTTTCGACATCATCCTCTGCGACGTGCAATTGCCGGACACCGACGGAATCGAGCTCCTCCGACGCTTCCGCCGCCAGGCGCCCGGCACGGCGGTCATCATGGTGACCGCGTTCGGCACCTACGAGACGGCGATCAAGGCGCTCCACGAGGGCGCCTTCGACTACGTGCGGAAGCCGTTCACGCTCCAGGAAGTCCGACTGACTGTCGAGCGCGCGATGGAGCGACGGCGTCTCCAGAAGAGCGCCGCCGCGGCCGCGGGCGCCACGGCGCCCGAGAGCGCCGAGACGCGCCCGATCATCGGCCGAAACCCCGCGATGGTGGAATTGTTCAAACTGGTCTCCCGCGTCGCCGCGACCAAGTCGAGCGTGCTGATCCAGGGGGAGAGCGGGACGGGGAAGGAGCTGATCGCGCGGACCATCCACCAGGGGAGCCCGCGCGCGTCGCGCCCGTTCGTCGCGGTGAACGTGACGAGTCTCTCCGAGACGCTCCTCGAGGCCGAGCTCTTCGGCCACGTGAGAGGGGCGTTCACCGGCGCGATCGAGAAGCGCCCCGGCCTCTTCGTGCACGCGAACGGAGGCTCGATCTTCCTCGACGAGATCGGCGACATGTCGCTCCCGATGCAGGCGAAGCTCCTTCGCGTGCTCCAGGAGCACGAGATCAAGCCGGTCGGGTCGAACGAGACGATCCCGATCGACGTGCGCATGGTGACGGCGACGCACCAGGATCTCGACGCACTCGTGCGGGCGGGACGATTCCGCGAGGACCTCTATTACCGGCTGAACGTCGTGACGCTGCGCGTGCCGCGCCTGCGCGAGCGTCCCGAGGACATCCCGCTCCTCGCCGAGCACTTCCTCCGGCGCTTCGGCGCGCTCTCGAACCGGCCGCTCCTCGGCTTCTCGACGTCCGCGATGGCCGCGCTCCAGGCCTACCCGTGGCCCGGGAACGTGCGCGAGCTGGAGAACGTGGTCGACCGCGCCGTCGCGCTTGCGCCCGGCTCGGTCGTGGAGCTGACCGACCTCCCCGACAAGCTGATCGTCCACGCGCACACGGGGCGGGAGGGTCGCAGGCCGGGCCTGCTGAAGCGCCCGACCCTGGACGAGACGGTCCGCGCCTACGTGCTCCAGATCCTCGAGGAGGTGGGAGGGAACAAGACGGAGGCGGCACGGGTCCTCGGCGTGCCGCGCCGGACTCTTTATCGGATGCTGAGTCGGTACGGGGCCATCCGAGGGCGTAAGGACAAAGTGAGACGAAACGTCCCTTCAGTGCCGAATTGACTCGATCTCACCTACCGCGCAAGTTAACAATGAGTTAATTGTCGAACCCCACCACAATTGAGCCTGATAGACACATATTCCTCCCTCCCTATTGTCCCTCGCCGTACGCTCCCCCAGCGACACACCGATCAGCCAAGCCAATGAAAACGCGAACTTTAGCTCTACGTAAGTGTACTTAACTGATGACGAGGTTTCTCGTGGCATGATGGGTGCGATACGCAGGCAGCGTCCGGGCCCATCGGGCACTCTCTCGGGCCCTCGGAAATTCGCTCGACGTGATGTGGGGCAAGGGCCTCTCGCCTCGCGGCGTACGCAAGAACGCCGGCGCGGGCCAGGGGAAGGTGAAGGGGAGAACGCCGTCGCGTGGGAAGGCACGGCGCTCCGCTCGAGCGGAAGTTCCGGGGGACCGAGAGGGTAAACAGGCCCTCGGTGAGGCGGTAGACTCGCGGGCGATAGCCCCCCACACTCCGCGAGAGCCGCCTGCCGAGGGCCTGATTTCATTTACGGCGTCCCAACGGGTCGCCCGAGTTCGTTTCCACGTGACAGGGTTACCCGCGATTTCTAGACTTTAATCTCCGTGGTCGACCGCTCCTTGTCTCCCCGAATCCTCGCGCGCCATCTTTCGACGCTCGTCGCTCTCTTGGTCCTGGCAGCCGCCGCCGCGGCGCTGTCCGCTCCGGGCCCGAGCGCGCCGCTTCCAGCTGCCCCGAAAGCCGGCTCGAAGCCGACTGCCGACATGCTCGGCATGGTCGACGGCGTTCCGATCCTCCAGTCCGAATGGGATCGCCTCGCGGACCCGTATTTCCAGGAGGTCGAGGCCAAGGCCGGCCGCAAGCTGAAGGACGACGAGAAGCGGCTCCTCAGCAAGAACGTCCTCGACGAGCTGATCCGCGAGCGGCTCTGGCTCGGCGACGCGCGCCGCCGCGGCATGCGCGTCACCGAGGAAGCGGTCGACGCTCGCATGAAGCAGAATGCCTTCTTCAAGATCCAGGGCAAGGTCGACGAGGCGAAGTTCCTCGCCTTCAAGCGGTCGCCGACGTCGAACTACCGCGTGCTCCACGAGCAGGTCGCGACAGGACTCCTCCTCGAGGACTACGCGCGCTGGATGGAGCGCCGCTTCGGTCCGCGCGACGCCGAGGTCCGGAAGGCCTACCAGGACCTGACCGCCCAGGCCACGGTCCGCTACTTCGTCCTGGGACCCGAGGCGGTATCGCTCGACGCCGAGGCCGACCCGAAGCAGATCCGCGCCTACTACGAGGCGCACCCCGACGAGTTCCAGACGCCCGACTCCGCGCGGATCCAGTACGTGCGCATCCCGATCGAGTCCGCCGCGGCCGACTCGGCGAAGGACGCGGGGGCGAAGGAGGCCGCGGGCAAGGAGGCGACCGAGCGGGCCCTCAAGTCGGCGAACGACCTCCTCGGCGCGATCCAGTCGGGAGCGCCGGTCGAGACCGCGGCCAAGGTCTTCGGCGGCCTGCGCGAGAGCGGCTGGTTCCGGATTACCGATCCCATCCGCGGCCTCGGCCGCTCCGAGCCGATCCAGGAGGCGATCCGAAACACGGCTTCGGGCTCGTGGGTGAAGACGCCGATCCGGAACGGCCCGACCTACGTCGTGGTCCACGTCCTCGAGCGCAAGGCGACGCGCCTGGAATCGTTCCGGGAGGTGGCCGGTATCGCGAAGCGCAAGGCGGACGCCATCGTGCGCGAAGGATCCGCCGACTCGCTCGGGCGGGAGGAGCTGCGGCTGCACCCGAAGACCTACGCCGTCCCTCGCCTCTACGCCACGATCGTGGCGCGCGCGGCGGCCGAGATCGACACGGGGACGACCCCGACCGACAAGGAGATCGCGAAGCTCCTCGACAAGCGCCGCAAGGCCGCGAAGATCAAGTCCTCGAACCGCGCGTGGCTCGACTCGCTCCGCGCCGCGCTCCCCGCCGAGGTGCGGAAGCAGCGGCGCGACGAGGCGATCCAGCGCGCCTTCCGCGAGACGGTCTCGCATCTTAGGGCAGGCGAGCCGGGGCCCAAGGTCGCGAACGAGACGGGCGGCGTGGCCGAGGCGATCGACCTCTACCGCGGCCAGCCCCTCGGGAATCCGATCCTCCCCGAGGGAGTCTTCCTCGATTCCCTCTACACGCAGCGCCCCGGCGCCATCGTCGGGCCGCGCGCGGCGCACGACTCGGTCTTCGTCGTCCGCATCGACCGGATCGATCCGGGGTTCGTCCCGCCGTACGAAGCCGTGCGGCAGGCCGCGAACTCCAACGCGCAGATGGTCCGCCGCTGGGCGCTCGAGAAGGAGGCCCAGACCTACTACGACGCCCACAAGGAAGACTTCAAGACGAAGCCGGAGTGGATCTTCGACTACGTCTACTTCCGGAAGGCGAATCCCGACAGCGTCGCCGTCCCCGACACGGCGATCGCGGGCTACTACAACACGCACCCGCTCGAGTTCACGACGCCCGCGACGGCGAAGCCGCGGATCATCCTCTTCCGCTACCACCCCAGCGACGGGCCCGACTCGCGCGAGAAGGCGCGGCAGCGCGCCGAGTCCGCGCGCGCGCGAATTCTCAAGGGCGAGGATTTCGCGGCCGTCGCGAAGGAAGTGAGCGACGATCGCGAGAGCGGCGACCAGGGCGGCCTGATCGGCCCGGTCACGAAGAGCCGCCTCATGAAGGAGCTCGCCGACGTCATCTTCAGCGTCCCGGTCGGCCAGGTGAGCGACGTCGTAGAGGCGCGGAGCGCGTTCCACCTGATCAAGGTGGACGAGCGCGCGGGGGAGACGCTCCGGCCGCTCTCCGATTGCCGGGCGGAGATCCAGACGGTCCTGGGCCAGCCCCTCTCCGATTCGCTCGCGTTCCAGGGCGCCTCGAAGTTCCTGGAGGAGGTGAACGCGGGCGCCTCGTTCGACTCCCTGGCCATGCTCCGGGGCGGTCCGACCCGGAGCGGTCCGATCCAGGCCGGGGAGGAGCTGCCGGGGATCGGCTCCTTCGACGAGGTCGCGAGCACCATCGGACCGCTCGCGGACGGCGGCATCACGCCGGAGCCGGTCTCGGTCGGAAACGGCTATCTCGTCGCGCGCCGCGTGCGCGAGGTGGAACCGGCGCCCGCCCCGTTCAACGAAGTGAAGGAGCGGGCGATCGCCGAGTACCAGGTCTCGCAGCGGCGCGCGAAGGCCGACTCGCTCGACCAGGTGCTGCGCGAGCAGGTGTCGCGCGGCGAGAACGTGGAGCCGCTCTTCGACGGGATGGGCGGGATGCGGACGAGCCGCGCGATTCCGCGCTCGGGTCCGATCCCCGACTTCCACGACCGCGACCCGCGTCTCGCGAGCGACTCGACGCTCCTCGAGCGCATCTTCACGAGCCGCCCGGGCAAGGTGCTCCCGCCCGTGAAGAGCTCCCTGGGGACGATCTACATGATCGTGGAGAGCGTCACGATCCCGCCCGCGTCGGAGTTCGCGCGCCACCGCGACGAGGTCTGGCGCGACATCGTCGACCGCCGCATCGAGGCCTGGACGGCCCGACTCCGCTCCCATGCGCAAGTCGTGATGTACCGGAAGGACCTCAAGTCGCTGCTCGCCGAGGGCTGATCGGCGGAGAAGCCTGCGGCCGACGGCTCCTGTCGCACGTGACCCGAGCGGGACGCTTCCGGCTTGCTCCCGCGCGGCGCGCCCGTCTACGATTGAGCCCTCCTCGGTTTCGCCGCCCCGCGCCCCGGCTCCCACGGAGGGAGCATGGAGCCGGAGCGCAATGGGTCCGTTCACGAGGTCGACGAAAGCGAGCGTCCGCGCGAGCGGCTGCTCGAGCTGGGGGCCGGCGTCCTCACCGACGCCGAGCTGATCGCGGTGCTCCTCGGGACGGGGAGCTCGGGGACGCCGGCGCTCGCGACGGCGGCCCGGATCGTGGAAGTGATCCACGTCCGCCGACTCCATCTGGCCGCGCCGGAGGACTTCCTCCAGATCCGCGGCGTCGGACGCGCCCGCGCGGCGCAGCTCCTCGCGGCCGCGGAGCTGGGTCGGCGGCTCTGGCCCGACGGCGACGCCACGCCGCTCGTGCGCGGGCCCGAGAGCGTCTACGAGCTGACGCGCGACATCCGGAACCTGAACCGGGAGCACTTCGTGGGCTTCTATCTCAATTCCCGAAACCAGGTCCTCCGGCGCGAGATCATCTCGATCGGGAGCCTGAACGCAAGCATCGTCCACCCGCGCGAGGTCTACCTGCCCGCCGTCGCCCTGTCGGCCGCGAGCGTCGTTCTGGCGCACAACCACCCCTCGGGAGATCCCACGCCGAGCGAGGAGGATCTCGCGATCACGCGGCGCCTCCTCGAAGCCGGACGGATCCTCGGGATCGACCTCCTCGACCACGTCGTGGTCGCGCGCGAGAGCTACGCGAGCTTCAAGGAGCGGAGGCTGCTCCGTGGCTGACCGCCGTCCGCTCCCGGCGCTCGCGGCGCCCGCCGCGCTCGTCCTGATCGCGCTCGCGGCGGGCTGCGCGGGGTCCCGCGGGACCTCGACGGGTCCCGCACTCCCCGGCGACGCGCCCGCCCTGATCGCGCTGGCCGACACCGCGATGGCGGCGGGGGACGCGAACGGCGCCCGGCGGATCCTCGACCGCGCGCTGGCCACGGCGCCCGAGAGCGCGCCGGTCCACCTCGCCCGCGGCCGCTTCTTCACCGCCATCCGCCGCTACAAGGACGCCAAGGACGAGCTCGATCGCGCCGCATCGCTCGATCCCCGGAGCGCCGAGCCGGCGTACCTCCTCGGCATCGCCTATCTCGCCTCGGGCGACAAGGACCACGCGCGCGCCGCCTTCGCGCATGCGGCGGCGCTCGACCCGGGACATGTCCGGGCGCGCGACGCGCTCGCCTCGCTCCTCGAGGGGCGTTACGAGGCGGCCGGCATTCCGGGCGACTACGCGAAGATCGCGGCGCGCACCACGGTGTCGCGCGCGGAGGTCGGGGTGATCCTCGCCGTCGAGCTGGGGGTTGATCCGGACCGGACGACCTGGCGCGTGGACGACATCCAGCGGGTGAACTGGCCCGAGCTGGACCAGGCCTGGGGCGCGCGGTGGCTGCGCGCGGCGGTCATGCGGCACTGGATCGAGGCGTTTCCGGACGGGTCGCTCCACCTCGACGATCTGATGACGCGCGGGCAGCTCGCCCTCCTCCTCGCCCGGCTCGGGTCGGACCAGGGGCGGTGCTGCGCGCGGCCGGACAGCTCCTTCACCGACATGGGCGAACGCCACTACCTCGGCCGGGCCGCCGCGGAGGCGGTCCACCTCGGCCTTCCGCTCCGCTCGGGCCGCTTCGAGCCGCTCGCGGCGGCCACCGGGGACGAGGCGCTCCGGTCGGTGCGCGGGCTCGCGCGTCTCCTCGGGGCGACCCCCGTGGTGGACGGGGAACTTACGTCCGGATGACCGGGTACTGCCTCCAGTGACCCTCCCCGCCCGGCACTTCACGGCCGCCCGCTTGGGGCTGACGGCGTTCGCGGCGCTCGTCCTGTGGACGGCGCCGGCAGGCCCGGCGGTCGCGAAGCCGTTCCCGGAGCAGCTTCCGGCGCGGAGCCCGGGAGACGTGGCTCCGGTCCATCCGCCTCGGTCCTTCCAGGCTCCCGCCCTCAGCACCACCGACACGATCACCGTCTTTCACGCCGATCTCGAAAACCTCTCGAGCCCCGGAAACGAGGGGGGGTGGACCCATGTCGACAAGTCGGGCATTCCGACGGCATGGCACATCGCGCCCAATTTCGCCTGCCAGGGACACGCGTTCTGGTGCGGGCTCGTCGACTCCACCTGGACGGGCGATCCCGATCGAAGCGGTTACGACAACAACTGGGTCCAGACGCTCCAGAACTACGTCGATCTGACCGGCGCCAGCTCTCCCGTCAAGATGGGCTTCAAGCACTCGATGAATCTCGAGCCCGGCTACGACTTCGGCATTCTCGAGGTCTTCGACCCGGTGTGGGATTGGATCCCGCTCGCGACCTTCACCGGCCAGATCCCCAACGGCTCGGCCCTATGCGATACGTTCAACATCCAGATCCCCGACTCGATCATCGCGAAGAATCCGGTGGTCTCGTTCCGATTCCTGATGCAGACCGATCTCCAGGGTTCGTCTGCCGACGGGCTGTACCCGGCCGCGAAGGGATGGGTCGTCGACAACGTGTCCGTCCAGGCCCAGGGCGGCGACCTCCGGTTCTTCGACGACATGGAATCGGGGATGGGGACCTGGACGGTTTCGACGTTCCCCCCGGTGGGTGATTTCTGGCGCATCACGAACGCGCGCTTGACCCAGGCGCTCTGCAACTCCGATACGTCGCAGGTCTGGAGCCCCGCCGATCCCTCGTCGGGCTCGCTGGTCGCGCGGATGGATGACCAGCTCGTGTCCCCGCCGGTCGCGACCGGAGGTGCGGCCCAGGTCTTCCTGGGCTTCGACGTCTACCGCAACCTCCCCTTCTCGAACTGCATGTACTACTCGATCGGGTACCGGTCGCGGAAGGCAGGCCTCCCCTGGTCGGGGTGGCTCGATCCCACGGGTCTCCTCTACTACGGCAACGAGAACGAGTGGCTGCGTCAGACCGTGACGCTCCCCGGAGCGGCGGGGTCCGATTCGGTCCAGGTGCGCCTCGAGGCGAAGGACTACGCGGCCATCTTCTGCGACGGCGTCTCCTCCGCGGCGGGAACCCGCCTCTACTTCGACAACCTCGACGTGCGCACGCTCGCGTCCAGCGGACCCTCGCTGGCGACGTCGGAGACGAGCCTGCTGAACGACACCTTCTCGACGACGGCGTTCTTCGGGGACGACAACTTCAACACGCCCCGGGGCGACAGCACGACCGTTCGGATCGGCGCCTCGCGCGGGCTCAAGCGGGCGATGATCCACCGGAGCTTCAACGGCGCCCCGTTCGACTCCACGGCGCTCACGCCGGTCGGCGTGCTCGCGCCGGACATCTGGTTCGGCGACGTCCCCGCCGGCGCCTATCCCCGGGGGACGACCCTCCGGTACTACTTCAGCGCCACCGACTCGACCGATGCTTCGGCGACGCTGCCGATCGATGCGTGGTCCGCCGGGCATTACTTCACCGCGGCCATCCTCCCCGCTTCGTTCACGCCAACGAGCGCCTGTCCGACCGACAGCGCGCGGGTCCTCTACGTGAACGATTACGCGGGACCCGGCGCCGTGACCGGCGTCGACCAGAGCCTGGCCGCGCTGGGCGTCCGCTATGACCGGTTCGACGTGAACGGCGCATCCACGGGTTTCGGCAACACGCCGGGCGGAGGCGATCCCGCGACCGGCGGCCCGGTCTGGCCGGCCGTGAGCCCCGCGGCCCTCGCCACGATGTATTCGGCGATCATCTGGGACGTGGGGGAGCGCTCGTCGCTGACGCTGAGCGCGCAGGACCAGACACTCCTCTCGTCGTGGCTCGCCACGGCCGGAAAGGACCGCAACCTGATCCTCGCCGGCGACAACCTCGCGTACGACATGACCACGAACGGGGCGGACATCGGATCGTTCCTCTCCTGCTCCGTGGGGGCTTCGTTCGGGCGCGACATCTGGGAGACCACGCCTCAAGACACCCTGACGCCGAACCTGACCGGCGCCTCGGGGACGCGGATCGCCCTCGAATGGTTCCCGCTGGTCGGGACCTGCCCCGACCTGAACCATTTCGACGCGCTCTCGGTCTCGCCATGCATCGGTGCCGCGGGCCGCGCATGGCTGGTCTATCCGAACGGCCTCCTCGCCGGCACCGAGCGGCGCGCGCCGCTCGGAACCGGCACCGACAGCCTGCGCGCCGTGATGCTCGGCTTCTCGCTCGGATCGATGCAGAACACCACGCGGCGCAACTACCTCCTCTGGCGCACGCTCGTCGAAGAGATGAGGACCCCGTACTGCACCACCCCGACCGGGATCGAGGCCGCGATCGGCGCGCCTCCCGCCCATGACCGGCTCGATACCCCGGCGCCGAACCCCTTCAATCCCTCGACGACGATCCGCTTCGCCGTCGCCCGCGCGGGACCGGTCCGGGTCATCGTCTACAACGTTGCGGGCGCGCGCGTCCGGACGCTCCTCGACCGGGCGATCGAGGCGGGGGAGCACACCGTCCGGTGGGACGGCAAGGACGACCACGGCCGCGACGTCGGAAGCGCCGCCTATTTCATCCGGATGAGCTCGGCGTCGGGCTCCACGACCCGGAAGGCAGTCCTCTTGCGCTGAGCCGTCCGAGGACGTATTCTCGGTCCCAGCAGACATCCTTCGGGGCGGGGTGAAAGTCCCCACCGGCGGTAGAGCCCGCGAGCCTGGGACGGGTGTCCCGGGCAGGATCCGGTGCGATTCCGGAGCCGACAGTCACAGTCTGGATGGGAGAAGGATGATCGTAGCGGACGGGTCCGTCCGGGCCTTCCGGCCGCCCCGCGGGTGTCTGCCTGCGGGGTTTTTCGTTTGATGAGCCTGTCCGTGCCGACATCCGATTCCCGGGCCGCCCGGCCTCGCCCGGCGTCCGCTCCCTGGAGCGAGGCGGAGGACCACGCCATGGGCGAGGCGATCCGCTGCGCGCGGCGCGGGATCGGGACCACCCACCCCAACCCGCGCGTCGGCGCCGTCGTGCTGCGCGGGGGCTCGATCGTGGCGCGCGGCTTCCACGAGCGAGCGGGCGACGCTCACGCGGAGACGCGCGCCCTCCTGGCCGCGGGGAACGCGGCCCGGGGCGCCACGCTCGTCGTGACCCTCGAGCCGTGCGCCCACGTCGGCCGCACTCCCCCCTGCGTGGACGCCATCCTCGAAGCCGGCATCCGGAGGGTCGTGATCGGGATGCAGGACCCCAATCCGCTCGTGGACGGAAAGGGGATCGGCGCGCTCCGGAAGGGAGGCGTCGACGTCGTCCTGGGGCTCCGGGAGGAGGAGTGCCGGGCCCTGAACCCGCCCTACCTCAAGTGGCGCGCGACCGGGCTCCCCTGGGTCGTGCTCAAGTCGATGGTCTCGCTCGACGGGCGGGTCGCCGCGATGAACGGCGATTCGCGCGGGCTCGGCGGCGTCGAGGAGCAGCGCCTCGTCCACCGGTTGAGGGCCGAGAGCGACGCGATCCTGATCGGATCGGGGACGGCGCTCCGCGACGACCCGCTCCTCACGGTGCGCCTCGTCCGGCGCGACCGACGGAGCGTTCCCTGGCGCGTCGTTCTCGACAGCTCGCTCCGCACGCCGCTCGAATCCCGGCTGGTGAAGACCGCGGCCGAGGCGCCGCTGGTGCTCGCGACCTGCTCGCCGGATGCCGCGCGATGCGCGGCCTACGAGGCTCGCGGCGCGCGGGTGTGGCGCTTCGATCCCGACGCGGAAGGGCGCGTCCCCGCGTGCGAGGTGCTGCGCCGGCTGGCCGCCGAGGGCCGCTACGCGGTGCTCGCGGAGGGCGGTCCGAACGTGCACACGTCGCTCCTGCGCGCGGGACTCGCCGACGAGGTGGCGGTCGGGATCGCGCCGGTGCTCCTCGGCGGTGCCGCGGCGCCGACGTGGACCGCCGATCTCGGCCGGACCGGTCTTCACGACGCGATCCGGGTGGGACCGCTCGCGGTCCGAAAGCTGGGGAAGGACGTCTGGCTCTCGGGGCGGATCGCCCCGGTCGAGGAGGATTCCCATGTTTAGCGGCATCGTGGCGGCCGTCGGGGCCGTGGAGCGCGTCGCTCCCGTTCCGGACGGGATCCGGCTCTCGATCCGCTCCGGGTTCGAACCCGAGCCCGAGGCGGGCGCGAGCGTCGCGGTGAACGGCGTATGCCTCACCGTCGAGCGCGTCGAGCGCGGCGTCTTCGAGGCGACGGCGATCCCCGAGACCGTCGCGCGAACGACGTTGGGAGCGCTCGCGCCCGGGGCCCGCGTGAACCTCGAGCGCGCGCTCAAGGTCGGCGACGAGCTCGGGGGACACTGGGTGCAGGGACACGTGGACGGGGTGGGCACGGTGGCGTCGGTGGAGCGCGAGCGGGACGGCGTGCGGGTCTCGATCGAGGCGCCCGAAACCCTCCACCGCTTCATCGCGATGAAGGGGTCGATCGCGGTCGACGGCGTGAGCCTCACCGTGGCGGGGTGGAACGATCCCGCCTTCGCGGTGGCCCTCATCCCCTACACGCTGGAGCACACCATCGCCTCGGAGTACCGGAAGGGGACGCGCGTGAACCTGGAAGTGGACCTGATCGCCCGCTATCTCGAGCGCCTGCTCGCGGGGGAGGCGGCCGTCCGATGACTCCGGCCCAACGAGGCGCCGAGCGCCGCGCGCTCGGCGGGACGCGCCGTGAGGCGCCGCGCGGGGCGGGACGCATCGGCGCGGTCGAGACCGCGCTCCGCGCGATCCGCGCCGGCCGGATGGTCGTCGTCGTGGACGACGAGGACCGCGAGAACGAGGGCGACTTCGTCATGGCCGCGGAGCGCTGCACGCCCGAGGACGTGAACTTCATGACGCGCGATGCGCGCGGTCTCCTCTGCGTGTCGATGGCCGCCGGGCGGCTCGAGGCGCTCGGGCTCGGCCTCATGGCGCCGCTCAACACCGCCCGCTTCGCGACGCCCTTCACGGTTTCGGTCGATCTCCTCCACGGCACGACCTCGGGCTCCTCGGCGCACGACCGCGCCGCCACGATCCGCGCGCTCGCGGCGCCGCGCACTCGCCCCGAGGAGCTCGCCCGGCCGGGGCACGTCTTCCCGCTGCGGGCGGCCGGCGGCGGAGTCCTCCAGCGCCCCGGGCACACCGAGGCGGCGTTCGATCTCGCGCGGCTCGCCGGGATGAAGCCGGCCGGCGTGCTCTGCGAGATCCTTTCCGGCGACGGGCGGATGGCGCGCGGCCCCGAGCTGGTGCGCCTCGCGAAGCGGCACGGGATGCCGCTCCTCACGATCCGGGACCTGATCCGCTACCGCTACCTCCGCGAAAATCTCGTGGAGCGCATCGCCTCCTCGAGGCTGCCCACCCGGTTCGGCAGCTTCAAGGTCGCGGTCTACGAGAGCAAGGTGGACGGCTACCACCACGTGGCGCTCGTGAAGGGGACGCCCGCGAAGGGGAGCCCCGGGCTCATCCGCGTCCACTCGCAGTGCCTCACGGGCGACGTCTTCGGATCGATGCGGTGCGACTGCGGCGAGCAGCTCGCCGTGGCCCTCGACCGCATCGACGACGAGGGGTGCGGCGTCTTCCTCTACATGCGCCAGGAGGGGCGCGGGATCGGGCTCGCGAACAAGCTCCGCGCCTACGAGCTGCAGGACCTCGGCTTCGACACGGTCGAGGCCAATCTCAAGCTGGGCTTCGCGGCCGACCTCCGCGACTACGGCATCGCGGCGCAGATCCTGCGCGACCTCGGCTTCACGAAGGTCCGCCTCCTCACGAACAATCCGAAGAAGATCGAGGCGCTGCGCGAGTACGGCATCGACGTGGTCGCGCGCGTGCCGATCGAGGTGAGCCCGAACGCGGTGAACGAGCGCTACCTCCTCACGAAGCGCGAGCGGCTCGGGCATCTGCTCCGCCACCCGACGCTCGCGCCGGCGTCGAACGGGGCGCGGCGGGAGAACGGCGCGGGGCGCGCGAACGGCAAGGTCCGCGCGGGGGAGCGCTCCCCCGGCGTGCGGCGCGGGAGGGTCGGACGGTGACCCAGCAGGGACGCCCCGGCGCCCCCGGGAGCCTCGATCTCGGAGGTCCGGCGGGGGCGGCGCTCCGCGCGATCCGCCCCCGCACCATCGAAGGAAGGCTCGACGGCCGCGGCCTGAAGATCGCGGTGGTCTGCGCGCGCTTCAACGAATCGGTCTGCGAGCGGCTCCTCGAAGGGGCGCTGGTCGAGCTGGCGCGGCTGGGGGTGCGCACCGAGGACACCGTCGTGGCGCGTGTCCCGGGCGCCTTCGAGCTCGCGGTGGCGGCGCTCCACCTCGCGCGCGGCGGCGCCGACGCCGTGGTCTGCCTCGGCGCGGTCATCCGCGGCGACACGCCGCACTTCGACTACGTGGCCGGCGCGGCCGCGGGCGGGATCGCGCGCGTGGCGGAACAGACCGGGGTCCCCGTCCTCTTCGGCGTGCTCACCACCGACTCCGTGGAGCAGGCGCTCGAGCGCGCGGGCGGCCGTCACGGCAACAAGGGGTCGGAGGCCGCCGAGGGGGCCGTGGCCATGGCCAATCTCGTGCGCGCGCTCCGCGGGGGGCGCACGCCGTGAACCCTCGCCGCCTCGCGCGCGAGCTGGCGTTCCGCGCCTGCTACCAGTCGGACGTGACCGGAGAGCCGATGGAGCGCTGCCTCGCGGAGATCCTGGAGGAAGTGGAGCCCGCCGAGGACGCCCGCCGCTTCGCGGCGGAGCTGATCGAGAGCCTCGCCGCGCACGCCGCCGAAGTCGACGGCGCGGTCTCGCGCGTGGCGAGGAATTGGCCGATCGGACGCATGGCCGCGACCGACCGCTCGGTGATCCGCGTGGCGTCGGCCGAGCTCTTCTACCACGCCGGGACGCCCACGCGCGTCGCCCTCGACGAAGCGATCGAGATCGCCAAGAAATACGGCATGGATACTTCGGGCGCATTCGTGAACGGAATCCTTGACCGCATCGCCCACGAGGCGCGACCCTCCGTCGGATGACGACCGTTTTCCTCTCGGACATTCACGCCAATCTCGAAGCCCTCGAGGCCGTGCTCGCCGCGGTCGACCAGCGGCGGCCCGACCGCATCCTCTGCCTCGGCGACGTCGTCGGCTACGGCGCGAGCCCCAACGAGTGCCTCGACATCGTGCGGGAGCGCTGCCCCGTCGTCCTCCTCGGGAACCACGACGCCGCCGCGAGCGGCGGCCCGGAGGCCGCGCGATTCAACGTCTACGCGCGCACCGCGGCCGAGTGGACCGGTCGCACGCTCACGCGCGAGAACCGCGAGTACCTCCAGAAGCTCCCGCTCACGTCGCCACAGGGCTCGTTCTTCTGCGTGCACGCTTCGCCGGCGACGCCGCGCGACTGGGAGTACCTGCTCGACCGCTTCGACGCCGAGCCGCAATTCGCCTATTTCACCGAGCCGGTCTGCTTCATCGGCCACACCCATCAGCCCGCGGTCTTCATGGCCGATCCCGGCGGCACGCAGTCGCTCGCCTCGCGGAAGCTGCGCCTCGACCCGGCGCGGCGCTACATCGTCAACGTGGGGAGCGTCGGGCAGCCCCGGGACCGCGATCCGCGCGCCTGCTTCGTGGTGCTGCGCGAGGGGACGGGAGAGATCGAGTACGTGCGCGTGCCGTACGACATCGAGGGGGCGCAGGCGAAGATCCGCGCCGCGCAGCTCCCCGAAGTGCTCGCCGCGCGCCTCTCGACCGGAGAGTAGCCCTCCTGCGCGCTTCCACCGAAGCCCACTGGACCCGCTTCTGGAAGGAGCGGGAGGACATCGACGCGGTCTATCCCACCGACGGCCGCGTCGTGGAGCAGGTGCTCGCCCAGGGGCCGGTGCGCGGGCGCCGCGTGCTCGAGGTCGGCGCGGGGTCGGGACGCGACTCGATCGCGCTCGCCTCCGAGGGGGCGATCCCCTTCATCCTCGACTACTCGATGGCCTCGCTCGAGACGGCACGGGGCGTGGCGCGCCGGCACGGCATGACGCCGATCCTCGTCCGCGCCGACGCGCTCCGGCTCCCGTTCCGGGACGGCGCCTTCGACGTCGTCTTCCACCAGGGGCTCCTCGAGCACTTCCGCGACCCGATGCCGCTCCTCCGGGAGAACGCGCGCGCGCTCAAGGAGGAGGGGATCCTCCTCGTCGACGTGCCGCAGCGCTGGCACCTCTACACGCTCCTGAAGCACGCGATGATCGCGACCGGGACCTGGTTCGCGGGGTGGGAGACCGAGTTCTCGATCGGGGAGCTCGAGCGGCTCCTCCGCCGCGCCGGGGTGCGGGTGGTCCATCGCTACGGAGCCTGGATGGTGCCGGGGCTCTTCTACCGGTCGCTCCGGGCGTTCCTTCTGAAGACCAAGGCGGCGCGCCTGCCCCTCTATCCGCCGGCGGTCCCCGTGCTCTCCGGGCTCAACCGGCGCTGGCGTGACCTCTGGGATGGCACCGCCGTCGGGTTCCGCACCTACTTCGTCATCGGCGCGGTGGGGCGGAAGGGACCCGCGCCGGGCGCCCGCGGTTGAACATCCTGGCGTTCAACTGGAGGGACCCGCGCCACCCCGAGGCGGGCGGGGCGGAGCTCCACCTGTTCGAGATCCTGCGGCGCTGCGTTCGCGACGGCGACCGGGTGCTCTGGCTGGCCGAGCGCTTCCCGGGAGCGCCCGCCGACGACCGGGTCGAGGGGATCGAAATCCACCGCGCCGGGTCGTGGTACAATGCGCACCTTGCCCTGGGAGCACTCTATCGCCGCCGGTTCCGAGGGGAGCGGTTTGACCTCGTCCTCGAGGACATCAACAAGGTTCCGTTCTTCACGCCGCTCTTCGCGGGCGCCCCGGTGCTCGCGGTCGTGCCGCACCTCTTCGGGGCCGCCGTCTTCCAGGAGGCGTCCCTGCCGACGGGGCTCGTGGTCCGGGCGCACGAATCGATCCTCCCGCTGGTCTACCGCCGGACTCCGTTCCTCGCGATCTCGGAGAGCACGCGCGACGATCTCGCCCGGCGCGGCATCGATCCGGGGCGGATCCGCGTGGTGCGCTGCGGCTTGACGCAGGCCGACTACGGAGTGACCACCCCCCCCGAGCAGCGTCGCGATCCGGTGGTCGTCTTCCTCGGCCGCCTCCGGAAGTACAAGGGGGCCCAGCACGCGGTCCGGGCGCACGCCCTCGTGCGGAAGGAGGTTCCCGCGGCGCGGCTCGACGTGATCGGCGACGGGCCCTACCGTCCGGCGCTGGAATCGCTCGCCGGCTCGCTCGGCCTCGGAGACGCGGTCCGCTTCCTCGGCGCGCTCCCGCATCCGGCCAAGGTGGAGGCGCTGAACGGCGCCCAGGTCGCGGTCTGCCCCTCGCCCAAGGAAGGCTGGGGGCTCACGGTGATCGAAGCGAACGCCTGCGGGGTCCCCGTCGTGGCGAGCCGGAGCCCGGGGCTCGTGGAATCGGTGCGCGAAGGGGAGACCGGGCTTCTCGTGCCCCACGGGGACGCGGGCGCCCTCGCCGGCGCGGTGGTCCGCCTCCTCGAGGACCGGCCGCTCCGCCTCCGGATGGCCGAGGCCGCGGTCCGCTGGGCGCGCACGTTCGACTGGGAGACCTGCTACCGGGAGAGCCGCGCGGTGATGGCGGAAGCGGCGGGGGCCGCGTGACCACGGCCGTGAAGGCCCCGGCCGGGGGAGGGTTCTCCTTCCTCGGCCGCCACAAGGCGCTCCTCATCGTCCTCAAGATCGCGCTCTCGTTCGCCCTCTTCGCCTACGTCGTGGCCAAGGTCTCGCCGGGGAACGTCCTCGCCACGATCCGCCCCGCCGATCCGCGCCTCCTCGCCGCCGCAGCCGGGCTCTTCCTCTTCTCGAGCCTCGTCGGTAGCTGGCTCTGGGGGCGCCTCCTCCGGGCCCAGGGCGTGCGGATCCCCTATCCCAAGGCGGCCGCGTACTACTTCGTCGGGCTCTTCTTCAACAACTTCCTCCCCTCCAACGTGGGCGGGGACATCGCGCGGATCAGCGACGCGTCCAAGTACTCCGACCGGGTGAGCCCGGTCTTCTCGGCCACCCTGATGGACCGCCTCATCGGCGTGGTCGCCATCGGGTTCCTCGCGCTCGTGGCCTCGCTCATGGCCCCGCGCCTGCCCTTCCCGGCGATCTACATCCTCCTGCTGGTCATCTTCACCACGGCGCTCGCGGCCTTCCTGAGCATCTTCTCGCGGCGGGTCCTGACCGCCTTCGAGTGGCCGCTCCGGGCGGTCGGCGCCCACGGCGCCGCCGACGCGGTCGGGCGCCTGCTCGACGACATGCACGGCTTCCGGCATCAGGCGGGGGCCCTCGTATCCGTCTTCGTCGCCTCGATGACGGTCCAGGTGAGCCGGATCCTCGTCCACTACGTCGTCGGGCTCTCCCTGGGCGTCCGGATCGCGGCCGGCTACTACTTCGTCTTCGTGCCGGTCCTCGCCACCCTGGTCTCCCTCCCGATTTCCCTGAACGGTCTTGGAATCCGGGAAGGGGCTGCGGTGGTTCTATTCCATATGGCGGGTCTCACGCGGGAGCAGTCGTTCACGATCCCGTTCCTGACGTACGTCATCTCGGTCGTCATCAGCCTGCTGGGCGGCCTCATCTTCGTCTCGCGGCCGCCGCGGCGCGCCATCGCGCAGCGGCTCGAGCGCCGGCGCGCGGAGCGCGCGGTGGAAGCGCGGGGGGAAAGGAGAACGTGATTTCCTGGAAGCGCGCGCACTGGATCGCCGCGGCGCTGGCCTTCGGCGTGCCCCTCTACGTCTACGCCCGCACGGTCACCCCCACGGTCCCGTTCTGGGACTCCGGGGAGTTCATCGCCACCTCCTACATCCTCGGGCTCCCGCATCCGCCGGGGAACCCGGTCTACACGATGCTCGGCCGGATGATGACGTTCCTGCCGATCCTGAACATCGCGTGGCGGGTCAACTTCATGAGCTCCCTCGCCTCGGCGGGGACCGCGTTCTTCACCTTCCTCTTCACCACGCGCGCCCTGGAGCGGACGTTCGGCGGCCGCCCGGCGACCGTGGCGCAGTGGCTCATGGCCCGGGTGGGCGGCCTCGTGGCCGCGTTCTTCATCGCCTTCTCCTCGAGCTTCTGGGACAGCGCGATCGAGGCGGAGGTCTACTCCGGCTCCTCGCTCATGATCGCCCTGGTGATCTGGCTCGCGTTCCGCTGGTGGGACAAGATCGGCGAAGCGAAAAACGACTTCCTCCTGGTCCTCATCCCCTTCCTCCTCTCGGTCTCGATCGGGCTCCACCTCGGGACGATCCTCGTCGCGCCCGGGCTCCTCGTGCTCCTCGCGATCGTCCGCCCCTCGATCTTCACGAGCGGCCGGTTCTGGCTCTCGGCCATCATCCTCGGGACGTTCCTGCTCCTCGTGATCGAGAACGAGGTGCACGACTGGAACTGGCCGAACATCGTCTTCATGCTGTTGCTCGCGCTGATCGCGATCTACTACGCGATGAACCGCGACAAGATGGTCAAGAACAACCTGGCGACCTGGTGGACCCTCGCGATCGTCGCCGGGTTCACCGTCCAGTTCTTCCTCCTCGTGCGCAGCCAGCAGATGCCGCACATCAACGAGGGAATGCCGAACGAGCTCGAGATGTGGAAGGACTACCTGCTCCGCAAGCAGTACGGGCCGACCAACCCGTTCGTGCGGCGCGCGGACGTATGGTTCCAGATCGAGCACATGTACCTGCGCTACGTCTGGCAGCAGTTCACGCTCGTGAGCCGGCTCGGCTCCTTCGGCGACACCTCGCTGCCGGTGCGGCTGATCAACGTGATCCCGTACTTCCTCTTCTTCACCGGCGCGGCCTGGAACTGGAAGCGCGACAAGAAGACCTTCTGGTTCTTCGCGGCCCAGCACTTCATCATGGGCCCGGCGCTCATCTTCTACCTCAACTTCACCGACCACGAGGTGCGGGAGCGCGACTACTTCTTCACGAACTCGTACCACTTCATCGCGATCTGGATGGGCATGGGGGCGACGGCGGTCCTCCACTGGGTCCTCGAGGCATTCGCGCCCGAGGGGGTCCCGGCGCGAAGCCCCGCCGCGCGCCCGATCGCCGCCACCGCGCTCGCGCCGCCCGGAACGGGCGGGCCGTCCTCCGAAGAGGCGCCGCTCCTTCCGTTCCCGAAGAGCTTCCAGGCGCGCGCGGCCACGGGGGTGGCGGCGGCGAGCCTCATCGGCCTCTCGCTCCTCGTCATGAAGGACGGCTGGTTCGAGCACGACCGGTCGGGCTTCTACATCGCGCACGACTACGCCTACAACATGCTCGTCCCGCTCGAGAAGAACGGCATCGTCTTCACGAACGGCGACAACGACACCTTCCCGCTCTGGTACATCCAGGAGGTGGAGCACGTCCGGACCGACGTCCGCGTCGTGAACATGAGCCTCCTCAACACCCCCTGGTACATCCAGCAGCTCCGCGACCAGGAGCCGAAGGTCCCGCTCTCCTACACCGACCAGCAGCTCGCCACGATCCAGCCCTACCTCGACGAGAAGACGAACGAGGTCGTCTGGGTGAAGGACCAGGCCTTCGCCGACATCGTGAAGACCAACCAGTGGCGGAAGCCGCTCTATCTCGCGGTGACGGTGCCGGAGCAGGAGGGGATGGAGAAGCAGCTCACGTTCGAGGGGCTCGTCTTCCGCATCCAGCCAAAGCCCGACCCGGTCGGGATGGACGTGCAGAAGACCTACGAGAACCTCTACCACGTCTACCGGTACCGCGGCCTGCTCGACAAGAATCGGGCGTATGACCGGACGGTCTACAAGGACGACAACGCGAACCGGCTCGTCCAGAACTACACGGCGGCGCACGTGCAGCTCGCGACGTACCTCCTCCAGAAGAACCAGTCCGATCTGGCGCTGAAGATCATGGAGGACGCCGTCAAGATCTCGCCCGACTTCTCGAATCTCTACGAGTACCTCGGGCGCGTCTACGAGCAGGCAGGGAAGCCCGATCTCGCGCGCAAGACGTACCTCGAGGGACTCCGTCGCTTCCCGCAGGCGCCCGAGTTCCACTACCACGTCGGCTTGATGCTCTACAACGACGGGAAGGTCAACGAGGGAATCGCCGAGCTGCGGCGCGCGTGCGAGATCTCCCAGCAGTTCTTCGACTGGTTCCAGGCGCTCTTCGCCGCGCTCTGGAACATCGGCGACCGTCAGGGGGCGCTCGAGGTGCTCCGGACCTGGCTGCGCGCCCATCCGGACGACGCCCAGGCGGCGGCCTACATGAAGCACTACGAGGACTCGCTCCGCTCGAATCCGGGAGCTCCGACGCCGGGTCAGCGCCCGCGGGCGATCGCGCCGTAGGGATGCGCGCGCTGGTCACCGGCGCCGCGGGGTTCCTCGGCTCGACCCTCTGCGACGCGCTCCTCGAGGAGGGGGCGGAGGTGATCGGCGTGGACGCGTTCATCCCGAACTATGCCGAAGCGAACAAGCGCGCGAACGTGGCGCGGGCGGCGTCGCACCCGCGCTTCCGGCTGGTCGAGGCCGACCTCCGCCGCGCCGAGGTCGGGCCGCTGCTCGCGGGGGTCACCCACGTGGTCCACCTCGCGGCCCTCCCCGGCGTGCGCGCCTCGTGGGGCGGCGCGTTCCGCGACTACACCGAGCACAACGTCCTCGCGACCCAGCGCCTGCTCGACGCGCTGCGCGAGCATCCGGTCGAGCGCGTGGTCGTGGCGTCGAGCTCGTCGGTCTACGGGGCCCCCGAGCGCCTGCCGACGCCGGAGGACGAGCCGCGCCGGCCCCTCTCGCCCTACGGCGTGACGAAGGTCGCGACCGAGGGGCTCCTGAACGCCTACCGCGCCTCCTACGGCGTCCCCGCCGTCGGGCTCCGCTACTTCACCGTCTATGGCCCGCGGCAGCGGCCCGACATGGGGATCCACCGCTTCCTGGAGGCGGCGCGGCGGGGGACGGAGATTCCGATCTACGGCGACGGGGAGCAGAGCCGCGACTTCACGTTCGTGGACGACGCGGTGGCCGCGACCCGGGCCGCGCTCGAACGCCCGGTCGGATCGCTCGTGTACAATGTCGGCGGTGGACACCGGATCACCCTGAACGAGCTCCTGCGCGCGATCGAGCGCGTCGCGGGCGCACCCGTGAAGCGCCGGCACGAGCCGGCGGCGGCGGGCGATCCGCGCGACACGTCGGCGGAGACGTCGCGCGCGCGGCGCGATCTTGGCTTCGGTCCGCGCACCGACCTCGAAGCGGGCCTCGGGAGGCAATGGGAATGGCAGCGGAACCAGCCGGCGTGAGCGCGGTCGAGGCGGCGGCGGCCGTGGGAGCGGGCGCGCCGGCCGGATCCGGTCCCGACGCCCCCGATCTCACCGTCCTCGTCCCGGTCTACAACGAGGCGGAGAACCTGGCGCCGCTCCTCGAGAAGCTCGAGGCCGACCTGCGCCCCCTCGGGCTCCGCTACGAGATCCTCGTCGTCGACGACGGATCGAGCGATGGGACGTCCGAGCGCCTCCGCGAGCTCGCGCCGCGTCATCGCGCCCTGCGCGCGATCTGCTTCCGGCGGAACTACGGGAAATCGGCCGCGCTCTCGGTCGGCTTCCAGGAGGCTCGCGGACGGAGCATCGTGACGATGGACGGAGACCTCCAGGACGACTCCGCGGAGATCGGCCCGCTTCTCCGGAAGCTGGACGAAGGCTACGACCTGGTCTCGGGATGGAAGCAGGACCGGCAGGATCCGATCTCGAAGACGGTCCCCTCGAAGATCTTCAACGGCGTCACGTCGGCCATGACGGGCGTCGCGCTCCACGACATGAACTGCGGGCTCAAGATCTACCGCGCCGAGACCGCGAAGTCGGTGCGCCTGCGGGGCGAGCTCCACCGCTTCATCCCGGTGCTCGCGGTCTGGAATGGCTACAAGGTCGGCGAGATCAAGGTCGTCCACCACAAGCGCCGCCACGGCAAGACCAAGTTCGGCGCGTCGCGGTTCGTGAACGGCTTCCTCGATCTCCTCTCGGTCATGTTCCTCACCACCAGCTCCACGCGCCCGCTCCACGTCTTCGGACGCATGGGGATCGGCGTCGCGCTCCTCGGATTCCTCTTCACGCTCTACGCCGCGTGGCCGGTCGTCCTCGGGGAGCACCTCCGCCTCCGTCCGTCGCTGGTGCTCGGACTCGTCCTGATCGTGCTCGGGATCCAGTTCCTCTCGCTCGGATTCCTCGGGGAGCTGATCGCGGGCACCCGCTCGGCGGAGCCGGAGTACGCGATCCGGGAGCGGATCTAGCCGCGGCGTGAGAGTCGCGCTCCTCGGCCCGACCCATCCCTACCGAGGAGGCATCGCGCACTACACGACGCTCCTCGCCCGCGCCTTCGCGGCCCGCCACGAGGTCGCGATGATCTCCTTCCGGCGCCTCTATCCCGGCTTCCTCTTCCCGGGCTCGACGCAGTTCGACGCGAGCGCCGCCGCCATCGAGCCGCCCGTTCCGGCGGAGCGGATTGTCGACAGCCTCCTGCCCTGGACGTGGCTCGCCGCGGGGCGGCGCCTGCGCGCGCTCGCGCCCGATCTCCTCGTCGTCCCCTGGTGGCATCCCTTCTTCGGCCCCTCGATCGGGACCGCCGCGCGCGGCGCGCGGCCGCGCGGCGCCGCCGCGCCGAAGCGCCTCTTCCTCGTTCACAACGTGGAGCCGCACGAGAAAGCGCCGGTGCTTCACGCGCTCGCGACGTACGGGCTCGGCGCCGCCGACGGCTTCCTCGTGCACGCGCGCTCCGAGGCGAACCGGCTCGCGTCGCGGGCGAACGGGCGGCCGGTGCGCGTCCATCCGCACCCGACGTACGAGGTCTTCCACGCGGGCGCTCCCTCGCGCGAGGAGGCGCGCACGGCGCTGGAGGCGCGCGGCCGGACGATCCTCTTCTTCGGCTACGTCCGCCCCTACAAGGGGCTCGCGGACCTCCTCCAGGCGCTCGCCCTCGCGCGCCCCGATTCGTGGGATCTCCTCTACGTGGTCGGGGAGTTCTACGAGCCGCGGGAGCGCTACGCCGGGGCGCTCGCCCATCCCGCGCTCGCGGGAAAGGTGCGCGTGGTCGACCGGTACGTGCCCAACGAGGAGGTGGCGCGTTACGTGGCGGCGGCCGACGTGGTCGCGCTCCCGTACCGCGAAGCGACCGGCTCGGGCATCGCGCAGGTCGCGTTCGGGGGAGGGACCCCGGTGATCGCGACCCGCACGGGGGGACTCGAGGAGACCGTGGAGGACGGCGTGACCGGACTCCTCGTTCCGACCGGCGACCCCGCCGCGTTCGCGCGCGCGATCGAGCGCTACTTCGACGAAGGGATGGAGGCGCGGCTGCGCGAAGGGGTGGCGCGCGCGCGCCGGCGCTTCAGCTGGGACGCGCTCGTGGACGCCTTGGTCGCGCTCGGGGAGGAGTGCCGGTGAGCGCGCGCGCGCCGGGCGCTCCCGCGGCCGCGGCGATGCGTGCGGCGCGGTCGTGCCGCCCGGCAGTCCGCCCGGTCTGGGCGGTGGTCCTTGCCTTCGGCGAGTACCGCTACACGCGCGAATGTCTCCGCGCGCTCCTCGCCCTCGACCCGCCGGCCGATCACGTCCTCCTCGTCGACAACGGCTCGCCCGACGACACCGTCGCGCGCGCGCGCGCCGAGTTCCCCGGCGTGGAGGTGCTCGCGCTGGGGGAGAACCGCTGGTTCGCGGGAGGAGTGAACGCCGGCCTCGGCCGGGCGCTCGCGGAGGGCGCCGGGTCGGTCCTCCTCGTGAACAACGACCTCGTCCTCGAGCGCGGCGCCCTCGGCGCGCTGGTCGCGGCGCTCGAGGCCGATCCCGGTCGCGCGGCGGTGAGCCCCAAGATCTACACGTTCGATCCGCCCGACCGGATCTGGTTCGCCGGCGGAATCGTCGCGCGCGGCTTCGCCCTCATCCGCCACCGCGGCCTCGGGCGGAAGGACGACGCGTGGATCGGATCGGGCGACGGCCCGCGGCCGATCGACTACGTCTCGGGCGCGGCCGCGCTCCTCTCCCGGAGCGCCCTCGAGAGCGTCGGGCTCCTCGACGAGTCCTACGTGATCTACGTCGAGGACGTCGACTGGTCGGCGCGCGCGCGGAAGGCGGGGTACGACCTCTGGTACGAGCCCGCGGCGCGCGCCTGGCACCACGTCTCCGTCACGAGCGGCGGGGGGCTCACTCCGCTCAAGGCCTACTTCCGGCTTCGGAGCGGGGCGCTCTTCCTCTCGCGCCACGCGGCGCGGTGGGAGCGGCCGCTCGCGTGGCTCGCCTATGCCGCGTGGACCGCCGTCCTCCTCGCGCGCGCGGGGCTCTCGGGCGACGGCGCGAGCGCGCGCGCCCTCGTCCTCGGCTTCCGCGACTTCACGTCGATCCTCCTGGGCCGCTCGCCGCGCGCTCGTACGCCGCTCGCATTTGCGCGGCCAGCGCGGCCACGGTGAAGCCGGCGGCGCGCGCCTTCCCGCGAGCCCGCAGCTCCGAGAGAAGCGAGGGGTCGTCGCGGATCCTGCGGAGCGCCGCCGCGAGAGCGGCGACGTCCCCCGCGGGGACCACCACGCCTGCGCCGCCGAGCACCTCGGGAACCGCGCCCGAGTCGGCCGCCACGACCGGGACGCCGGCCGCCATCGCGAGGAGCGGCGGGATCCCGAACCCCTCGGCGCGCGACGGGTAGATGAAGAGCGAGGCGCCGGCGTAGAGGGCGGAGAGATCCGCGTCTGGGACGAAGCCGGGGAAAGCGACGACGGGGGCAACGGCGCGGCCGGAGGCCGCGGCCGAGGAGCCGGCGGCGCCCACCAAACCGAGCGCCTCCGCGCGGGCGCGGAGCGCGCGCCATTCGGCCGAGAGCGCGCCGGCGAGCACCACGGGCGGAAGAGAGCGCCCCTCGGCGCTCAGCGCCGCGAGCGCGTCGAGCAGCGTGTCCACACCCTTCCTCGGGTCGAAGCCGCCGACATAGAGCCAGTAGGGTCCGCCGAAGCGGGCGTGGAGCGAATCCGCGGCTTCGGGCGGCGCCGGCTGGAACCAGCGCGGCACGGCGCAGGGGACGACGTCGATCCGGCCGCGCGCCTCGGGGAGGATCGCCTCGATCGCGGCGCGGCTCGCCTCGCTCAGCGTGACGATGCGCGCCGCGGCGCGCGCCGAGGAGCGGACGGCGCGCCGGTAGAGCGCGCGATGGAGCCAGGCGGGACGCGGCCAGGGGACGAATCGAGGCGAGCGCCAGGGGATCACGTCGTGGAGCGAGAGGAGCGAAGGAAAGGGGAGTCCGCGCGGGACGCCGTGATTCCACGTCGCGTGGAAGAGATCGGGGGGAGGGTCGATTCCTCGGAGCACGGCGGGGAGGACGAGCGATTCCCACCGGATCCTTCCGCCCGATCCGGTCGCGCTCCACGCTGGGATTCCCGGCGGAAGGCGCCCCGCCGGAACCGGACGGTCGGCGATCCCGACGAAGGTCACGTCGCGCGCCGACAGCTCTTCGACATACTGCTGGACGAGGAGGCCGACCCCTCCGCCCGACTCCAGGGCGAGCGGCCGGAGATCGATCGCGACGCGCAGGGGACGGGCCATCGGCCGCACCCTACGGGAGCGGGAAGGAGGAGGTCAACGGCGCGGGCGGAAGGAGCGGGGGCAAGGAGGCGCATCCTACGGCTTGACACGCAATTGCGCGGCCCCGTACGCTCAGGGAGTGCGCGACCACCCCGGAGGCAGCCGTGCGTCCCGAGTGGGACGTCGTGTGGCTCAGTGACATCCCGTGGTCGGGCCTCTGGCAGCGCCCGCAGCAGCTCGCGACCCGTTTTCCCGAGAACGCCCGGATCCTCTTCGTCGAGCCGTGGACGCTCGGCCATGAGGGCGCCTCGCGCCCGGCCGTCGCCGCGCCGCGCGTCCGGCGCGTCTCCTTCCCCTTTCTTCCGCTGCACGCCCGGTCGCGAGCCATCCGGCGGGCGGCCTACGCCTTCGGCTCGCTGCCCCTTGCCGGCGCGCTCTTCGCGGCGCAGCGCCTCGGCGCCCGAGGTATCGTCGACGCGGCGTGGGGAGGCGCGGCGCACGGGAACGGCAACGCCCGCGGCGAAGGCGCGCGGAAACGGCTCGCCCTGGTGCAGAATTTCATGGCCGAGCCCTTCCTCGATGCGCTCCGTCCCGATCGCGTGGTCTACGACATGATCGACGCGCCCCTCCACTTCGCGCCGGTTCCGCCGCGGCTGGTCCCGCGCTGGGAGCGGCTCCTCCGGCGCGCCGACCGCGTCGTCGTCACCTCGCGCGGGCTCGAGCGGCTCGCGGTCGCCGCGGGATCGAAGCCGCCGGCGCTGATCGGGAACGGCGTGGAGGCGGCGCGCTTCGACCCGGGCCATGTCGAGCCCGAGGCGCTGCCCGGGGATCCCGCGGCTCCGGTGCTCGGCTATGTCGGCTCGCTTCATTCCTGGCTCGACGTGCCGCTCCTCGAGGCGCTCGCGACGGGCTGCCCCGAGGCGCGCGTCGTCCTCGTGGGACCGGCGCATCCGGAGACCGCGGCCTCGCTCGCTCGCGCCGCGGCCCGAGCACCCAATCTCGCGTGGATCGGGCCCGTCCCGTACGACCGGGTGCCCGGCATCGTGCGCGCGTTCCGGGTCGGGCTCATTCCGTTCCGCCGCACGCCGCTCACCGAGGCGGTGAACCCGGTGAAGCTCTACGAGTACGCCGCCGCCGGCGTGCCGTGCGTCACGACCCGCTTCACCGACGAAGTGGAGGAGTGGGCCGGCGCCGCGCGCGTGGCCGACTCGCCCGAGGCGTTCGTCGCGGCGGCTCGCGCCCTCCTCGAGTCTCCGCCCCCGGCCGGAGCGCTCCTCGACTTCGCGCGCGGCCACGACTGGGACGCGATCGCGCGGAGATTCGTCGCGGTCTGCCTGGAGGACGCGGCATGAAGCGAACGGGATTCTCGACGGGTTGGGCCATGGCGGCCGCCGCGCTGCTCGTGCTCGTCTTCTTCTATCCGCTCGTCTTCGGGAAGGTCTTCGTCTCGCCCGACTCGGTGGCGCCGGCCGGGTTCTCCAAGTACGCGATGGACGCGCTCAACACCCGCCACGTCTACGCGCTCTGGAATCCCTACCAGTTCCTCGGCATGCCGAGCTTCGGGAGCCTCGCGTTCGTCCCGTACGTCTATCCGCTCGATCCGGTCTTTGGATTCCTGAACACGGTCCTCCACTTCCCGGACCTGACCTGGCTGCTCGCCCATTATCTGTTGATCGCGATCGCGATGATCGCGCTCGTGCGCGCGTTCGGGGCCGGCCCCGACGCGGCATTGATCGCGGCCGCCACGTTCGCGTTGACCCCGAACCTCGTCGCCGTGGGCGCCTTCGGCCATGGGAGCCAGATCATGACGGCGGCGTGGCTGCCGGTCCTCTTCCTGCTGTACGACCGGTTCGCGCGACGCGGCTCGCTCCTGGCGCTCGCCGGCTTCGCCTTCGCGGCCGCGCTCCAGCTCCTGCGCGGCCACGTGCAGATCGTCTTCTACTCGTGGCTCGCGCTGGGAATCTATGCGCTCTACCTGGCGATCCAGGCGGGGCGCGCGCGGCGCGCCGGGGAGGCGGTGCGCGCCCTGGGGGGCCTGGCCGCGGGGCTCGCCCTTGGTTTCGGCATGAGCGCATTCCTCTACCTGCCGGTGCATGAATACGCGAAGCTCTCGATCCGGAGCGCCGGGCAGGGATCGGGCGCGGGCTTCGAGTACGCCACGTCGTGGTCGTTCCATCCGGCGGAGATGCTCACCTTCCTGATCCCCTCGATGTTCGGCTTCGGCGGACGGACCTACTGGGGGACCATGCCGTTCACCGACTATCCGAACTACATGGGGATCATCCCGCTCGCGCTCGCCGTCTACGGCGCGATGCGGGCGCGCGGGGCCGCGCGCGGCTACTGGATCACCCTCGCCGCGGCGGCGCTCCTGATCTCGTTCGGCAAGTATCTGAAGCCGCTCTACAGCCTGCTCTACGACGTGGTCCCGTACTTCAACAAGTTCCGCGTGCCGGTCATGATCCTGGTCCTGCTCCAGTTCGCGGTCGCCGTGCTCGCGGCCCTCGGCCTCGACGCGGCGCTCCGTACGGGAGACGGCGCCTCCGCGGCGAAGCCTCCCAAGGGGGCGCGCGCGCCGCGACCGAAGGGACGCGAGCCGGCATCGGCGTGGATGCGCGCCGCGATCTACGCGGGCGCGGGCGGCGTGGCCGCGGTGGTGCTCCTCACGCTCGTGAGCCCCTCGCTCCAGGCCGCGGCGGCCAAGGCGCGGAACCTGCCGCCCGCCCTAGCCGAGGAGGCGATCGGCATGGCCGACGTGGACGCGCTCAAGTCGGGGCTCGTCCTCGCCGCCGCCTTCTTCATCCTCGGGCTGCGCGCGCAGGGTCGGCTCTCGCGCCTTACGGCGGCGCTCCTCGTGGTCGGTCTCACCGCCGTCGACCTCTGGGGGATCGACCGGAAGATCATGGATCCCCAGACGGGGAGTGCGGCGGAGTACGCGCAGAACTTCACCGAAACTCCCGACATCACGTTCCTCAAGAAGGACCCGACCGAGTTCCGCATCCTCCCGCTCCGCTGGGACGACACGCGCTACTCCGCGTACGGCATCGCCACCGTCCTCGGCTACCATCCGGCGAAGCCGCGCCTCTACCAGGCCTTCATGGACACCGCGTTCTACACGAACCCCTCGCTCCGGATCATGCGGCTCCTCAACGTGAAGTACGTGATGGCCGACGGCTACTACCGGGACTCGACGAGCGGCGTGACGCTGCGCCTCGACGGCCCGGCCGGCGCGACCAAGGTCTACGAGATCGAGGGCGCCGTGCCTCGCGCCTACGTCGTGCACGCGATCCTGCCGGTCCGGAACGACTCCGACGCGCTCGCCTATCTCCGGGCGTCGGCGTCGCTGGATCCCCGCCGCCAGGCGATCTGGTCCGAGTCGCCGCCCTACCCGCACTTCACCGAGCCGGCCGAGCCCGATTCGGTCACGCGGATCCGCTACGACATGAACGGGTCGGAGTACCTGGTCCGGAACGCATCGCCCGGCCTCTTCGTGCAGGTCGACCAGTGGGACCCGGACTGGAGGGCCACGGTGGACGGCGAGCCGGCGACGATCCATCGCGTGGACTACCTCCTGCGCGGCATCCTCCTTCCGCCGGGGGTGCACCGCGTGCGGCTCTGGTACATGCCGGCGGCGCTCGAGGCCGGGATCAAGATCTCCGTCGCGTCGGCGGTCGCGGCGCTCCTCGTCGCGGCGGCCGGGCTCTGGACGGCGCGGCGCCGGCGTCCCCGCGCGGGCCCCCCGGAGACGGAGCGCGCGTGAAGGCGCTGGTCATCATCCCGACGTACAACGAGAAGGAGAACGTCGAGCCGCTCCTCCAGCGCGTCTTCGCGGAGGTGCCCGGCATCGAGGTCCTGATCGTGGACGACAACTCCCCGGACGGGACCGGCGCGATCGCCGACCGCGCGGCGGCGGCCGACGCGCGCGTGCACGTGATGCACCGGCCGGGGAAGCTCGGGCTGGGATCGGCGTACATGGCGGGCTTCCGCTACGCGCTCGAGCGGGACTACGAAGCGGTCTTCGAGATGGACGCCGACTTCTCGCACAACCCGGAGAGCCTGCCGGTCTTCCTGCGCGAGCTGGAGGACGCGGACCTGGTGCTCGGATCGCGCTACCTCTACGGCGTGACCGTCGTGAACTGGCCGCTCAAGCGGCTGATCCTCTCGTACGGCGCGAACGTCTACAGCCGGGTCATCACGGGGATGCGCGTCAAGGACCTGACGGGCGGATTCAAGTGCTTCCGCCGCCGGGTGCTCGAGGCGATCGACTGGAGCCGCGTGCGGTCCGACGGCTACGCGTTCCAGATCGAGATCACGTTCAAGGCGTGGCGGAAGGGATTCCGCATCCGCGAGATCCCGATCGTCTTCGTCGACCGCAAGGCCGGGGAGTCGAAGATGTCGCGCCGCATCGTCTATGAGGCGGCCTGGATGGTCTGGCGCCTTCGCCTGCTCGATCTGATCGGCGCGCTGTAGGCGCCCCGTGCCGCTCGCGATCGTCATCGTCCACTACCGGACCCCCGAAGCCCTCGCCCGCCTGTTCGCCTCGCTCGCCGCCGCGCTTCCGAAACCGCTGAGCGAGATCGTCGTCGTGAACAACTCGGGGGAGCCGCTCGACGACGTCGTCGCGGGCTCGCCCTGGCCGACGCGCGTGCTCCGTCCGGGGAAGAACCTCGGATACGCGCGCGGCGTGAACGAGGGGATCCGGGCGGTCCCTGACGGCGACGTGCTGGTCCTGAACCCCGACATCCAGGTCCTGCCGGGCGCGATCGAGGCGCTGGTCGCGGCCGCCGCCGCCCGGCCGCGGGCGGGGATCCTCGCCCCGCGGCTCCAGAATCCCGACGGCACGCTTCAACTCTCGGCGCGCCGCTTCTACAATTGGAGGACGCTCCTCCTCCGGCGCATGCCGCTCGGCCCCTTCGTCGCCCGGAGCCGCGCGATCCGCGATCACGTGATGGCCGACTGGGACCACGCCGACACGCGGCGCGTCGACTGGGTGATCGGCGCCGCCATGCTCGTGCGCCGCCGGGCCATGCGCGACGTCGGCCTGATGGACGAGCGCTACTTCCTCTACTTCGAAGACGTCGACTGGTGCCAGCGCATGGGGCGCCACGGCTGGGAGGTGCTCTACGTTCCGACGGCCCGCATGGTCCACGAATACGCCCGCTCGAGCGCGCAGATTCGCCCGCGGTCGCTGCGCGCGCACGCGGCCGGCCTCCTCCGCTTCATGGAGAAATGGAGCGCGCTCGTGTACGCCCTGAGCCAGAACCGGGGACGCCTCGTGCAGGCCGCCACGCTCGCGGCCGACGTCGCCGCGGCGGCCGCGGCCTGCGTGGCGGCGTACGGGATCCGGATCGCGCTCGACGCGTGGTTCGAGAAGCCGGTCTTCCCGTTCGCCGCCTACGGGGGGCTCTTCTTCTTCGCGATCGCGGTGACCGTCGGCTCGCTCGCGCTGAACGGGCTCTACCGGCGCGTCGCCTTCCGCGACGCGATCGAGCGCGTCTTCCGCCTCGCGCGCGCCGTCTTCCAGGCCGGGGTCGTGCTCATGGCGACCACGTTCCTCTTCCAGACGCCGCGCTACTCGCGCCTCCTCGTGCTCCTCCTCGGCCCCCTCCTCTTCCTCCTCCTCTACGCCGTGCGCGGGCTCCTCTCGGGCGCCGAGGCGGGCGCGCGGCGGCAGGGGTTCGCGTTCCGCCGCGTCCTCCTCCTCGGCTCGGGGGTCGAGATGGAGGCCGCGCGTGCCGCGCTCGAGTCGGCGCGCGCCACCGGGTTCGAGCCGCTCCACGCGGTGGCGGCCGCGGACGGGAGCGAGCCGCCGGAGGCGGCGGCCGCCCGGCTGCGCGCCCTGGTCGAGAGCGAGCGGATCCAGATCGTCTGCATCGTGCCCGAATCGAGCGAGCTGCCGTGGCTCCTCGCCCTCGCCTCGGCACTGCGCGACTCGGGGGCGGCGATCTACTGGGCGGGATCGCTCGCGCACTTGGTCCCGGGTTCCGGACCGCGCGAGCTCGGCCCGATCGACGCCGTGCTCCTCCACGCGCCGAGCCGCGGGCTCTCGCTCAAGGCCCGGAAGCGCGCGAGCGACGTCCTCCTCTCGCTCGTGGTGGCGCCGTGGCGCTGGGGCGGTCTGCGCCGGCATCTCGAGCGGAGCGGGGGCGGGCTCCGTCCCGCCGACGCGTGGCGCCGGGTCTGGACGGGGGAGCGGAGCTGGGTGGGGCGGAGCGAGTACGAGCGGGAGCGGTGGGCCGGCGTTCCGGCCTGGGCGCGGCTCGCGCTGGAGTCGGTTCGCCCCGGCGTCGTCTCGCCCGCCGACGAGGACGGCCTCTCGACGAACGGGGCGCGCCGGACCTCGCGGCTCGAGGCGGAGCTCGCCTACCTCGCGCGCTTCTCCCTGGCCGAGGACCTCCGGATCTTCCTCCGCGCCACGCGGGGCGAGGGACGGTGAAGCCGGCCCCGGTCCGGCGCGCCGCGCTCGCGGCGTCCCTCGCGCTCCTCGCCGCGTTCGCCGCGTCCGTCGCGCTCCTCGCCGCGCTCGCGGTCGCGCCCCCGCGCGCTTCCGCCGCCACCCGGCTCTTCATCCGGAATCATGTGAACTCGAACGACGTGCGGGGGCTCGCGCCCTGGCAGGGCTCGCTCGCGGCGGCCACGACCGGCGGCCTCGTGACGGTGTCGATGCCGGCGGGGCCGCTCGCGAAGACGATCGCCTCGCCGGACGGGCTCCCCTCGAACCACGCGCTCTGCGTGGTGGCGAGCCCGAGCGGCGATCTCTGGATCGGCACGGCCGACGCGGGGGTCGCGCGACTCACCCCCGCGGGCACGTGGCGCCGCACGCTCACGACGTTCGACGGACTCCCCTCCGACGGCGCGCAGGCGTTTCTCCGGCTCGGCGACAGCATCTGGGTCGGCACGACCGGCGGCGTCGCCCTCTTCACGGAGACGCCGGGCAACGCGCGGATCGCGCTCCGCCGGAGCGATACGAGCGCGAGCACCGCGGGAGGGCTCGTCTCGGACGACGTGCGCTCGCTCGCCCAGTCCATCGGCGACACCCTCTGGGCCGGGACCTCGGGCGGGCTCGCCGCCTTCGCCGCCGGGGCATGGACCGACCGGCGCGCCCTCTTCGCCGCTCCGGTCACCGCGCTCCTCTCGGTGGGGGACACGCTCTGGATCGGAGCCGGCTCGGGCCCGCGTCCGTACGCCGGGGGCGTGCTCGGAGGCGTCGATCCAGGGTTCTTCGGCACGACGCTCGCGCTCGCGTCGTGGAACGGAACGGTCGTCGCGGGCGGCGGCGGCGGCGTCTTCCGGCGCGTCGGGAGCGCCTGGGTGGCGACCGGTCCGGGGCTCCCGTTCGGGATCGTGAACACGCTCGGCACGGCCCCCGACGGCGCGCTCTGGGCGGGGACGCAGACGGGACTCGCGCGCTACGACGCCGCGTCCGACCGCTGGACCGCGTACCGGACCGAGGGGCCGGACGTGCCCTCGACCGAGAAGACCGCGGTCCGCGACGCGGAAGCGTGGTTCACGACGGGGAACGCGACGGCGCCGGGGCTCGGCGCCGGCATCGTGCTCCACACCGACGGGGTCCATTGGCTCGACCTCACGAGCGACAGCACGCGAGGCGCCCTGCAGAAGTCGTCGGTGTTCGGCATCCTGGTCTCGCGCGACCAGAAGCTCTGGTTCGGGCACTGCTGCGGCAGCGCCACGCCACAGCCGCGCGTCGAGCGCTACGACCCCGCCACCGGCGCCTGGGACTATCCGGGCCCGACGAACCTCTGGTGCTTCGCGCAGGCTCCCGGCGGGCGCGTCTACGGCGGCAGCGTCGAGTACGGAAACGGCGTCTACGTCTTCGACCCCGTCTCGGCCGCGGTCCTCGACTCGCTCACGCCGTCGAACACGGCGGGCTCCGCGCGCGGGTTCGGGCTCTCGAGCAACAACCTCCGCGCGATCGCGTTCGATCCCGCGGGCGTGGCCTGGATCGCGACCGCGGACAACGGCGTCGACCGCTGGGACGGGCGCGGCACCGACGTGCACGCGGACGACTTCTGGGACCACTACTCGACGGGGTTTCCGAGCTCGAAGACGACCTCCCTCGCCGTTCTCGACACGGCGACGGTCTACGTCGGAACGCAGGCCGGCGTGGCCGTCCTGGTCCGCGGCTTCATGAACGTCGCGCGCAAGGACGCGATCAACGGCGCGATCGGCGCCGTGGTGGTGCAGGACCTGGCGCACGATCCGCGGCGCGTCGTCTGGATCGGGACGAACGCGGGGCTCGCGCGCTTCGACGACGTCTCGATGGAGGTGGAGCGCTTCACGACGACGGACGGCCTCGTGAGCGACGACGTGCACGGGCTCGCGTGGGACGAGGCGCGCGGCATCCTCTGGGTGGCTACCTCCGACGGCGTCTCCGAGATCCATCCGCAGACGGGCGGCGCGCCCGCGCTCGGCGCCGACGTCTACGCCTACCCCAATCCCGCGGCCCCGGGCCAGGGCGGCGTCCGGATCGGCGGGCTCGCCGGCGCGGTGACGGGCGAGGTGCGCGACGTGGCGGGGAACCTCGTGCGGAGCTTCCGGGCCGATCCCGTCGCGAACACGGTCTGGGACCTGAGCGACGCCTCGGGCCGGCCGGCAGCGCCGGGGATCTATTTGATCGTGCTCCGCGACGCGACCCGCGTGCGGACGCTGCGGGTCGCGGTGACGCGGTGAGCGCCGAGGCGGCCGTCGAAGCGGGCGTGCGCCACGAGGAGTCGCCGTCCGCGGAGCGCTGGGACGCGCTCGTCGCGGCGTCCGACGGCGCGTCGGTCTTCCACACGTCGGCGTGGGCGTCCGTCTGGACCGGAGAGTGGCGGGACGCGCGCTGGGAGGCGCTCGTGCTCGAGGACGGGACGGGCTACGCCGCCGGCCTTCCGGCCATCGTGCGGCGGCGCGGCTTCTGGCGCACGATCGACGCGATGCCGTTCGCGACCTACGGCGGGCCGATCGTGCGCCGGGACCATCCCCATCCCGAAGAGGCGCGTCGCGCGCTCCTCGACGCGTTCGCGCGCTGGACCCTGGCGCGCCGCGTCGCGCGCGCCTCGCTCGCCTGGTACGCAGGATGCGCCGGTGAATTCCCGGAGCGGCTCCCCGCGCGCGAGTCGTTCACGCACGTGCTGCCGCTCGGCGCGCCCTACGAGCAGATCGCCGCGCGCTTCTCCCCCTCGGCTCGCCGCCTGATCCGCCAGGCCGAGGCGAGCGGCCTCACGATCCGCCCGGCGACGACGCCCGAGGACCTGCGCGCCTTCTACGACATCGCGGTCGAGACCGTGCGGCGCCGCGGAGGCGAGCCGAAGCCCTTCTCGCTCTACGAGCGGATCGCGGCGGCGCTCGTCCCCGCGGGGCTCGCCCGCTACCACCTGGTCGCGCATGGATCCGAGCCGGTCGCCGGGAGCCTCCACCTCTTCCACGAGGGGACCGCGGTGAGCTGGCTCCCGGTCTCGCGCGAGGCGTCGTGGACGCTCCGGCCGAACAACTTCCTGATCGCGCACGTGCTCGAGAGCCTCTGCGCGGCGGGGTACCTCGAGTACAACTTCGGCGCCTCGCCTCCCGAGGCCGAAGGGCTCATCCGGTTCAAGGAAGGCTGGGGTGCTGTGCGTCGCCCGGTGCTCGTCGTGGAGCGGCGGAGCGGCCTCCACCGCCGGCTCCGCCCCTAGCGCGCGTGCGGATCCTCCTCCTCGCGCACGCGCCGGTGGTCCACACGCAGCGCTGGGCCGCGGCGCTCGCCGCGCGCGGGCACGAGATCCGGCTCCTCACCGCGGAGGCGGCTCCGGGCGCACCCTTCCCGGGTGAGGTGGTGGGCGCGCCGCTCCCGGTCGCGGCCCTCCGCTACGCGTCCGCGAAGGGCGCTACGCTCCGCGCGGCGCGCGCGTTCGATCCCGACGTCACGGTCGCCCACTTCCTGCCGAACTACGGATTCCTCGCCGCGCGCGCGGGCCTCCGCCCGCTCCTCCTCGTCTGCTGGGGCTCGGACCTCCTCGTGAACGCGACGCGGACGCCGCTCCATCGCGCCCGCGCCCGCTTCACGCTCGGGCGCGCCGATCTCGTGCACGTGGACGCCGCCGTGCTCGCGCGCGCCGCGACGGCGCTGGGCGCGCCGGAGCCGCGCGTCTGGACGCGCCCGTGGGGC
>JBLMWD010000136.1:0-42234 GCA_050257045.1 Bacteroidota bacterium | reverse complement strand
GCACGCGCGTGCTGACCGGCGCCGCGCTCGCGCCCTTCCAGATCATGGGGGCGGCGCAGGCGGTCATGCACCAGAACCACCCGCGAAACGCGCGCCAGGCCGCTGCGCTCCAGCGCTTCGCCTCGAGCCTTCCCGAGGTGGCGCAGTTCGCGAGCGGGAAGAACCTCGCCTCGCCGGCGAACGCGGCGCGCGCGGTCGCCGTGCTCTCCGACATCATCGGAAAGGCGCAGGCGCTCGGCGCGACCGAGCTCGATTCCGATCCCGGCTTCCAGAACGCGCTCGCACGAGTCTCGACGCGATTCGGGGCGAACATGGGCCTCGACGCGGTGGATCTCGCGCTGTCGAAGCTGGCCGTTGCGAATCCATCGGCGGCACGCGCCGTGCCGGGCCTCCGGCGAAGGCTCGTCTCGGCGCGGCAGTCGTTCCGGTAGACGGCTGCTCATCGATGAGCTCGGTCGGGCTCGGCTAACGCACGAGTGCTTCGAGCTCGGTGTCGATGACCGACGCCGGGAAGACGCCGCCGGCCTCGAGCGCGGCGCGCGCCTCGCCCAGGGCCGCGGCCACCCCGTGCGGATCGCGCGGGAGCTGTGGCATGCGCGCGACGTCGATCGCCTCGTCCCGGGAGGCGGTGCGCTCGAGGAGCGCATCCAGGTCGCGTAGACTCCGGCCGAGCACGAGCGCCTGCGCCATGCCGGCGAGCAGGAGATGCGGCGCCGACGAGCCGTCGGGCAGACGAAACTCGATCGTGGGCGGCCACGCGGCGTCCGGCTCGACGTTGGGGGCGACGAGCGGAATGCGGATCAGGGCCTTCCGGTTGAAGGCGCTCCACGTGATCGCAACCGGGGTTTCCTTGGCCTGGAGCAGGCGCACGAACGATCCCGCCTGGCGATTGCCGAACGCCATGAGCGCGGGCGCGAGCCGCACGAGTCCTCCGATCAGGCAGCGCCCCGCGGGGCCGGGCTGCCCGTCCACGAAGAAGGTATCGGCCGATGGCGATTCCCGGTGGCCGGCGGCCGATGATGTGCCCGGACGGACCGCCTCCGATGCCGCGCATGGCCGCACGAGGCTGTGGACATGGAGCCCGCTCCCGGCGTGCCCCTGCTTCACCACCGGATCGAACCGGCAGGCGACCCCCTCCTCGCGCGCGAGGTTCTGCACCACCCAGCGGGCGAGCGTGATCGCGTCGGCCGCGGCCGGAAGCGGCAGAAGACCCAGCTCGATCTCGTGCTGCTCCCAGACGCGGTCCTTGTCCTTTCGCCCGTCGATGTAGCCCACCTCGGCATGCGCGTACTTCACGGGGATCCCGATATCCGCGAGGTGCCGGATCGCGCGCCGCCGGAGCGCCTCGCCCACGATCGCGGGCGAGGTCGCGTGGTAGCCGCGATCGCGCGGCCGCTCGGGGTCGGCGTCGCTCCCCGGATGCCCGAGGAAGTACTCCACCTCGCCCAGCGCCAGGTACTCCGCCTTGAGCTCCGCCGCGACACGCTCGAACGCGCGCCGGACGATCGTGTGAGGCGACTGTGGGAGCGGCTCGCCGTTCCGATCGAGATGGGCGCAGAGCACGGCGAGGGAGGGGATCGGGGCGAAGGGATCGAGGAACGCCGTCTCGAGGCGCGGCCGGAGCAGGATGTCGCTCGCCCCGCTCGGGAGTCCCTCGAAGAGACTCGAGCCGTCGGCGCGCTCGCCCTGCCGGAGGATCCGGACGAGGTGCTCACGGCTCTGCGGCACGAAGTCGAGAGCCTTGAGGGAGCCGTCGCCTCCGACGTGCATCAGGGTGACGAGGCCGAGCCCCTCCTCGTCCGCGACGCGCGCGAGGTCCTCGGCCGTCCACTCCGCCGCGGGCTTGCGGAGGACCCGTTCGAGCTTCGATGCAGGGAATACGCTCACGTTCGGATCGTACGCCGGCTCACGGCCGGGGACACGGGCGACTTAGGTATCCGTGCCGCCGTCCCATCCGGGGTACCCTCGAAGTGGTTCCGAAACCGACATCGACCCAGCCGCCGTGGACGCACCCCGCGACCACGGCATCGCGAACGACGAGGAACGCTCATGGAAGACTTCCGCCAGATCTATCTCCGGGACGTGCTGCGCACCTATCGCAACTACAAGGCGCTCGGCGAGAAGGCCCTCGCGCAGATCCCGGACGCGCGCCTGCACACCGAGCTCGACGCCAACTCGAACAGCGCGGCCGTCATCGTGAAGCACGTGGCGGGGAACCTCCGGTCACGGTTCCGGGACTTCCTCACGAGCGACGGGGAGAAGCCCGACCGGGATCGCGACTCCGAGTTCGAGATGGTGGAACAGGCTTCGCGCGCGCAGATCCTCGAGTGGTGGGAGCGGGGCTGGACGACCGCGCTCACGTCGATCGAGGCCCTCCGCCCGGAAGACCTCGAGCGCACCATCCGCATCCGGAACGAGCCGTTCGCCGTAGTCGAGGCGCTGAACCGGTCGGTCACGCACACCGCCTATCACGTCGGGCAGATCGTCTATCTCGCGCGCCACCTCGCGGGCCCGTCCTGGACGACGCTCTCGATCCCCAAGGGGAAGTCGCGGGAGCACGTCCAGGGGGAGTTCAAGAACAAGGGCATCGTCCGGTGACGCCGCGTAAAGCGCGGGCCGGGACGGCCAAAGACCCTCGGCGGACGCCGTAGCGTGGATTTCGAAATCCGCCGGGACGACCTTCGGGGCCCCGAGATCGCGGCCCTCCTCCAGTCCCATCTCGAGTACGCGAGGAGGCACTCGCCTCCGGAGAGCGTGCACGCGCTCGATCTCGACCGGCTGCGCGCTCCCGAGATCACCTTCTGGAGCCTCTGGGATGACGGCTCGCTCGTCGGGTGCGGCGCGCTGAAGGAGCTCGCTCCCGACCACGGCGAGATCAAGTCGATGCACACCGCCGAGGCTCATCGCGGAAAGGGCGTCGCGTCGCGGCTCGTCGCCCACATCCTGGACGAGGCCCGGAAGCGGGGGTACCGGCGGGTCAGCCTCGAGACCGGCTCGGTGGAGGCGTTTGCCCCGGCGCGCGCCCTCTACGCCCGGCATGGCTTTCGCGTGTGTCCGCCGTTCGCGTCCTACAGGGACGATCCATTCAGCGTCTGCATGACCCTCGAGCTGGACTCCGCCTAGCCCCGCTCCTCGGCCACGGCGTGATCCCCATAGACGTCGAGGAGCTGGAGCGTGAGCGCGTGGATCCGGTCGGTCATGAGGCGGGCGAACCGCCCCACGAGCTCGTAGCCCAGCTCGGGATCCTTCTCGCACTTCTGCCGCAGGCAGTGCCCGTCGAAGAGGAGCGCCCGGGTCGTGGTCAGCGCGTGGATGTCGAACTGGAGCTGATAGGGCGGCAGGAGCCACGAGTATCCGACGACGCCTCCCTTGTCGACCGTGTCGATCGTGATCGCCCCGCGTCCCGGCTGCCAGAGCTCGAGCGCCATGCATCCCTCGCGGATCGCCCAGAAATGGTCGGCGTGGGATCCGGCCCGCGCGGCGAACGTCCCCGCTTCGTAGCGGACGTTCGAGGCGCAGCCCGCGATGAGCGCCACGTGCTCGGGCTTCATGCCCGAGAAGAGCTCGACTTCCGCAACGACATTTTCGAGGCCCATCGGAAACTCCTTTCTCAGCGCGGCCGCCGCGCGACGCATCTGTTCGCGGCGCGGCCGTCGCCCGGATCCGGCGCGCGGGGGACGTGCCCCACGACCGCCAGCTCCGGCGCGGCCGCCTGGCTCTCGCGCACGGGGCCGACCTTCTTCTTCGCGAGCTCCAGGAGCTGGGCGACCCCATGGAGGATCGCCTCCGGCCGCGCCGGGCATCCGGGGATGTACATGTCGACCGGGATCACCTTGTCGACGCCGCCCACCACGTTGTAGGTGTCGAACCAGGGTCCGCCGCCCACCGCGCAGGCGCCGATCGCGACCACGATCTTGGGATCGGGAACGGCGTCGTAGAGCTGCTTCAGCGGCTCGAGCATCGGCCGCGTCACCGGGCCGCAGACGAGCAGCACGTCCGCGTGGCGGGGCGAGCCGACGAGCCGCATGCCGAAGCGCTCGACGTCGAAGTAAGGCGTGAGCAGGTCGAGCACCTCGATGTCGCAGCCGTTGCACCCGCCCACGTTGGTGTGGAAGACCCAGAGGGAGCGCGGCAGCGCCTTCGGGAAGATCCGGTTCAGAAGTCCTTCGGCCACGTCGCCACCTCCTCGCTCTACCAGCCCGCGGCGCGCCCGATCAGGGCGTCGATCCACTGCGGCCGGAGTCCCAGCGCGAGCACCGCCACGGCGAGGAGCGCCATTCCCGACTGCATCGCGAACGGCACCTCGCGCACCTCGGCCAGCGCCGGCCCGTTCGCGGGCGGCGCGCCGCGGTAGACCCGCTGGACCATCGAGGTCATGTAGGCCATCGTGACGAGACCCGTCGCCACGGCGATCCCGAGCACGATCCAGGCGCGCCCCTCGGCCGCGGCGAGAACCACCTGCGCCTTCGCCACGAAGCCGCTGAACGGAGGCATCCCCGCGAGCGACAGCGCCCCGACCAGGGTGCAGGCGGCGGTGATCGGCATCCGGCTCCGGAGACCCCCCAGCGCGGCGAGGCTCCGCGTCTCGTGGGTCGCGTAGACCACCGCGCCGGTCGAGAGGAAGAGGAGCCCCTTCGTGAGCGCGTGGCTCACGATGAAGAAGACCGCCGCGTACGTGCCGAGCGGTGCGCCGAGCCCCATGGCGGCCGCGATGTAGCCCACCTGCGAGACGCTCGAGTAGGCGTGCAGGCGCTTCAGGTCGTCCTGGCTCACCGCCAGCGCCGCACCCATCACCATCGTGGCGCACCCGATCCAGAGGAGCAGATCTTGGAGCGCCGGCTCGCGGGGACCGAACACGCTCCAGACCCGCAGCATGCCGATGAACGGGACCTTGATGATCACGCTCGAGAGGAACGCGCTCATCACGGCGGGCGCCTCGGCGTGGGCGTCGGCGACCCAGGGATGGAAGGGCACGAGGCCCGCCTTGGTGCCGAAGCCGACGAGCAGGAGGAGGCAGGCCGCGATGGCGATGTGCGGCGGGATCTTGTCCGCGACCTGTCCGAGGTTGCTGATCAGGAGCGCCGATTCGCTGCCCAGGTGCGGCGCCGCGGCGGCGTAGAGAAGCACGCATCCAAATAGAGCGGACGTGATCCCCACCGTGAGGAGCAGGAGGTACTTGTATCCGGCCTCGAGGGCGCGCGCGTCCCAGTAGAAGGAGACGAGGAGCGCCGACGCCAGGGTCGTCGCCTCGAGCGCCACCCAGAGGAGCACGATGTTGTTGGTCATCACGACCCAGAGGAGCGTGAACTCGAGCACGAGGAAGAGCGCCGTGAACATCGGCATTCGGCGCTCGAGGCGCTCCCCCCGCTCGGGCTCCCGCGGATGCCGGCCGGGGAGGTAGGCGAGGGCGTAAACCGAACACGCCAGTGCGAGGAAGGAGATCAGGACCGCCATGACCGCGGCCAGCCCGTCCGCGCGCACCTCGTCGCCCAGCGCGACGATCGGCCCCCCGAGCAGGACCGCGCGGGCCTGCAGAAGCGCGAGCGCGAGCGTGACGGCGCTCCCTGCGACCCAGAGTGCCTTCCGGACCCTCGTCGTGACCGGCAGCGTGACCAACGCGAAGACGAGCGGGGTCGCAAGCACCGCGACCGGGATCCAGACCGCGTGTCCGGTCATCAGCTCCTCCTCCCGCGCTTCGCGCGTGTCGGGGTTACCACCGGAGCGCCCTCAACCGCGCGGTGTCGCGCGACCCGATCTGCTGCTCGATCCCGTGGATCAGGTAGAGCAGGAGGAGGACCGCGAGCACCACGTCGGTGACGATCCCGATCAGCACCGTCTCGCGCATCTCGTTCGCGAGCGAAACCAGCGAGAGGTGCGCGCCGTTCTCGATCATGCAGACGCCGATCACCACCTTGATCGCGTCGCGGCGCGTGAGCACCGCGTAGCCGCCGACGAAGAGGAGCGTGAGGGCGACGGCGACGTTGGTTCGGTAGGGCTCCTGCTCGGCGAGCGGCGTCGGGGCGAAGAGCCAGACGTGCGTGTGGACCAGCCGGTAGCCGACCAGCGCGATCGCCGCGATCAGGACCGCCGAGACCAGCGCGCCCACGAACGGCGCCACCTCGCGGTCGTCCCCGCGGCGCGCCGCGCGGAAGAGCATCCACGAAACGAGCCCGACCTTGGTCACGAGCGCGGTCGCGGCCCACGGCCAGAGGCCGGGATGGCGGGTCGCGAAGAGAGCGATCACCGACACCATGACGAAGGCCTGGAGCACGTAGGCTCCGATCGCGCGCTTGAGGCTCCGCGACTCCACGGCGAAGAACGACGTGAGGAGGAGCGTGAGCGCGAGGGTGCGGACCAGGTCGGTCATGACGCCCTCCGGACGTGGCCGTCGTCGTCCGCCGTCGGGTCGGGGGCCGCCCCGGCCGTCGCGGCTTCCCCGGCTCCAGCGAGCAGCTCGGGCTCGTCCACCCGCATCCCGATCAGGGCGGGCCGGTCGAGCGGGTGTGCGGGAACGGAGCAGCGTCCGCACCGGTCGCAGACGCCCATGTAGAGGCGCTGCTCGATCAGGAGGTCGCGGCGGTCGGGCGTGCCGCTCTCCCAGTCGGCAACCAGGTGGACCGCGTCGTAGGCGCACGCCTCCTCGCAGCGCCCGCACTGAATGCAGCGGTCGAGGTGGCGCCGGATGACGCGCGTGGCGGCGTCGAGGTCGGTGATGAGGACGCAGCGCGCCGGGCAGACGTCGGCGCACGCGCCGCATCCGATGCAGCGGTCGGTCTCCACGGTGACGCGGCCGCGGAACCCGGGATCCGGCGCGAGCGGCGCGAGCGGGTAGCCGACCGTGGCGCGCGGATGCCCGAGGCCGAACCGGAGCTGGCGAAGCTTCGAACCGAGCATCACGAGCCTCCTACGATCCGATCCACGCGAAGGCCAGGGCCGATCCCATGAGCAGGCCGACCTGGGCGAGGTAGACGCGGACACGATCCATGCGGAGCCGGGCAAACAGCGCGCTCGCCGTCATGGCGACTCCGAACACCAGGAGCAGCTTGACCGCCACGGCCGGCAGCGCGAGCGCGAGCGGGAGCGGCGTCGGGAGGAAGACCTCGGCGACGAGCCACGCGATCACGAGCCACCGGACGAAGAGCGTCCAGCGGAGCAGCGCGAGGCGCCGGCCGCCGAACTCGATCGTCACGCCGCCCATCAGCTCCTGCTCGGCCTCGGGCTGGTCGAAGGGGAGCCGTCCCATCGTCGCGGGGAGCGCGACGAGGACGCCCGCCGCCGCGAGGACGCCCGAGATCCCGGGGCCGTTCGCAGCCTGCCACTCGGCGAGGTCGGCGAGGCGGAACGACCCGCACTTGAGACCGATCACGAAGAGGCCCACGGCCATGACCGGCTCCGCGAGGAAGAGGAGGAGCATCTCCCGTCCCGCGCCGAGAGTGGCGAAGGGGCTCGACGAGGCGCTCCCGGCGAGGGCGCATGCCACGCTCGAGAGCGCGAGCAGGTAGACCAGGACGAGCCCATCTCCGGCGAAGCCGAGCGGCGCCGCCCCCCCGACCGGGAGGAGGACCCCTGCCGCGACGGCCGAACCCAGGGCGAGGAGAGGCAGCGCGCGCGCGAGGGAGCTCGTGGCGGCGCTCACCTCCCGCTTTCCCGCGAGCTTTGCCAGATCGACGTACCCCTGCAGAAGAGGCGGACCGGCGCGCGACTCGAGGCGCGCGCGGATCTGGCGCGCGATCCCGTCGAGGAGCGGCGCCAATGCGAGCAGGAGCACGGGTCCGAGGAGCCCCCACGCGATCGCGATCCAGACGTTCGTCATGGCGCTCCTCCTCCCGCGCGCTCCGAGCTCACCGGCCCGGACCGCCTGCGGCGCTCCATGTCTTCCCGCGCGAGCGCTTCGAGCTCAGCGGGGCCGAGCACGCGCGTCGTATGGCGCGCCGGATCGATGATCTCGGTGCGCTCGGTGCACGAGAAGCAGGGGTCGACGCTCCCGATCGTGATCGGCACGTCGGCCACCTGCGTGCCCGGCTTGAACATCAGCGGCACCGCCTGGAGGTTCTGGTAGCTCGGGGCGCGAACGCGCCAGCGCTCCGGCCCGTTCCGCTCGCCGAGGCGCACGTAGTGGAAGACCTCGCCGCGCGGCGCTTCCACCGCGCCGAGCCCCTCGGCTCCCGCGGGAAGCGACTCGGGGACGTCGGCCATCACGTTCCCCTCGGGGAGGTTCTCGAGGAGCTTCACGCAGGCGCGCATGATCTTCACCGACTCGAAGAGCTCGCCCGCGCGGACGAGCGTGCGGCCGAGCACGTCGCAGCCGTCGTGGGTCACCACGTCGAAGGCGACGAGCGGGTAGGCCGCGAACGGATGGTCGCGGCGCACGTCGATCGCGAGGCCGCTCGCGCGCGCCGTCGGGCCGACAGCGCCCATCCGGCGCGCCTCGTCGGGGGTGAGCACCCCCACGCCCTTCAGGCGGGAGACGAGCGCCTCGTCGTCCTGGATCGCCTTCACCAGCGCGAGCGACTCGCGCTCCACCTCGTCCAGGGCCGCGCGCACGCGCTCGTGCTTCGCGCGCGGCACGTCGAAGCGGGTGCCGCCGACGAGATTCAGCCCGAAGTGCTTCCGGCTCCCGCTCAGGTGCTCGGCCAGTCCCATCAGCGGCTCCCGAAGGCGCCACGCCTGCATGAAGACGAAGTCGAAACCGACGATGTGGCAGGCGAGGCCGAGCCAGAGGAGGTGGCTCTGCACCCGCTCCAGCTCCAGGAGGAGCGTGCGGACGACGCGCGCGCGGAGCGGCACGTTGATGCCGGCCGCCTCCTCCACGGCCTGGCAGTACGAGGTCGAGTGGACGCAGCCGCAGATGCCGCAGATCCGCTCGGCGAGCCCGATCACCTGGTTGTACGAGAGGGCGGCGTCGGCGAGCTTCTCGACGCCGCGGTGGCAGAAGAAGCCGCGATAGTCGACTCCGACCACGTTCTCGCCGTCCACGAAGAGCCGCCACTGCGACGGCTCCTCGAGCACGGGGAAGAAGGGTCCGATCTGGACGACGGAGGCGCCCTCGGGCGCGGGTCGGTACGGGAACGCGCGCCCGCCGCCGTTTGGGGGGACCTTGAAGTCGTGCGGCACGTCCTGGCGCAATGGGTGGACGTCGGGCGGGAAGTCGTCCGGGAGCATGAGCGGACGCGGGTCGGGGTGCCCCTCGCACTCGATCCCGAGCAGGTCGCGCATCTCGAGCTCTCCCCACGAAGCCCCGGGGATCAGGCCCGTGACCGAGGGAACCGACGGATGCTCGCCGTCGAGCGGGACGCGCACGACGCAGCGAAGGTGGTTCGCGTCGAAGGCGTAGCAGTGGAGCGCCTCGAACCCCCGGCCCCTCCGGCGGCGGTCCGCGCCCACGCTGATCACGTAGCGCGCGCCCAGGTCGTCGAAAAGGACGCGCGTGGCCGCCGCGAGCGCGCCACGATCCACCACGGCATAGAGGCGGTCGGGCGCGGGAATCGAGACTTGCCGGAGCCCCCCGTCCAGCCGCTCGCGCAGGCGCGCCGCCACGGCCTCGGCCTCCGCGGCTTGTGCCGGGGGCGGGATCGGCTTTGGAGCCGTCACGAGCGGCGCGTCGAGGCGAGTCACGGCGTCCCTCCGCGTCGGAGCAGCGTGAGCAGGAGCACGGCCAGGGCGGTCGCGCCCGCGAGCTGCCAGACGAGATAGAGATGCGGAACGCCCGTGTGGACCCGGCGGAGCCCGGAGACGATCCGGCGGCCCGATTCGATGGCGGGGCGGTAGAGCCAGCGGTCCACGTCCACCGCGGGGACGAGCCACGCCGGCCGCGGGATCGCGCGCCAGCGCGGAGCTGCGTAGGCGCGCTGGAGCCCTTCGCGCACCGGCGAGTAGAAGCCGCGCGGGTCGATCGTCGCGGCGTCGCGCGGCACCAGCACACCCCCGGTCCACACGCCCCGCGGTGCGACGGCGCCGCTGCCGACCGCGATCCGCCCGAGCAGGGCCGCCCAGGCGGCCACCGCAAACACCAGAATCGGCGCGAAGGCGCCGGTCGCGGGGAGCAGGGACGCGCCGAAGACGCGCGGGTCGGCCGTCGCGAGCGCGGGCGCTTCGCGGAGCGCATTCGCGAGGGCCGCGAGGGTGGCGCCCGGCGCGACCGCGAGCACGCCGATCGCGACGGCGAGCACCGCCTGCGGGATCCACATCGAGGCCGGCACCTCGAGATTCCCCGTGCGCATCGGACCGTTGGTGAACGCGGCGGCGAAGAGCTTCACGGCGTAGAGCACCGAGAGGAGGCTCGCGATCAGGAGCCCGATTCCGGCGAGGCTCACGAGCGGCGTCTGCGACAGGACGGTCGCCTGGAGCATCAGCCACTTGGCCGTGAAGGCCGCGAAGGGGGGAGCTCCCGCGATCGCGAGCGCTCCGACGAGAGCGCAGCGCCCGGTGACGGGCATGGCCTCGAAGAGGCCGCCGAGGTCGGCGAGACGCGAGCTCCCGGTCCGCCACTGGACGGCCCCCGCGTTGAGGAAGAGGAGCGACTTCACGACGGCGTCTCCGACCACGTGGAAGACGGCCCCGAGCAGTGCCAACGCGGCGAGCGCGGGATGGGCCGGCGCGAGCACCAGGCCGGCGCCGAAGCCGAGCGCGATCAGGCCGGCCTGCGCGATCGACGAGTAGGCGAGGAGCACCTTCGCGTCGAGCGCCGCGCAGGCCGCAGCCCCGCCCACGAGCGCGGAGAGGAGGCCGAAGCCGCCGATCGCCCATCCCCAGGCCTGGGCGGCGGCGGGCGCGGCGGTGGCGAGGGCGAGGACGAAGATCCGGAGGAGCCCGTAGAGCCCGAGCTTCGACATTACGCCGGAGAGGACCGCGGTGACCGGCGCGGGCGCCGCGGGATAGGCGTCGGGAAGCCAGTCGCCGAAGGGATAGAGCCCCGCCTTCGTCGCAAAACCAAGGAAAAGGAGCGCCAGCACGGCGTGCAGGAGCGCCGGGTTGGACGCGTCGAGCGCGCGCAGCGTCGGGACCAGGTGGTCGAACCCGAACGATCCGCCCGCAGCGCGGAGCAGGATCGCCCCGAGCAGGAGGCCGCCCGTCCCGACGTGCGTCATCACGAAATACTTGTACGAGGCGCGCAGGACTTCCGGGTTCCGCGTGTCGTACGCCACGAGCACGTACGAGGCGAGGGTCATCGCTTCCCAGGCGACCAGGAAGGAGACGAAGTCGGCCGCGAGCACCGTCGCGATCATGCCGGCGACGAAGAGCGCGTACATCGTCCAGAAGCGGACGCGGCTCTGGCCGTGGTAGCGGAGCTGCCGCAGGTAGGCCGGCGCGAAGACCGCCGCCGCGGCCGCGACGAGGAGGATCGGCACGAGGAAGAGGAGCGACGGCCCGTCGAGCCGCCACGCCGAGCTCCACGATCCGACCGAGATCTCCCAGCGCGTCGCGTTCATCCGCTCAGCCTCCGAACCCGCCGGGACGCACCGCCGTCGCGAGCGGGAGCCCGACCAGGGTGATGGCCACCGAGAGCACGATCAGGATCACGAGCGCCGCCTCGAGCGAGGCCGGCATCGCGATCATCCCGGCCGCGGCCGGCGAGGGCTTGCCGAGAAAGACGCGCTGTCCCACCCAGAGGAACCACGCGAACGCGACCAGGCTCTCCGCGATCACGAGCGCGGCGACCCAGACGCCGATCCCGCCGAGCGAGGCCGCGCCCATGACGATCAGGAGCTTGCTCCAGAAGCCGGCGAAGGGGGGAACCCCGGTCACGGTGAGCGCGCCGATCAGGAAGCCGGCGGCCGCGATGGGGGCGCGCTCGCGCACCCCGGAGAGGTCGCCGATCCGCCGGGTCCCCGCGGCGTAGGAGAGGGCGCCGACCGAGAGGAAGAGGAGCGCCTTGCCGACGCCGTGCGCGAGGATGTGGAGCGCGGCGCCCTGCCCGGCGCGCGTCGAGCCCGCCATGGCGAGCGCGACGCCGAGCATCACGAGCGCGAGCTGGCTGATCGTCGACCAGGCGAGGAGCCGCTTCAGATCGCCCTGGTAGAAGAACTGCGCGACCGCCACCACCATGGTCACGACCGCCATCACCCCGACCACCACCGGCAGCACCGCCGGGATCGCGGCCAGGGCATGCGCCGCCGCGGGGGCGGGGGCGCTGTTGGCGAGCGTCATGCGGAGCGCCAGGTAGACGCCCGCGTTCACCATGGAGGCGGCGTGCAGGTAGGCGCTCACCGGGCTCGGGGCGACCATCGCCGAGGGAAGCCAGGTGTGGAACGGAGCCTGCCCCGACTTGGCCCACGCGCCGGCGAGGAGCAGGACCCACAGGAGGAGCGTCGCTCCCCGCGCCGCCGGAGGCAGCGCCGCCATCGCGCCGAATCCGGCCGAGTGGGTGAGCGCGAGCAGCGTCAGCACCGTCGCGAAGAGGGCGAGGCCGCCGCCGGCGGTCATGAGGAACGCCTTCTGGGCCGCCGCGATCGCCCCCTCCTCGTGATGGTAGAAGCCGATCAGGGCCCACGAGCAGAGCGTCGTGATCTCCCAGAAGACGAGCATCTGGACCAGCGTCGCCGAGGTGACGAGCCCGCACATCGCCATCACGAAGAGGAGGATCCAGAACCAATATTCGCGCCGGTCGTCGGAAGCCGGGGTCTCGCGGTTCTTCGGATCGACGTAGGCGACCGAGTAGAGGACGCAGACGAATCCCAGGATCACGGCGCCGAGCAGGACCACGCTCGAGAGGGGGTCGAGCGCGAAGCCGAAGAGAGAAACCGGATGGCCGGCGACGCGGGCGAGAAGCGGAAGTCCGCCGATGGGCAGCGAGACCCCGGTCGTGCCGTGCCGGAGCACGAGCGCGCCCGCCGCGAGGGCGGTCAGGAAGGCCGCGACCACGGCGATCCGGTCGCCCGCGCGGCCGCGGACGGTTCCCGCGAGAACCGCGCCCAGGAGCGGGACGCCCAGGAGGAGCACGAACCCGATCAGGGCGGGATCAGGCACGTGGCGCCTCCTCTTCGAGCCGCGCGGCGAGGCAGGCGAGGACCTGGCCGGCCGCGCGCTTCACGTTCGGGCTCAGCCCGATGCCGGTCGTCGTGGCGGCTGGCTGGATCGCGAGCAGCCCGCACTCGATTCCGTGGCGCTCGAGCACGCCCGCGAGGAGCGCGAGCGAGGGAGCGTGCGTGGAAGCGGGCCGGGGGGCGAGGGCGTTCATCGGGGCGAGCCGGCATTCTCCCGGCGCTCCGATCCCGTCGGCGGCGTCGATGAAGAGCACGGCCGCGGGCGCGACGGCGAGGAGCACGCCGAGGTAGTTCTCCGGGACTGTCTCGGCGTCGAACGCGGAGTAGGAGCCGAGCTCGGCGAGACCCTTGGCGATCCAGGACCCGGCGCCGTCATCGCGCCGGAGCGGGTTCCCGACCCCCACCACCGCCACGGGGCCGCGCCGTTCGAGCCAGTCCACGAGGGCCTTCATGCTCGCGCTCCTACCAGGGAGGCTCGATGGCGTTCATCGCCATGAGCTCGTCGTACCGGAAGACCGGCCCGTCCACGCAGACGTACCGGTCGACCACCACGCAGTGGCCGCACTTCCCGATGCCGCACTTCATGTGGCGCTCGAGCGTCGCGATGAGGCGCGAGGGGGGGAGACCTTGCGTCTTCGTGAGCTCGCCGCAGGAGAAATGGATCATCGCCGGGGGGCCGCAGAGGAAGGCCACGGTCCTCGCGGCGTCGAGGTTGATCTTCGGGAAGAGCTGCGTGATGAAGCCGACCACCCGCGGCGGATCGCCGGGGCCCGGCTGGGGATCGCCGCCGATGTCGGTCGAGATCAGCATCTCCACACCGAGCCGACGCCATTCCGGCCACTGCCACGGATAGAGCAGGTCGTGCGGCGTGCGCGCGCCGTGAAGGAGCACGATGCGGCCGTAGCGCTCGCGGCGCAGCAGCATCTCCCAGAGGAGCCCGCGCAGCGGTGCCAGGCCGATGCCTCCGGCCACGAAGAGCGCGTCCCGGCCCTCGTGCTCCTCGAGCGGGAAGCCGTTTCCGAACGGTCCCCGCACGCTCACCACGTCGCCCGGACGGCGCCCGACGATGAGGCTCGAGACCGGGCCCATGGCCCGCACCGTCGTGTAGAGCGCCCCCTCGAGGCCGAACGCCGAGGAGATCGAGATCGGGACCTCGCCCGCGCCGGCGATGCCGACCTGCAGGAACTGCCCCGGACGGTAGTCGAGCCCGTTCCGCTCGAGGCTCAACGTCACGACGCGGCGCGAAGAGCCGCGCGCGGCGATCTCCTCCCGCGTCTCGAGGACGCGGGTGACGCGGGGGCGGTAGATGTTGCCCGCCGCGACGGGCGACTCGGCCAGCATCGGCGCGCTCATGTCGGGTCCCACGCGCGCGCCTCGGCCGGCATGGCCGGCTGGAGCGGCGCGCCGCTCGCGCGGCCCGGTCCGGTGAGGGCGTCGCGCATCCCTTCGGCCACGCGGTCGATGCCCCGCTCGCCGAGGCAGGTCACGATGCAGCGGCCGCATCCGGTGCAGCCGGGCGCGCCCATGCGCTCCTGGAACTGCTGTGAGAGCTTGTGGAAGAAACGCGTGAGGCAGCGCTCGCCGCAGGTCGAGCGCGGGTAGCCGCCCCCCGCCTCGCGGACGAATCCCGCGAGCTGGCAGTTGTCGCGCAGCCGCACGCGCTCCCAGCGCCCGTCCCATGTCGCGTCGCTCACGCCGCCGGGCACCCACGGATCGGGACCGTCGCCGTCGGCGGGGAAGGGCGCTTCGCCGGGCTCGGCGATGTCGGCCACGTTGAAGCACCAGCAGGTCGGGCAGACGAAGGCGCAGCCGCCGCACTCGAAGCAGCGGTCGCCGAGGTTCCGCCAGAAATCGGTCGGGAGCCTTCCGGTCGAGACCATGCGCGCCGCCGCCATGGTCGGAACCCGGTGCGGGGAAGCCTCCGCGAAGCGCGCGACGGCGGCGCGCACCCGCCCCGCCTTCTCGCCCGCCGCCGACGCCGGCGGCTCCTTCAAGAACGCGGCGTAGCGCTCCGCGAGCCGCGCGCCGCGCGGACTCCCGATCTCCACGAGCCAGCCGTCCTCGAGCTCCGTGAGCTGCCAGTCGAATCCGCCGTCGAGCGCGGGTCCGCCCTTGCAGCAGACGCACATGCACGTGGGGCCCGGGTGCTGGCAGACGACCGAGATCAGCGTCGTCGCCTCGCGCCGGAGATGGAACGGCTCGTCCTGATCGGCGCGGCCGAAGACCGCGCCGGAGAACCAGCGCTCCAGATACGATGTTCCCGCGACATCGCACGAACGGATGCCGAAGATCACCCGCTCGCGAGGCGGCGCGGGCTCGTCCTCGACCGTCACCGCCCCCTTCTCGACGCGATAGGCCACGAGCCGCTCCGGCGTCGGAAGCAGATGCTCCTTCGGCGGCACGAGCGTGTTCACGTAGTCGAGGCAGATCGCCGCCGCGTCACGCACGGGGAGGAACCAGACGTCCCCCTCGACCTCGACCGGCGCGATCAGCTCGAGATCGGCCGCGAGACGCGCGAGCAAGGGATCGAGGCGGTCGAGCCAGCGCCGCGTGACGGAGTAGGGGGATTCCATGTCAGGCGGCCTCGGGACGGCCCACGCGCACGGCCCGCGGGCGGAAGACGGGGATGCGGAGACCGGGATCGAACGCGAGCGCCCCGAGCCGCGTCCCGCACCGCTCCCAGCAGGGCATCGCGATCCAGACGACGCCCGGCAGCATGCGCGGATGGAGCCGCGCCGGAAGCGTCACGGTGCCTTCGGCGCTCGTGACCTGGACGGCGCTCGCGTACTGGATGCCGAGCGCGCGGGCGTCGCCTGGATGGAGCGTGACGCATCCGGGCGGGAAGTCGGCGAAAAGGCTCCGCGCCTCGCGCCACGCCGACGTCGTCGCGCGCACCAGCGCGTGCGAGTTCCAGAAGAGCGTGGTGTCGAGAGCCGCGAGGAATGGATGATCCTCGTCCGGGCGGTCGGCCTCGAGCCCGGGGCCGCGCGGAACGAACGGCACGACCGGCGCCGGCTGCGCGTCCTCGTCGAACGCCCGGACCAGATGCGCGGCGAAGCCCCCCTCCGTCCAGCCTCCGAGCGGCGGCCGCGCCGCCGCGAGCTCCTGGGCGCGCCCTTCGGCGTTCACCACGGTGCCGTGCTTCTCGGCGAGCAGCGCGCCCGGGAGCACGAAGTCCGCGTGGGCCGCGGTGCGCGTCCGCACCGAGTCGACGACCACCGTGAGCGGCGCGCGCGCGAAGGCGCGCGCCGCGAGGGAGGGGAAGAACTCGAAGGGGTCGTCGGCGAAGACGAGCAGCGCCTCCAGCTTTCCGTCGGCCGCGGCCGTCAACATCTCCCACGCGGAGAGGCCGTCGGGCGAGGGATGGAGCCCCGCATCGACCGCGCCGCGCTGGTTCACGTAGTCGGTCAGGTAGAGCGTGCGCTGGGTCTGCAGCCTGCGCGCGGCCTCCGCGCCCTGGCCCGAGATCGCCATCTCGGAGGAGAGGACGACCAGCTCGTCCGGCTCGAGGGGGCCGAGCGCGTCCAGCTCGTGGCCGGGGAGCGCGACGGTGTGCTCGGCGGCGAGGGAGGAGAGCTGCACGCGACGGCTGTGGACGAAGCGTACGTGCGCCCCGCGATCCAGGGCGCGCAGCAGACGGCGCGCGGCCTGCGGCTGTCGCACGGTCAGGTTCGCCGCGAGCACCGTCACGCGGCGGGCGTCTTCCATCTCCTGGAGCGGCACCGGCGGGAAGGGGAGATAACCGAGCCGCTGGAAGGTGTCGAGATGCGGCGTTCCGAGCGCGCGCGCGAGGCGCCGCAGGAGAACCGTCTCCTCGACCGTGAGGCGCGCGGATCCGAGGATCCCGATCCGATCGCCGCCGTGGCGCTCGCGCACCGCGCGCAGCCGGTCGACGACTTCCGCGAGCGCCTTCTCGACCGGTTCCGGCTTCAGCGCCTCGCCGCGATCCCGCCGGTACGCGGAGCGGAGCCGCAAGGGCGAGCGGACCAGCTCGCCCGCGCTCCAGCCGCGGAGACAGAGCGCCCCTTGCGATACGGGATGGTTCTGGCGCGGATAGGTCGTCGATCCGTGGAGGAACATGCCGCATCCCGAACCGCAGAACGGACAGACCGTCGCGAGCGGGTGAGTCGGTGCGAAACCCAGTTCCGCAGCCTGCATGGGACATGTCCCCTGTGGAACAAGCCACGCGACCCCTCCCGCGGGGGATGCGGGGCTGGGGGTTTTGTCTCGCCTCACCAAGACAACAGTTTTCGTGCCACGTTCGAGGCGGTGGGAGACGCGCGACGGCGGCGCCGATGTAGCGGGAAACCAACTGCTTGCGGACGGGTCCGGAATGTCACGCCTCGCCAACTCCGCGCCGTGTCTGCCGCTCTGGCTGCCACGCGACCATTTCTGTCAGTAGACCGGAGGCTACTGGTCGCGAACGAACGGCGTCCTGGAACGTGTTGGCGGCTTCCGATCGTGGTATGGAATGTGCAGTTTCTTTCGTTCGAGGCCATCCATGCACGAAATGAGTCTCGCCACCGAGGTCTATCGCCTCTGCCGCTCTCGCGCGGCGGGAGGCCGGATCGAGCGCGTGAAGGTCGCGGTCGGAGAGCTGTCCGCCGTCGAGCCCGAACTCTTGCGTTATGCGTGGGAAGCGGTCACCTCCGGCGGGGCCGACGTCGGCGCCGTGCTGGAGATTGACTGGCGCGAGGCTGCTCAGGTCTGCGCTTCGTGCGGCGCGCGCGCCGCGAGGGTCGCGGGTGGGTGGCTCGCCGCCTGCCCCGCCTGCGGCGGGGCGTTACGGATCGAGGGCGGACGCGAGCTCGACGTGCTCGAGCTTCGGCACGCGCCCGCAGTCCCGCGATGACCGACGTGGCGATCCGCGAGCGGATCCTGGCGCAGAACGAGGCGGCGGCGGCTGAGCTCCGGGCGCTCTTCCGCACCGAGCGGACGCTCGTCGTGAATCTCATCTCCTCGCCCGGCTCCGGAAAGACCACTCTCCTCGAAGCCACGGTCGCCCTCCTGGGCGGGCGATTCCGGATCGGAGCGATCGAGGGGGACATCGCCACCGAGCGCGACGCCGTGCGGCTCCGCCGCCTCGGCGTGCCCGCGCACCAGATCCTCACCGGAGGCGCCTGCCATCTCGACGCGCGACAGATTCGCGATGCGCTCGCGGCGACGCCGATGCGGGGGCTCGACTTCCTCTTCATCGAGAACGTGGGGAACCTGATCTGCCCGACAGCCTACGACCTGGGCGAGGACTTCAAGGCGGTGGTGCTCTCGGTCACGGAAGGGGACGACAAGCCGTTCAAGTACCCCGGCATCTTTGCGCGCGCCGACGTGGCGGTGATCAGCAAGACCGACCTGCTCCCTCACGTGCGGTTCGGGATGGACGAAGTGCGCGCCCAGATCCGGACGCTCCGTCCGGACGGATTCATCCTGCCGCTCTCCGCCACACGCGGGGACGGCATGGCCGAGTGGGAGGCGCTCCTCGAATCACGCCTCGCAGCGAAGCGCGCCTGAGGGTCTTCAGCAGATCCGGGGTAGCTGCTCCCCGCTCAGCATGTCCACGACCCGCATTCCGCCGGTCAAGCTCCGCATGACCACGCGTCCGGGATGCTCGGCCGTGACCGCGCCGATCACGGCCGCGCGGCGTCCCAGCGGATGCGCGCGAAGCGCCGCCAGGGCGGCGTCGGCCGTCTCGCGCGCGACGATCGCGATCACCTTCCCTTCGTTCGCCACGTAGAGCGGATCGAGCCCCAGGATTTCGCAGGCTCCGCGCACCGGCTCGGAGATGGGGATCGCCGACTCCTCGAGACGGATGCCGGCGCCGGAGCTCTCCGCGATCTCGTTGAGCGCGCTCGAGACGCCCCCGCGTGTCGGATCGCGGAGCACGTGCACCGCCGGGCCTGCGGCCGCGATCAGGTCGGCGATCAGCCCGTGGAGGGCCGCGGAGTCGCTCACCAACGTGGTCCCGAACTCGAGTCCCTCGCGCACCGACATCACCGCGATGCCGTGCTCGGCGATGCCTCCGTTCACGAGTACGATGTCGCCGGGCATGGCGGCGCGCGGGGAGATCGAAGCCCCCTCGAGCACCACGCCGATTCCGGTCGTGTTCACGTAGAGGCCGTCTCCCTTGCCGCGGTCGACCACTTTCGTATCCCCGGTCACGATCGGCACGCCGGCCTCGGCCGCGGCGCGGCGCATCGAGGCCACGACGCGCGCGAGCTCGTCCATGTCGAGACCCTCCTCGATGACGAACCCGACGGTGAGCGCCGCCGGGCGCGCACCGCACATCGCGAGGTCGTTCACGGTGCCGTGAACGGCGAGCGATCCGATGTCGCCGCCGGGGAAGAAGCGGGGGGTGATCACGAAGGAGTCGGTCGTGAGCGCGATGCGCGCGCCGGCCAGGTCGAGGATCGCGCCGTCGTGGAGCGGCGCGAGCGCCGGATTGTCGAATGCCGCCGCGAAGAGATCGCGGATCAAGGTGTGCGTGAGCCGCCCGCCTCCGCCGTGTGCGAGGAGAACGCGCGGGTAGCTCGCGATCGGAACCGGACAGACCGGACCCGCGGTCATGAGGCCCTCCCGTACTGGTAGTACGCCGCGCACGCCCCCTCGCTCGAGACCATCGGCGCGCCGAGCGGGTGCTCGGGCGTGCAGCGGACGCCGAACGCGGGGCAGCGGGGCGGCTCGAGACGCCCGCGGAGGACGTCGCCCGAGCGGCACTCCGCCGGCTCACTGGCCTCGATCGCACCCACGTCGAACAGCTGCTCGGCGTCGTGCGCGAAGAACTCGTCCCGCAGGCGGTGGCCGCCGCCGGGGATGACGCCCATGCCGCGCCAGGCGCGGTCACACGGCTCGAAGACCTCTTCGAGGAGCCGCTGCGCGGGGACGTTTCCCTCCCGCCGCACGGCGCGCGCGTACTGGTTCTCCACCGGGGCGCGGCCCTCCTCCAAGGCGGTGACCGCCATGTGGATCGCCTCCACCAGGTCGAGCGGCTCGAAGCCGGCGACGACGATCGGGACGCTCCAGCGTGCCGCGATCGGCTCGTACTCGTGGTAGCCCATGACGGCGCAGACGTGGCCGGCCGCCAGGAACGCCTGGACGCGGTTGTCCGGGTCGCCGAGCAGCGCCTCGATCGCGGGGGGTACCCGCACGTGCGCGCAGAGGATCGAGAAGTTGTCGATCTCCAGGCGCGAGGCCTGCCAGACCGCCATGGCGGTGGTGGGCGCCGTGGTCTCGAAGCCGACGGCGAAGAAGATCACCGGGCGCGTGGGATTCTCGCGGGCGAGCCGCAGCGCATCCAGCGGGGAGTAGACGAAGCGGACGTCGGCTCCCTCGGCGCGCGCCGCGAGCAGGTCGGTACGGGTGCCCGGCACGCGCAGCATGTCGCCGAACGAGGTCAGGATCACGCCGGGGCGGCGCGCGATCGCGATCGCGCGGTCGATCTGCTCGACGGGAGTCACGCAGACCGGGCAGCCGGGGCCGTGCACGAGGGTCACGCTCGCAGGGAGCATCCGGTCGATCCCGTACCGGACGAACGTGTGGGTCTGGCCGCCACAGATCTCCATGAGGGTCCAGGGCCGGGTGACGCGGCGCTCGATGGCGCGCAGGAAGACGCCCACCCGGGCTTCGTCCCGATACTCGTCCACGAATCGCATCGACTACTCCTCGCGGGTCGCTTCGGTTCCGGGAGGCCGCGAAGCTCCCGGGCGCTCCGGCTCGGCGGGCACGTCGAGGCCGCGGAGCGCGCGGAACGTGCCCAGCGCCTCCTCCTCGCCGATCTTCCCGAGCGCGAATCCCACGTGCACCAGCACGTAATCCCCGACGAGCGCGTCGGGCGCGTAGGCGAGACATACCTCCTTCAGGATCCCCCCGAAGCTCACCGTGCCCGTAGGCACTCCGAGCGGGCCCTTCTCGAGGCTCACCACTTTTCCAGGCACCGCGAGGCACATGGTCGTGCTCCTTCAGTGGGAGAGGATCGCGGCCGCCACGGCCGCCTGTCCCAGGCTCACGCCGCCGTCGTTCGGCGGCACCTGCCGGTGCAGCAACACTTCGTGTCCTGCGGCGCGCAGGCGCGCGGCTGCGCTCTCCGTGAGGCGCCGGTTCTGGAAGCAGCCGCCGGTGAGGACCACGCGCGGCTCGCCAGAGCCGCGCGCCACCTCGGCGATCGCGTCAACGAGGCCGTTGTGGAAGCGGGCCGCAATCGCCGCGACCGGAACGCGTCCCGCGCGGTCGGAGAGGAGCGCGGCGACGGCCGGTCTCCAGTCGACGGTCGCGGGCGCTCCGGAGGTCCTGCGGATCGGGAACTCGTAGGCGCCCCGCTCCTCCGGGTCGGAGGCGAACTCGAGCGCCGCGGCCGCCTCGCCCTCGTAGCTCGTGATGGAGGCCAAGCCGATCAGAGCGGCGACGCCGTCGAAGAGCCGTCCGGCGCTCGTGCACCGAGGGGTGTGGATGCCGCGCTCGAGCATGCGGAGAAGGACCGTTCGCTCCTCGGAGGCGAATGAAGCGATCGCTTTCGACCCGGCGGAATCTTCGATCCCGCCGACGCTCCAGAGAAGCGCGAGCGCGACGCGCCGCGGCTCGCGCACCGCCGCGTCTCCGCCCGGCAGTCCGAACGGATGGAGATGCGCGATCCGCTCGAATCCCGACGCGTCCCCGACGAGGAACTCGCCACCCCAGACCGTTCCGTCGGGTCCGTAGCCGGTCCCGTCCCAGGTGACGCCGAGCGCGCGCCCCTTGTGCCCGTGCTCCGCCAGGCAGGCGGCGAGGTGGGCGTGATGGTGCTGGACCGCGATCGCGCGAGGGGCAAGACCCTCCGCGACGGCGCGTCGAGCCCACTGGGTCGAGACGTAGTCCGGATGGAGATCGTGGGCGATCGCGGCCGGCTGCGCCCCGTAGAAGCGAAGGAAGTCGGCTGCCACGCGCTCGAAGGCGCTGACGGCCTCGGCGGTTTCGAGATCGCCGATGTGCTGGCTCACGAACACGTTCCGCCCGAGGGACAACGCGATCGCGCTCTTCAAGTGCGCGCCCACCGCGAGCACCGTGGGCCACTCGCGCGCGACGCGCACCGGGAGCGGCGCGTGGCCGCGCGCGCGCCGGAGGAGCGCGAAGCCGCCGTCGATCATCCAGCCCACGCTGTCGTCCATGTGCCGCTCGATGGGACGGTCGTGGAGGAGGAAGAGGTCGGCGACGGGGCGGAGCCGCTCCATCGCCTCGCCGTTCTCGATCGCGATCGGCTCGTCCGAGAGGTTTCCGCTCGTCGCCACGATCGGGCGCCCCACTTCGCGAAGCAGCAGATGGTGGAGCGGCGTGTAGGCGAGCATGACCCCGAGCGCTGGATGTCCCGGCGCCACGTTGCGCGCGATCGGCGCGTTGGGGCGCCGGGGTAGGAGCAGGATGGGCGCTTCGGGCGAGGAGAGAGCCGCGGCCTCCTCCGCACTCACGTCGCACAGCGAGCGGGCCTGGTCGACATCCGCGACCATCATGGCGAAGGGCTTCGCGAGCCTCGGCTTGCTCTCGCGCAGGCGCGCCACGGCCGTCTCGTTCCCCGCGTCGCAGATCAGGTGGAAGCCGCCGAGCCCCTTCACCGCAACGACGCGCCCATTCCGGATCGCGGCGGCGAGTCGCGTGAGGGCCTCGTCGCCGCCCGCCACGGCCGAGCCCGCCCGGTCGTGCAGGGCGATCTTCGGGCCGCACGCGGGGCAGGCGATCGGCTGGGCGTGGAACCGGCGATCGGCGGGGCTCTCGTATTCCGCGCGGCAGTCGGGGCAGAGCGTGAAGCCGGCCATCGTGGTGTTCGGCCGGTCGTAGGGAAGCTCGCGAAGGATCGTGAAGCGGGGGCCGCAGCGCGTGCAGTTCGCGAACGGATAGCGATGGCGCCGGTCCGAGGGATCGAGCACCTCCGCCCGGCATTCGTCGCAGGTGGCGAGCTCGGGGAGCGGCACCGCCGTCTTCTCCCCACCTGCCGCGCCATGCCGGATCTCGAAGCCGGCGAATCCCGCAGGCGGGAGCCAGCGATGGGCGCATTCGTGGATGCGCGCGTGGGGAGGGCGCTCGTCGGTGAGCCGGGCAAGGAATCGGTCGAGTGCGGGACGCGGTCCCTCCACCTCGATCGCCACGCCCTCGGTGTCGTTCACGACCCAGCCGGCGAGGGAGAGATCGGTGGCGAGACGATAGACGAAGGGGCGGAAGCCCACGCCCTGTACGGCGCCGCGCACGGCGATGCTCAAGCGCTCGCACCTCGCGCTCGCGGAGTCCTCGCGCGCACGGCCCCGCCGACGAGCCGATGTGACGCCCACCCGACCACGCTCCTTCCCGGCGGCAGCGGACGGAGTCCGCCCGGCCGCAGCTCTCTAGGGAATGCGCTTCTATTGTAGAGAGGGGGTCGGCAGGGTGAGCGTCATCCTTTGGGCGTACTGGCTTGGCCCGGGGAGCTCAGGGGCCCGGAATCCAGTCGCTGGAAACCTTGTGAATGCTTCAGGTTACACGGGTGGCACTCGCCGCTCGTGCCCGGACGGGGTTCCGCTATTCGCAGAGCTCCCGAAGCAGATCGCGCAGGAGCCCCATCCGCCTGGGCCCAAGCCGGCGCACCTCCGTGACGGCATCCCGGATGACGAGAATTGCCGCCTTGCCGCGGCGGGTGAGATGGATACGCCGGGACCGCAGGTCCGTCGTGTCACCCCGGCGCGCACCGGATCGCTCCTGATCGGCGCTCAGACGCTCACCACCGCGAGCAGGGGCAAGTGGTCGGACGCCGCGCGGGCGGCGGATCCGTCCACGACCGCGCACTCGTCCACGTGGAGGGATGAGGATTCCGGGGCGAACAGATAGTCCAGCCGCAGGTGGGGCGACCACGTGGGGAAGGTGTAGCCCGGGTCGTCGGGATGGAGCCGCCGGAAGGAATCGGAGTAGCCGGCGTCGAGCATGATCTGGATCGTGCGCCAGCGGACCCTCGCGCCGAGAAGAGACGTCATCACGCGAATACGGAGCGGCAGGCGGCCACGATCCAGCTTCTCGCCCGGGGCGAGCGTGTTGAAGTCGCCGGCGAGCAGGTGCGCGCGCGCCTTGTGGGGCTCGATGTCGCCGAGGATCGCCTTCAGCTCCCGCACCCGGCGGCCTTCCGACCAGTCGCTGTGCATGGCCCGGAGGTGCACTCCGTAGATCGAAAGGTCCGCCCCCGCCACCTCGAGCCGGAGGAGGGAACGAGAGCAGCCCCGGGGGCGGCGCCACTCGGATGCGGCCACCTCGATGCGGCTCAGAAAGCCCACCGAGTGTCCGGCGAGGGAGCCCCAATGGGGCATTCCGGTCCGTTTCGCGACGCGCTCCACGACGTCCGGCCGCGTCGCCTCCTGGAGCACCACGACGTCCGGCTCGGCGGCGCGGATCGACGCCGTGAGACCGTCCTCCCGCCCCGTGCCTCCGAATCGGATGTTGTAGCTGAGCAGGCGCAGCTTCACGCGCCCTCGAGCTTCCCGACGACGGTGAGGCACGCCTCGCCGAGCACCACTTCCTTGACGAACATCGACCAGTCGCGGGTGCCCTGGATGTTCACGGGGCGGCCGGCCATCCGGCTCAGCTTCTCCCGGAGCGATACCAGCGCCGGCGCGACGTCGGGATGCTCGTCGCTCAAGGGCTTCGAGTGCACGCCGGGAATGTAATAGCCGCCCGAGGTGTACCAGTCGAGCACGGACGCGCCCACGAGCGTGAGATCGACGTCGCTCGTGCCCGGTCCGTCGGCGTCGAAGGGAGCGCCGTCCTCGTACCGCACGCCGGTGACGGAGCTGCCGCGGATCACGGCCGAAGCGTCGGGCGGCAGGACCGCCGCCACCTCGCTGCAGAATTCCTGAAAACGGGCGGGATCGCCGCCAAAGACGAGTCGAATGACGTTCGCGCGCTTCTCCTCGTCGGTGAGCTCGGTTCGGGTCTCCTTGCTTTCGTGAGTCACGGGTGTCTCCTTGGCCCGGTCCTCACCCCCTCGGAACGATTCTAGTACACCTGGCGGCCGGTCTTCGGGTCGTACTCGACCGGGACCGGGACGACCTGATACCGCCAAGAAACGCGCGAAAATGGGCACTCTCGCGCCGGGCGGCGATTCGACAGCAAGAAGCGGATCGCGCTCCGGGCCGGCCCCCGATAGTCTGGTGAGGCGTTGGGAAGGATCCGGATTGGAGCGTCCCAAGGAGGAGGTCGACCCTGTGTCCGTCGTTCTCGTGACTGGCTGCAGCAGCGGCATCGGATTGGCCACCGCGGTCCACTTCGCGCGCCATGGACATGACGTTCACGCGGGCGTCCGAAACCCCTCGTCCGCCACGGCGATGTCCGCCGCGATCGAAGCCGAGAAGCTCTCGATCCGGCCGGTCGCGCTCGATGTCGACGATCCCGTATCGGTGACGGCTGCCATTGATGAGGTGCTCGGCCGTTCCGGTCGAGTTGACGTCCTCGTCAACAACGCCGGGATCAGCGGAGGGGGACCGATCGGGGACGTTCCGATCGAATGGGCGCAGCGCCTCTTCGAGACCAACTACTTCGGCGTGTGGCGCGTGACCCGGGCCGTGCTGCCCGGAATGGGCCAGCGCCGGCACGGCGCGATCGTCAACGTGAGCTCGATCACGGGCCGCGTGGCGTTCGCGGGACACGGGCACTACTGCGCGGTCAAGCACGCGCTCGAGGCCGCGAGCGAGGCGCTCGCCCAGGAAGTCGTCGGCCTCGGTATCCGCGTGGCGGTCGTGGAGCCGGGTCTGGTACAGACATCCATCCTGGAAAAGGCGCAGCGGTTCGAGAATCCAACCGGCCCTTATTTCGTCCACCTGCGGCGCCTCCGGCTGCAATACGAGATGCAGCGGCCGTACATTCGACAGCCGGAGGACGTGGCACGGGTCATCCACGAAGCGGCTACGACCGATACGCCGCGGCTTCGCTACGTGGTGGGAGGGGACGCCCGGCGTCTCATCGCCGGCCGTGCGCAGTTGACCGACGAGCAGTACGTTGCCGCGGGTCTCGCGGGCTCCGACGAGGAGTACGCCACCCTATTGCGGGAACGATACGGCTTCGAGTAGAAAGGAACCCATCATGCCCAGCACCATCCGGCTCCACCGCGTGCTCCGCGCCACCCCGGAGCGGCTCTATCGCGCCTTCCTCGACGCCGACGCGATGGCCAAGTGGCTTCCGCCGAACGGGTTCACGGGGAAGGTCCACCAGCTCGACGCCAAGGTGGGCGGCGCGCACAAGATGTCGTTCACGAATTTCTCCACGGGGCGGAGCCACTCCTTCGGCGGCTCCTACCTCGAGCTGGTTCCGAACGAGAAGATCCGCTACACGGACCGGTTCGACGATCCGAACCTGTCCGGCGAGATGGAGGTGACGGTCACGCTGAAGAAGGTCCTGGTGGGGACCGAATTGAGCATCGTGCAGGAGGGCGTGCCCGACGTCATTCCCGCCGAGGCCTGCTACCTGGGCTGGCAGGAGTCGCTCGCGCTGCTCGCCAAGCTCGTCGAGCCCGAGATTCCCGATTGACGACGACGGCCACAGGGCTCGGAACGACGGGCGCCGGCGAGCGCACCACCTTCGGCCATCCGAACGGGCTCTTCGTCCTCTTCTTCGCCGAGCTCTGGGAGCGCTTCTCGTACTACGGGATGCGCTCCCTTCTCGTCTTCTACATGCTCAAGGGATTCCTCGGATACGGGGATTCCCAGGCCTACACCGTCTACGGCGCCTACACCGCATTGGTCTACATGGCGCCCTTCTTCGGCGGCTGGCTCGCGGACAACGTGCTCGGACAGCGCCGGGCCGTGGTCCTCGGCGGCCTGCTCATGGCGGCCGGCCACTTCATGATGACGGTCGAGCACCGCGTCGGTTTCTTCTTCGCGCTCGGGCTCCTCGTCTGCGGCAATGGCTTCTTCAAGCCCAACATCTCCACCATCGTCGGAGCGCTCTACCCGCCGGGGCCGAGCAAGCGCGGAGCGGGATTCACGATCTTCTACATGGGGATCAACCTCGGCGCCGCGATGTCTCCGCTCCTGTGCGGCTACATCGGCGAGACCTATGGGTGGCACTACGGGTTCGGGCTCGCGACCTTCGGCATGCTCTCCGGCGTCGCCATGTTCGTGGCCCCGGTGCGGCTCACGCAGATCCTGATTCTGCTCACGGCGCTCGCCTCCGCGGCCGGCCTCGTCCTGTTCCGCCCCGACAACCCGCTCTCGATCGGGATCAACGTCTTCATCGCGCTCTCGCTCATCGCGGCGGCCGTGATCTCCTGGGTGGCGCTCGGCCGCGGAGGGCTGCCGGCCGCGGCGGGGCAGCCGCGCGATCCCGAGCGGATGAAGCGCCGCGTGCTGCCCGGCCTCACGCTCGAGCACGCGATCTACGTCGGCGCGCTCGTCGCGGTACCCGTATGCGCCCTCCTGGTATCCGGTGTGAGCCCGCTCCTCACCGGAGGGGCGCCCGTCCAGCTGATCTCCTCGGAGGTCGTCGCGCGCATGCAGCAGAGCGCGAGCCCCTTGATGCGCACGTTCGCGACGGTGCTCGGGGAGGTGTCCCGGCCCGCGGGCTTGATCCTGCTGGTCGGAGGACTGGGATGTTTCCTCTGGGTCACGATCGAGAGCTTCCGCATGGACAAGGTCCGGCGCGAGCGGATGTTCGTCGTCCTGATCCTCACCTTCTTCTCGATCCTCTTCTGGGCGTTCTTCGAGCAGGCCGGCAGCTCGATCAATAACTTCACCGACCGCAACGTCGCCCGCGCCACCGCGCGCGAGGTCGTCACCGCGGACCAGGTCGGCCGGACGATCCGGCTCGAGCCGACGCAGCTGCAGCTCGGGTATCCCTGGAATGGCCGGGCATTCGCGATGACGACGCTCGACAGCCTGCGGAGCGCGAACGCGCAGAACCCGGCGTTCGCGATCGCCTGGAAGGTCGAGCCCCGGGACGTCGGCATGGGCATCGGCCGCCGCGCGGACGAGACGCCGGCGAGCACGTACCAGGCCGTGAATCCGGTCTACATCCTGGTCTTCGGCCTGGTCTTCACCGTGCTGTGGGGCTGGCTCGCATCCCGCGGGCGCGAGCCGGGGCCGCCGCTCAAGTTCTCGTTCGGCCTGCTGCAGCTCGCCCTCGGCTTCGGCGCCCTCTGGTGGGGCGCCCAGCACGCCGACACCCGCGGCATGGTCGCGCTCTCGTGGCTCCTGCTCGGCTACCTCCTTCACACGACAGGCGAGCTCTGCCTCTCGCCGGTGGGGCTTTCGATGGTGACCGAGCTCTCGCCGCGACGGCTCGTCAGCACGATCATGGGGACGTGGTTCCTCGCGACCGCCTTCGCGCAGTACCTCGCGGCGATCATCTCGCAGTTCACCGGCGTGGGCGGGGAGAGCGGTGGCGAGACGCTGATCCCCGTGCCGCGTGAGACCGTGCACGTCTATGGCGGGGTGTTCGGGAACATCGCGATCGCCGGCCTGATCAGTGCGGCGGTCTGCTTCCTGCTCGTGCCGGTGCTGGGGAAGTGGATGCACCGCGAGGTCACGGTCCTGCCGGAGGAGCACCCGAGGACTGCCCCATCGAAAGGGGGATCGTCGCCATGAAGATCTCGAACGCCGGAATGAAGGCCGGTTTCGCCCTGTTCCTCTGCCTGTTCCTCCTGCTCCCGGGCTGCGCACGGCGGGAGAAGATCACGTCCCTGGACCAGCTTGCGGACAAGACCTTCGCGGTCGTGACGGGGACGGTGGCCGACCAGCTCGTGCTGTCCCGGTTTCCCAAGGCGAGGCTCACCTACTACAACAGCGCCCTCGACGCGTGTCTGGCCGTCAAGAACGGCAGGGCCGACGCCGCGGGCTACGACGAGCCGATCCTCAAGAACATCGCGGCGAAGCAACCGGGGCTCGTCGTGCTGCCCGAACGGGTCACCACGGACCAGTATGGCTTTGCCGTCCGCCAGGACGACCCGCGTCTGAAAGAGGCGATCGACTCGGTGGTCGTCGACCTGAAGAAGTCCGGGGCGTACGACGCCATGGTGCAGCGATGGCTGCCCAGGTCCGGCAGCCCCGAGCCGATGCCGCGAGTGGATTCGAGCGGCGGCCAGGGGACGCTACGGTTCGGAACGGCGGCGGTGACCGAGCCGTTCGCGTTCGTGGACGGCTCGGGGAACGTCGTGGGTCTGGACGTGGAGCTGGCGAGCTACGTCGCCAAGAAGACGAACCGGAAGCTCGAGGTGGTCAACATGGACTTCGGCGCGCTGATTCCCGCCCTGATCGCCGGGAAGGTAGACATGATCGGCGCCTGCATCACCATTACCGGGGAGCGCGCGAAAAGGGTGCTCTTCTCCGAGCCCTATTACACGGGCGGCATCTCGGCCCTGGTTCGGGAATAGGGATCAGACGAGCGCGGCCAGCGCCGCGGCGACCGAGTCCTCGATCGGGAACATGCCGGCGAAGCCGGACATCTCGAAGACCGACCGGACATGCCCCGTGACGTTGGCGAAACGCAGCTGCCCATCCTTCTCCTGGAGCAGCTTCGCCGTGAGCAGCAGTCCGCGCAGCCCCGCGCTGCTGATGTACTCCAGCCGCTCCAGGTCGAGCACGAGGCGGTTTCCGCCCGTCGCGATGACCTCCCGAACTCTGGCTTCGTAGTCGGGCGTGGTCACGGCATCCAGCCGCCCTCCGAGCGCCACGACGACTCCGCCGTTCTCGCTCCTGCTCTGAAATTCCACGGTCTCCTCCACTCGGGGCTTTGGGATCTCAGTTCTGCCGCATCCGCATGCTGACGTGATTCCGGTCCTCCAGCCGTTGATACGCGATCTCCTCGGTCAGATTCCGCACGATGCTCCATCCCAGCTCGTCGGGGAGCCGGGTGGGATCGAGAGGGTTCGACGGCTCGCCCGGGGTGTCCCACGCGAGGGCGAGCCCGCGCGTGCGCTCCGAATACTCGATCACCAGGTCGAGCGGCGTGGTCTGGAGGAGCGGACCGTACATCTGGAGCACCTCCTCCACGACGAGAAGCAGCCGCTCGCGCGTCTCCTTGGGCAGGATGTGCTTCTCGCAGAACGTCTCGATCTCCGCGTTCATGCCGTAGAGATCGTAGTCGGGGGAGGTGATCCGGCATGTGAAGCTCCGGATCCGCTGGATGAAGGCCCGCGTCTTCTCGCGCGCGGGCTGCCCGAAGATCTGCTGGGGAGCGCCCTCCTCGTAGATCAACCCCTCGTCCATGTAGAGGACCCGGCTCGAGACGTCCCGCGCGAAGTCCATCTCGTGTGTCACGATCATCATCGTCATCCCCTCCTGCGCGAGCCGGCGGATGACCGCGAGGACCTCGCTCACGGTCGTCGGGTCGAGCGCCGAGGTCGGCTCGTCGAAGAGGATGATCTCCGGATTCATCGCGAGGCAGCGCGCGATCGCGACCCGCTGCTTCTGGCCACCGGAGAGCTCGTCGGGGAAGCTCTCGGCCTTCTCCGCCAGGCCCACCAGGCGCAGGAGGTCGATCGCCTTCACGCGTGCCTCCGCCCGCCCGAGACCTCGAAGACGGGTCGGGCCGAGGATGAGGTTGTCCAGGACCGAGAGATGGGAGAAGAGATTGAACGACTGGAAGACCATGTTCATCCGCTGACGGATCTTCGACACATCGGTGTCGCGCGCCAGCAGGTCCACGCCGCCGATCCGGATCGAGCCCCCGCTGGGGCGCTCGAGCAGGTTCAGGCAGCGCAGGAACGTACTCTTGCCGGTGCCGGAGGGGCCGATGATCGAGATGACCTCGCCTTTCCGGACCTCGGTCGAGACGTCGCGGAGGACCGTGACCTCTCCGAACCGCTTGGACAGGTGTTCGACAGAGATCATGCGCGTGCCTCCCGGCGGCGCCGGAGCTTCGGGTCGGTGCCGCGCTCGAGATAGCCGAGTCCCTGGAGCAGGAGCCAGGAGATCGCGAAGTAGAGGATCGCCACCATGACGAGCGGGAAGAAGGCGTCGAACGTTCGGCTGCGGATGATGTCGCTCGCCTTGGTGAGATCCTGGACAGCGATGTAGCCGACGATCGAGGTCATCTTCACGAGCGAGATGAACTCGCCCTTGTAGACCGGCAGGATCCGCTGCACGGTCTGGGGCAGCACGATGTAGGCGAACGTCGCCACCCTGGTGAATCCCAGCGAGAGCCCCGCCTCGGTCTGGCCGCGATCGATCCCCTCGATGCCGCTTCGGAAGATCTCGGCCACGTAGGCGGCGAAGTTCAACCCGAAGGCGATCACGGCGACCAGAACCGGACTGATGTTGACCGAGGCGAAGACCACGTAGAAGACGAGCATCAGGAGGACGAGAACCGGCGTGCCTCGAAGGATGGAGATGTAGACCTTCGCCGGGACGTGCAGCAGGCTCCGGCGCGACATGCGCATGAAGCAGACCAAGGCGCCGAGGAGCGTGCCGAGGAGGGTCGCCAGCACGCTGATGAGCGCCGTCGTCCGCAGGCCGTCGAGGATGAGCCGGTAGCGCCCCTCGCGAAGCAGGTTCGCCTCGAAGCTGTCGACGATGCGGCTCAGGAACGAGGGCGTCGTGGCTCGCGGGATGCTCCCACCGTCGCCTGCCGCGGCGCCTGAGCCTCCGGCGGCCGCATCGACTCCCCCGGAGGCGATGTTCGCCTTTCGCGCGAGCACCAGCGTGTCCATGCGGTAGTACGGCTCGGAGAAGTCGATCTGCTCCTCGCGCTCGGGCGTGATGTAGATCGAGCTGGCGATCAGGTCGGCCTTCCCGGTCGAGACGGCGGCGACCAGACTTCCGAAATCCATGTTGGCCAGCCGGAGCTCGCGTCCGAGATGGGCCGCGAAGCGCTCGGCGAGCTCGACGTCGAAGCCGACCAGGCGGTTCTCCCGCATTGCGACGAACGGCAGGCCGACGTCGCTCACGCCCGCTGTCAGGATCCCGCGCGTATGGGGGCTCCGAATCGCGGGCATGTCGGTGGCGCCCTCGACGATCCAGCGATGGACCATGTCGTCGTAGACGCCATTCCGCCGGAGCTCGGCGAGGAACGAGTTGAAGCGTCCACGGAGGTCGTCGGCGCCGGAGGAGAAGCCGACCCCGCAGTCGAAGGAGAAGAGGGGGCCGCCCAGGATTCCGAGCTCACGGTCCCGGCGAACGAGATCCCGGAGGGGATCGGCGTCGAACAGGGCGCCGTCCACCTTTCCGGTCCGGACCGCGAGGACGAGGTCGGCGAAGGTCTTGTACTGGAGAACCGTCGCCTTCGGGAGGTTCTTCAGGGCCCATGCCTCGTGCGCCGAGCCGAGGAGCACGCCGACGCGCCCGGCCGCGAGGTCTTTGGCCGAAGTGAGCTTCCCGCTCGCGGCACTCGTCCCGCCCGCCGCCGCCGGGAAGGCGCGACCGGCCGCCTGCTTCCGGACGACCATGACCTGCGCGTTCGCGTAGTACGGATGCGAGAAGGCGACCTGCTTGCGTCGTTCGTCGGTCGCCGTCATCCCGGTCACGATCACGTCGACCTTTCCCGACTGGAGCGCCGGGATCAGCGCCATGAACTTCATGTTGTGGAAGGCGACCGGCCGGCCGAGCCGGGCGCCGAGACGGCGGGCAAGCTCTCCGTCGTGCCCGGACACCCGCCCATCGCGATCCACGAACGTCATCGGCTCGCGCGTCGCGCTCACGCCGACGTCCAGGATCTCTCCCGTGGCCGGGACCGCGATCGCGGGCTCCTCGTAGGGGCTCAGGTCGGGCTTGAACCACCGGCGCTTCATGTCGGCCAGCGTGCCGTCCGCCCGGAGCGAGTCGATGAAGCGGTTCACGGCGGCCAGCAACGCCGTGTCCTTCCGGCGCAGCGCGATGGCGGTGTCCTCGTTGTCGAGCGGCTCCGCCACCAGCTGAAAGTCCGGGTTGTACTTCACCAGCTGGATCGCTGCCGGTCTCGAGATGACGAGCGCCTCCAGCTGCCCCGCCTTCATGGCCGCGGCGGCGTCCATGATGTCGTCGTAGCTCTTGATGTCGGCCCGCGGGAGCCGGGCGCGCGTGGTGGCCTCGCCCGTGGACCCGGTCATCACGCCGATCCGGGCCTCCCGCGCCTCGTCGAGGCGCGTGATCACCTTATCCTGCCGGCCGCAGCCGGCGAGCGCGGCCAGGACCAGGAGCGAGGTCCAGGACGCGCGCAGGTACGCGTTCCTTGTCATGCGTCCCTCCCCGCCCGCCGGCCACCCACATAGGTGATCGCGAGCATGGTGACGTCATCGGACTGGGGAACCCCCTCCGCGTGAGCGCGCACGGCGGTCCGGATCGCACGCACCATCGTCTCCGGAGCGACCCGTCCGGTGCGGCGTATCCCCTCGAGCAGCGCCGCCTCTCCGTAGAGCGCATCGCGGCGGTCCCGGGCTTCGGTCACCCCGTCCGTGTAGAGGAAGAAGCTGTCGCCGGGCTGGAGCGTGATCCGCTCCATCTCGTAGCGCGCTCCCGCGCGGGGCCCGAGCACGAGGCCGGCCTTGACCGGGAGATAGCGCGCCCCCATGGCATCCACGAGCAGGGGCGGGTTGTGCCCGGCGTTGGCGATGCGCAGCTCGCCGTTCCGGGCGTCCAGGACCGCGCAGAGGACGGAGGCGAACATGCAGCGCTCGTTGTCGGCGGCGAGGATGTCGTTCACGCTCGCCAGGATCCGGTCGGGATCGCCCAGCCGCTGTCCTTCGGTCTTGAGCAGGGTCTTCACGACCATCATGTAGAGCGCGGCCGGGACCCCCTTGTCGGCCACGTCCGCGATCAGGAAGCAGAGCCGGTCCTGGTCGACGAAGAAGAAATCGTAGAAGTCCCCTCCCACCTCCTTGGCCGGGTCCATCGAAGCGAAGATGTCGAGCTCCGGCCGGTCGGGGAAGGGAGGGAAGACGCGGGGCAGGAGGCTCGCCTGGATGTCCCTCGCCAGCTCGAGCTCGCTCTCGATCCGCTCCTTGGCGGCCGTCGTCGCCGTCAGGTCGGCGATGTACTTCTTGAGGGAGCCCTGCATCGCCTGGAAGTCGCGCGCGAGGGTCCCTACCTCGTCGCGGGAGCGGATCGGAGGGAGCGGCTCGTCGAAGTCGCCGGCGGAGACGCGATGCGTAGCGAGCGCGAGCGAGCGGAGGGGCCTCGTGACCGACGTCGCGATGGAGTAGACCGCCGCGAGGAGCAGGAGGAGCCCCGCGCCCCCGATCCCCGCCATCGTCAGGGTCAGACGGTCGACGCTGGCGAACAGCTCCTTCTCGGGGAACAGGGCCGCGACGCTCCATCCCGTCGAGCGGACTGGCGCGTAGTACATGTAGCTCGGGAATCCCATGAGGCTCGTGTAATGGACGAAGCCGGTCTCGCCGTGCACCATCCTCCGGCCGACCGCCCGCTGCGCCGGATCGTTGCGGCCCTCGGCGATGCTGAAGAAGGACTCGTTCATGATCGCCTCCTTCATCGGGTGCGCCAGGATCATCCCGTTGCGCGAGAGGATCGCGGCGTAACCGGTCTGGAGGATGCGAACCGAGGAGACGAGCTCCGTGAGCGAGTCGACCGAGATGCTGGCGCTGACGATCCCTCGGAGGACGCGCTCTCCGTGCTCCTCGCCGTAGAAGGGGACGCCGCAGGTCGCGAGGAGGATGTTCCCCGCGCCCTCGGCGAAATAGGGCTCGCTCCACTCCACGCGCTCGAGCTCGCGCGGAATCTGGTACCAGTCCCAATAGAGATAGGGGACCTGCCGATACGTTTCCTCCAGGCGGCTCAGGTGGATCGCGCCGCGCCCGCGGAAGTAGTACGGAGCGAAGAGGCGGGTTCCGGGCCGGAAGGCGTTCGGCTCGAACGCCACGGCCATCCCGTAGATGTCGGGCTCTCCCTCGAGGGTGGTTCGAAGCAAGCGGAGCAAGTCGTCCTCGCTCTGCCCTCCGGTCGCGACGGAGCGGGCCAGCCCCTCCGTGACCTTCTGCACCGCCACGAGCCGCGTCTCGACGCGGCTGACCAGCGAAGCGGCGAGGTGCCGCGCGTTGCTCTCCAGCTCCCGCTCGAGGAGGAGCCGCGAGCGCCAGTAGTTGTAGCCCAAGGTGACCGCGAAGATCACCGTGCTGAAGCCGGCGATCACGAGGACGAGCCGAAGTGCGAGGCTCCTACCGGGATGCATCGGTCTCTCTCACGAACGCCCGGTAGGGCGGAATCGTTTGGATCACCCGCTCGCGCAGCAGCGCGGCGGCGACCGCCGCGTAGTCCTGCTCGGACAGGCGGCCGAGGAGCGGCCGCCCATCGGCGGGGCGCGACAGCTCGCGCATGCGCGCGAGCATCCACCGCTGGTGCACCCGGTTGGCCGGAAGGTGCGCCGCGCGCATCTGCCGGATCACGATGTCGAGGGTTTCATCGGGGTGGGCGAAGGCGTAGTCCCATCCTTCGCGTGAAGCCCGAACCACGGCGTCGGCGAGCGCGGGATCTCGGCCGACCGTGCGCTCGAGGGCGTACAGCCCGTCCTCGGGGAAGCGCAGCCCGAGATCCGCGAGGAAGAAGACGCTCAGCTCATCCGGATCGATCCCCGCGTTCAGGATCGTATGGTACTCGTTGTACCACATGGCCGACGTGACATCGATTCCGCCGCGGAGGAAGAGATTGATGGTGTGGGACTGAGGCACCTCGCGCACGGAGACGCGGGCCTGCGTGAAGAGCGCGCGGGGAGGGATCGCGAGGTCGCCGTCCCAGACGCCGACCTTCCTCCCGCGCATGTCGGCGATGCTCCGGATGCCACTGCTCCGCTTGGCGATCAGCATCATCGACGAGCGCTGGATTCCCTGGGCGAGATGGACGAGCGGCGTCCCCGCGTCGCGCTGGCGGAGCGCCGATGACAGCCACAGGACGGCGAAGTCGGCCTTGCCGTCCCGCAGCATCGCCTCGGGAGCGAGGCCGGGCCCGCCGGGAATGATCGTGAGGTCGACGCCGTGCCGGGCGTACATCCCCTTCTCGAGCGCGACGTAGTAGCCCGCGAACTGCGCCTGCGGGCTCCAGATCGTGACGAGTGTGGCCGTTCGCGGTTCGCGCGCGAGCGTCGGGATGGGAAGGAGGGAGGTGAAGGCGGCGAGCAGCAACGCCGCTGCGGGGGCTCGGAGCAGGGCCGGTCCCCGTACTGGACGGCGGTGTGGCGCACTGCGATCCATCGTCGTGGCGGCGGTCGAGCGGTCGGACCGCGCCTCCTCGTCCAGCCGCGGGCCGGGTGGTTCGACGCGATCGCGGCCTGCCCGCCGGCTGATGCCGTCACGCTAGGCCCGCGGAGCGGCGCCGTCAACGACTGTGACGCGGCCGAGTGGCCGGAGCGGCCAACCGCGCTATACTCCGCCGCTTGCGGGGCGGTATCGCCAACGGGCCAAGACTACGTTCTGCGCGCCCGGCTACAAGGACCCACCCGGCGGAGGAATCGCGGCGAATGACGGAGACACGGGTCGCAATCGTGGGCGCGGGCGCCCTGGGATGCTACTTCACGGCGATCCTGACCAGGGCCGGTGCCCGCGTGATCCTGATCGCGCGCGGCCGGCATCTCGAGACCGTCCGGCGCGACGGAATCCTCCTCGACGACCTCGAAAGAACTCATCGGGTCGCTCCCGAGGGTGTCACCGACCGGCCCGCGGATGTCGGCCCCGTCGACGCCGTCGTTCTCGCGGTGAAGGCGTGGCAGGTTCCCGAGGCCGCGGCCCAGATTCGCCCGCTCGTCGCGTCGGGGACGCGGGTGCTCCCGCTCCAGAACGGGATCGAGTCGTGGGACGAGCTCGTCCGTGCGCTCGGTGAAGAGGCGCCCCTCATGGGCCTCTGCCGAGTCGCCTGCGCGCTCGTCGCCCCCGGCCACGTGCGACACATCGCGATCGTGCCGACGGTCGTGATGGGAGAGCGTGACGGCGCCGGTCTCTCCGGGAACGCCGCCGCGCTCGCCGCCGCGCTCCAGTCGGCGGGCGTCGTCGTCGAGAATCCCGAGAACATGCGCGTCGCACTCTGGGAGAAGCTGATCTTCATCGCCGGGGTGAGCGGCGCGGGCGCCGTGGCTCGCGCGAATGTGGGCGAGATGCGGGCGTCTGCCCCCACGCGCGAGCTGATCCGGAGGATCGCGACGGAGGTGCGGGACGTGGGGCGCGCATCGGGCGTCCCGCTCGCCGACGATTCCGTCGCGCGGGTGATGGCGTTCGTGGATTCCATGGCGCCCGCGAGCACCGCCTCGATGCAGCGCGACATCGCCGATGGCCGGCCGTCGGAGCTCGAGGCGATCATCGGAGCCGTCGTGCGCCTCGGAGCCGCGGCGGGGATCGCCGCGCCCGCAACCGGCTTCGTCTACGCGAGCCTCCTGCCGCAGGAGCGGCGCGCCCGGAGCGGCCTCTAGGCCGCCGGCGCGCCTCCCGCGGGGCCGGTCTCGAGGCCGAGCCCATCGTCTTTCCACCCCTCGATCCCGCCGATCATCTTCTTCACGCTCCGTCCGAGACGAGCGAGCGCGAGCGCCGCCTTGTCGGCGCCGTTGCAGTGCGGGCCGTTGCAGTAGACGACGAACAGCACGTCGGCGGCGTACGACTCGAGATTCCTCGGGACGATTCGCCCGCGGGGAAGGTTGACCGCTCCCGGAACATGGCCCGTGGCATAGAGCGCCGGGGAGCGGACGTCCAGCACGACGAACCCCTCCTGGCCGCGGCGGAGCGCTTCATGGACGTCCCAGCAATCGGTCTCGAAGGAGAGGAGTCTCTCGAAATGCCGGGCCGCTTCGGCCGGCTCCGCGACGCCTTCGCGGAGGGAGGGGATCGAGGGCATCGATGGCGGCATCGACTGGGTATCCGGCATGGGTCGCTCCTTTGAGTCGGGGAAGGGTTCGCCTGACCAGGCCTGAATGATCGCGCACCTGGGGATCGAAGGCGCTGGGCGTAAATGACATTGTTCGCTAAAATACCGCCATGCGCCGCCCGCGGACTCACCGAACGGCCGGACTCGCCGCCGCCCGATCCCGGCGCCGGGTCGTCGTCCTCGCCTACGATCGCGTCGCGCTCTTCGAGCTCGCCATTGCCATCGAGGTGTTCGGGCTGCCCCGGCCGGAGCTGGGCGTTCCGTGGTACGAGTTCGCGGTCTGCTCGCTGGAGCCGGGCGCGCTGCGCGCGACGGGAGCGATCGAGATCCGGCCGAGCGGCGGGCTTCGACTCCTGGAGCGGGCGGACACCATCGTCGTGCCGGGGTGGCGCGACCCGAGGGAGAAACCCCCGGCCCGGCTCCTGCAGGCGCTCCGTCGCGCGCACGCGCGCGGGGCGCGCCTGGTGTCGATCTGCTCGGGCGTGTTCGTGCTCGCCGCGGCGGGTGTCCTCGAGGGAAAGCGGGCCACGACGCACTGGCGCTACACCGAGATCCTGCGCCACCTCTTTCCCTCGATCCGGGTCGAGCCCGACGTGCTCCATGTGGACGACGGCCAGGTCTTCACGTCGGCGGGAAGCGCGGCCGGGATCGACCTCTGCCTCCATCTCGTGCGGCTCGACTACGGGGCGGACATCGCGAACCAGGTGGCGCGGCGTCTGGTCGTGCCGCCCCACCGGGACGGGGGCCAGGCGCAGTACATTGACCGGCCCGTTCCGCGAGATGCGGGGCAGGGCCTCGCCCGGGCTCTGGAATGGGCGCTCGCCCACCTCGACGAGGCGGTCGGCGTCGACGCGCTGGCCGGCGCCGCGGCGCTCTCTCCGCGGACGTTCCTGCGTCGGTTCCAGGCAGAGCTCGGCACCACGCCGCACGCCTGGCTGAATCGCCAGCGCGTGCTCGCGGCGCAGCGTCTTCTCGAGAGCTCGCGCGCGAGCGTCGACGAGGTGGCCGCGAGCGTCGGCTTCGGCACGGCCCAGACGCTGCGGCTGCAGTTCCGGCGCTGCCTGCGGACATCCCCGACGGCGTACCGCCGTCAGTTCTCGACGCGGGGCAACCGGCGATCGCCGCGGCAGAATTGAACACAGGCGGGGTCCGCCGGTCCGGACCCTTCGCGCCTCGGAGATCCACGAACCGGCGATTCCTCTTGACCGCGCTTGCCGCCAGGCCGAACCTCGGCGCACTCCCCAAGCCAAACGGCCACTGCGGCCATCCTCCAACCGTTGCTCCACTCCGTGCCGCCGCGGTGTCGCGCCGGATTCCCGCCGTCCGGAGGAGGAACCCGTGAGGAAAGCCGCCGTCGTCCTCGTCCTTCTGTTCGCTGCCGCTCAACTCGTCCGCCCCAACCGTGCGAACCCGCCGATCGATCCAAGCCGCACAGTCCAGGCACACGTACCGGCCGAGCTCGGCGCCGTCCTCGATCGTTCGTGCGGGGACTGCCACTCGTACCGGACCCGATGGCCATCGTTCACGAAGGTGGCCCCATTGTCCTGGCTCTACGCGTACGCGGTGGCGAAGGGACGGGCGGCCGTGAACTTCTCGGAGTGGGCTGCCTATTCGCAGGAACGGCAAGGGCAGTTGTTGGTGGCGTCGTGCAAGGACGTAACCGCAGGGAAGATGCCGGGCGTCTGGGCGTCACTTCAAACCGAGACGCGACTCTCGCCGCGCGACGTCGAGCTCATCTGCGCGGCGGCGCACGGAGGATCCCCACGATGACCATGGCATGGAGCGCGGCGCAAGAGGGCGGAGCCGTCGCGAGATCGATGGGACTCCGACGCCGGGTCGCCTGGATCCTGATCTTCATCGTCGACGTGGGATTCATCGCGTGGGGCATGGGCGCGGCCGTATTCCTGGATCGACTGCTCGGCCCCGGGGGTAAGACGATCCTCCCCGCCGGCTACGAGGGCTTCTCCGGTGGCGCCTGGGCAGATCTGATGAGGACGGCTCCGATGGCGGCCAAGTACATGGATGTGCTCTATCGGACGTACGGCTGGTACAACGTGGCGTTCGGGGTGACGGCGGCGCTCGTCACGGTCACGGCCTTTCGCCGGGGTGACCGCTGGGCCTGGTGGGCGCTCCTCCTCGGCAACACGATCACCCTCGTGTCGGCCATCATCTACGACAAACGGGTGAACGCGATCGGGCCGTTCGAGCTGACGGAATACCTCGGGCTCGCCCTGGTCTGGGGAGCCCTCGCGATCACCGCTCCGTTTCTCGGAGCCGGCCGGCCGGCGGACCGCGTGGCACCGGCTGTCCCATGAAGCTGGAGATCATCTCGTCCGCGCCAGGCGGAAAACGGGGAGTTGATCGCCGTCGCGGAAACTATCTCCTCGAGGGATGCGTCTCGCGCCCCATCGTTCCCGTCTCGAGCACCTCTTCGATCTTGTAGACGCCCAGCTTCCGGTTCTTGATGAACCCGCTCAGCGCGCGCTCGGCGAGGACGCCGTCCTTGAGCATGTCGCTCAGCCATTCGAGGGCGAGCCTCGGCGTGTACTGGGGGAAGGCGCATCCCTTGTCCATCAGCCAGCGCTCGTTCTTGGCCTCCTGCGAGCCGATGGGAGGCGCCATGATGATCGGGATCCCCAGCGCGGAGTAGAACGACAGCTCGCTCGGCTTCGTCCAGAGGATGTCGGTCTCGCGCATCAGGGCGTTGAACCGGTCGAAGTAGGCTTTCTTCGAATCCTCGCGCAGGATCACCAGTCCATTCCCGAGCACCGACTCCAGCCCCGCCGCCACGGCGACATTGCGGAACGTCGCTTCGACGAGATGATTCACGCCGGCCACCAGGACCAGGCGGAATCGGCCGTCCAGGAGTCCCGGCTTCAAGGCGCGAGCCAGCACGAGACCGATATCGGCCTGCGCTCCCGCTCCTCCCACGGCGAAGGCGACCGTCACGCGCTCCTTGCCGTCCGACGGCTCCGGCTTCGCGCCGAGCAGCTCCTGCACGGTGGAACCGTAGACGCTCGTGAACCGTCCCTTGGGGTCGAGGCGTCCGAGCCGGGCCAGAAGATCCGACTTGAGGATCTTCATGTCCGTGCCGCCGATGTTCTCGCGGGGCAGCGTGAACCCCGTGATGAAGATGCGATCGTCGGGGACGCCGTACTGCCGGAGGCGCCGCATCGCCCGGCCGCAGGGGGCGAAGTACTGGATGCGGCTCTCCTTCGCGCGCGTTGCGACCCACACGCGATTGAGATCGGCGTCGCAGATGACGGTGTAGATCTTCTCGAGGCGCGCATGATCGGCAACGAGGGCCGGCGCGTAGAAGGTCGAGATCATCGGCAGGTCGATCGTCCGCAGGCGCTCGACCAGGACGCGACCCAGGCCGCTCCGGATGAAGTGGTCCATGATGTGGTTGTTGGGTCCGGGATTCGAGAGGTCGCGCAGGGGGTAGAGCGGAGGGATGTGGAGCAGGGCGTCGAGCAGGCTGAACATCGCGCCGCCCACGACCGGGACCTGCTTGACGGAAGAGAGCGTCTGGTACGACCACGTCATCCGGCGCCAGAAACGCGCCTCGTCGAGATCGGTGGTCTCCGGGCTGCCGGCGGTGAGGATGTCGCCTTCGGCGAGATGCCTCAGGGTGTGGGCGGCGCGCTGATGGCCGAGTCCCATGTCGGCGGTCACGACCCAGGCGCGGAGGCGGTCGAGTACGGTGGTCATCGGGTCACTGGTCCGGATCGTATGGGTTCACGAAGCACGGTCGCGCCGCTGTCCGGAGCGCGCGGCGGCCATGATCCTCCGGCGATTCGTCTCGGGCCAATCGATCGAGCGAGAGCCGTTGCGCTCCGGTTTCTGCCACGCCAAGGGGTAGTAAGCCTGCCCCAAGACACCGAGATAGAGCCGGTGGGTCCGTTCGAAAAACCCCGTCGTGTGGTAGCTCTTCGGAAACCCGAGCCGGACCACGTCCAGATGGTGCATGAACTCGTGGCAGAGGGTGGAGAGAAGCGTCCGGCTCGACGTCCACTTCCGGATCATCGGCGTTCGCGTCCAGAGCCGGATCTGCGTTTTCGCCAGGCTGTAATCTCCAAAGAGCTCGTAGGACAGGCGGCCCTCGTAGGTGCGATGCGGGCGCACGCCGAGCAGCTTCACCGCCGGGGGCGGGACCTCGTAGAAATCCGCGAATCCCTGGAGGAGCTCCCGGCAGACCTGGTTCAGCGGCTCGCGTCGCTCCTCGTCCCGCGCGGATACGATCCGGTCGAGGAACGGTGCCAGAGTTTCGGAGACCGGCACCTCGATCTCGGAGAGGCGGCTGCTGTCGTCGTATTCCTGGCGGAGCTTGCCGGGAGAAGGCCGGCGGTCGGTCGTCATGATTCCTGAAATCTAAAGTGGCGGCACGCTCGGCGGAAAGTGGAAACCACGTGGGGCCGCCATGGACGAGCCGTGCTACACTCCACGCCGCTCAGGCGATCGCCCATCCCGTCTCGCAAGGAGACCGCGTGCTCCGCGTCATGGCTCCGCATCTC
>JBLMWD010000135.1:0-2789 GCA_050257045.1 Bacteroidota bacterium | reverse complement strand
CTCAGGCGCGGCATGCGGCGCGTGCGGCGCTTCGGGCGCGGGCGGCACGACCGGCAGCGGCTCCGGCGAGACGACCGGCCCCGGCGCCTTCACGGTGAAGACCGCGTTGCACTTCCGGCAGCGCACACGCGCCCCCTGCGGCGGCACGAGCGAATCGGCGATCGTGTAGCGCGCGTGGCAGGCGGTGCATTCGATGGTCATGCCGTTCGCTCCCTCGGCCGGAGGCGTTCCCTTCCGACCGGTCTATCGGCCCACCGGGCCGTATCTTTCGGGTTTTCGGGGCTACCCGCCGGCGAGCAGATGCCCGGCGCCGGCGACGTGCGCGTCCACCCACTCCCGGAGCCGCTCCCCGCGACCGCGTTCCCGTTCCCCGCGTTCGAGGAGCTCCTGGCCGAGCCCCCGGGCCGCTTCCATGAGGTCGGCGTCGGCCAGCGGATCGGCGAGGCGAAGCTCCGGAAACCCATGCTGCGACGTGCCCAAGACCACTCCGGGCCCGCGAAGCCGGAGGTCCTCTTCCGCCAGGCGGAACCCGTCCGACACGCTGCGGAAAACGGACAAACGCTTCCGCGCGAGCTCTCCGATCTTCGGCGGTGCGGCCAGCACGCAGCATCCCGGCCGCTCGGCCCGCCCGACACGCCCCCGCAGCTGGTGGAGCTGGGCCAGCCCGAACCGCTCCGGGTGCTCGATCACGACCAGCGTCGCGTCGGGGATGTCCAGCCCCACTTCCACGACCGTGGTCGCGACCAGGACGCGTGCCGAGCCGGAGCGAAAGCGATCGAGCGCCGCCCGGCGCTCCTCGGGCCTCAGGCGCCCGTGCACGAGCGCCACGCCGGCCGCGGCAAGCGCGGGCACGCGCCCGAGGGCTGCCGCTTTCGAGACTGCGTCCTTCAGGTCCACGCTCTCCGACTCCTCCACGAGCGGATAGACCACGAAGACGCTTCCCCCTTCGGCCACCTCCCGAACGATCCGATCGAGGAGCGCCTCGCGATCGTCGCCGTCCACCATCTCGGTGCGCACCTCGACGCGCCCGGGCGGCTTCTCGTCCAGACGCGAGAGATCGAGGTCGCCATAGACGGTCATCGCCAGCGTGCGCGGGATCGGCGTCGCCGAGAGGACGAGCAGGTGCGCGCCGCCGCCCGTTCCCTTTTCCGCGAGCGAGACCCGCTGCCGCACGCCGAACCGGTGCTGCTCGTCCACGACGACGAATCCGAGTGCCAAGGGCACGACCTCCTTCTCGAGCAGCGCGTGCGTCCCGATCACGACCGGGAGCGTCCCCGCCATGAGCTCCGCCCGTATCGCGTCGCGCTCCTTGGCGGGCGTGGCCGCGGTGAGGAGCGCATGCCGGATTCCCGCGGCGCCGAACACCCGCTCCGCGGTACGTGCGTGCTGCTCGGCCAGGATCGCCGTCGGCGCGAGGATCGCGGTCTGTGCCCCCGCTCCGGCGGCGCGGGCGGCGCCGGCCAGCGCGACCACGGTCTTCCCCGAGCCCACGTCGCCGAGCAGGAGCCGCCGCATCGGCGCCGTCCCGTCGAGATCGCGCGCCAGCTCGTCGATGACGCGCTTCTGCGCGGCGGTCAAGGTGAACGGGAGCGATCCGAGGAACCGGCGCATCAGCGGCTCGCCCGCGTCGAGCGGGCGCGCGGCCCGGCTTCCGCGATGCTCGATCCGCGCGAGCTGGAGGCCGATCTGAAGATGGAGCAGCTCCTCGAGCGCGAGCCTCCGGCGCGCGGGATCCCGCTCCTCCATCGATTTCGGGAAGTGGAGCTGCTCGAAGGCCTCGCGCAGCGGCGGGAGCCGGAAACGCGCCGCCCAGTCCGGCGGGATGAGGTCGGGGGGCATCGCCAGAGCGTCGAGCGCGTCGCGCACCCGGCCGCGGAGCCAGCGTTCGCTCACGCCCTCGGTCAGCGCGTAGCGCGGAGCCAGACGCGCGACGTGGGCCGACTCCTCCTCCGCTTCGTGCGGCTCGAACTCGGGATTGTGCATCTCGACCCCGCGAAAGACGCGCGGCACTCCGGAGAAGACGTAGCGCTCCCCCGGCGCGAGCTGCTTCGCGCGGAAGGGCTGGTTGAACCAGATCGCGCGCAGAAATCCCGAGTCGTCGCGCAGTGTGGCGGTCACGTCGCTGCGTCCTTTGAGCCGGCGCTCCATCCTCGACGTCACCACGGTGGCCACGACCGAAGCCTCCACGGCCGGCTGGAGCTCGGCAATGGGCGTGGTGGCGCGCCGATCCCGATAACCCACCGGCGCATGGAACAGGAGATCGCGTACGGTCTCGATCCCGAGCCGCGAGAGGCGTCCGGCCATCTGAGGACCAACCCCCTTCAGGTAGCGGACCGGATCGGAAAGGGAGTGCATCGACCGAGGGTAGCACGTGAGGGAATGCGCCCGCTCCTCACCCGTCCGCCAAGCTCGATCCCGGCCATCGACTCGAATCGGAGCGATGGTGATGCTCCGGATCATCCGGTCGAGCCGCCCACGGAAAATCGCGCCGACGCGCGGTTGATGAATCCCAGCGCCGCGCGCATCCGCTCCTCGAGCGTCTCGCACGAGAGCGCCTCCACGAACTGCGCCGCGCGCTTCGCCTGGTCCGCTCGACAGCCGAGTCCCCGCAGGCCGGCCAGCACGTCTTTGGCCTGTTCCCTGGCGAGTGCCCGCGCTTCCTGGTCTCTGACGGCCTGTGCCTTCGCCTCGACCCGTTTCCGAGCTTCGGCTGCGGCGAGCCGCGCCTCCTCTCGCTTCTGCCTCATGAACTCGGAGCCGAACACGCGCTCGGCTTCGAACTGATTATG
>JBLMWD010000134.1:0-3140 GCA_050257045.1 Bacteroidota bacterium | reverse complement strand
TGGCCGAGTACGACGCCCTGGTGCGCGATCGCCCGAACCGCGTGGAGCGGCGCGGACGCGATCACCTCGCCGGCGCCGTCGCGTTCCATGAGGGTCGGCTCCAGGACGCGGTGCGACTGCTCGACTCCGGGTTCTACGCGGGACCTCCTCCCATCCAGAACGAGGAGGACGACTGGGCGCGTGCCCGCGCCCATCTCGCGGTCGGCGATCGGGAGGTCGGCTTGGCGCTCCTGCAGCGCGTCGTCTCCCGCGGACCGTACGCGGGGGATTCGCAGATCGCGTTCTCCGCGATGGTCCTCCTGGCCAAGCAGTATGAGGCGGCCGGGAAGTCGGACGAGGCGCTCGACCTCTACCGGCGTGTGATCCATCAGTATCGGATGGCGGATTGGCCCGTGCCCGCGAACGAGGAAGCCAAAGCCGCGATCGCCCGGCTGGAGCGGGCGCGCGCGCAGGCGGCCGCGGATCGATGACGGCCTGTTGACCATGGACGAGCGCGTTCTCCATTACGGGATCCTCCGCCCCCTCGGCGCGGGCGGGATGGGCGAGGTCTATCTCGCCGAGGACGAGCGGCTCGGGCGGCGGGTCGCGCTGAAGTTCCTGCCGCGCGCCGATTCTGCCGATCCCGAGCGGCGCGAACGGCTCCGTCGCGAGGCGCGGGCGCTCGCGTCGCTCTCGCATCCGGGAATCGCCGGCATCTTCGCGCTCGAAGAACACGGCGACCGGCTCTTCCTCGTGATGGAGTACATCGAGGGGGAGACGCTCGCGCAGCGGCTCGCGCACCGCCCGCTCCCTGTTTCCGAGGTGATCGATCGCGGGCGCGTCCTCGCCGAGGCGCTCGCGCACGCGCATACGCGCGGCGTGGTCCACCGCGACGTCAAACCCTCCAATATCCTGATCACCCCCGAAGGCGCGACCAAGCTCGCCGACTTCGGGCTCGCGCTCCACGGCGAGGACACCCGCCTCACCGCGGAGGGTTCGACGGCCGGCACGGCGGACCACATGAGCCCCGAACAGACGCGCGGCGATACGGTGGACCGGCGGAGCGATCTCTTCTCCCTCGGTGTCGTGCTCTACGAGGCGCTCACGGGGGTGCGCCCCTTCGCGCGGCCGACGCTGGAGGCGACGTTCCACGCGATCCGCGCCGACGAGCCGGAGCCGCCGACCGCGCTCCGGAGCGGGATCCCGCTCGAGCTGGAGCGCATCGTGATGAAGCTGATGCGCAAGGACCCGGCCGAGCGGTACCAGACCGCGGCCGATCTCGCGGCCGACCTGCGCGCCCTGCACTCACGGGCATCCGGTTCGCCGCCGTCCCAGCCCCGACCTGCCGGCGTGCCGGCGCCGGACGGGTTGACCGAGACCACGCTCGCGCCCGCGGGTTCCGGGCCCCGCATCGGCGCCACCGGGCGGAACCGTCTCGCGCGGCGACTGCTCGCCGGAGCGGCCGCGCTCGCCTTCCTGATTTTCTTGATCCTCGTCATTCGGGACCGGGCGGGAATCGGCGCCCGGAACGCGGAGGCCGCGCCACGCTCGATCGCGGTGCTCTCGTTCCAGCAGATGGCCGAGCCCTCCGACCCGCATGGCGTGGCCGCCATGGCGACGAGCCTTCTCACCGTGGCTCTCGGCCAATCGCGCGTCATGCCCGTCCTGAGCAACCAGCGCGTGCACGACGTGCTGCGGCAAATGGGCAAGACCGAGCGCGCCGTGACGGGCGCGGACGCACTCGAGGTCGGCCGCCGCGCCGGCGCGGCCTACATCGTGATCGGCTACATCTATCGCACCGATCCCGAGTACGTGGTCGGCGCGGAGGTCTCTTCCACGAAAGACGGCGCGGTCCTCACGTCGTGTCGGGCACAGGCGCCCGGGGGCGAGCAGGGGCTCTTCGCGGCCATCGACTCCCTCACCTCGGTGCTCGAGCGCGGGCTCTCGAGCGCCGGCGTCGATTTCCAGAGCGGACCGGTCGACGTGGCGGCCCTGACCACCCGCAACCCGGCCGCCTATCGGGCGTACGTCCGGGGCGTCGATCTGCTGAATCGCGCGGAGCGGGTGGAAGCCGCGAAGGCCCTGGCCGAGGCCGTGCAGGCCGACTCGACCTTCGGGCTCGCGTGGTACTACCTGGGCGTCGCGACCTGGTGGTTGGAGGATTTCGACACCGCGCGGCGCGTCGTGGACAGGGCGATGCGTTCGGGCCGTCTCGTCGGCCGCGAGCGCGAGGGCCTGGATGGGCTTCAGAAGCTGATCCAGGCCGATTACCCGGGAGCGGCGCGGCGCTATCGGGCCCTCCTCGAGCGCTACCCCGACGACAAGGAGTTCCTGTACGGATTGGGCGAAGCCCTCTTCCATCAGGGCGACGACATTGCCGGCGCCCGGACCGCTTTCGATCGCACGATCGCGTTGGATCCGACGTTCGCCGTCGCGTTCCAGCATATCGTCGACATCGACGTCGAGTCGGGGAGCGTGGCTGCCGTGGTCGCCGATTGCGACAGGCTCCAGCATCTGAATCCCACGAATCCGGTCCCGACCGCTCTGAAGATGGACGGGATTGGCCGGCTCGGGGACGCGGCCGGCTGTGTGGCCATCGCCCGCGAGCTGCTCGCGCGCGACTCCGGCAACCCCGCGGCCCTGCGACAGCTTGCGATCTACTACCGCATGACCGGCGACTTCGACTCGGCCGCCGTCTACACCCGGCTCGTCCAGAAGACGCACGCCGATCCGATCATGTCCGGAGGAGTCCCGGGCTTCTGGCTGCTCTTCTCCGAAGGGCGCTATCGCGAGGCCGACCGACGGTCGGCGGAGGCGATGCGGCAGTTCGATTTCGGGCGGGCCGATCTCAGCGATATTCCGACTCCCGGCGGGCGCGCTCATCTGCTCCAAGCCATGAAGCGGTACGACGAGGCGTGGCCGCTCGCGCTCCAGACCTATTCCCTCATGCGACGCTATACGTCCCTGGCGGACGGCCCGCTCACATGGTTGGGGCACATGGCGCTGGACAGCGGTCATGACGCCGAGGCCAGGCGCATCCTGGCCGAGTACGACGCCCTGGTGCGCGATCGCCCGAACCGCGTGGAGCGGCGCGGACGCGATCACCTCGCCGGCGCCGTCGCGTTCCATGAGGGTCGGCTCCAGGACGCGGTGCGACTGCT
>JBLMWD010000133.1:0-106920 GCA_050257045.1 Bacteroidota bacterium | reverse complement strand
TCGGGAAGCGCCCGTCGGGCTCGGCGAAGATGGCGTCCACGGAGCAGCCGATCCGCCGGAGGAACTCGGGGCCGAGGATGCTCGCGGCGCCGTTCCCCGGATCGACCACCACGCGGAGCGGGCGCTTCAGTTGGATTCGGGACACGAGATCGGCGAGGTACGCGTCGTCGACCGAGACCTTCTCGACGCTCCCGCGAGGGACCGCCGGGCCCGGCGTCGACGCGCGGCGCCGGATCTCCTGGATCGCTTCCCCATGGAGCGAGGAGATCCCCTCGGAGAGCTTGAGCCCGTTGTACTCGATCGGATTGTGGCTCCCGGTCACCATCACCCCGCCGTCCGCCTTCCGCTCGAGGATGGCGAAGTAGAGCGCGGGCGTCGGCACCACCCCGGCGTCGATCACGTGGGCGCCGCGCTCGACCAGCCCGTCGACGAGCGCGGCGGCGATGCGGGGCGAGGAGAGGCGCACGTCGCGCCCGACCGCGATGCGTTTCTTGTCGCGTTCCTCCATCCGGTCGGCGAAGGCGCGCCCCACGGCGCGGGCCACGTCGTCGGTCAGCTCCCGGTCCGCGATGCCGCGGATGTCGTACTCGCGAAAGATCTGCGGATTCACGCCGTCTCCTTTTTGCGCAGGAAGGCGTCGATGAACGGCTCGAGATCGCCGTCCATCACGCCCTGCACGTCGCTCGTCACCACGTCGGTCCGGTGGTCCTTCACCTGCGTGTAGGGCTGGAACACGTACGACCGGATCTGATTCCCCCAGGCGATGTCCTTCTTCCCGCCGCCCAGGGAATCCCGCTTCTCCTTTTCCTCGTCGAGACGGAGCGCGTAGAGGCGCGCCTTGAGCACGCTCATCGCGGCGTCGCGGTTCCGGTGCTGGCTCCGCTCGTTCTGGCACTGCACCACGAGCCCGGTCGGGAGGTGGGTGATGCGGATCGCGGACTCGGTCTTGTTCACGTGCTGCCCGCCCGCGCCGCCGGCGCGGAAGGTGTCGATCCGGATGTCGCCGTCCTTGATCTCGACGTCGCCATTGTCGCCCACCTGTGGGTAGATGAAGACCGACGCGAACGAGGTGTGGCGCCGCTTTTGCGCGTCGAAGGGGGAGATCCGGACGAGCCGGTGGACGCCCCGCTCGGCCTTGAGATAGCCGTAGGCGTAGGCGCCGTCCACCTGGATCGTGGCGTCCTTGATCCCGGCCTCCTCCCCCGGCTGGAGGTCGAGGACCTGGTAGCTCCATCCCATCCGCTCGACGTAGCGCACGTACATGCGGAAGAGCATCTGGGCCCAGTCCTGCGACTCGGTGCCGCCCGCGCCGGGATGGATCGAGAGGATCGCGCCGTGCGCGTCGCTCTCGTCGGAGAGGATGCTCACGAGCTCGAGCTGCTGGATCTTGGGCAGGAGCTTTTCCGAGGCGCGCTCGAGCTCCTTCGCGAGCGCCTCGTCCGGCTCCTCCTCGAGGAGCGCGGTCATCCCCTCGGCCTCGTCCACCTCGCGGAGGAGCGCGTGGTAGGGATCCACGATCCGCTTGAGCGATTTGAGCTCGCTCAGGGTCTTCTGCGCCGACTCCGGATTCTCCCAGAAGTCCGACTCGGCCATGCGGGTCTCGAGCTCGCCCGCGCGCGCCTCGCGCTGCGCGACGTCAAAGATAGCTCCCGAGGTGGGTCAGGATGCGCCGCCCTTCTTCGAGCCGCTTCTTCGTCGCGTTCAGGTCCATGCCGGTCGATTCCTCCTAGGGGTTCGGCGCCGCGGCGGCGAGCGCCTCGATCGCGCGCCACACTTCGTCCGCGCGCGCCAGGAGCGCGGCGGGATCCGCTTCGTTTTGGATGCGCCAGAGCCGTTTCGCGTCGCGGACCGGCGGAAGTCGCTGCCCTCGCACGCGAAGGAGAGCTTCTTCCGCGGTGAATCCGCGCGCGACCTTGAGTCGCTCCATCCGGAGCCGTTCCGGAGCGGTCACTTCCACGACGCCGTCGAGCTCGGGCTCGAGCCGCCACGTGGTGAGAAGTGCGGCATCGAGGACGACGACGCGCGGGCCCGCTGACCCGGCGAACGCTTCGCCGAGTCGTCGGACCACGAGCTCGCGCAGCGACGGCTGGACGATCGCGTTCAGCCGTTCCATCGCCGCGGGATCGGAGAAGACGATCCCGCCGAGACTCGCTCGGTCGACCGCGCCATCCGCTCCGATCACGCCAGAGCCGAATGCCTCCAAGATCCGGTCCCGAACCCCGGAGACCCTGAGCGTTTCCCAGCCGAGCGCGTCGCCGTCGACCCGGACCGCGCCGTGCTCCTCGAAACGCCGGGCCACACTCGACTTCCCGGACGCCATGAGCCCGGTCACCCCGATCCGGATCCGGAGCGGGAGGATAGCATCCCGCGCCCGATCACGCATGCGCGTCGGCCCACGTCTTCCCCGCCCCGCGGTTCACCACGAGCGGCACGAGGAGCGGGAGGGCGTGCTCCATGACCTCCGTGACGAGCGGCGTCAGCTCACCGATCTCCTCCTCGTCGGTCTCGAAGAGGAGCTCGTCGTGCACCTGGAGGATGAGCCGGGAGCGGAGCCCGCGCTCGGCGAGCAGGGCGTCGATCCGAACCATCGCGATCTTGATGAGGTCGGCGGCCGATCCCTGGACCGGCGTGTTGATCGCGGCGCGCTCGGCCTCGGCCCGCAGCCCGGCGTTCGGATCGCACAGGCCGGGCAGCGGCCGCCGCCGCTTCAGGAGGGTCTCCACGTACCCCCGGTCGCGCGCCTGCGCGAGCACCGTCTCCATGAAGGCGGCCACACCCGCGTGCGTCCGCTTGTACTCGTCGATGAACGCCTGCGCGAGGCCGCGCGAGAGGGAGAGCTCGCGCGCGAGGCGCACCGGCCCCATCCCGTACATGATGCCGAAGTTCACGACCTTGGCCTGGGCGCGCTGCGCCGTCGTGACCATCTCGGGGGCGACCCCGAAGAGGCGCGACGCGGTCGCCGCGTGCACGTCGCCGCCCGTCCGGAACGCCTCGGTGAGCGCCGGGTCGTGCGAGAGGTGCGCGAGCAGGCGGAGCTCGATCTGCGAGTAGTCGAACGATGCGAGGAGCCCGCGCGGCCCCTCGGCCACGAACGCGCGCCGGATCTCCCGCCCCTCGTCGGTGCGGATCGGGATGTTCTGGAGGCTCGGGTCGCTCGCCGAGAGGCGGCCCGTCGAGGCGATCGCCTGGTGGAACGTGGCGTGCACGCGCCCGGTCTCGGGGTTCACGAGGCGCGGGAGCGAATCGATGTACGCGCTCTTCAGCTTCGAGGCCTGGCGGCACTCGAGCAGGAGCCCGGGAAGCGGATGGAGCGACGTGAGCCGCTCGAGCACCTCGTTGTCGGTGGAGTAGCCGTCGCGCGTCCGCTTCCCTTTCGGGAGCTGGAGGCGGTCGAAGAGGACCTCCGCGACCTGGCGGGGCGAGTTCACGTTGAACGGCACGCCGGCCGCCTCCTCGATCCGGTGGGTGAGCGAGTCGAGCCGGCGCTGAAGCCCCTTGCCGATCGCGTCGAGCGCCGCGGTATCGACGCGCACCCCCGTCCGCTCCATCCGCGCGAGCACGCCGAGGAGCGGCATCTCCACGTCCCGGAAGAGCGGGGTCAGGCCGAGGCTCTCGAGCTCCCGCTCGAGGATCGGGACCAGGCGGAGGGTCACGTCGGCGTCCTCGCAGCAGTACTCCGCCACGCGGTCGATCGAGACCGACGCCATGGTGACCTGCTCGCGGCCGCGTCCGAGGAGCGCTTCCGTCGGGATCTTCGCGACGTCGAGCCGGGCCTTGGCGAGGTGGTCGAGCGACTTCGGCTGGTCGGGATCGACGAGGAAGGCGGCGATCATCGTGTCGAAGGCGATGTCGCGCACGGGGACGCCGAAGCGCTCGAGCACGTGCCAGTCGTACTTCGCGTTCTGGGCGGCCCGTTTCGCCGCCGGGGACGCGAAGAACGGAGCGAGCGCCTCGCGCGCGCGATCGGGATCGAGGTTCTTCCCCGACGCGTGTCCGAGCGGCAGGTAGAAGGCGCGTCCCTCGGCGGTCGCGAGCGCGATCCCGACCGGATGCGAGCGGAAGGGATCGAATCCCGTCGTCTCCGTGTCGAACGCGACCGGCCCCTTCGCGTCGGCGAGCTCGCGCGCGAGCGATTCGAGGTCCTCGCCCGTCTCGAGGACGTGGTAGCTGCCGAGGGGCGCGCGGCCGGACGGCGCGTCGCGCGTCCCGGGACCGCCCTCGACCGCGAGCGCGTCGAAGATCGTCCCGACCTGCTGGCCGACGGCGGCGGCGGGCGTCGCGGAGCGCCGCGCGCTCCGTCCCGGGCGCTTCGGCTCGAGAGTGGCGCCGGCAACGCCGGCGCCGGACGCCGAGGTTCCGTCTTCGCCTTCGGGGGATGGCACGGTCGCGCGTTCATCGCCCGCGGAGGTCCCCGTCCCCGACGTGTCGGCCGGTATCGGCGCCGCCTCCGGCGGCGCCTCACGTGCTGGAGGCGGCGCGAGCGGCGCTCCGCCGCGGGAGAGATACTCCTCGCGGTATCGGCGCGCGAGCACGCGGAGCTCGAGATCGTCGAGGAGCTTCAGGAGGGGCACGTACTCCACCGGCGCGCGGACCAGCTCGTGCCAGTGGCGCTCGAGGGGCAGGTCGGAGCGGATCGTCGCCAGCTTGTACGAGAGGCGCGCCCGCTCCTCGTTCTGCCGGAGCTTCTCGCGGATCGAGGGGCGCTCGATCTGGTCGAGCGAGGCGTAGAGCGCGTCCAGGCTCCGGAAGCGCTGGATGAGCTGCGTCGCCGTCTTCTCCCCCACGCCCGGCACGCCCGGGACGTTGTCCACCGCGTCCCCCATGAGCGCCAGCATGTCGACCATCTGCTCGGGCTCGACGCCGTAGCGCTCGCGCACCCCCGCGCGGTCGATGGTGGAGAGCTCGCCGCCGCCGCGCCCGCGCGGGGCGAGGAGGACGATCCGGTCGTTCACGAGCTGATAGAAATCCTTGTCGGAGGTCAGGATCAGCGCGGTCGCGCCCTCGCGCGCCGCCTCGCAGGCGAGGCTCCCGATCAGGTCGTCCGCCTCGACTCCCTCCTGCTCCACGATCGGGAAGCCGAGATAGCGGATCACGGAGCGGACGCGCGGGATCTGGCAGGCGAGGTCGTCCGGCATGGGCGGCCGGTGCGCCTTGTAGTCGGCGTAGACGCGGTGGCGGAACGTGGGCGCGACCGTGTCGAAGACGACGGCCACGCGGTCGGGCTTCCGCTTGTCGACGAGCGGAAGGATCGCCTGGAGGACGCCGAACGTAGCGCTCGTCACCTCGCCGCGGGCGTTCCGGAGCGGGTTTCGGAGGAACGCGAAATGGCTCCGGTAGAGGAGCGCCGATCCGTCGACGAGGAGGAGGCTATGTCCGGCGCGGTCGCCGGGTTCGGTAGAGGCCATGTCGCTCCATGTAGGAGAGGACTGCGTCCGGCACCCAGTATCGCACGCTGGCGCCGCGCCGGACGCGGCGCCGGATCTCCGACGAGGAGATTCCGATCGGCGGCATCGGGACGAAGACGACGCGCCTCCGGAGCGCGGGCCGGACCGGCGCGCGCGCACGCCCTTCCCGCGGGACGACCGCGAGGGTCGCGAGCTCGAGGATCCGGGACGGCTCGCGCCAGGTATCGAACTCGCACAGGCTGTCCTCCCCCATCACGAAGTACCAGGCGGCGGCCGGATCCCGCTTCGCCAGCGACTCCAGGGTGCGCACGGTGAAGGTCACCTCGGGCCGGCGCGCCTCGAACGTGGAGACGCGGAGCCGGGGGTTTCCCCGCGCCGCGAGCCGGAGCATCGCGACGCGGTGCGCCACGCCGGCGAGGGCGCGGCGCCGCTTGTGGGCCGGGCGGAACGCGGGCATGAGGAGGAGCCGGTCGAGCCGCAGGTGGGCGACGGCCGCCTCGGCGAGGATCAGATGCCCCTGGTGGACGGGATCGAACGAGCCGCCGAGGATCCCGATCCGGCGGGGGCGGGCCGGGCTCACGGAGTCGTGGCGGCTCCGAGCGAGCGAAGCTGCTCGCCCGCGCGCTCCTTGGACTCATCGGTCGCCCGCGCGGGAACCTTCCGGAGCGCGGCGATCGCCTCCTCCTTCTTCCCCTGCTTCAGGAGCACGTCGGCGAGCATCAGCGCCGCATCCCCCGCCCAGCGCGAATCGGGGTAGTCGTCGAGCACCGACTGGAGCGTGATCACCGCGGCCGGGCGCTGGTTCAGCTTCACGTAGAGGCGTCCATTCCGAAATCGCTTCTCGGCGAGGCGGTCGCGGAGCACCGCCACGCGCTCCTTCGCCTCGCCCGCGTTCTTGTTGTCGGGATACTGGTCGAGGAACTGCTTGTAGCGGTCGAGCGCGCGCTGCGTCTCGGTCTGGTCGAGCGGCGCCGGGCGGGAATCGAGGTCGTCGCACCGCGCCAGGTAGAACATCGCGTCGGGCTGGAAGGGCGACTGCGGGAAGTCGCGCGCGAGGCGGTCGAACTGCGTCGAGGCGAGCGCGTAGTCCTTGCCCTTCATGTAGGCGAGGCCCAGGTAGTAGAGCGCGTCGTCGGTGCGGTCGGTCCCCGGATACTGCTCCACGTAGGCCTTGAGATCGAGCTGGGCCTCGATCCAGTTTCCCTTGTCGTAGGCGGCCTTCCCCGCGTCGTAGTTGGGCGTGCCGCCGCCGCGCTCGGACATGACCCCGCCGCAGCCGAAGACCCCCCCGAGGACGAGGAGAAGGAGCGCCCCGAGGGGCGCCTTGCGCCGCGTCATGAGGCGAGCGGGTCTCCGCCCTCTTCGCGCTCCAGCATCTCGAGGTAGGCGCGCGAGCGAACGTCCCCGTCACGCTCGGCGAGGGCCCGCTCCCATTCCTCGCGCGCGCGGTGCCGGCGCCCCGAGCGGTAGTAGACGAGCCCGAGCGTCGTGCGTGCGTCGACGTAGCGCGGGTTCTGCGCGAGCGCCGAGCGCAGCTCTTCCTCGGCGTCGGCGTAGAGCCCCATGCCGCAGTAGACCGTGCCGAGCTTGTTCTTCACGTCGAGGAACTGCGGCGCCAGCTTGAGCGCCTTCCGGTACTCCTGCGTGGCGTCGACCGGCATGCCGAGATCGCGATAGGCGTCACCGAGGAGCACGTGCGAGTCGGCGAGGAACGTGCGCACGTCGGGGGAGAGGTTCCGGTGGTCGGGATCGCGCGGCCGTTCCACCGCGAACTCCTCGAGCGCCTCGTCGTAACGCCCCATCTCGTTGTAGACGATCGCCAGGTTCAGCCGCGCCTCCAGGTAATTGGGATTCAGCTCCAGGGCGCGCCGGAACGACGCGGCCGAGCGCTCCCGCTCGCCGGTCATGCCGAGCGCGAGCCCGAGCTGGTTGTGCAGATCCGGGAAATCGGGGACGAGGCGGAGCGCCTCTTCCACCTCGCGGATCGCGTCCGCGTACTGCCCGCGGTCGAAATAGTCCCGCCCGAGCACCTGGTGCTGCCTGGCCGCCAGACTCATGCCGACCCTCCCTGCGTTCATGTCCGAGCCGCTCCCTCAGTTCCGGTTGGAGTAGAAGAGCACGACCAGCCCGGCCACGACGCCGACCACGATGAGGGGCTCGATGAAATGGAAGCCCGATCCCTGGGGCAGGGCCGGATTGAATCCGGTCGACCCGCCGGAGACGTACGCGAGGTCGTGCTTGCGCACGACGTCGCTCCGGGAGACCGTGCTGCTCCGCGCCCACGAAACCTGCCCCGTGCGGGGGTCCAGCAGCGTGGCGCTCGCCCGCATGGTGACGAGCCGCTCGTACCCTTTCACCCCGAAGGGAAAGGAGCGGATCCGCCGCGTGAAGGAGACGGAGACCCCGTCCACGCGCGCGTGCAGCTCGACGGGGGCCGGACCGATCGACGGCGCCAGGGAGTCCGGCGCCGCGGCGGGCGTCCCCGGCGGAAGCGTGGGCGGCTGCGTCCCGGCCGAAGGCTGAGCCTTCTCCTCGCGCACCCGCACGTCCGCGCCGCCGGCGCGGAGCCGCTCGAGGAGCCGCTGCCCGAGGCTCCCCGAGGCGTCCCCAGGGACCGGAAGGAGCAGCACCACCGGGCGCTCCGGCGCGGGCCCCTTGAGGAGATCGGCCGCTACCGCAGCGGCCACCGAATCGACCATCATCCCGTGCGTCGGCACGTACGCTGCCGCCGTCCGCGCTCCGAGCAGGAGCGCGATCAGCGCCGCGAGCGCGGCCGCGCGAGAACCCCGTCGTCCCTTCACCCGAGGACCTCCCCGTCCAGGTCGTACCCACGCGCGGCCCGGATCCGGACCGTCATCCGGCTGCCCGGCTCGAGCGCGGTGCCCCCCGCGCCCGCCCGGATCAGCGTCTTCCCGTCCACCTCGTATCCCTGCTGCTCGACGCGTCCCTCCCAGACGCCGGCGCGTCCCGCCGCCGGCGCGTCCACGCGCGCCGTGACCTCCCGTCCGATCCAGGCGCCCCAGACGCGCGCCGCCACGTCGCGCTGCGCCGCCATGAGGCGGCGGCGGCGCTCGAGCTTCACGCGCTCGGGGACCTGCTCCTTCATCCGGCCCGCCGGCGTCCCCTCCTCGCGCGAATAGGCGAAGCAGCCGACGTGCTCGTACGCCGCCGACGTCACGGCGCGGAGCAGCTCCTCGAAGTCCTCCTCGGTCTCGCCGGGGAAGCCGACGATGAAGTGCGTTCGGATCGCGACGCCCGGAATGCGGCGCCGGAGCGTCTCGACGAGGCGCTCGGTGTCGGCGCGGCGCACCTCGCGGCGCATCCGCCGGAGCATCGGGTCGGTCACGTGCTGGAGGGGGATGTCGACGTAGCGGCAGATCTTCGGCTCCTCCTCGAACGCGCGGATCAGCGCCTCGTCCCAGGTCTTGGGATGGGTGTAGTGGACGCGGATCCACTCGACCCCCTCCACCCGCGCGAGCTCCCGGAGGAGCTCGGGCAGCTTCGAGGCGCCGTAACGGTCGGCGCCGTACGATGTGGAGTCCTGTGCGATCAGGAGCAGCTCGCGGGTACCGCCCTCAGCGAGGCGGCGCGCTTCGGCGACCACCGACTCGATCGGCCGGCTCCGGAGGTCCCCCCGGAGCGCCGGAATGATGCAGAACGTGCACCGGAAGTCGCAGCCGTCGGCGATGCGGAGCCAGGCGAGGTGGCGCGGTGTCGAGACGGCTCGATGGGAGGCGAGGTCGATGGCCGTCCCCGGCGGCCCTACCTCGAGGATCGGCGCGGCTCCGCCGCGCCGGACCCGGTGCGCCACGCGTACGATGGCCTCGACCTGTCCGGTGCCGACCACCGCGTCGACCTCGGGGATCTCGCGGAGGATCTCCCCCTGGAAGCGCTGCGCGAGGCATCCCGCGACGACGAGGCCGCGGAGGCGCCCTTCCCGCTTCAGCGCGGCGAGCTCGAGGATGCGGTCGATCGACTCCTTCTGCGCCGGGCCGATGAAGGCGCACGTGTTCACGATCGCCACGTCCGCCTCCTCGGGCGTCGCGGTCGCGCGGAAGCCGCCGGAGGCGAGGAGTCCCGCCATGATCTCGGAGTCGACGAGGTTCTTCGCGCAGCCGAGCGTCACGAGCGCGACGCGCGCGGGCACGACCGGAGCCTCGTCGGGCGATCCGCCGTGCGCCTCCGGGCGCCGCGCGCCTCGGGGCACCAGCGCGATCCCGGCCGGAGGCGTCACGTGTCGTCCTCCGGCCCCGCCGTCGCGTGCGCTCGGCGCTCGGCCAGCTCGTGCTCGGTCACGAGCACCTCGCGTCCCTTCGCCCCTTCCGAGGGGCCGACCACGCCCCGTTCCTCGAGGAGGTCGAGGAGGCGGGCCGCGCGCGAGTAGCCGACCTTGAGCCGGCGCTGGAGCATCGACGTCGAGGCCTGCTGGTGGAGCACGACCAGGCGCATCGCCTCGTCGAAGAGCTCGTCGTCCCCCTCGCTCTCCTCGAGCGCGCGGATCGGATCGAGGGCCGAATCGTCGACCGCTACGGGGCCGCCCTGCTGCTTCAGGAAGGAGACGACGCGCTCGATCTCCTCGCCCGAGACGTAGGAGCCGTGGATGCGGTAGGGCTCGGGCTTCCCCGCGGGGAGGAAGAGGGAGTCGCCGTGGCCGAGGAGGCTCTCCGCACCGTTCATGTCGAGGATCACGCGCGAGTCGGTGCGGCTCGCGACCTGGAAGGCCATCCGCGAGGGGAAGTTCGCCTTGATCACCCCGGTGATCACGTCGACCGAGGGGCGCTGCGTCGCGAGGATCAGGTGGATCCCGACCGCGCGCGCCATCTGCGCGAGCCGCCCGATCGGCTCCTCGATCTCCGTCGGGAGGAGCGCCATCAGGTCGGCCAGCTCGTCCACGACCACGACCAGGTACGGGAGCTTCGCGTCCGCGCCGACCTGCGCCGGGTCGAGGCCGAGGCGGTTGTACGCCGCGATGTGCCGGGCGCCGTGCTTCGCGAGGAGCTGGTAGCGGCTCTCCATTTCCTTCACGCAGTAGCGGAGCGCCTGCGCCGCCTTCTTCGGGTCGGTCACGACCGGCATCCGGAGGTGCGGGATCCCGTTGTACGGCGTCAGCTCGAGCATCTTCGGGTCGATCATGATGAAGCGCAGCTCCGAGGGGGTGCGCCTCATGAGGAGGCTCATGATGAGCGTGTTGATGCAGACGCTCTTCCCCGACCCGGTCGCTCCCGCGATGAGGACGTGGGGCATCTTCTCGAGCGACGTCGTGAAGGGCTCCCCCGCCACGTCCTTCCCGAGCGCGAACGGGAGCGCCTCGGCGGATTCCTGGAACGGCTTCGAGGCGACGATCTCGCGGAAGGAGACGAGCGACTTCCGGCGGTTCGGAATCTCGATCCCGACCGCGGCCTTTCCCGGGATCGGCGCCACGATGCGGATCCGCTGCGCCTTGAGCGAGAGCGCGAGATCGTCCTGGCGCTGGAGGATCTGGTTCACCTTCACGCCCGGCGCCGGCTCGTACTCGAAGAGGGTGATCACGGGGCCGGGGTGGACCTCGGAAACCTTCCCGGCCACGTCGAAATCGGCGAGGGTCCGCTCGAGGACGCGCGAGAGCTCGAGCAGCTCCGACTCCTCGATGACGTGGCTCTTCGTCTCGTGCCGGTCGAGGAGATCGATCGGCGGGAGCGCCGCGTCCGGCGCGAGCGCCGGCGCGAGCGACAGACCCGCCTCGGGCTTCTCCGAGCCGTGCGACGCGGTGGCGCCGATGCCTCCCACCGTGGGCGGGGCGGCGGCGCGGCGCTTCTCCTCGGGACGCGGAGCGGGCGGCGGGAAGGGGATCGTCATCGCCTCCGCGCGCTCGCTCGCGCGCGAGACGATGCGCGGCTTGGAAGGCTGCCGCGCCGAGGCGTCCTCAGTGGCCGGGCCGAACGCGGATTGGAGCCGCTCCTCCTCCTCGACGATCGGGGCGCGACGGCCGCGGCGCGCCGGTTCGATCACGGGTGCCTCGGCCGGCTGCTCGCCGGCCGGGGCTCGCCTTCGCGGCGCGGGGCCGGGCAGCATGCGGGCGAGGAGGGCGGCGGCCGCGCGCCGGAGCGGCGAGGAGGCGCCGAGCTCGAACGCGACGACGCCGATCACGACGAGCGCCGTCCCGAGCACGAGCTCGCTCCCGACGGTGCCGAGGAGGTGCGTCGCGCCGAGCCCGATCCACTCCCCGCTCCGCCCCGCGAGCCCGCGGCTCCCGCCCGAGACGAGATAAAGGAGTCCGAGCGCCACCGCCGCGCCGAACGCGGCCACCGCGGAGCGCAGGAGGAGCTCGCCGGCCGGCTTCACGCGGAGGCGGTTCCACCCCCATGCGAGGAGCGCCAGCGGCAGGAGCCACGCGCCGGCCGCGCCGAGTCCCCCCGCGAGCGCGGCGGCGAGAAAGGCCCCGACCACGCCGCCCTGGTTCCGTACGGCGCCGGTGGAGAGGAGGTCGGCCGTGGTGTCGCGCGTGTCGCGCGTGAAGAGGGCGAGCGCGAGGAAGAGCGCGACCGAAAGAAGGCAGAGCCCCAGGATCTGGTGCTTGCGCCGGACGGGCACCCGTCCCAAGAGCCACATGCCGGTCGGTTACGTCCCCTGCTGCCAGGACGCGAGGTACGCCACCTGCTCGGGCGTCAGCGTGTCGATCCGCACGCCCAGCGCCTCCAGCTTGAGCCGCGCGATCTCCGCGTCGACCGGAGCCGGAATGGCGTAGACGTTCGGGCGGAGCTCCTTCGCGTGCGTCTGCAGCCACTCGAGTCCTAAGGCCTGGTTGGCGAAGCTCATGTCCATGACCGACGCCGGATGCCCCTCGGCGGCGGCGAGGTTGATGAGGCGTCCCTCGCCGAGCACGAAGACGCTCTTCCCGTCGAGTGTGTACTCCTCGACGAAGGGACGCACGTTGCGCCGCGAGGCGGCCGCCTTGCCGAGCGACGCGAGGTCGATCTCGACGTTGAAGTGGCCGGAATTGGCGACGATGGCTCCGTCCTTCATGGCGCGGAAGTGCTCCATGCGGAGCACGTTCAGGTTCCCCGTCACGGTCACGAAGACGTCGCCGATGCGCGCCGCCTCGGAGGCCGGCATCACCGGGAAGCCGTCCATCACCGCCTCGAGCGCGGGAAGCGGATCGATCTCGGTCACGATTACGTGCGCCCCCATGCCGCGCGCCCGGGTCGCAAGGCCGCGGCCGCACCAGCCGTAACCGAGGACCACGAACTTGGAACCGGCCATGAGCCGGTTCGTCGCGCGGAGCACGCCGTCGATGGTGCTCTGCCCCGTGCCGTAGCGGTTGTCGAAGAGGTGCTTCGTCTTCGCGTCGTTCACGGCGAGGATGGGATAGCGGAGCGCTCCCTCCTTCGCCATGCTCCGGAGGCGGATCACGCCGGTCGTCGTCTCCTCGGTGCCGCCGACCACCGCCTTCGCGTCCGCCGCGCGTTTCGTGTGGAGCACGGTGACGAGGTCGGCGCCGTCGTCCATCGTGAACTCCGGGCGGAGGTCGAGGCAGGCCTCGATGTGCTTGTAGTAGGTCACCTCGTCCTCTCCCTTGATCGCGAACGTCGGGACGCCGAGCCGGTGCGCGAGCGCGGCGGCCACGTCGTCCTGCGTCGAGAGCGGGTTCGAGGCGCAGAGGCCGATCTCGGCGCCGCCCGCCTTCAGGGTCAGCATGAGGTTCGCGGTCTCGGTCGTCACGTGCAGGCAGGCCGCCAGCCGGCGCCCGCGGAACGGCTTCTCCCGCGCGAAGCGCTCGCGAATCTGCCGGAGCACCGGCATCTCCCGCTCGGCCCATTCGATCCGGGCGAGACCGGCCTCGGCAAGCTTCGCGTTCGCCACGTGCCCCTGCGGCGTCATGGCCACCATCGTCTCAGGCGTCACGCTTCAATTCCTCCACGCGGTCGAGGAGCTCCCAGCGGAATCCCTCGTTCTCGCGTCCAAAGTGTCCATAGGCCGCCGTGCGCCGGTAGATCGGCTTCCGGAGGTCGAGCGAGTGGATGATGCTCTGCGGCCTCAAGTCGAAGTGCTTCCGGACCAGCTCGCCGAGCCTCGAGTCGGGCACCTTGCCCGTGCCGTGGCTCTCCACCATCACCGAGACCGGCTCCTCGACGCCGATCGCGTACGCGACCTGCACCGTGACCCGGTCGGCAAGCCCCGCGCCGACGAGGTTCTTCGCCACGTGGCGCGCCGCGTACGACCCGGAGCGGTCGACCTTCGTCGGATCCTTGCCGCTGAAGGCGCCGCCGCCGTGGCCGCCGAAGCCGCCGTAGGTGTCGACGATGATCTTCCGGCCGGTCAGTCCCGTGTCCGCGCGCGGGCCACCCAAGACGAACCGGCCCGTGGGGTTGATGTGGTAGACGGGGTCCTTGTCGACCAGGTTCTTCGGGAGGGCCGGCCGGATGATCTCGTCGATGATGCGGTCGCGGAAGCGGGCGATCTCGGCGTCGCCCATCTCCACGTGCTGCGTCGAGAGGACCACGGTGTCGACGCGCTTCGGCACGTCGTCCTCGTACTCCACGGTGACCTGCGACTTGCCGTCGGGGCGGAGCTCCGGGAAGCGCCCGGAGCGCCGGGCGTCGGCGAGCGCGCGCGTGAGGCGGTGGGCGAGGACGATCGGGAGCGGCATCAGCTCGGGCGTCTCACGCACCGCGTAGCCGAACATGAGCCCCTGGTCGCCGGCCCCGCGCCGGTCGACGCCCATCGCGATGTCGCCCGACTGCTCGTCGATGGCGGTCAGGACCGAGCAGGTCTCCCAGTCGAAGCCGTAGTGCGGGTTGTCATAGCCGATCGAGCGGATCGTCTCCCGCACGATGCGCGGGATGTCGACGTAGCACTTCGTCGTGATCTCGCCCGCGACGAGCGCGAGTCCGGTGGTGACCAGCGTCTCGCACGCGACCCGGCCGAAGGGGTCCTTGGCCAGGATGCCGTCGAGGACCGCGTCGGACACCTGGTCGGCGACCTTGTCGGGATGCCCCTCGGTGACGGATTCCGAAGTGAACAGCATGGAATGGGAACGGCGCGTCTCCTTCCGCGCCGCCGGGGCCGGTTGCGTCGTCGCTTGAGCGCTCACGATAGGTCCACCTCCGAGGAGTCTCCGACATTGAGGCGCTGATAGCCGCCGCGGACGACCGTGTTCTCCCCGACCACGGAGAGATCCAGCATGACGTCCTCGACGACCGCGCCTTCGTTGACGATCGAGTTCTTGACGATCGAGCGGCGCACGCTCGCGCGGGCGCCGATGGATGCGTGGGGACCGATCACCGAGTGCAGCACGTCCGCCGTCGGGTCGAGCGCGACCGGCGGAACGATGACGACACCCGGCCGCTCCACGTGGTTCCCGGCCACGTCGAGCAGCGCGCGATTGGTCTCGAGCAGGGCGTCGGTCTTCCCGCAATCATACCAGCCCTCGACCGGGAACGGGCGCAGGTCCGCGCCGCGGGCGAGCATCTCGGCCAGGCCGTCGGTGAGCTGGATCTCGCCCTTGGTGCGCTTCCCCGAGCGCTCCACGTGCGCGAGGCACTCGTAGAGGAGCGGCGAGTCCTCCAGGTAGTAGAGCCCGACCAGCGCCAGGTTCGACGTCGGGCGCTCCGGCTTCTCCACGAGCGAGACGATGCGCCCGTCCCGCAGCTCGGCCACGCCGAAGCGCCGCGGGTCGTCCACCTCCTTCACCCCCACCTTCGATCCGCCGGTGACGAGCCCGCGGAGGTCGGCGCGGATGATCGTGTCGCCGAGCAGGATGAGACTTGGGGCCTTCCCCACCGCTCCCGCGGCGCGCGAGACCGCGTGGCCGAGCCCGAGCGGCTCCTCCTGCACGACGCAGGAGACCTCGAGGTCGCGGCGCGACGCGGCGTAGGCCCGGATCCGCTCGCCGTGCGGCCCCGGCCCGATCACCAGCACCACCCGCTCGGGGTGGACGGCGGCGATCTGGTCGAGGATGTGCCCCAGGATCGGCTGCCCCGCCACGGTGAGGAGCGCCTTCGGGGTGGTGATCGTGTGCGGCTTCAGGCGCGTTCCCACGCCGGCGACCGGAATGACCGCGACCGGCCTCACCGGCGGAGCGCCTCCTTCAGGGACGTGACACCGGGAAGGGCGCTCGGATCGGACCCATCCTGGATCGCGAGGTAGTAGCTCACGAAATCTCCCAACGTCGCCGCGGCGAGCAGCCGCGCGACGGCGTCCTCTCCCTCGGCCGTGACCGGGATCGCCGGGACGTGCCTCCGTTTCAGCCAGCCGGCGAGCCAATCGAAGCGCGCCCGGATGCGCGGATGCTCGTCCGGCTCGCGGAGGAGCACGACCGCGAGCTTCCCCACGGCCCCCTTCGGCCCTGCGAAACCGTCCACTTCGTTGTGATTCATCTCCGGAAGGGCCGACGCCCAGGCGAGGCGCTTCGCGTTCTCGTTGATCTGGCCTTTCCAGCGTTGCGCCACCACGGCCAGCCCGCGCTCCGCCCCGACCGTCAGCACGGCGCGTCCGGACAACCGTATCGCCAGTTTTTTGGCCGAGTTGCGCGATTGTAGCACATGCCTTCCGCAGCCGGAAACGACGCTTGTAACCGCCTGGGCGGCGGGCTCCATGCGCTCGGCGAGGCCTGGGACCACGCCGATGTGGGAGGCGACCGCGGCGAGGGTGGAGAAGGAGTAGCCGAGGGCGGCCCGCGGCGGGTGCCCGGCCGGGAGGAGCGCCGTGGGAATGCCGGCCGACGACGCCTCCGCGGCCAGGGTTCCGCCCGTCGAGAGGACGCACGCGCGGGCGCCGAGGGAGCGCGTGGCCTGGAAGGCCGCAAGGGTCTCCTCCGTCTCGCCCGAGTACGAGGAGAAGACGAGAAAGTCGTCGCGCGAGAGCCAGGCCGGCGGCTCGTAGTGGCGGACCACGTGCACCGGAACCGCTCCCGCGCGCTCGGCGGTCGCGCGCAGGAAGTCGCCGGCGATCGCGGAGCCGCCCATGCCGAACAGGACGAGGCGCCGCGGCCGCTCGGGATCGAGCGCGCGGATCGCGCGCGCCGCGATCGCGGCGCCGGAGCGGATCTGCTCGGGGAGCGATTCGATCCGCTCCCCCATGCCGCCCGGGTCGAGACGGGCCTGGCGGCGCGGATCGTCCAGCGGCGCGGCCTTCCGGCGCGGCGCGGCCTTCCGCCCGGACGCGGCCTTCCGGCGCGGCCGGAGCGCGCTCACGCGGAGAAGTACTGCGGGAAGCGCCGGCTCATGAAGTCGGTGACGATCGTGCGCACCTCCGAAGGGGTGGAGAGGCCGAGGCAGCGCTGGGCGAGGCCGACCGCTTCCTCGTACGCCGAGCCGCAGAGGATCGTCTTGATCTCCGGGAGGAGATACGGGCTCACGCTCAGGTCGGCCACGCCCAGTCCGAGGAGGAGAACGGCATAGAGCGGCTCCCCCGCCATCTCGCCGCAGATCCCGACCCGGATGCCGAAGCGCTGCCCCGCCTCGATCACGGTGCGGATCGCGCGCAGGACCGCGGGATGGAGCGGCTCGTAGACCTCGGCCAGCGCCTCGTTCCCGCGGTCGACCGCGAGCGTGTACTGGATCAGGTCGTTCGTCCCGATGCTCACGAAGTCGGCCTCGCGCGCGATCAGGTCGATGGCGAAGACCGAGGCCGGCGTCTCGACCATCACCCCGAGCGGCACGTTCTCCCCCATCGCGATCCCCTCCTGCGCGAGCTGGCGCCGCACCCGCATGACGACGGCGCGCGCGCGGCGGAAGTCCTCGAGCCCGACCACCATCGGGAACATGATCCGCACGTTCCCGAACGCGGTTGCGCGCAGGATGGCGCGCACCTGCGTCCGGAAGATCTCCTCGTGCCGGAGCGAGAAACGGAGCCCCCGCATACCGAGGAACGGGTTCCGTTCGACCGGCGTGCCGAGATAGCTCGCGAACTTGTCGCCCCCCACGTCGAGGGTGCGGATCGTGACCGGCCGCGGCGCCATCGTCTCCACCACGGACCGGTAGGTTCCGAACTGCACCTCCTCCGTCGGGAGCGAGCGGCGCGAGAGGTAGAAGAACTCGGTGCGGTAGAGCCCGATGCCGTCGGCGCCGTTCTCGATGATCCCGGGGAGCTCCTCGGGGACCTCGAGATTCGCGGCGAGCGAGATCGCGCGGCCGTCGGGCGTGATGCAGCGGGCGTCGCGCAGCGTGGCGAGATTCGCCGTGAGCTCCTCGTAGCGCCGCTTCTTCCGCCGGTGCTCCTCGAGGATCTCCGGCTCGGGATCGAAGACCGCCACGCCGCGCGTGCCGTCGATGAGGGCCGTCGCCCCCTCGCGCGCCGCGTCCATCGCGGTCTTGAGCCCGACCACCGCGGGGATGCCGCGCGCGCGGGCCATGATCGCGGTGTGCGACGTGCGGCCGCCGAGGTCGGTCGCGAAGCCGAGGATCTTGTCGCGCGGGGCGAGGGCCATCTCGCTCGGCGGGAGGTCGGCCGCGACGATCAGGGAGGGCACCGCGAGGTCGCTCAGGGAGCGCGTCCGCACGCCGCCGAGCCGCTCGAGCACCCGCCGGCGGACGTCGCGCACGTCGAGGGAGCGGCCGCGCGTGTACTCGCCGTCGGCCTCTTCGAGGCGCGCGGCCACCGAGGTCAGGATGCGGCGGTAGCAGTAGCCCGCGCCGCGGAGGTCCTTCTCGATCGCCCCGAGCGTCCGCTCGACCGCCTCGGGGTCGTTCAGGATCGCGAGCTGCGCGTCGAAGATGGCGGCGTGTTCTTCGCTCGTCTCCGCGGCGATCTTCTCCCGGAGCTCCCGCACCTCCTCGGTCGCGGCCGCGATCGCCTCGCGGAACCGCGCCTGCTCGGCGGCCACCTGCTCCTTCGCGATCGGACCCGAGGGGACTTCGATCTCCTCGGGGTCGACCAGGTGGACCGGGCCGATTCCGATCCCGGGCGACGCGGCGATGCCGGTGAGGATGTTCATTCTTCTCCGAACTTGTCGTTCACGACCTGGACGAGCGCGGCGAGCGCCGCCGTTTCGTCGGGACCCTCCGCGCGGAGCAGGATCTCGGCGCCGCGCTCGGCGGCGAGCATCATGACGCCGAGGATGCTCTTGCCGTTCACCTCGAGACCGTCGCGACCGACGACGATGTGCGAGGCGTACTTCGCCGCCTCCTTCACGAACACCGAGCAGGCGCGCGCGTGCAGCCCGAGGCGGTTCTGGATCTTCACCGTCTGCTCGACCATCGCGCTCCCGCCCCCTAGGCCCAGGCCGCCAGGATGGCTCCCGCGGCGAGGGCCGCGAGCGCGGTCTCCACCGGCCTTCCTTTGGCGGCGCGCCGGCCCGCGGTCGCGGCCACGGCGCCGAGCAGCAGAGGAGCCAGGATCAGCGCCCAGGCGGCAGAGCCGCCTCCCGCGCCGGAGGCCCGCGCGTCCACCTTCGTCGCGGCGAGCGCGAAAAAAGCGCCGAACGCGAACGCGCCCACCCGCGTCAGGACCGCGTTTCGTTCGGAGAGTTGGAGCGAACGGAGGAGCGCGACGGGCCGGTCGGCTTCCCGGTAGCCGCGCCCGACGCCGGTCAGCCGGTACGGCAATGCGACGGCATTGTACGTCAAAAGGAGGAACAGAGGGCAGAGCAGCACCCGGAGATCGGGCGTGCCCGGATCGGGCGGCGGCAGCACGAGGAGCGCGATCACGCCGAAGAGTCCGGCGAGGGGCCGGAGGGTGACCCAGAAGAGCGGGTCCCCCAGCGCGGCGAGCGGCGTCGCGAGCGCGCGCTTCGTGCCGTCGATCATCCCGTCGTCGATCGGCTCCCCCGCCGCGCGGCGCTCCTCGAGGCGCGCCGCGGCCCCGATCACGAACCCGGAGAGGACGGGGTGCGTGGCGAAGTAGGCGAGGTGGCGGCGCAGCGCCGCGCCGCGCGACGCGGGATCGCCGTAGAGGCGTTTCAGGATCGGCAGCATCGCAAAGCCGAACCCGATCCCCTGCATCCGCTCCGGCTGGAGCAGCGCCTGGATCTGGAACGATCGCGTCGTCGCGCGGCCGAGGTCGCCCTTCTTGAAGATCCCGCTCCCCCCCTTCATGGAGCCGCCGCCTTGAGCCCACGGATCACGAAGAGCACCACGAGCGCGCCGAGCGCGGCCCATCGGAGGCCGTTCCGGCGGCCGCGGACGTGCGTGTCGAACGCGGCCGCGACGGCGGCGCCGAGGAGCGTGGCGAAGACCACGCCCGCGCGCCGCGCCGTGAGCGATCCCGCGACGCGCGGCAGGTAGCTGAGCGCCGCCCAGAGGAGGAGGATCGTCCCGCCCCACGCCCACGCCGCGCCGACGAGGAACGTGCGGAGAAGGCCGCTCCAGTAGAGGTGGTCGAAGCCGGCGAAGTCGCCCCGCGCGGCAAGGAGGTCGGCGCGCGCGACAGTGGCCCGGCCGGTCTGGTGCAGGCGGGCGAACCACCCGCCGAGCACGGCGGAGACGAGGCCCGCGGCCACGCCGATCACGACCCAGAGAATGCCGCCGGCGGAGATCGCGAGCTCGGGGTGGAGGCGCGGGAGTCCGAGGAGCGCCACGGCGCTCCCGACGACTCCGGCGGTCGCGGTGTCGCGCGGCGACTGCGCGGCGGGAAGCGCTGTGTCGGTGAGGAGGAGCTGGAGGATCGCCCCCACCGCGATCGGGATCCGGAGCGCCCAGAGCTCCCACTCGGGGCCCGGGTTCAGGAGCGCGCCGGCGAGGCACGCCGCGACGAGCGGCTGGCTGAGCATGAGGCTCCACCCCGCGACCCGGTCGACGGCGACGATGCCGCCGACGACCGAGACGCGGATCAGCTCCCCGACCACGCGTCCTCCGGCGCGCGGGCGAAGCCCGTCACGCGGCGCTCCCCGCGCTGCCGCCGCGCGGGGCGAGAAGCTCCGCGAGCCCGTGCTCCGGATTGCTCGGCAGGTCGCGCGCGGCCACGCGAACGCCCAGGCCGTCGAGGCGGCGGAGGCGCTCCCGGTCCGTGGCGTCGAGGAAGACGTACGGAAGGACGGGCTCCTTCCCCGGCGCGTGGTGGAGGCCGCCCACGTTCAGCTCCGCAAGCGGGAACCCCGCCTCGGCGAGGCGGAGCGGCTCCTCGAGGCCCGAAAAGAGGAGGATCGTGCGCTCGCGCTCGATCGCCGACCGCATCGCCGGACCGAGCGCCTCGCGCACCGAGACGCAGCGACCCGAAGTCCCCTCGGGGATCGCAAACAGGTAGAGCTCGCTCCGCGCGGGATCGCCCGCGAGCACGTCCGAGACGATCAGGAAGAGCGTGGGACGGAGCGCCGCGGCCCAGCCGTGCGCGACCTGGCCGTGGATCAGGCGATCGTCCACGCGGGCGAGGAGCAGGGGCACCCTAGAAGACCACGATCCCCGCCTTCCCCTTCGCCTCCATGCGGGCGAGGAGCTGGTCGAGGGGAAGGGAGTCGCGGTTGTAGAAGAACTCGAGGAGCATCGGGAGGTTCACGCCGGCGATCCGCTTGAGCGTGCGGTGCTCCTGCTCGGCCCGCCGGCTCGCGATCCCGCAGCTCCCCGCGGCGAGGTCGCTGAAGAGGACCACCGGTCCCGCGCCCGGAAGCTCCGCGATCGCGGCGTCGATCCGCTCGAGGAGCCCGTCCGCCGAGAGGCCGGTGTTGCTGATCGTGACGACGTCGACCTGGGCGCCGAGGATCGACTCCACCGTGCGCACCAGCTCCTGGCCCAGCACGCCGTGCGTGACCAGGAGCGCCACGGGCCGACCCGCGCTCGCCGCTTCCACGGAGCTACTCGGTGTCGTCCCGGACGAGGGGGCTCGAGAGGATCTTCATGCGCATCGACTCGAGGAGCCGGTCGTTCAGGGCCCGCGCGGGATGGTAGCCGTAGACCTTCACGAGGTGGTTCAGGGCCACGACCTCCGCGATGACCGTGATGTTCTTCCCCGGGAAGATCGGGATCGTGACGAGGGGGATCTCCACGTCGAGGTGCTTCACCGTCTGCTCGTCCATGCCGAGGCGCTCGTAGTCGCGCGCCTCGCTCCAGTCGGTCAGGTGCACCTCCACCTCGACGCGCTTCTGCCCGCGGATCGAGCGGATGCCGAAGATCGACTGCACGTCGATGATGCCGAGCCCCCGGATCTCCATCGTGTGCTTCAGGACCTCGTTGCACGACCCGATCAGGATGTCGCCGTGGCGGCGCGTGATCCGCACCACGTCGTCGGCCACGAGGCGGTGCCCGCGCTCCACGAGGTCGAGCGCGGTCTCGCTCTTCCCGATGCCGCTCCGCCCCGTGAAGAGGAGGCCGACGCCGTAGACGTCCACGAGCGATCCATGGGTCGTCACGTGCGGCGCGAAGACGAAGTCGAGGTAGGCGGTGAGCTGGTGGATGAAGGGCGTCGTGTCCTGCGGCGTGCGGAAGACCGGCACCTCCTCGGTGTTGGCCCGCTCGAGGAGCCCCGCAGGGAGGTCGAGCCCCTTCGCCACGATGATGCAGGGGACCCGGAACTGGAAGAAGCGGTCGAGCGCCTGTTTCTGCTCCCGTTCGCCCAGGGTGAGGAAGTAGGCGATCTCGGTCCGGCCGAAGATCTGGATGCGCTCGGCCAGGAAGTTCTCGGTGAAGCCCATGAGCGCCATCCCGGGCCGGTTGATGTCGCTCATGGTGATCGGGACCCTGGAATCGCTCGAGTCGGAGAGGAGCTCGAGACTCAGCGCGTCTTTCTGCTGCTCGTACAGCTGCGCGACCGTGAGGGTCGGCGGACTGCTATTCGAGCTCAAGGAGCGCGACCTCCCGGTCCCCGATGCGGTAGACGACGCGAAGGCCCGAGTTCGTTCCGCGCTCGGCGAAGACCAGCAACGGCTTGTTCCCCTTGAGGAGCGCCCGGGCGGCCTGCTCGGCCGAGAGGAGCGGCGTGTTCGCCTTGCGGCGGACCACCGTGATTCCCGTGGGGCGCGTGCTTGGGAGGCGCGGCGTCTCCTCCGGAGCGGGTTCGGCGCGCGCCGGCACGGCCCGCTTCTTCCGGTCCTTGAGCCGGTCCTTGTGCCGGGTGAGCGCCTTCTCCTGTTTCGCGAGCACCTGGTCGAGCGCGACGAGCGGATCCTGGTCGATCCCGCGGGTCAGGAGATCGACCGCGTTGCCGTGCAGCCGGATCTCGGCCTTGTGGCGGAATCCCTCCTTGGTGACCACGAGCTCGGCGCGGATCAGGCTCGGATAGAAGCGGGCCAGCTTCTGGATGCGCGCCTCCGCGGACTCCTTGAACGCGGGGGTCGGCTTCCAGTGCCGCCCTTTGATCGTGATGTCCATGTCGTCCTTTCTCGTGATGCGGCCGCTCAGGCGTACCGGCGACGTGCCCGCGCGGGAAGGATGCGGAGCGCCTCGCGATACTTGGCCACCGTGCGCCGGGCGATCTTCAATCCCGACTCCTGCAGCACCTCCGCGATGCGCTGGTCGCTCATCGGGTCGAGCTTGTCCTCGCCGTTGATGAGCTGGAGGATCTTGTCCTTCGCGGCCTTCGCCGAGACGTCGTCCCCTTCCTCCGTGGCGAGGCCGCTCGAGAAGAAGTACTTGAGCTCGAACACGCCGCGGGGCGTCTGGACGTACTTGTTCGTCGTGACGCGGCTCACGGTCGATTCGTGCATGCCGATCTGGTTCGCGATCTGCTGGAGCGTGAGCGGACGGAGCCCCTCGACCCCCTTCTCGAAGAAGTCGCGCTGCTCCTCGACGATCCGGCGCATCACCTTGATCATCGTCTTCCGGCGCTGCTCGATCGTCTGGATGAGCCACTTCGCGGAGTTCAGCTTCTCGGAGATGAACTTCCGCTCCTCGTCGCCGCCGCTCTTCTTGCGCAGGATGTGCTGGTAGGCGTTGTTGATCCGGAGCCGCGGCACGTTCCGGTCGTTCAGCGACACGACGTAGTCGTCCCCGACGCGCTCCACGAGGAGGTCGGGTGTCACGTAGCGCGTCTCCTCGGCCGCGACCTCCTGCCCCGGCCGGGGGTCGAGCGTGGCGATCAGGTCGCCGGCGGCCTGCACCTCCTCCACCGTGCAGCGCATGCTCCGCGCGATCTCGCTGAAGCGCTTGTTGAGCAGGTTGTCGAACTGCTCCTGCACGATGCGCCCGGCGAGCGTCGCCTGGAGACTCTTCTGCGCGAGCTGGATCCAGAGGCATTCTTGAAGATTTCGCGCGCCGACGCCGGCGGGCTCGAACGTCTGGATGACGGCGAGCACCTCCTCCACCTTCTCGGGGGGGACGGCGAGCGCCTCGGCCACCTCGTCGACCGTGGTCTGGAGGTAGCCGTTCTCGTCGATCGAGCCGATCAGGTAGTCACCGATCGCGAGCTCGAGCTCGCCCATGCCGGTGAGCCGGATCTGCTCGCCCAGGTGCTCGCTCAGGCTCTTCACCGTGACCGGCACCTTCTCGTAGAACTCCTCGCCCGGATCGTCGGTGCGCGGGGCGACGGGGCCGTCCCACGTCGAGTCGGGCCAGAAGTCCTCCCACTCGACCTTCTGATCCTCCGGCGTCGCGTCGGGGGCCTCGGGCTGCTCGGATTCCTTGAGCCCGGTCTCCTCCTTGGCGTCGTCGATCTCCTGCACCTCTTCCACTTCGTCCACTTCCTCGAGCATGGGGTTGCGCTCGAGCTCCGCCTTCAAGGCCTGCTGCAGCTCCAGCGTCGGCATCTGGAGCAGTTTCAGCGCCTGCTGCAGACGCTGGGTGATGATGAGCGTCTGCCGCATCTGCTGGTGGAGGCCGGCTTTCATTTCCATCGTGGATCGTTCCTCAGTCGAGCCGGAACCGCTCGCCCAGATAGATCTGGCGCGCGACCGGGTCCTCGGCCAGCTCCCGGCTCGTGCCCTGGAGCAGGATGCGCCCTTCGAACATGATGTACGCGCGGTCGGTCGTGCTCAACGTTTCCCGCACGTTGTGGTCGGTGATCAGGATGCCCAGCCCTTTCGCCCGGAGCCGTCCCACGATGTCCTGGATGTCGGCCACCGCGATGGGGTCGATGCCCACGAACGGCTCGTCCAGCAGCATGAACTTCGGATCGGTCACGAGGGCCCGCGTGATCTCCACGCGCCGCCGCTCGCCGCCCGACAGGTTGTACCCTCTCCGATCGGCGAGGTGCTCGATGTTCAGCTCCTCGAGGAGCTGCGTCAGCCGCTCCGCCCGCTGCGCGCGCGAGAGCGGAAGCGTCTCGAGGATCGAGAGGATGTTCTCGCGCACCGTGAGCCGCCGGAAGATCGACGGCTCCTGCGCGAGGTACCCGATCCCGAGGCGAGCCCGCCGGTGCATCGGCATCCGCGTGATGTCCTTCCCGTCGACCAGGATCTGCCCGCCGTCCGCGCGCAGCAGCCCGACGATCAGATAGAAGGTGGTCGTCTTTCCCGCGCCGTTCGGCCCGAGCAGGCCGACCACCTCGCCCTGATCCACGGAAATCGACACCTTGTCGACGACCTTCCATTGGCCGTAGAAGCGCTCGAGATCCCGCGCGACCATTCCGCTCACAACGAATCACCGCTTCCCTCGAGGGTCGAGTCCCGCACCTCCGCGCGCACCTGGCGCCGGAGGTGGAAGTGGTCCAGGCTGGGATCGCTCTCGAACCCGTAGCCCGTCACCACGTCGTTCTTGCGCGTGACCTTCACGAAGCCGTCGGAGACGATCTTCCCGGCCGCGTTCTGCCACCGGAGGGAATCGGTCTCCATCTTGATCCCGGTCTCGGTCGTCACCACGACGTTCCCGCGCGCCTCCAGATCGTTGGTCCCCTGGTGGACCCGCCCCTGCTTCGCGACGAGGGTCGAGAACTTCTTTCCTTCCTTGTCGAAGAACTCGATCCGGACCGTCTTCGCGTCGACGAGGCTCTGATCGTTGTACATCGCGGCGTAGGATGCCCAGAGGGTCCAGTTCTTCTTCCCCTCCAAGCTCTCCGTGAGCGTGAAGTCGCGCGCCTCCTGGTCCGGGAGCCGGACGTCGGTTCCGCTCGGGGTCGACGTCGGCCGCGAATGGCAGCCCGCCGCTCCCACGGCCAGGACGGCGGCGAGAGCCGCGGCAAGAGCCGTGCCCCGCGCGCATCCCCGGATCGACGGACGGATCGGCCCGTCCGGCACCCCGGAGCGCGACTCTACCATGCCGCTCCGAGCCCGGTCAAACTGTCGCGCCGCCATGGTCTTACCCGGCGCGGACCCCGAGGCAGTCGTGGAGGTGGAGCACCCCGTCGGGGGCGCCCGTCTCGTCCAGGACGACGAGGGAGGTGATCGGACCGCCCGGGTTCTCCTCCATGGCGCGGACGGCGCGGGCGACCGGGGCGCCCGCCTCGATGGTCTTCGGGGAGCGGCTCATCACCGAGGCCACCGGCTGGGCGAGATCGACCCCGCCCCGGAGGAGGATCCGCTTCAGGTCGCCGTCGGTCAGTACGCCGGAGAGCCTTCCCGCGGCGTCCACGACGGTCGTCATGCCGAGCCGTTTGGCGAGGATCTCGACGAGCGCCTCGCGGAGCGTCGCCTCCGCCGTGACGCGCGGGAGCGCGTCCCCCCGGTGCATGAGATCCCGCACGTGGAGCGACGCCGCCCGCCCGAGCACGCCGCCCGGATGGAGCATCGCGAAATCCTCGCGCGTGAATCCCTTGAGCCGGAGGAGGACCACCGCGATCGCATCCCCCAGGGCGAGCATCGCCGTGGTCGAGGAAGTCGGGACCAGGTCTTCGCCGCAGGCCTCGCGCGGAGCGCCGACGTCGAGGACGATGTCCGAGGCCGATGCGAGCGAGGAGTGCGGGCTTCCCGTCATGGCGATCACTGCGACGCCGCGGCGGCGGAAGGCGGGGATCAGCTCGATCAGCTCGCGCGTCTCCCCGCTCTTCGAGAGAAGGAGCGCCATATCGTCGGGCGAAACGATCCCGAGATCGCCGTGCACCGCGTCGACCGGATGGACGAACGAGGCGGGGGTGCCGGTGCTGGTCAAGGTGGCCGCGATCTTCTTCGCAACGAGCCCCGACTTCCCGACGCCCAACGTGAGGACCTGGCCGCGTACTTTCGAAAGCGTTTGAATCGCCGCCTCGAACTCGCTGCCGATCCGCGGCTTGAGCTGGGCGATCGCCGCCCCTTCGAGGTCGAGCACTTCGCGCGCCCAGGTCACGGTATCCGATGTATCCGATCCGGCTCGCATCTCCGTGGCCAGGACGATCTCCTCCTCCCGTGACTTCGTCACGCTTGCTGCCTTTCCAGAATTGCCGTATCGGCAACTGCTTGCCGAATCTTCATCAGGCTTCGCAGGAGCTCCTCCAGGTCGGCGAGGGGCCACTGCGATTCGCGGTCGGACCGCGCCCGCTCGGGGGCCGGATGGGTCTCGAGGAAGATGCCGTCCACGCCGGCGGCCACCGCCGCGCGGGCGAGCACGGGAATCATCGCCCGGTCGCCGCCGGTCTCGACCCCCTGGGGCCGCTGCACCGAGTGGGTCGCGTCGAAGACGACGGGGCAGCCGAAGGAGCGCATGACGGGGATCCCGCGGAAGTCGACCACCAGGTCGCCGTGGCCGAACGTGGTTCCCCGCTCGGTCAGGATGACCCCCGGCGCGCCGGCGGCGCGGGCTTTCTCGGCCACGTGGCGCATGCCGGCCGGCGACAGGAACTGTCCTTTCTTCACGTGGAGGGGCTTCCCGGTGCGCGCCGCCGCCTCGATGAGCGGCGTCTGCCGGCAGAGGAAGGCCGGGATCTGGATCAGGTCGAGCACCGCCGCGGCGGCGTCCACTTCGATCGACTCGTGCACGTCGCTCGTCACGGGAACGCCCGCAACCTCGCGGATCCGGGCGAGCGAGCGGAGTCCCTCCGCGGGGCCGACGCCGCGATACGAGTCGCCCGACGTCCGGTTCGCCTTGGCGTAGGAGGCCTTGAAGACGTACGGCATGCCGAGCGCCGTGGCGATCCGCTTCGCCTCCCGCGCGATCTCGAGCGCTTCGCCCTCGTCCTCGAGCGCGCACGGTCCCGCGATGAGCGCGAGGCGCTCCGGCCCGATCGCGACCGGCCCGACGCGCACCGGCTCGATCCGCGGCGTCTTCGGTGCCGGTGCGCTCACGGCCTCGGTGCTCCCGACGCGCTCGCGCGCGTCGGCATACCCGTCTCGCGCCGGCGGCGCTCCTCGTTCGCCGCCTTGATGAATCCCCGGAAGAGCGGATGCGGATCGGACGGGCGCGACTTGAGCTCGGGGTGGAACTGCACGCCCACGAACCACGGATGGTCCGATAGCTCGACGATCTCGACCAGGTCGCGCGCCTCGTTGAGCCCGGTCACGCGCATGCCGCGCTCCTGGAACAGGTCGCGGAACTGGTTGTTGAACTCGTAGCGGTGGCGGTGCCGCTCCTCGACACGCGGCCGCCCGTACTCCGACTGCGCGCGGCTCCCCGGCGCGAGCGCCGCCTCGTACTTGCCGAGGCGCATCGTCCCGCCCATCTGGGCGACCCCCTCCTGCTCGGGCATGAGGTCGATCACCGGGTACGACGTCGAGGGATCGAACTCCGAGGAGTCGGCTCCCTTCAACCCCGCCACGTCCCGCGCGAACTCGATCACGGCGCACTGCATGCCGAGACAGATGCCGAAGAACGGCACCTTGTGCTCGCGGGCGTAGCGCGCCGTGACCACCATCCCCTCGGTGCCGCGGTCGCCGAAGCCGCCAGGGATCAGGATGCCGTGCGACTGCGACAGGAGCGCTTCCGGACCGTCCAGCTCCACGCGCTCCGAGTCGACCCAGTCGACCCGCACGGAGACGCCGTTGGCCACGCCGGCGTGCTGGATCGCCTCCTGGATGCTCTTGTACGCGTCGCGCAGGTGCGTGTACTTGCCCACGACTGAGATGGTGACCGCGTCGCGCGCGGACTTCATCCGCTCCTGGAACGCCGTCCAGGCGCGCAGGTCGGCGGGGCCCGCGTCGAGCCGCAACATCTGCACGACCAGATCGTCGAGTCCCCCCTTGTGGAACATGAGCGGCACCTCGTAGATCGAGGAGACGTCCATCGCCTCGATCACCGAGCGCGTCGGCACGTTGCAGAAGAGCCCGATCTTCTCCTTCACCTCCTGCGGGAGCGGCACCTCGGTCCGGCAGAGGAGGATGTCGGGCTGGATCCCGATCGCGCGGAGCTCCTTCACGGAGTGCTGCGTCGGCTTGGTCTTGATCTCGCGCGCGGCGCCGAGGTGCGGGACCAGCGTCACGTGGATGAAGAGGGTGTTCAGGGAGGAGAGCTCGAGCCGGAGCTGCCGGATCGCCTCGAGGAACGGGAGCGACTCGATGTCGCCGACCGTGCCGCCGATCTCGACGATCGCCACGTCGACGGGCCGTCCGCGCGTGAGACCCATCATGCGCGCCTTGATCTCGTCGGTGACGTGCGGGATCACCTGCACCGTGCGGCCCAGGTAGTCGCCGCGGCGCTCCTTCTGGATGATCGCGTCGTAGATCTGCCCCGCCGTGACGTTGTTCTCGCGCCCCATCGAGACGCCGAGGAAGCGCTCGTAATGGCCCACGTCGAGATCGGTCTCGGCCCCGTCGTCGGTGACGTAGACCTCGCCGTGCTGGTAGGGGCTCATCGTCCCCGGATCGACGTTCAGATAAGGATCGAACTTCTGGAGCGTGACCGCGAGGCCGCGCGACTTGAGCAGCGAACCGATCGCCGACGCGGCGATCCCCTTCCCCAGCGACGAGACCACGCCTCCGGTGACGAACACGAACTTGGTCATCGTCCCGCCTCCCCCTTCCTCATCGTGCGGCTCCCCCCTCCAGGTGTTCCCAGCGTGTCCGGGCCCGAGCGAGATCCTCGGGCGTGTCGATTCCGATCGAATGGTAGTCGCCGGCGGCGACGTGGATGTCGATTCCGTTCCAGAGCGCGCGCAGCTGCTCGAGCCGCTCGGCCTTCTCGAGCGGCGAGGGCGGCAGCGCGGCCAGCTCGCGCAGCGTGCCGAGCCGGTAGGCGTAGATCCCGACGTGCAGGAGCGGCGGCGCGTCGGGGTTCGCCCCGTTCGGGATCAGGGAGCGCGAGAAATAGAGCGCCCGGCCCGCGCGGTCGCACACCACCTTGACGCGGTTCGGATCGGCGGGATCGTCCCCCGGCGCAAACGGCGCGGCCAGCGTCGCCATGCGCACCTCGGGGCGGTCGAAGAGGCGGACCAGGTGATCGAGCCCGGCCGGGTTCAGGAACGGCTCGTCCCCCTGGACGTTCAGGATGACGGGGTCGGCGGCGAGATCCGGATCGCGCACGCCGTCGGCCTGCGAGCCGCGGCGGGTCACGTCACAGAGTTGCGTCGCCGCCTCAGCGACCCGATCCAGCCCGGAAGGATGGTCCGCACGCGTGAAGACAACCTCTCCGCCCACATCGCGGATCGCGTTCGCGATCCGCTCGTTATCTGTAGCGACCCAGAGGCTCTCCACCGAGCGCGCCCTTCGGGCGCGCTCGTAGACGCGAACGACGAGCGGCGCTCCGCCGAGATCCTGTAAGGGCTTTTCCGGGAGACGGGTGGACTGGAGCCGCGCCGGTATGATCGCGACGGCCCCGGAGGTCGGGCGCGTGGGCACTTCGCGCTCCGCTCGGGGGGACGTGAGACGGTGCACGAGTCATGCTACCAAGCGGGCCGAGGGTCGTCAAGCAACCCACGTGCCGGTTATCAAGCAGGCTTGAGGACCTCGCAGAAGAGACTCGAGTCGTCCACGGTCGTGATCCGTGGTTCTACGCCGATGGGTGCGCAGACCTCCCGAAAGGACTCTTCATCGAACGTCCCGAGCCGGAGTCCGTCGCTGCAGACGATCGTCCCCTCGACCGTGCGTTCGTGATCGATCGGCCCGACCAGCCCGAGACTCGCCTGCGTCTCGAACCAGCGGAGCCGCTCGGGCCAGAATTCGGCGGCATACGAGGAGAAGAGTGCGAGGCCGCCGGGACGAAGCACGCGCAGCGCTTCCCGCACGAGTTGTTCCGGGTCGGTGCCGAAGGCGCAGACGCCGTTCTGCACGCAGGCGGCCACGTCGAAGAGCCCGTCGCGGAAGGCGAGTCGCGAGGCGTCCATGGGAAGGAACCGGCAGCGGGTGTCCGCGCCCGCCCGGGCGCGGCCCAACGCGAGACTGTCGAGGGAGGTATCGACACCGAAGACCCGCGCAGCACGTTCCGAGAGCCGCAGCGCGACCCGCCCGTACCCGACTCCCAGCTCGAGTACGGTGTCGCCGGGACGGATATGCCGGGAGACGAACTCAAGCTCCGCCGCGAGGTACTGCTTCACGCGCGCGGGCGCGGAATCGTAGCAGGACTTCAGGCGCTCGCCCGACAAGCGGGCTGCGTAATACCCACTCACGACTCGAGGATGGCGCCTCGCTCGAGCCGTCGCGGAGCGCGATGCCGGTCGAACCACGCCGCCCACGGCACGAAGAGCCAGATGATGAGGGCCGACCAGGCGACGGCCCGCATGCTCGGAGGAGGCGGACCGGTCGTGTTCGCGAACTGGATCAGGGCGAGCGCGAAGACGAACGCGAAGAAGCTCCATCGGCCGACGGCGTCCTTGGCGCGGGTCTGCGTCACATAGCTCGCGACCGCCGCCACGAACAGCCCGCCCTCGAGCGCGATCGCCGCGGCGGGATGATTCCAGAGCCCGAGTCCCGCCCGCGCGGCGGCGCCCGGCGCGAGCTGGAGGTCGGGGGCATGGGTGATCCAGTCGAGCACCCAGTGGCTGAAGACCGCGGCTCCGAGCACGACGGCTCCGCGGCACGAGCGGCGACGCCAGAAATAGACCGCGCCGACGAGGACCGACCAGACGAGGCTCATCACGAGGCTGTGCGAGATCGGATAGTGGTCGAAGGCGAGCGGGTTCAGCTTGGTGACGCCGGGCTCGATGTGGAACCACTCGACCCCGAGCAGCACGAGGATCGGCCAGATCAGATCGAGGAACTGTGCGCCGAAAACGAGCGTGCCGAGCGAGGTCTTCGGCGTGGCGCGTTTGGCCGCGAGCGCGACGGCGAAGTGGCCTGCGAACATATGGAGAGACTAACCCCCCCTTGGGGTGCTCGTCATCGTTCAGTCGACTGTAGAGCGAGACCTGATGGCATGGTTCAACATCTCCTGGGAGATGTTGAAGTAAACATAATCACCGCCGGCGCACGAGGCTCTCAGCGGGAACCTGTCGATGGGGCCCCCGGCACCGTCGCGGGCGGCGACCAGATCTGACGGCGGGACCGCGACACCGGCACTGCGACCTCGACCCAGGCGGCGGTGCGCCCACCATGATAGATGGACGGCCGATAGCGGCTCTTCCTCGTCGCGTCCATCGCGAGGCGATCGCTGCCCGGAACGCTGTGGATGATCTGGACGTCCTTCACCCATCCCTCGATACCGACGAGGACGCGGAGACGGACGCTGTCCCAGGGAGCGCCGCCGATGCGGAGCCGCTCGAGCGTGAGGGAGTCGGTCTCGATGAGCACCGGCGGGCCGCCCGTCCGGGCGGTGGCCAGGGTCCAGACCGTGGAGTCGACGCCCGCGGGCCTCCGGCCTCTCGCGACCGGAAGACCGAGATCGATGCGGCTCCGGATTGGATGACCGTTCAGGAGCGCGGGGCGGAACGTCCAGCCCCGGGCGCGCCGTTCCTCGGCGTCGTCCACGAGACCGAACGTGCGGGAGAAGACGCTCTCGATCCTGCCGTCGGCGCCGATGTCGGCCCGATACCAGATGGTGTCGGGCGGATCGGGACGGGACGGAAGCGACCGCGACTCGGAGTCCATGGCGGAGACCTGCGGCACCTGGACCACCGGTGGCCCCCATGTCGCCAGGGCCCGTTCACCCCATGCGGACTTCGGCAGGCTCTGGAAGAGGGCCCGAAGCCGGTCTGTGATCGCCGCGCAGCCGGTATGGATGGGACGGAGCCCGGAGGAGCGGATCGAGATCGTTCCCGCGGACAGGTCGACCACCAGCTCGGTCGATTCGGGAGACGCGAAGACCCGGACCTCCCAGACCTGCCGGTCGTCGCGGATGGCAGGGCTGTCCGCCCCCGCACGGAGCGCGCCGGGCGAGTCGAGCAGGACGATGAGACTGTCGCGCCAGTACGGCGGCGGGGCGGTGGTCATCGCGAAGAGGTGCGGGATCTGCCGGAACCCTGTCGTATCGAGCCGCTTCGAGCCCGGGGTGACGACCTCGACCGCGGCCGCGCGCGCGAGGCGCTCGAGACAGCGGCCGAGGATCGCGGGGTCCGGGTTCCCCCGGACGGGCGAGGAGGCGAGGGCCGGAGCCGCGGGGCTGCCGCTGCAGGCGAGCGCGACGAGAAGGAAACGAGCCCACCGGAGGAACGGTGGGCTCGCGGGTATCGGACGCACGGGATGCACGATCGACGGACGGTTAGTGCGCGACGGGCTCCAGCGCGAGGTCGGCGATGCCCTTCTTCACCTCTTCGACCGACTTGGCGAGGGCCGACTTCTCCTCCGCCGTCAACTCGAGCTCCACGATCTTCTCGATCCCGCGCGAGCCGAGGATCGCCGGCACGCCGAGGAAGAGGTCGCGGAAGCCGTACTCGCCCTGCAGGTGCGCCGCGACGGGCAGGAGGCGCTTCTTGTCGCGCAGGATCGCCTCGGCCATCTGCACGGCCGACGAGGCCGGCGCGTAGAAGGCGCTTCCCGTCTGGAGCAGCTTCACGATCTCGGCGCCGCCGTCGCGCGTGCGCTGCACGATCTCGGCGAGTCGCTCCTTCTTGATGAAGTTCTCGACGGGGATGCCGGAGATGGTCGAGTAGCGGAGCAGCGGCACCATGGTGTCGCCGTGCCCGCCGAGGACCATCGCATGCACCTCTTCCACCGAGACGCCGATCTCCTGGGCGATGAACGTGCGGAAGCGGCTCGAGTCGAGCACGCCCGCCATCCCCATCACCCGCTCGCGCGGGAAGCCCGTGATGCGGAACGTGAGGTAGGTCATCACGTCGAGCGGATTCGTCACGAGGATCACGAACGCGTTCTTCGCGTTGTCGCGAATCGCCTCGGCCACGCCGCGGATGATGTCCGCGTTGGCCTTCAGGAGGTCGAGGCGCGACATGCCGGGCTTCCGCGGGAGCCCCGCCGTCACGATGATGAGGTCGCTCCCCTCGATGGCGCGGATGTCCCCGCTGCCCTCGACGAGCGAATCGTAGTGCCGCACCGGCCCGGCCTCGAGCAGGTCGAGCGCCTTCCCCTTCGCCACCCCTTCCAGGATGTCGACGAGGACGACGTCGCCGAGCTCGGCCTCGGCCGCGTACAGAGCGGCCGACGCGCCGACGTTCCCCGCGCCGACCACCGCAATCTTAGGCATGGCTCGCCTCCGCCATTTCGCCACCGGCCGCGCCGTTCCCGGCGCCCGGAACGATCGAAACCGTCACATTGCCCTTGCCGCGCTTCCGGAAGTTCACGATCCCGTCCTTCAGCGCGAAGAGCGTGTCGTCCTTGCCGCGACCGACGTGCAGGCCGGGCGCGTAGACGGTGCCGCGCTGCCGGACGATGATGCTCCCCGCCCGAACGCGCTCGCCGCCGAACCGCTTCACCCCGAGCCGCTGCGACGCCGAGTCGCGGCCGTTCTTGGAGCTGGATACTCCTTTCTTATGCGCCATGCTTCTTCCTCCTGAGCAGAAGGCCGCTAAAGCGATCGCTAAAGGCAGCCGTCGTGGTCTCTAGTCGCGGTCTCTAAACGTTTATGTCCACGATCCGGACACGCGTGAGGGTGTCGCGGTAACCGATTCTCCGGCGATACTTCTTGCGCCGCTTGAAGACCCCGACCTGGATCTTCTTGCCGCGCTCGGAGCGCACGACCTCGCCGGTGACGGTCGCGCCGGCCACGAGCGGCTGCCCCACCTGCACCCCTCCCTCGTCGCCGATCAGGAGCACGCGGTCGAAGATGACCGCGGCGCCCGGCTGGAGGTCCATGTTCGGCAGGACGTGCTCCTCGCCCGGCAGGACCCGAAGCTGGAGACCCTGTGCCTGGATGATCGCGTAACGGCTCATGACGTCAATACCCCCTTTGGTCCCCTTTGGTGCCAAAGCCGGACCTAGCGTTCGTACTGCTTGGTGATCTCCTCGTACGTCCGGCCCCGGAAGAGCCGAATCTCGTTCCGGCGCAGCGACGGATCGTCCCGGATCTCGACGCGGTACCGGTACTGCTTCTCCAGCCGGCCGAGCCGGTCGGCGTTCTGCTCCACCAGGTGGACCGCCACGTCCGGATGCACCCGGAGGATGAGCTGGCGCTCGCGCGAGCGCTGTCCCACGCGCCGGAGCATCCGCTCGATCTTCAGGGCGGCCGACTGCAGCGAGAGGACCTTTCCGAGCCCCTCGCACTCCGGACAGTCCTCGTTGAAGTAGTTCGCGAGGCTCGGCCGCTGCCGCTGGCGCGTCATCTCGATCAGCCCCAGCTCGCTCACCGCGAACGACTTCGTGCGCGCCCGGTCCCGCCGGAGGTGCTGGCGGAGCGTGTCCGACACCGCCTTCCGGTTCGCCTCGTCCTCCATGTCGATGAAGTCCAGGACGATGATCCCCCCGAGGTCGCGAAGACGGAGCTGGCGCGCGATCTCGGCCGCCGCCTCGAGATTCGTCTTCAAGATGGTCTCTTCCTGGCTCTTCTTCCCCGTGAAGCGGCCGGTGTTCACGTCGATCGCGACCAGCGCCTCGGTCTGGTCGATCGTGATGTAGCCCCCCTTCTTGAGCCACACCTTCCGCTCCATCGCCTTCTCGATCTCCGACTCGATCTCGAAGTGGTCGAAGATCGGCGCCTCGCCCCGGTAGAGCTTCACGCGCGGCCGGAGCTCGGGCGCGTAGGTCGCGAGGTACTTCAGGATGCTCTTGTGCTCCTCGGCGGAGTCGAGCACGAGCTGGTCGACGTCCTCGTTGAAGATGTCGCGGATGAGCCCGGTCGTGAATTCCATCTCCTGGTGCAGGATCGCGGGAGCCTTCACCTTCTGCGCCTGCTTCTCGATCTTGGTCCAGAGCTGCTCGAGATACCGGATGTCGCTCTGGAACTCCTTCTTCCCCTGCTCCGCCCCGACGGTGCGAACGATCACCCCCGCGTTCCGGGGGTGGATCTCCCGCATGAGCCCCTTCAAGCGGGCTCGCTCGGCGCGATCCTCGATCTTTCGCGAGACGCCGATGTGCTCGTGCCCGGGCATGAGCACCAGGAACCGGCCGGGCAGCGAGATCTGTGTCGTGACCCGCGGCCCCTTCGTGCCGATCGGCTCCTTCGTGATCTGGACGAGGACCTCCTGCCCCTTCTTCAGGGCGTCCTCGATGCGCGGCACCGGCTCCTCGCGCCGCCCGCGGCCGCCGCCCCGCCGCGGCTCCTCCTCCTCCTCGTCCTCGAACATGTCGAGGTCCGATTCAGAGGGCGTGAGATCGGAGGCGTGCAGGAACGCGCTCTTCTCGAGGCCCAGGTCGACGAACGCGGCCTGCATCCCCGGGAGAACGGCGTTCACACGCCCCTTGTAGATGTCCCCGACACGGCGGACGGCCTCGGGCCGCTCCACCATCACTTCGACCAGTTGTTTGTCTTCCAGCAGCGCAATCCGGGTTTCGCTGGGGCTCGCGTTAATGATGATCTCGCGACGCATTCGCCTCCAGGTTGGGATCGGGCGCCGCCGGCGGAACGTCGTCCGCCGGAACCGCGCGCCAGAACGCGGACTCCTCGAGCGCCTCCAGGGGCGTGAGGAGCGTGGTGCCGCGCTCCACCCACATCGCCTCGCGGGCGACGAGGAGGAGCCGCGGATCGAATTCGAACGACGGCAGCAAACTCTTGAAGAGCAGGTCGGGTCGAAGGTAGCCCGGCGACTGGAGCCGGGACGAGAGCCGCACGCCGAGCGCGTCGCCTTCCTCGAGGAGTGCGATCTGTGCCACCGCGGGGCGCGCGTTCACCGTGCGCCCCTTCTGGCCGTGGCTCGGCTTCACGACCGGCCAGTCGACGCCATCGCGGAAGCGCGCCACCGAGGCCTCGAGCTCGTGCCGGACGCGATGGACGTCCTCGCCGCGCGAGAGCCGGTCCATGAGATAGCCCGTGAGCCGGACGTCCCAGTCGGCGCGGCCGATCGCCGCCATCAGCGAGTCGCCGCTCTTCGAGAACGCCCGCCCGTCGGTGATCGTGATCCCCTCGGGAAGAACGTCGTTCATCGCCGCGATCGCCGACCAGGAGCATGGCTGCGCCAGCTCGAGGTCGAAGTGCTCGCAACGGCTCGTGGCTCCGAGCGGGAGCGGCGGGCCGTAGGCGATCTTCGCGTGCCGGTTGAAACCCTGCGAGTACGCGATCGGAATCTTGGCCACGCGGATCGCGCGATCGAAGATCCGGACCAGGTCGAGGTGCGACGTGAAGCGCGCGATCCCGACCTTCTCGAAGGCGACCCGGTAGCGGGTCTCCTGCGCGCCGCGCGCGACGGTCGGCCAGGCCCGGCGCCGCCGGCCGTAGCGAGTATCCGCCGAGCCGCCGTTTTTGGCGGCGACGGCGGAGGCGGTATCCGCCGAGCCCCCGTTTCTGGCGGCGACGGCGGAGGCGACGCCGTTCCCCTTCGCGCCGTTTTCCATTCCGATCTCGGAAGTCCCGTTCGGCTTCGCCTCCGGAGCCGGCTTCAGCGCCTCGATCGGGGCCGCCTCGAGCTCGCTCACCCGCCGCTCGATGTCGGCCGTGGTGATGTCGGCCGGCACCGCGAAGGCGAGGGAATCGGGGTCCTTCCCCTGCCCCGGCGCGAGCTGGAGCGAGACGCGCCGCCCCTCGCGCGCCTTGGGCGTGAAGCAGGGCGCCCCGCACCGGTAGCAGGCGTGGTCGCGGCAGTCCGGCGTGAGCGCGGCGGCGTAGGCCTTCGCGCGCTCGGCGACGAGGAACTTCTTCACCACCGGGGTCCGGATGTGGTCCCACGGGAGGTTCTCCTCCAGATCGCGGGGACGCAGGTAGACGGCCGGGTCGATGCCGGTCCGCTCGAACGCCCGCATCCAGAGATCGAAGTCGAAGCACTCCGACCAGCCGTCGAAGCGCGCGCCCATCCGCCACGCCGCCTCCAGCGCGTCGGCCGTGCGCGCGTCGCCGCGGGCGAAGACCCCCTCGAGGAACGCGGTCTTGGGATCGCGCCACTTGAGGCGCACGTTCCCCATCCCCCGGAAGCCGCTCTTCAGGCGGTCGATCTTCCGCCAGAGGGTCTCCATGTCGTCCTGGATCTCCCACTGGAAGGGCGTGTGCGGCTTCGGGACGTGCGGCGAGATCCCGACGTTGAAGTGCATCCGCTTGTTCCCGCCGCGCACCCACTCCTGCGACTTGCGGAGGGTCTCGGCGATGCCGTCCACGTCCGCGTCGGTCTCCGTCGGGAGCCCGATCATGAAGTAGTACTTGATGCCGCCCCAGCCCTGGTCGCGCGCGAGCTTGACCGAGTACTCGAGCTCGGCCTCGTCGATCCCCTTGTTGATCACGTCGCGCATCCGCTGCGTGCCGGCCTCGGGGGCGAACGTGATGCTCCCCTTCCGCCCCTGTCCGATCTTGTCGGCCACCGACGGGGCGAGCGTCCCCACGCGCGTCGAGGGGAGCGACACCGAGACGCCGAGCTCGTTCGTGAAGCGGTCGAGCTCGTGGAGCACCACCGGAAGCTGCTTGTAGTCGGTCGTCGAGAGGGAGAGGAGCGAGACCTCGTCCCACCCCGCGTGCACGATGCCGCACTGCACTTCCTTGGCGACCTGGTCGGCGCGCTTCTCGCGCAGCGGCCGGTTCATGTAGCCGGCCAGGCAGAAGCGGCAGCCGCGGGTGCAGCCGCGCATCACCTCGACCCCGAGGCGGTCGTGCGTGATCTCGGTCGGGGAGATGAGCGGCTTCTCCGGGTAGTAGTCGGGATCGAGCGACGGGACGTAGCGGAACCGCGGCCGCGCGACCGGCGTCCCCGGGAGCGGCTCGCGCGCGATGAAGCCCCACGGATTCCGGACCTCCGCGAAGAGCGCCGGGACGTAGACCCCCTCGAGGGCGCCCATGCGGCGCAGCATCTCGACCCGCGGCATCTTCGTCCGGCGCCGCTCGGCCGCGAGGTCGCAGAGCTCGGCCATGACCTCCTCGCCGTCCCCCACCACGAAGGCGTCGACGAAAGGAGCGACCGGCTCGGGGTTCACCGTGCAGAGCCCGCCCGCGATCACGATCGGATCGTCCTCGCGGCGGTCCTTCGTGCGGAGCGGCATCCCCGCGAGGTCGATCATGGTGAGCATGTTCGAGTAGGCGAGCTCGTACTGGAGCGAGAAGCCGATCAGGTCGAAGTCGCGCGCCGGCGTGCGCGACTCGAGCGAGTAGAGGGGAATCCCCTCGGCCCGCATCAGCTTCTCCATGTCGCCCCACGGCGTGAAGCAGAGCTCCGCGAGCCCGTCGGGCCGGCGGTTCACGATGTGGTAGAGGATTTTCAGGCCGAGGTACGACATCCCGATCTCGTAGAGGTCGGGGAAGCAGAGGAGGACGCGGACCTGGGCGGTCGAAGGATCTTTCCGGAGCGCGTGGAGGAAGCTGCCCGTGTACCGGCTCGGCTTGGTCACCGTCGGCAGGTAGGCCTCGTCCAGGAGTCGCAGCTTGTCCATCTTCCCCTCCGGAGGGAACGAATCGGAAAACGATTGGGTGAACGATGTTTAGGCCGAAACGAGCGCGAAAGGCTCCTCAGGCCAAGTCGCAGAATGTATCACAGGCGGCGGGGAGCCGCAACCCGCGCCGGAGACGTCGTTTCCGGCGCGCCCTCGAGCCCTCCGTGGGCCACCGTGAGGGCGAGGATCCACGCGGGGCGCGCGGGTTCGAGCGCGGCCGCGGCTTCGAGAAGGGTGCTCCCCGTGGTCGCGACGTCGTCGACGAGGAGGAGCGCGCGTCCGGCGGCGAGGCGCGCCCCCTCCGGCGTGAGCGCGAACGCGCCGCGGACGTTGGCACGCCGCCCGTCGGCGCCGGTCTTCGCCTGGGGCGGCGTATCGCGCCCCCGCTCGAGCACGGGCGCGACGGGGATTCCCCACGTGGCGCCGGCGGTGTCGGCGAGGAGCCGTGCCTGGTCGAATCCCCGCCAGGCACGTCGCGCCGGGTGGAGCGGCGCCGGGACGAGCGCGTACTCGCGCCAGACGCCCGTGTCCCGGCCCGGCGGCTCGGGAAGGAGCGAGGCGAGCCACCGGTGGAGCGCGCGGGCTCCCGAGTACTTGAAGGCGTGGATCACGCGATCGAGCGGCGGCTCGAAGGAGGGGCCGGCGAGCACGAGCCGCTCGGAGCCGTGGCGCGGACATCCGCCCCCCCGCGACCGCGGACCGCCCTCGATGGGCGACGCGGCGCCGGGCCCGCTCCCATCCTGCATGCAGCGGAGGCAGAGCACCGCCCCGGTGCGCGGCACGCGGTCGTCGCACCGCGCGCAGACCTCCGCCGCGCGCGGCACCGGACCGCCGCAGCCGGGACAGGCGCGGCCGAGGAGCATGTCGGTGAGATCAGCTCCGAGCGCGCGAAGCGCGCCCGCGTTCACGGCTCCGAGCGCGCGGAGCGCGCTCGCGTTCACGACAGTGCCTCTTGCATCGCGGCACGAGGCGCGCGCTCTCCGGTCCAGAACTCGTACGAGAGCGCCCCCTGCTCGACGAGCAGCGCGAGGCCGTCCTCGAACCGAAGCCCCGCGCGTCCCGCCTCCTCGCGCGCGGCGCGCGCGCGGGCCCCGTAGTTCAGATCGAGGACACAGCTCCCCGGCGCGACCGCGTCCCACCAACGGCGCTCCTCGGCCGAGACCGCTTCCACCGACAGGGCGCGCACGAGGAAATCGAACTTCGCCTCCGGGTCGGCCCGTTCCCACGATCCCGTGTCGACACGCGTCGCGCCCGCCGCGACCGCTGCGGCAGCCTCGGCGACCGCTGTTGCGCGCTCTTCGTGCCGATTCACGATGCGGATCGAGGCGGCGCCGCCCGCGGCTAGCGCCGCGGCGATGGCTCGGGCGGCGCCGCCCGCGCCGAGCAGGAGGACCCGCGCCCCTTCGGCGCGCAGCCCGAGCTCCTCCATCCACGCGAGGAATCCGCCGCCGTCCGTCGCCTCGGCCTCCCAGCCGTCGCGCCCGCGGCGGAGCGTGTTCGCCGCGCCGGCCGCGCGCGCCGCGGGAGTGGCGGAATGCGAGAGACGCAGGGCTTCCTCCTTGTGGGGCAGCGTCACGTTGAGACCGCGGAAGCCGGCCGCGTGGAGCCCGGCGAGCGCCTCCGCGAGCCTTGGCCTCGGCACGTCGAGCGCCACGTAGGCGGCGTTCTTCCCTGCCGCCCGGAAGGCGGCGTTCTGCATGCGGGGGGAGAGCGAGTGAGCGACGGGGTGGCCGATTACGGCGTAGAGCTGCGTCTCCGCGTCGATCGGAGGAACGTCCCGGCGATCCGGGTCGCGCGGAGCCGGACCGGGCGTCGTGCGGGAGCGCGCCACGTCATCCGGCGGGATGGTTCCCGGCCGGCGCTTCGGTCGGGCGCGCCGGAGCGGGCTCCGGAGCGAACGCCGGCTCCTCGGGCGGGAGCGCGCCGCCCTCCCCGGCCGCGGGGGCCCGCTTCGCGCGGGAGGCGAGGACGCGGAGCATCACGATCGACGCGAGGATCAGGCCGGCGCTCAGCAGCTGGTTCATGTTGAACGTGAGCCCGCCGATCCGGCCCAGCACCGCGGTCTCGTCGTAGTACCGCGTGAAGTCGATGAAGAAACGGAGGACCGCGTCCATCGCGATGTAGCTCCAGAACAGCCAGCCGTCGAACCGGCGCTTCCGGTCGAGCAGGAGGAGGACCGCGAAGAGGAGGAACCCCGCCCCGGACATGTAGAGCTGCGCGGGCTGGAGCGGCTCGCCCGGAAAGACCGCGCTCGAGTACGACTCGGGCGGGAAGTGGATCCCCCACGGAAGCTTCGTCGGCAGCCCGTAGCAGCAGCCGTTCAGGAAGCAGCCGATCCGCCCGATCCCGATCCCGAGCGCCATGCTCGGCGCCGCCGCGTCCCCCACCCTCCAGACCGACATCCCCGCGCGGCGCACGTAGACGATGCCGCCCGCGATCGCGGCCGCGTAGCCGCCGTAGAGGATCAGCCCGCCCTCCCAGAGCCGGAAGATGGCGAGCGGATCGGTCTTGTACTCGTCCCAGTGGGTCGCCACGAAGAGGAGCCGCCCGCCGACGATGGCGAGCACGAGGAGCCAGAGGGAGAGCGTCGAGAGCTTGTCCTCGGGAAGCCCGCGCGCGCGGCCGCGGACCAGGAAGAGCTGGATCGCCGCGAGGAACGCGATGGCCAGCATCAGGCCGTAGCTGTGGATCGCGAACGATCCGAACTTCACGATGGTCGGATGCACGATGCTCCCGGGATCAGTACTCGCGCCAGCGCATGGCGATGTTCTGGATCAGGCCGATCTGGAGGAAGCTCGTCAGGAGCGAGGTGCCGCCGTAGCTCAGGAGCGGGAGCGGCAGCCCCGTGACGGGGGCGAGCCCTACCGTCATGCAGACGTTCACCAGGACATGGTACAGAAAGATGGCCGTCAATCCAATGGCGAGGAGGCTCCCGAAGCGGTTGCGGGACCGGTGGGCGATCCGGATGCCGCGGTAGATGAGGACGAAATAGAGGAGCGTGACGATCGCCGAGCCGATGAAGCCGGTCTCCTCCCCCACCACGGAGAAGATGAAGTCGGTGTGCTGCTCCGGCAGGAAGGCGAGCGCCTTCTGGCTCCCGTGCAGGAACCCCTTCCCCAGCGCCTGCCCCGATCCGATCGCGATCTTCGACTGGATGATCTGGTAGCCCGCGCCGTAGGGGTCGGCCGCCGGATCGAGGAACGTCGCGATGCGCTGACGCTGGTAGGGCTGCAGGTGGTTCCAGACCTGGGGCGTCACGATCCCCACGACCAGGTTCACCGCCACCACGAAGAGGATCGGCGCCAGGCGGAGCCGCGAGCGGTAGAGCACGGCGGAGAGGATCGCCGCGAAGGCGATCCACGCGGGAAGATAGAACGAAGCCGCCACGTTGATGACCGGGCTCGCGAGGAGGAAGAGGTAGAGGAGCGGGAGCCCCGCCCAGTAGAGCATCGTGAAGAGGATCGTCACGAACGTGAGCGAGGTCCCGAGGTCGGGCTGCTTCAGGACGAGGAGGAACGGCACCCCCGCCGCGAGGCAGGGCTTGACGAGCGACCGGAGCTGGGTGAGGTCGAGGCGCCGCTCCGAGAGGAAGTTCGCGAGCAGGACCACCGTCGCGACCTTCGCCAGCTCGGACGGCTGGAACTTGAAGGCTCCCCAGCCGAGCCACCGCTGGGCCCCGAGCCCCACGTGCCCGATGAAGAGCGTGAGCACGAGGAGCACGAGCCCCATTCCATAGAGGAGCCACGCGCTCCGGCCCATGTAGATGCGGAACGGCACCGCCGCGCAGAGCGCGCCGCCGATCAACGCGACGACGAGCCAGATGAGCTGCTTGATGTAGAGCCCGTGCTCGGTCGCCGCCGACGGCATCGAGGTCGCGCTGAAGACGAACGCGATGCCGATCAGCGCGAGCGTGACGGTCGTGAGGAGGAGCGGCCGGTCGACGTCGGCGGCGCCGCGCAGGGTCGGGGCCATGTCAGCGGCTCGCCACGACGTGGAGGCTCTCGGCCGGCGCCGGATGGAAGAAGGCCTGCATCATCTTCTGCGCGATCGGCGCGGCGGCGGTGCTCCCGTGCCCGGCGTTCTCGACCAGCACGGCGATCACGATGCGGGGGCTCTCGACCGGGGCGAAGCAGATGAAGAGGGCGTGGTCATTCCCATGCGGGTTCTGTGCCGTGCCGGTCTTCCCCGCCACCCGCACCGAGTCGACTTTCGCGGCGTAGCCGGTCCCGTGCGGGTCGGCCACCACCGCTTCCATGGCCGCACGGATCGTGGCCGCTTTGTCCGGTGGGATCTCGATGTGCGTGCCCGTCGACTCTGCAGGCACCGCACCCGGGATGGACCGGCCGTCCTCGTCCACTTCGCGGACCAGGTGCGGCCGGACGAGCGTGCCGCCGTTCGCGATCATGGCGGTCATCTGCGCCAGCTTGACCGGCGTGAGGGCGATCTCACCCTGGCCGATCGCCAGGTTCAGGACGAGGCCGCGGCTCCACCGTCCCGCGCCGTAGTGCCGGTCGTACCAGACCGCGTCGGGAAAGAGCCCGCGCCGCTCCTGCGGCAGGTCGATCCCGGCCTTGTCGGACACCTGGATCTTCTTCATGAACGCGGCGAGGCGATCCAGGCCGAGCCGGACGCCGAGCTGGTAGAAGTAGACGTCGCAGGAGCGCTCGATCGCGTCGTGCAGCGCCAGGGTGCCGTGCCCCTTCGGGTCCCAGCACTTGAAGGATCGGCGCCCGAACTGGAAGGCTCCGTCGCACGTCTCGCGGAACGTGGTGCCCGGCTGGATCGCGCCGGTCATGAGGCCGGCGAGGCCGACGAAGGGCTTCAGCGTGGAGCCGGGGGGATAGGCCGCCTGAATGGCGCGATTGAACAGCGGGAAGTTCCCCCCTTCGCTCAGCAGCGACCAGCGTGCCTGGCTGATCCCGGTCGAAAACTCGTTCGGGTCGTAGTTCGGCTTGCTCGCGAGGGCGAGCACCTCGCCGGTGCGCGGGTCGAGCGCCACGGCCGCGCCGCGCGCGCCCGGCGCGAACGCCTGTTCGGCCACCCGCTGGAGATTCGCGTCGATCGTGAGCGTGAGGGCGTCGCCGCGGCGCGGGAGCACCGGCCGGCGCTCGCCGAGAAGAGCGGCCTTCCGCCCCATCGCGTTCACCTCCACGAAACGCTTCCCCGAGATCCCGCGGAGCCAGTGTTCGTATTGCCGCTCGATCCCCATCTTCCCGATCAAGTCGCCGCTCAGGTAGTCGGCTTTGTCGGGGTCGTCGAGCTCCTTGTCCGAGACCTCGCCGACGTAGCCGAGGAGATGCGACGCCATCTCGCCCATCGGATAGCGGCGGAGCGGCTCGAACTCCACGTCCACGCCGGGGAGCTCCGAGCCGTGCTCGGCGACGTAGGCGACGGTGGTCCGGTCGACGTTCCGCTTCAGGCGGACCGGGAGGAACGACTGCTTGCCGTCGCGCTCCAGCTTGTCGCGCAGGAGGTCGGGGTCGACCTGGAGGATCGTCCCGAGCCGCTCCAGCGTCGAGTCGAGGAGCGCCGGCGAATCGGTGAACGTCTTGTCGTAGGGATCGAGGGTGACCGTGAACGAGGGGACGTTGTCCGCGAGGAGGACGCCGTTCCGGTCGCGGATCTCGCCGCGCGGCGCCGCGATCACCTCCACACGGATCCGGTTCTCCTCCGAGAGCTCGCGGTACTTGGCCCCCTGGAGCACCTGCATCGTGAAGAGGCGGAGGAGGACGAGCGCGAAGATGACCCCGACCGCGATCGTGAAGTGGCGCTGCCGGTTCTTCGAGCCGCCCTGCGATTCGGGATCGAACGACACGTCAGACCTCGTCGACGAGGAGCGGACGCTTCCAGACGTGCTCGACCAGCCCGAGCAGGACGAGCACCACGACCGCGGTGTAGAGCGCCGAGGGGAGAGCGATCGTCAGCATCTCCTTCGCGAAGAGCGCGGGATCGCCCAGCGAGGAGGCGGCGAAGTAGATGATGTCGTGGGCCAGCATCGCGAACAGGAAGAAGGCGAAGCGCACGCCCATGTTGGCCCGGTGGATCCGGAATCCCACTTTCGCCACGGCAAACCCCACGATGGTCTTGGAGAGCGCGTTCAGGCCGAGCGGCCCGGGCGCGTCGAGGTCCTGGATCAATCCGACCATGAAGCCGCCGACGGTTCCGGGAATCGGCCCCCGCATCCATCCGAGATAAACCACGAACGCGACGAGGAGGTCCGGGCGGATGCCCCCGATCTCGAACCGGTAGAGGAAGGTCGCCTGGAGGATCAGTGCGACCACCAGCACGGCGAGATCGCGGAGGCTCTTCATCGGGCGGCCTGCGCGCGGAGCGAGTCCGCCCGCGCGGCGCGGCGGCGGAGCGAGTCGGCGAGGGCGGCGCGGCGGCGGAGCGAGTCGACGACGGCGGCGTGGCGGAGCGAATCGGCCACCGCGATCCGGTGGAGCGAATCGGCGGCCGCGCTGTCGGCCGCCGACGGGAAGAGGTCGGCCGGCACCTTCCCCGACGACGGAACGTAGATCAGAACCTCCTCGAGCTTCCGGAAGTCGACCGCCGGATCGATCAGGATCTCCTTGGTGAGGCCGTTCGGCTCGAGGCCGACGCGCTGGACCGTGCCGATCCGCACGCCGGCCGGGAAGATCCCGCCGAGCCCCGACGTGAGGACCCGGTCGCCCGGCTTCACGTCCTCCTGCGAGGAGACGTAGAGGAGATCGAGCATGGGCCGGTCGCCATACTCCCAGCGGACCACGCCGTCGACCCGCGAGCGCTCGATGCGCGCCGCCACGGCGCAGTCGCGATGGAGGAGCGTGAGGACGCGCGCGGCGTGGCCCGAGACCCGCTCGATGCGGCCGACGAGCCCGTCGGGGGTGAGGATCGCTCGGTTCGCCTCGATTCCCTCCGCCGAGCCCTTGTCGAGAGCGAGGCTCCCGCCGAGGCGGTCGAGGCTCCGCCCGACGACGTGGGCGGAGACCAGGTCGTAGGGATGGCGCTCGGTCAGGTGGAGGAGGCGGCGGAGGCGATCGTTCTCGCCGCGCTCGGTGCGCGACTCGTCGAGCTCGATCGTGAGGCGGGCGACCCGGGCGCGGAGCTTCTGGTTCTCCCAGTAGACCGCGACGCCGCGATCCACCCAGCCGACGACGATCTCAGCCGGCGCTAGGAGGGTGTGCTGGAGGAACCAGACCGTCCGGGCCTGCGACTTCGGCCCGATCAGCATGAGCGTCAGCGAGGCGGAAAGCGCGGCGACGAAGACGGTCCAGTCGGTCCGGCGTGTGAAGAGGTACCGCAGCAACGGGGCTCACCCCCGAGGCTCAGTCACGCACCACCGACATGAGCACCTTCTCGTACTGGGTGGGATCGTCGAGGATCTTGCCCGTGCCGAGCACCACGCACGAGAGCGGATCCTCCGCGACCGTGATCGGAAGGTTCGTCGCCTCGCGCAGCAGCATGTCGATCCCGCGCAGGAGAGAACCTCCCCCCGTCATGACGATGCCGCGGTCGACGATGTCGGAAGCGAGCTCCGGCGGCGTCTTCTCGAGCGACTGCATCAAGGCGTCGACGATCTGCTGAAGCGGCTCGCTCAGGGCCTCGCGCACCTCGACCGACGAGATCTTCATCGTCTTCGGGATGCCGGCCACGAGGTCGCGCCCCTTGATCTCCATCTCCTCCTCCTGCTCGAGGCGGAAGGCGGAGCCGATCTTGATCTTGATCTGCTCGGCGGTCTGCTCGCCGATCAGGAGGTTGTAGGCCTTCTTCACGTACTGGACGATCGCCTCGTCCATCTCGTCGCCGCCGACGCGGATCGACTGCTGGTTCACGATCGAGTTCAGGGCCATGACCGCGATCTCGGTGGTGCCGCCGCCGATGTCGATGATCATGTTTCCGGAGGGCTTCCCGACGGGGAGCCCGACGCCGATGGCCGCCGCGATCGGCTCCGGCACGAGGAGCACCTCGCGCGCACCCGCGTGCTGGGCCGAGTCCTGCACCGCGCGCTTCTCCACCTCGGTGATCCCGGAAGGAACGCAGATGATGATTCGCGGGCGGACCCACGTGCGCCGGCGGAGGGCCTTCTGGATGAACTCGCGGAGGAGGTCTTCGGTCTTCTCGAAGTCGGCGATCACGCCGTCCTTGAGCGGGCGCACCGCGACGATCTCGTCGGGGGTGCGGCCGAGCATGCTCTTCGCTTCCTTGCCCACCGCGATCACGCGGTTGGTCGTGCGGTCGACCGCCACGACCGAGGGCTCGTTGAGGACGATCCCCTTGCCGCGGAGATAGACGAGGGTATTGGCGGTGCCCAGGTCGATTGCGACGTCGTTCGAGAACACACCCATCACCTGGTCGAGAAACATCCGTGCCTCCCGAACGCCCTGAATTGTCGAGGCAGGCTAGATCGCCGCCGCTTCCCCGTCGTCCACAACCCGAACATCGGCCACCGGCGCAGGCACAGCGAGCGTTGAGGTGCGAAGCGCACGCAACGTATCAAACGGCCCACGGAGGCGCAAGCCCGATTCCTCACGGAAGCCGCGTTGACAGGCCCGGATACGAGATGCTAGCGTGCACCGGGGACGTGTGGCCCGCAACGTGACACGGGAGGGTATCGGCCATGGCGGGATCGAACTTGAGGTTCCTCGCGTTTGTTGCGCTTCTTTTCCTCGGGACGCCCGCGCTGGCGGCCCCGCCCGCCGGATCCGGCTCCGACCGCGGCGCCGGCCCCGACCGGAAGCCCCCTGCCGAAGAGATGAAGACCGTCGGCATCGACCGGCACGCCGCATCCTTCGCCGGCACGGTCCTCGACGTGAACAACCGGCCCCTGAGCCGCGTCCAGGTCACCCTGTTCATCGCCGGCGACGTGGCCGGCCGCGCCACGACCGACACCGACGGCGGCTACGAGCTTCGCGCGGGGTACGACTCCTCCGACGACCAGACGGTGCTCCTCTGGTTCGTCGCTCCCGACCGGACGCTGATGCCGAAGGAGCTCGTCATCCAGGAGTCGAAGGCGAGCGCGTCGAGCGGGCTCATCTCGAAGTGCGTGCCGCGCGCCACCCTCACTCCCGGGCACCAGTTCCGGGTCTACCTCTTCGACGCCGACACGCGGAACAAGGAGCTGACCGACTCCGGCTGCCTACCCTAGCGTTCCGCCCTCCGCGGCGGCGTAAGCCGCAGGCGCCGAACGGCGAGAAATCCGGCTAGAAGCAACGTCGCGGCCGTGATGCAAGAATAGGCCAGGCACCAGTTCGACACGGTCCGGCCCGCGATCCCGGGGTTGCCGAGGAGGATCAGCAGGTCCGCCGCGGCGACCACGGCGATCCCCCCCTTCCGCCCGCGTGCCAGCGCCGTCGCGATAGCAAGAGGCAGGAGCAGCGCCACGAAGTGCGCCTTCAGGCTGTATCCGACGAGGAGCAGCGTCCCCGTGAAGGCGAGCCCCTGGTCAAGCAGCTCCGCGCGCGGGTCGTCCCGGCGCGGCGCAAAGCCCCAGACCGCGATCAGGATCGCTCCCGCGAGCGCCGACCACGCCCGGCTCACGAGGCCGAAGGCCTCGGGGCCGAGCGAGGCGACATGGACTCCGGTCCGGTCGAACGCGGGCGCGTCCACGAGCAGCCGGCGGAGCCCGGCCTGCGGCGACTGATCCCAGACCGTCGAGCCCTGGAGCGTCCCCTCCCGCGCCGGCACCATCACCTTCTCCCCCCATTCCCGCCAGAGCGTCGCGGTACGCGCGGGGCCAACCACGGCGAGCGGCAGGACCGCCCCCGCGAGGAGGAGCGCCGCCGCCGAGCCCGCGGCCAGACGCCAGCGCCCCCGGAGGAGTCCCGGCACGAGGAGGAGGGCGAGGTGGGGCTTCACCGCGGCCGCCAGCCCAATGAGGCCGCCTCCGCGCAGATCGCGCCTCCGGAGCAGCTCCGCGCTCCCCGCCACGCCGAGCGCGAGGAGGATCAGATTCGCCTGCCCCAGGGCCGCGTTGTCGGCGGCGAGTCCGGCGAGGGGGAGCCACGCGGCGAGCGCCCATCGGGCGAGCCCGCCGGGCCCCCACCCGCGCCGCACGAGCCGGAGCGCCACGCGGCAGGCCAGGGCCGCCGCGGCCGCGCTCAGGACGAACCAGATCCAGGCCGCCACGCCGAGCGGCAGGGCCCCGACCGGGATCAGGACGAGCGCGAGGAAGGGCGGGTAGACGTAGCCGTGGAGCCCGCTGGCCACGTCGTAGGGTGATCCGCCCGCCGCGAGCGTCCGGGCGGCACCCCAGTAGATCGGGAAATCGTTCCCGGAGCGGAGCTGCTTCCCCACCGAGACCGCCCCGATCGCCCCGAGCGCCCCGACCACGATGAGCGCCGCGAGCGCGACGAGCGCCGTTCGCGTCCGGGATGTGAGCGGCGCGGCCGATGAGGCGAGCCGCCGCGCGCGGGTCATCCGCTACGCCGCGCCCTGCTGCTGCCGCTCGAGCGCGCGCTCGGTGACCTGCTTCCGCTCCCGCACCATCTCGGCGATGTCCGCCGGCAGCTCCCGCTGGAGGAGCTCCTCGTAGATGTAGCGCGCGCGCCCAGGGTTGTTCAGCGCGCGCCGCTCGATGTCCGCGCTCCGGAGGAGCGCCAGGGCCGCCGCGTGCCGCTCGGGGTAGCTCCGACCGTAGGCCTCGTAGGCCCGGCTCGCCTCACCCGGGCGCCCCAGCTCCTCGAAGCCGCGCGCGACGCGCAGCTGCTCGATCGGCGGGAGCACCGCGGCCGAGCCGAGCAGGCGCCGCATCTCGTCGTAGCCGTCGCACGCCGCCGCCAGCGACCCCCGGCCGAGCCAGGCCTGGATCGCCTCCACGAACCGGGCGCCGGCGCGGGCGTCCTGGTGGGCGACCCGGAGGAGGCGCGCGGCGTGGGCGAGCGCCTCGGGATCGTCCGGGCGCGCCTCGAGATAGCTCTCGTACTCGCCGAGCGCGGCGTACCACTCCCCCCGCTCGGCGTAGCGCGCGCCGTGCGCGAGCTTCCGCTCGAGGGCTCCTTCGGGAGCGAGCCCCATGACCATGCCGAAGAAGGCGCCGAAGAGCGCCCCGGAGAGATGCGCCACGAGAGCCGTATCCGGAGACGCGCCGGCCAGCTGGAAGACCAGCGAGAGGCCGAACCAGAGGAGGATCCCGACGATCGCCGGGAGGGCGAAGCGGGCCGGCCGGATCGTTCCGTGCAGCAGGAGCACGGTGGCCGAGACGAACCGCAGCCGGACGAAGTAGAGGCGCACGGCAAAGAGGCCGATCAGCCCCGAGACCGCGCCCGAGGCGCCGACGATCGGCGCGGCGGCGAGCTCCGGCGTCCAGGCGAGGACCGCCGCGGCCTGGGCGAGATTCCCGAGCCAGCCGCAGGCGAAGTAGGCGATCAGGTAGCGCGTGGGGCGGAGCCGCGACTCCAGGGGCGGCCCGAAGACCGAGAGGAAGACGAGGTTTCCGAGCAGGTGGAAGAGGTCGGTGTGCAGGAAGAGCGACGCGAGGGCGGTCGCGATGGAGGGATCGGCCGCCTTGAACGCGACCGCGTAGAGCGCCGCGGCGTCCCCGCTCGCCCGGGCCATCCCGAAGACGACCACGTTCGCGAGCACCAGCGAGAGCGTCGCCCAGGGCGTGCGGCGGACGCGCGCGTCGGTCCCCACGGGAAGCCAGTAGAAGAAGTACATCCATCAGAGGAATAGCACGACCAGGGCCTTGAAGGCACCCCCCGCGTTCTCTAGACTACCCGCGCCGAAAACGGGTTCCCGATTCCCCGCCGCGCACGCCGGCTCCCGGCAGCCGCCACCGACAAAGGAAGGCCATGGATAGCGTCACCCATGAAGGGATGGACATGGGGACCGAGCTCCAGAAGGAGCTCGACCCGCTCGAAAACGCGAGGCTCCAGTTCGAGGAGGCCGCCGCGCGCCTCAAGCTCGACCCCTCCTTCCTCCAGATCATCAAGGAGCCGCGCCGCGTCACGATCGTGAAACTCCCGGTCCACATGGACGACGGGACCTTCCGTGTCTTCACCGGCTACCGTGTGCAGCACTCCATCATCCGCGGCCCCGCGAAGGGCGGCATCCGCTACCACCCCGACGTCACGCTCGAGGAGGTCATGGCCCTCGCCGCGTGGATGACCTGGAAGTGCGCCGTGGTCGGCATCCCCTTCGGCGGCGGGAAGGGCGGGATCCAGTGCGATCCCTCGAAGATGTCCCGCGGAGAGCTGGAGCGGCTCACGCGCCGCTACACCGCCGACATGATCGACGTGATCGGGCCCGAGTCGGACGTCCCCGCTCCCGACGTGAACACGGGCGAGCAGACGATGGCGTGGATCATGGACACCTACTCGATGCACGCGCGCCACACCGTCACGTCGGTCGTGACCGGGAAGCCGCTCGCACTCGGCGGCTCGGCGGGGCGGCGCGAAGCGACCGGCCGCGGCGTCCTCTTCTGCGTGCGGGAGGCCGCGAAGCGGATCGGGTTGAACTTGAAGGGGGCGAAGGTCGTGGTGCAGGGCTTTGGCAACGTCGGCTCCGTGGCGGCCGATCTGCTCTCGCACGACGGCGCGAAGATCGTCGCCGTGAACGATGTGCACGGGGGCGTGCAGAACCCCGCGGGTCTCGACATGCCCGCGCTCTTCAAGCACCTTGCCGAGAAGAAGACCGTGACCGGATTCGCGGGCGGAAAGCCGATCCAGGGGAAGGCGATCCTCGAGGTCCCCTGCGACATCCTGATCCCCGCCGCCCTCGAGAACCAGATCACGCACGCCAACGCCGGGAAGATCAAGGCGCGGATCATCGCCGAAGGAGCGAACGGCCCCACCACCACGCGCGCCGACAAGATCTTGAACAAGGCCGGCGTCCTGGTGGTCCCCGACATCCTCGCGAACAGCGGCGGCGTCACCGTCTCCTACTTCGAATGGGTGCAGGACCGGCAGGGCTTCTTCTGGCGCGAGGACGAGGTGAACCAGCGCCTCGAGCAGATGATGGTCGCGGCGTTCCACGACGTGGCGTCGATGGCGGACGAGCACAAAGTGTCGTTCCGCGTCGCGGCGTTCATGCTGGCGATCAAGCGGGTGGTGGACGCCATCCAACTCCGCGGAGTCTACGCCTGATCCAGCCCGGTCAAAGACCGGGCTGGCGTCCACAGCGGCCGGTTCCAGGGATTACGAGACGACCCCCTCCTCGTAGATCAGCCGCCCTCGCTCCAGCCGCGCCTTCGCACCGAACGGCACCGGATAATTCCGCGCGCCATGCCCGGCGCAGAGCCCCGACCATGCCGGCACCTTGAGCGGCTTGAGGTGATCCGCCAGCACCTGCCGCAGGCGAAGCTCGCGGTATCCCTTCCGCGGGAGGCAGCGCGTGAAATCCCCCAGGACGACGCCGCGAACGCCCTCGAGCCAGCCCCCTTCCCGAAGCGCGCAGAGCATCCCGTCCACCTTGTAGGGGGGCTCGTTCACCTCCTCGAGGAAGAGAATGCGCCCCTTCAGCGACGGCAGGAGTCTCGACGAGGCCGCGTAGTGGACGAGCGCGAGGTTGCCCCCCAGGACGCGCCCGGAGACGGCGCCGCGCGCGCCGTCCACGCACCGGGGCGCGGCGAAGGTGCGGACCTGCTCGGAGGGCATCGGCTGCGTGACCCAGGCGAGGAAGCGCGGGATCTCGGTCCCCCGCTTCGCCCCCATGCCGTGGAGGTTGGGTCCGTGAAGCGTGCGCACGCCGGCGTGGCGCGCCATACCCAGGTGGAGGATGGTCGCGTCGGAGAACCCGGCGAAGAGCTTGGGGTCCCGACGCATCGCGTCCCAGTCGATGCCGGAGACGAGGCGCATCGCGCCGTAGCCGCCCCGCGCCATGAGGATGCAGCGGATGTCGGGATCGCGGAGCATCCGGTTCAGGTCGTCGAGCCGGGTGCGGTCGGCCCCGGCCAGGTGTCCGCGCCGGTCCCGAACGTGCCGCCCGAAGACGATCCGGAAGCCCGCTTCTTCGAGGACGCGCGCGCCCGACACCAGGGCGCGCGGTAGAACCGGGCCCGACGGGGCCACGACGCCGATCCGGTCGCCGGGGCGGAGCCGCGGCGGGGCGATCACGCGCGCGCTCGACCTCTTCGTTCTCGGAGTCGGCTTCACCATCGTCAGACCAGCCTCCACCGCGCTCACCTCGGAATCCGCGGCGGCACCGATCCGGAGAACCCCTCCGCCGCCGCGCCTCCTCGCCTCGCCAGCATCCCCACGATCCGCTCCTCCAGCTGCTTCGCGGAAGCAACGCTCCCGCGGTTTCCGTTGGTCATGATCGCGAATGCGATCCGTTCCCCCGCCGCGGTGGTCACGTACCCCGAAAGGCTGCTCACATTGGTCAGGGTCCCGCTCTTCGCGCGGAGGTCCGCGCCGGGCGGAAGACCCGCGAACCGCCGTTTCAGCGTCCCGTTCTCGCCGGGCGTGGCGAGCGCGGCGCGGAACGGCCCGGCCAGGGTCGAATCGCGGGCCAGCGCGGCCATCCAGCCGACGAGGGAGCGCGGCGTGGCGAGATTCTGAGGCGAGAGGCCCGAGCCGTCCACCAGGGAGAGATCGAGCGTGTCGATTCCCGCCCGGGCGGCCGCCTGCCGCTCAGCAACGAGCCCCGCTTCGCGCCGCTTCTCGCGCGAAGCGGGGTCGAGGAGCCGGAGCAACCCTTCCGCCTCCGGATTCAAGCTGAGCTCGAGAACCACCCCGACCATAGCGGCCGCGGGCGGCGAACGAAAGGAAACCACGGCGGAGGGCCGTTCCTTCGTCACGGCGGCCCACCCGGTGTCCGCGGGGGCGGCCGGAGGCGGCGCTCCATCGTGCCTGGGGGTGGCGGCCGGATGATCGGATGCGGCCGGGATCTCATGCGGTACCAGCCGCACCTGGGCGCGCGACACGTCGATGCCCGCGCGACGCATGGCTCCGATCAGCCAGAGGCCGGCGGTCGAATCAGGATCGGGCACGGAAACCTGCTTCTTGAGCGTGGCGCCCCGCGGGACGGCTCCGGTCACGTAGAGGACGTGCGATTCGGGCTCGCGGTGCACGTCGATGGCTCCCGTCGCAGCATCGACGACGACCGCGTCGGACCGGAGCGTGAGCGGCGTCTCCGGCGGGTCGATGGTGAGGGCGACCCCCTTCGGCCCTCCCGTCGCGAAGAGCGTGGCCGCGTTCCCGTTCGCGAACACCGGGGCGGGGGGAGCGCCGTACGAGTAGGGCACGTCCTCGATCTCCCAGCCGGGCCCGAAGGGCTCTTCGGCGAAGAGGGTGCCGTCAACCCAGATCGTCCCTTCGAATCGCTCGAGGCCGCCGGCCCGCGCGAGGAACGCGAGGGAGTCGATCAGCCCGCGCGATCCGGGCGCGAGAATCGGCACCACGTCGGGCACCCCGGCGGGACGGAGGATCAGGTCCCCTTTCAGGCGCACGGCGCCCCGCTTTCCGCGATCGGCCTTCCCGCGCGCCTCGAGCGTCGTCGGGAACCGCGCCTCCGGGCCGAAGGAGCGCAGGAAGGCCGACGTCGTGAAGACCTTGGTGTTGCTCCCGGGGATGAAGCGACGGCTCTCGTCCAGCGCGACCAGCGTGTCGCCGCGATCGAGGGAGACCGCCAGGACGCCCACGTTCGCGCGATCGGCCAGCTCCTCGACGGCGGTCGCGACGGAGTCGGCAAGCGGCCCGCGGACGCGGAGCGGCCCCGCGGCGCGCGCGGCGAATGGCGCCACGAGCGCGCCGACGACCACGCCGCCGAACAGAAGTCCGGGGCGGATCCCGAAGGGTCCGCCCCGGTGCACTGCCTTCGCGTCAGCTCGCGTCAAAACGACAGCTTCAGCGAGACCTGCTGGTTGTCCGCGAAGAAATCGCCGACGTGGGTGCCGGCCCAGTCGAGCGCGAACGGCCGGTCGCCCAGCTTGAAGTTGAAGCCGGCGCCGTACGTGTAGCTGTACAGGTAGTCCTGCTGCCGGTCGGCCTCCGTGAGGGCCAGCTGACCCACGTACCCGCCCCGGAGCGCGAGGAAGCTCCCGATCGGGACCTCCAGGCCGAGGTGGTACTCGTCGGTGCTGAAGTTATTGCCCTGGAAGGCGCCCGTGAACGTCATGTGCTGGTCCCCGTGCATCGGCAGATCGTAGGAGAGCCCGATCTGGAGATACGACGGGAGCTCGAACGACGCCGCCTGCAGCTGGACGACGTGCCCCGCCGCGGTAGGATCGTCGCTCGGCAACACGATCCGCTGCTCCAGGTTCGCCCCGCTGTACCGCATGTTGGGGCCGACGTTCTTCATCGCGAAACCGAACCGAAGGCCCCGCCACCCGGTGTCGTACTGCACGCCGAGATCCATGGAAAGACCGGTCGCGCTCACGTCGGCGACCTTCTCGCTGACGTACGCCGCGGTCAGCCCGAGATGGACCCGGTCGGTCATGCGGCGCGCGTACGTGATGCCGAACACGCCGAAGTTCGGGTTGAGCACCTCCCCCGTCCCTTCGGGCGAGTCCTCGGTCGTCACGACGATGTCGCCGATGTTCAGGATCTTCACCGAGAAGCCGATCTGCCCCTGGCCTCCGAGGTGCGTCGACACCGCGCCGTAGTTGACCTTCGAGTCACCGATGTAACTGCTGTACGCCGCCATCGCCTCGCTTTGATCGGTGGACGCGAGCGAGGCGGGATTCCAGTAGATGTTGTCGAGTCCGTCTCCAATCGCCACCGACGAGCTTCCGGTCGCGATCGAGGCGGCGCCGACGGGGATCCGGAGCTCCTGGGCTCCGGAGGTCCCGACTCGGTCGAGGCTGCCGGCCGCCGCCGTACCCGCCTGCGCGAGCAGGAGGGCCGGAAGGACCCATTTCATGTACCGCTTCATCGTATCGATCCTCCGTCCCATGGAAGGATTGGGATGCCGTTTCATGTCCGTTCGCTCCCGCATCAGAAGTTGTCGAGCCGTTCCTGCTCCGTGAACACCGCGATGCGCAGCGTCTTGGAGCCGACTCCCGCCACTTCGACGCGGACGATGTAGATCCCGCTCGCCACCGGCAGGTTGTTCTCCGTGTTCAGGTTCCAGATGATCTGCGAGCTGGACATGTCGCCACCGGTCGCAGCCGATCGACGGATCGTGCGAACGAGGTCCCCGGCCAGATTGAAGATCCGGATCGTGACGCTCTTGGAAGCGGGGATGTTCGTGAACTTCATGACGCGATCGAACTGCGTCAGCTCGTACTGTGAATGCGCGTAATACGGATTCGGGACTGCGAGGATCTTGTTGAGATCGTTCGTGACCACCGTTCCCGGCGCGGCGCCGGCCGGCACCGTGCGGAACTGGAAGGTCTCACCCGCGCAGGCCTGCCCCACCAGCATGCGCGCATCGCGCGGCAGGGTCGCCGTCGATCCTGGCGCCTGGAACAGCGTGAAGCGGCCCAGTGTCTGACTGGCAGCGTCCGTGTCCGGATCGCCCGTGTACGTCAACGACGTGACATTCGGGTCCGTCCAGTTGACGCTGGCGTAGGGAATCTCCCGGACGTACACCGCATCGCCCCAATCCCACTTGCCGTCGCTGTTGCGGTCGCGAACCATGACGGACATCTTGACGTCATCGGAGGGGTCGCTGAACGTGCACGGCCCGAGATCGTAGATCTCGAACGGAACCTTGAACGTCGCCACCGGCGAGATATCGCCGCCCGTGTACTCCCAGGCGTACTGGGTCGTGTCCGGCAGGACGTGCACGAGGTAATTGTGCTGGGTCGTATCGTTGAAGTTGAACCAGGTGATGTCGGTCGGATCCACGTAGTTCGTGAAGACGAACGTACCCGACGAATCCGTCTGGGTCGGTGAGTACCACACGTCCCGGACGCTCGTGTAGCCCAGGAGGCCGGTCCCGCCGATCAGCTGCATGATGCTCCAGGGATCGGTGGGCGGGGTGGGCGTGATCACTGGAGCGAATCCGTTCACGATGGTCGTCGCGGCGATGTCCGCATTCGAGAGGACGGTGTCCCCCGCCGTGACGTTGAAGACGCTGTAGGTCAGCCCTCCCGGAAGGATCACCAGCTGATACAGCGAATCCCCTACGGAGTTCGCGAGCTGGTTCACGCTCACCCGGTTGCCGACGGGAGTCCCGGCCACCTGGGTCGCGCCCACGGCGTAGACCGCGTTGCTCCCCCGCGGCACGGCGTGGATCGGGTTGATGGCGCTCTCGAGGACCGTGCTGAGCGTGCCCACTTGGGTCCCGATTGTGGTCGGGGTCGCGTTCAGACTGTCGTACGAGAAGGCGGTGACCGCGAAGTAGTAGTCCTTGTAGTTCACGAGCGGCCCGCCCCGGATCGCGTCACCCGTGATATCGATGCTGAACCGGAGCCCTTCGTCCGTTCCGTTCACGACGAGGGTTCGCTGGAACGCGCCCACGTTCGTATCGAAGACGTTGCTGTAGATCGGCCCGACGAGGTCTCCGGCCCTGTCGAACGTCGCGATCACCTTCCCCGAGCCGGTCGCGCCCAGCGACGGAAGCTGCCAGACGCGATATCCCTCGAAGACGTAATCCGACGTCCCCTTCTGCGAGGAGAACCCGAGGTCGTTCCGGTCCCACGTGAGCCTGATCCTCCGGTCCAGCTCCTGGACATAGGTGATGGGCGGAGGCGGCGGCTGCGGCAGGTCGAAGTTCAGGTCGAAGGCGTTCTGCGCCACCGTATCGAAGTACTTGAGCGCGACCACCGACGAAATGCGGTTCGTCCCCTGTCCGATGATGACCGCGGTGACGACCTCCTGCGTGTCTCCGGGAGCCATCGTGAACGGTCCCGCCGAGAGCATGAGACGCCGGTCGGCGGGGCTGGTGTCGAGCCAGTTCGAGGCCGAATTGGCGCCGCCCGGGTTCATCCCGGAGACCTGGAACGTGGTGATCGGAAGCGACGGGTCGTTCAGGACGTGCACCGGAGTGCCATCCTTGTTGAGACCCTGCATGTAGTTGTACGTCTCGATCTGCGATGACGGGTCGGTGCCGTTGATGTACTTGTTGAACGACGTCATCGGAAGCGGGACGCCGTTCACCTTTGGACCCTGGAAGAAGTCGAAGCCCACGGCCGGTGGCGCGCTCCCGTAGAGCGCATCGCTGTTCGTCGCGTTGTAGCAGTAGCCGAGGCTCAGCGTCGTGTCGCAGCCGACGAGGTCGTCGGTCGAGCCGCCCAGGTCCGGATCGCTCCAGACCGACACGTACGTGGAGTCGAGGGTGTTCGACCCCTTGTTGATAACCTTCCATTTGACGAAGATGACGTTGTCGAGCGGCCCTTGGCGATGGAAGGCGAACACCGTCTGCTGCACCTCAATGCCGAGCGGCGCCGTGCTCCCCGCCTGGTCCGTGTGGACGGCCGGATCGGCATCGTTGAAGACGCTCCAGATCGTCTCGTCGCCGAGCACCTGCGCGTTGCCGAGGCTGTCCGTGGGGCCTCCCTGGGCGATATAGGCGGACAGATCGCTCCCCGTGAGCGGATTCGTCGTGCTGAACTTGAAGTTGTGGAACGACGGGTTGTCGGGAACGAAGGTGCCGTTCACCATCGGTCCCGGCGTGTATTCCTGCGCGTAGTCCCCGACGGTCGCCCGGATCTCTCCGTTCACCTTGGCGCCGATCCAGAGCCCCGCCGCGAAGACGGCCGTCTTCAAGGTTCCCTTGGGATAGATCAGGCCCGCGTTCCCGGTGGTCAGGTCATAGGCCAGGGAACCGTGATTGGTCACCACCATGTCCAGGCTGTTCACGTCCATGTGCGTGGTATTGTCGATCGTTTGCCCCGCGCGCCGGAGACTGGTGGACCGGTGCGCCGGCACGAAGCCCACGCGCGTGGCGGCGAGGACTTCCGGAGCGGCGAGCAGCATCAGCAGCGCCGCCGCCCCGACCCACTTCAGGGATTTCATCCGTTGGGCCCTCCTTAGCCTCGGTCCCATGTCAGAAGGTCAGCTTGGCGCCGAAGCGCACCATGCGCGGGACGCCGTGCAGGAGCGGACTCCGCTCGGCCAGCTGATAGCGCTCGATCGCCCCCTCCGTACCGTATTTGACGGAATTCGCGTCGATGAACGCCTGACCGTCCGCCGTATCGAGCCAGTTGGTGCTGAGGGCCGATCCCGAAGAGGTGTAGACCGTGTAGACGTTGTCTCGATCGAAGAGGTTGAGCGCCCAGATGTAGAGTTCGAGGTTCTGCTTTCCGATGGGAACGGTCTTGTTCAGTTTGGCGTCGACCTGGAACGTCCAGGGGCCGTAGCGCGCGTCGATCGGTCCGCTCGGCTCGCTCGCCACCGCGGCGAGCGTCACCTCGTTGTAGACCTTGGACGGCGTGTACGGCGTGCCGCTCGCGGCGTTCGCCAGGATGTCGATTCCGGCGTTCTCGAGGATGTGCGCTCCGTGCCACGTCGGCCCCTGCCCCTTGTCGTACCGGAGGTCCAGGTTGGCGGAGAGCTTGTGGCGCTGGTCGAACGCGAGCGGCGACGTCATCTTCGGAGTTTCTGCCGCGTACCAGGCGATGTTGCGCTGGGTCTGCGAGAGCGACCCGGTGCCCCGCGCCCAGCTCAGGCTGTACGACGCGTTGAACGCGACGAGCCCGGTGCGGCGGAGCGTGTAGGCGAGATCGATCCCCTTGATCGTCGCGAAGTCGCGGTTCCGGTACGACGAGAACGCGTTCGGCGCGGAGGGGATGTTCGTGATCTCGACGAGATCCTTCACGTCCTTGTAGTAGGCCGTGGCCTCGACGCGCGACCGGTCGCTCGGCGTGTGCTGGATCCCCAGCTCGTAGGCCGTCGTCTGCTCGGGCTTCAGGTTGGGATTGCCGAATCCCACGAAGTACCCGCCGGTCTGGATCTTGTGCTCGAGGAACGTGTAGGAGACGTAGAGATCTTGAAGGTTCGGCTGCTGGAAGAACTTGCCGTAGTTCACGTGGAGCAGCGTCTGGTCGCTCACCGGGAAGCCGACGCCGAGGCGCGGCGAGATCCGCTGGTAGACCTTGGACGGCTTGAGATCCGTCGGCTGGAGCCGCGAATCGGTTCCCGTGGCGTCCGGGTCGAGCGGCAGCGTCTCGCTCCGGAGCGCGTCGGTCGACGGGGTCAGGTAGTCCCACCGGAGCCCCGCGTTCAGCACGAGCCCGAGGCGTTCGTACTTGCCCTGGGCGTAGAGCGATGCCACGACCGGGTGCTTCGGAACGTCGAGCGGGTTGTCGTAGATCCCGTTGTGGTTCTTGTCCACGAACGGCTCGCCGACGTCGTAGCTGCCGTTTCCGTTCTGATCGGTGAAGGTATCGCCTTCGTTCAGCTCGTTCCCGAACGCGTCGTAGCCGTAGTGGTCGACGTCCCGGGTGTTGTCGGGATTCCCGTTCGCGTCGTAGAGCTGCGTCGGAAAGTAGTGGTCGTAGTAGCGGAGCGTGTGGCGCTGGAAGTCGCCGCCCGCCTTCATCTGGAACGACCGCGTGAGCTGGTTCGCGTAGTTCGCGGCGAAGCCGTAGTACGACGACTTCCGATGCAGGAAGTCGTCGAAGACGTGCGCGGCCGAATCCGGCCCGCCGAACCAGAAGAGGGCCTCGGTCTGGTCGTAGGCCGGATTGCCGTTCGGCCGGGCGTAGCCGCGGAGGTTGTCGAAGTAGACGCCGTCGCCGCGCATCCGCTCCGTGGTGAAGTAGTTCGCCTTCACCTCGTAGAAGGCGCGGTCGGAGAGGGTCTGGTTCCAGGTCGAGTAGACCGAGTAGTTCTTGTCCTCGTACCGCGGCGCGTGGCCCAGGTCGAACCGGTAGCTGTTCAGGTACTGCTGCCAGTCCTCCTTGTTGAACGTTCCGCCGATCTTCAGCGTGTGGAGCGGGGTCGGCTTGAACGTCAGCTTGCCGACCGTCGCCCAGCTCGCGCTCGAGTTCGAGGGAAGGACCCCCTCCTCGAAGAAGTCGGTGTTGATCGTGCCCTGCGGCGCGTACGTGACCTTGTCGGTCTCGAAGCTCGGGTTGCGGTCGCGGTTGAAGCGCCGCTCGCCCGAGAGGAAGAAGTTCACCTGCTTCACGCTCGGCGCGATCGGGCCGCCGAGGGAGAGCGCGTAGGTGTTGTTGTCGAACCGCCCTGAGTCGTCCCAGCCCCCGGACAGGTTGTCCGTGAGTCCCTCGAGCGACCCGAAGTACTTGTCCGAGCCCTCGCGGGTGACGACGTTCACGACGCCCGAGTTGATGCGCCCGTACTCCGCGTTGAAGCCGCCCGACTGCACCACGATCTCGTCGACCGCGTCGTTGTTGATCGCCGTCGTCGAGAAGCCGGTGAGCGGGTCCTGCTGCGAGAAGCCATCCACGTAGTAGGCGACCTCGTTGGGGCGCCCGCCGCGGATGATCAGGGTGCTCCCGTTCATCGCTTCGTTGCCGTTCAGCTGCGGGTTGTCGAGCCGCGCCTGGAAGTTCACCACGCCCGACTGCTGCGCCACCGCATCCTTGTAGCCGCGGAGCGGCTGGTTGCGGAGGTCCTCGCCGGTGAGGAACTTGGTCGTGGTCGTGACGTCCTTCTGGATGAGAGGCCGCTCGGCCTTCACGGTCACCTCGGCCACGTCCTTCAAGACCGTGGCCTCGAGCGACCAGTCGATCTTGGTCACGAAGTCGGGGATGACCTCCACCCCTTCCCGCGCCTGCGGCACGAAGCCGAGGAGCGCGATGCGCACCGTGTACTTCCCGGGCGGGAGATTGAGGATGAAGTAGTTCCCCTGCGCGTCGGTCACCGCCCCGCGCTTCAGCTCGGGGATCTGGACCGACGCGAGCCCGACCGGCTCGCCCGTCTTCGCGTCGCGAACGACGCCGGAGATCTGTCCGGTCGTGCCCGCCCTCGCGTCAGGGGCAACAAAAATGGCGCCCACCACGATCATTGTGGCGACGCCGAGATACAGAAGCGTCCGAGGCCGAACCATGACTCGCCCTCCTATGAGACTCGTGCGTGGAAACGCCAAAGCGGGGTTCACCCTCCCTGGTCACCTGAAGCCCACACACGCGAGCCGCCCGCACGCGGCCGCGCTCACCCAATCCCTTCACTGGGCCCCTAATCGGCATTCGTGCACTCTAACCGGCGTTTTTCTCTAGGCAGCCTCCTCCCGCCTTGAGCCTCTTCTTCATGCGACCCGGGGGTTCTCTTGGGCCGCAACACCTTGCGTGATTTCCACACTAGAAATCGGCCATGGGCGTGTCAATGTTTTTCGGAAAATGAGCCCCCGGGGATAAAAAAAAGGCCCCCGGCGATCCGCCGGGGGCCTCGACGAGGGTGGGTTCCCCACCCGCGCTTGGATCCTAGAAGTGGTACGTAGCCGACACGCGATTGAACGGCGTCGCCTGGTTCCCCGACAGGATGTAGCCGCCGGAGAGCGGGAACTGGTTGTTCAACGCCATGTCGATGTCGAGGTTGTTCCAGCGGATGCCGGTGCCGATGCCCAGCCGGAAGCCCGCCGTCCGCGTCTTGAAGACTTCGTTCACGGCCGGCGTGTTGAAGTCGGTGGTCTCGAAGTTGGTCGTCATCATGCCGCGGCTCGCGCCGATCCGCACCTTGAGCCAGCTCGTTGCCTCGGTCTCGAGGGCCGCGAAGACGAGCGGGATGTTCGTCGTCTTGTCCTCGGCCGTATGGACCGCGCCCACCGGGCCGCCGGTGTTCTGGTCGGTCCGCTCGTACTGATGCTTCATCTGATCCACCCGGACGCCCCACAGCAGCAGGTTGTTGTCGTTCACCCGCATGTTGTCGGAGATCCCGATCCCATACGACTTGTAGGTCTCGTCCGCCGTGGCGGGGTTGGCCAGGACGCCGCGGACCTCCCACGAGAGGTCGTTGTTCACGTACCAGGCCGCCGGATACCAGGTGTGCGTCCCGCCCCGATGCAGGACGGCGCGGGCGAAGACGCCGTACGAGGCATTGCCCTGATCCTTCCAGCTCTCGCCGGCCGGGGTCTCGGTGCGGTCGAGCGTGAAGCGCCGGTAGGTTCCCGCCGCCTCGAACCGATCGTCCTGGCCGAAATGAAGGGCGATGGCCGGCGTGATGCCGTACGTGTTGAGCTCAACCTCGAGCGGGCTGCCCACGATCAGATCGGGACCGAATGCCGTGCCGAACGGGAACGGCGGCGCGTCGATGAAGGAACCGGTGGTATTGAACCCGCGGTTCTCGAAGCCGGTCGGCCCGGCGCTGGAGCTGAACTGCTCCATGGAGTTCGTGATGTCGAGCCGGATGGCGAAGTCGAAGTTGGAGAACGCACGACCCCAGATCGCGTCGAGCTGCTCGTTGTTGAGGTTGCCGGACGCGTTGAGGATGTCCGTCTGGCTCTGCGCCATCTGGAACGCGATCGCGCCGAGGCGCGGGAAGTTCCGGATGACGGTGAAGCTCTGATCCGTGACGTCGACGGGATTCACGTCGCCGCTGTTCGGATTCTGGCCCACCTCGGCGAGAACGAGGTTGTTCTGCCGGACGACCGACGTCGGATACGTATAGATGTTGGCGTAGTCGTCGGTGTACTGGCTGAGCAGCGGAACGTCGAGCGCCATGCCTTCCATGCGCGACAGCGACGCCTGACTGACGCCCGCCGTGAGCGCGAGGAGGAGGGCGATCGTGAGGGAAACGATCAGCTTGCGCTGAGACATCTGGATTAGCCTCCTTGGTAGTGGACCCAGGACCATCCAGGGTCCCCAGCCCGGACCGCAAGCGAGATGGAAGCTGGTCCGGGGATATCAGAGAGAGCAGACGCCGCTGGTTCGACTCTCGCTCCCCACCCCCTTTCCATTCCCAAGCCACTGGTGCGCCGCCCATGGGGCGGCGAACTCCACACCCACAGAGCACGTCCTGAGAGGCTGTTCCGAGATCGGGCGGACCATAGGGGCGTCATTTCGGGCTGTCAAACGAATATTTCGAAATTTGATCGTAAGTGGTTTATTGAAGCCAGGTTAAAGGAGGCTTAGCGGGGCTTAGAGCGGCGTCGGAGCTCAGGAATTGGACGGGTGGTAGGACCGGGTCTCGTCCAGCATGTAGCTCCCGAAGCCGCCCTTGTCGACGAACGTGAACGTCCAGTGGTTCTGGTAGTAGTACCAGATCTCCTCCGGCGGCCGGTCGAAGTTGAAGGGGTTCCGCACGACCTCGTCGGGCTGGCCGTACTTGATGTAGATGCGCCCCATGTCCGATTTCCAGCCCTGGAGGAAGTGCTGGTTCGCGTACTGGACGCGCCGGTAGAACTCGCTCATGGCTTCGTTTTCGGGCGTATCGGGGGTGGGATCGCGCAGCTTCCAGAAGCGGTTCCAGAACTCCTGCCGCTGGGCGTCCGTGGCGAGTTTCTTCATCTCCACGCGCTCCGAGTCGGCCGCGATGTAGTCCAGCACCTCGAACGTGTTCCGGGGATCGGAGGCGATCGAGGCCGCCGAGGGGGCCACGTCGAAGGTCTTCTCCCGGCGGATCGCCAGGGCCTTCTTCCCCGGCGCCTCGGGAAGGAGGGGCGATTTCAGGTCGACTTCGAGCCGGTAGGAGCCGGCCGGGAGCGAGGAGATGCCCGGCTGGAGCAGGAACGGCGTCCGCCCCGCCTGCCGGGTCAAGGTCGTGTCCCGCTGGAAGACGCTCTTCTGCTGGTCGTTCCAGATGCTCGTCGCAATCGCGTAGGCATCGGACGGGCCGGAGGGGCGCGTGTCGACGATCTCGAAGTAGACCGCGAGGTTTGCGATGTCGCCGGAGTAGCGGCGCGAGGGATTCAGCACGACGCCCGAGCGCGGATCGACCACTCCCGGGCCGGTGCGCTTCAGGGCGCCGAACGTGAGATCGCTGAACCAGATCGGTCCTGCCGCCTGCTTCGGGACGTCGACGTCGATCACGGTCCCGGACGAGCGCTCGGCCACGAGGTCGTGGATCACGACCTGCGCGTCGTACTTGTCGGGCGGGGCCGACAGCTCGACGTGGTCGATGACGTCGTTCCCCAGGGGCCGGGTCTCGGCGTAGGTCGGCACGTCGATCTCGCGCACGAACACGTCGCCGGCGATCTGCCTCTTCCCCTTGTCGCGGTAGAGGACGACGCGCACCTCGTAAGCCGCGTGGTACGAGCCGGCACGCCGTTCGAAGAGGAGCTCGGCCCGGGCGAGCCGGTAATCGAAGCGGACGACCGGCACGCCGCCGCCCGGCTCGACGGTGGCGTCGACCGCGAAACGGGGGCGATCGGCGCTCGTCCCGGGGGCGGGCGTTTCGGGCTGCGAGGCCGGGCCGGGGTTCGGATACTGCGCGCGGGCGGGGGCGACGGCCGTGACCCCCCACGCGAGGATCCCGATCACAAGGAGCCGGCCCGGGAGCGCTCCGATCACGGTCGGCCGCCGCGCCGGACTCGGATCAGCGGACCAGAACGATCGCACGGGAATCGTCCAGTCCGGCGCCGGTGAGCCGGAGCACGTACAGGCCGCTCGGGGCCGCCACCCCCTGGGCGTTCCGTCCGTCCCAGGTGACCACCCCGAAGGTCGTGTTTCCAGCCGGGGTGGTCCTCATCTCCCGCACGAGGCGCCCCGCCACGTCGAAGACCCGGAGCGTGAGCACGGCGCCCGGAGCGATCCCCGGCGTCCGGTAGGAGAGGCTCGCGACCGAGCCGCCCCGCGCCCGGAAGGGGTTGGGATAGACGCGGCCAACCAGCGGGGCCGACGAGACGACCACGCTCCCCTCCGCAACCTTCACCGAGCTGCCGTCGGCGAGAAACGCCTCGAGTCGGTAGCGGTGGAGGCCGCCCGTGCCGAGGGAATCGTCCACGACCGAGACCGCGGCCGGCGGAAGGAGGTCGCGATTCACGAGCCGGCCGGCCGGATCGGCGCCCGAGGAGGTGCCGAGGTCGCGATAGAGGTTCAGCCCGACGAGCCCCGGCCGGGAGACCGCCGCCCAGGAGATCGTGGCGCGTGGGAGCGCGGAGCGGGAGTCGATGACGATGTCGAGCACGGGAACCGCGACCGGCCCTGGGCTCACGAGAAAGCGCTCGAGACCGAGCGAGGCCGCGACGAGAAGCGTGTCCCCGCTCCACCAGCCGTCCCGCGCCGTGCCGGGCACGGCGATGGGGCCGCGCACGAACGGCGCGGCCGGTGCGCTCACGTCGACGACCAGCGCTCCCGTTTCTCCGAGGAAGGCGACGGCCGAGACTCCGTTCTGCGCCACGCCGAGGAGCGGCGGGGTCGGGAGCTCGCTGCGCAGGATTGGCTGCACCGGGTTCAGCACGTCCACGATCTGGAGCCCCCGCGAGCGCGTGGCGACGAGGAGGAGCGTGCCGGAGAGGTCGAGGTCGCGCGCTCCGGAGCCGCTCGGGGAGCCGATCGCCTCGGGACGGTCCGGATTCCCGAATCCGATCGACTGGACCCCCAGCAGGTCGTCGGCGACGAAGAGCACCGTGTCTCGCGCGGCGAGGGCGCGAGGATCCTGGATGAAGGGCGCGTTCACCGAGCCGCGCACCGTGGCCACGACCGAGGAATCGAGCGGGTTGAACGCGATCTGCACGAACGTGACGCCGGCCGATATCCCGCGGCGTGCGACCGCGACGAGATTGGGCCCTGCCACCGTGACGGCGCTCGCGAGCCCCGGCACCGTGACGGAGGCGACCGGCACCGGCGCCGCCGGGTTCCCCACGCGGACGATCTCCAGGCCCACCGGGCCGCTCGCCATGTAGACGAGCGGCAGCACGGGATCGACCGCGATATCGGTCGGCCGCGCGTTCCCCACGGAGGGGGAGGTGCCGACCAGGCTCGAGTCGCCGGGCGCGTTCCGGTAGATCCGGAGGCCGCCGGTGTAGTCGGCCACGTAGGCGAGGCCGTCGCGCACGGCGACCCGGCGCACCCGCCCCGATCCACCGATCGGCGCGGGGTCGGGCGCGCCCGAGAGCGAGACCCGCTCGAGGAGCGAGAACCCCGACTCGTCCGGCTCCGCGGGAGCGACCTGTTCGTACGTGGAGGCGGTGATCCAATCGCCGACGAGCCGGACGTGCGCCGGATCGCCGACCGGGACCCAAACCGTTTCCGCGGCCAGCGAGTCGCCCGCGGCTCCCGTGCGGGCGAAGCGCGCGACGGTCCTCCCCTCCGCCGCGGCGACCACGACGGAGTCGTTCGCGTCGACCGAGCGGACGAACTTGGTCGACTGGACCGGCTCCTCGTCGCGAATCGAGCGCGCCGGCCGGTCGATCACGAGGACGCCGAAGGCGCCGTCGGCGACGAAGGCGAGCGGCTCGCGCCACGCGAGATCGTAGGGGTCGTGGCCGTTCACGGCCATCTCGGCGAGCGACTCCGGCGCCGCCGCTCCCGCGCGCAGGCGGTAGAGCGTCAACATGAGGCGGAGCGTCGGCGCGCTCCGACGGCTCGCGACGAGGAACGAGTCCCCACGCGCAGCGACGGCCCGCACCCTGCGTCCGTCGGTGAAGGTGACGGTCCGGCGCAGGGAGAATCCCGAGGCCGGATCCCACGCGAGGAAGTGGAGGGTCGAGTCGGTCGCGGCGACGACTCCGCCGCCGACCGGAGCGGCCGCGCCGAGGGCCACGTCGCCGAGGTCTCCGATCGAGCCCCTCGCCACGGGCGCCGCCGGGTCGGAAGCGTCGATCGCGATCACGCCGCGATCGCCGTCGAACAGGAAGACCGTCGAGCCGGCCGCGGCGGCGCGCGCGGCGGGCCCGGCGGTCCGGAACCTGCCGAGGAGCGGTCCGCCGGCCTGGCCGAAGTCGTAGAAGTCGAGGCCGCTTCCCGTCGGCACCGCGGCGATCCCGTTCGTGCCGAGAGGCACGGCGGGGCCGAAATCGGCGCTGATCGAAGAGGGTGCCTCGCGGACGGCGACCACGTCGGGGGACGCCTGCACGGCGGGCGCGGCCCCGACGAGGAGGCTGCCCACCGCGGCGAAATGCGCCCAGGAGCGCCGGCGTCGAAGCCTGCGGGAGTTCATCTGCTCCGACGCTACCATGTCCTTCGGAAACCCCTCAAGAATGAAGTCTTTGTCCTTGTCGCGGCGCGATCGGCTCGGCTACGGTTCCGCGGTGTCGCTCCTCGAAACGATCCTCGCACCGATCTCCGCGTTCATCCTGTCGACCATTTCCTCCCTTGGGTACGCCGGAATCGTCGCCTGCATGACGATCGAGAGCGCCTGCATCCCCCTCCCGAGCGAGATCATCATGCCCTTCTCGGGATACCTCGCCTCGACCGGCCGGTTCACGCTCTGGGGCGTGGCGGTGGCCGGCGGGATCGGGAACGTGTTCGGCTCGGCCCTCGCCTACGCCGCGGGACGCTGGGGCGGTCGGCCGCTCGCCGAGCGGCTCGCGCGCTGGCGGATCATCCGCATGTCCGACTACGACCGGGGAAACCAGTGGCTCCAGCGCCACGGCGTGGCGGTCGCCTTCTGGAGCCGGCTCCTCCCCATCGTGCGCACGTTCATCTCCTTCCCCGCCGGCGCGGCGCGCGTCCCGCTCGGGATCTTCTCCTTGTATACGTTCATCGGCTCGGTGATCTGGGCCTTCGCCCTCGCCTGGGTCGGCGTGGTCCTGGGCGCGCACTGGCACGAGATCCGGAGGGTGATGCGGGGATTCGATCTCGTGGTCGTGGCGGGGCTCGTCGTGCTCTTCGCGCTCTGGACGCGGCACCATTTCCGCTCCGAGCGCCCCCAGGGGCCGGTTGACAGCGGCGGGCCTCACGCCTAGGCTCCGGCTCTCCCCCCAGGCGAAACCCAGAAACGAAGGAGGTCGCATGACCCGCTCGACGATGCTCGTTGTCTGGTCAATCCTCTCCTTGGGGCTGGCTCTATTCCTCCCGCTCCGCTCCGCACGGGCCGAGAACACGAGGCACCACATCACGTTGGGCCTCGGCTACCAGAAGTACCTCGGACGCGACCTGAAGAGCGACGAGGTGGGCGTGGACTTCACGAATGCCGCCTGGGGATCGGTGTCCTACCGGTTCTCGGTCCGGCCCAACCTCGACCTGACGCTGGACACCCGCGGCGCGGTGAGCACGGACCAGCTCAATGGCGTCGATCTCACGCTCACCAACTCCTACTTCGGGCCGGGCATCCGCCTCGTCGGGGCGAACGAGGGAACCCGCCCCTACATCCAGGCGAACATCTACACGGTCGACGAGGAAATCGAGCTCGCGGAGAACGGATCCAAGGTATCCGTGTCGAAGTCGGCCGTCGGGTTCGGCGTGTGCGGCGGCGTCGACATCCGCGCGTCGCGCCTGCTGTCGATCCCCATCGAGGTGGGCTACACGTATTCGAAGCCGGCGGACACCCTCCGTGGGCTCGGGGGCACGGTGGGACTCACGTTCAATTTCGGCCGGTTTCACTGACCCGACCGCGTTGACGGTCCCCGGCACGCATGCTAAATTCTGCGGCTCCTTGGGGGATCGTCCAGTGGTAGGACACGTGGCTCTGGACCACGGTACAGGGGTTCGAATCCTCTTCCCCCAGCCATGCTCGCAATATGGGACGATACACCCCATGAAGCCGGTTGCGGCGCTATCGTCTAGGGGTTAGGACGGGTGGTTCTCAGCCATCAAACCGGGGTTCGAATCCCCGTAGCGCTACCAACCAATGTACGCCGCCCGAAAGGGCGGCGGCTCATTCGCAGGCGTTCCCTTCTCGCCCCCGCGGCCGCCTGGGCCGTTTTCCTTTCCACCCTGATCCCATCGCATGCCATCGCCCAGCCCCGCGAGACCGAGCGCCCCCGCGCCAGGGGAGGCATCCCGGCCAACGTCGAGCGCCTCGACTCCCTCGGCGGCATCACCGAATACCAGCTCCGGTCGAACGGGATGAAGATCCTGGTCTCCGAGAACCACGCCGCGCCGGTGATGACGTTCATGGTCGTCTACCACGTCGGCTCGCGCAACGAGGCGCCCGGCAACACCGGATCGGCCCACCTCCTCGAGCACATGCTCTTCAACAAGAGCACGGAGCACTACGGAAAGGCGAACCATAAGAAGACCGTCCAAGAGGTGCTCTACGAGTCCGGGGCGGACTACGCCACGTCCAACATGACGACGTGGAACGACCGGATGACCGGCTACTCGACGCTCCCCTCCGACAAGCTCGAAACGGCCATGGCGATCGAAGCCGACCGCCTCGGGCGGGCCCTCATCCTCGACTCCGAACGGCAGCCCGAGATGTCGGTCGTGCGGAACGAGTACGAGATCGGGGAGAACAATCCCGGCGTCGCCCTCGACAAGGAGGTCATCGCGGAGACGATCATCGCCCATCCCTACCATTGGGACACGATCGGCTACCGCTCGGACATCGAGGGCGTCTCGACCGACAAGCTCCGGGAGCACTACCGCAACTACTTCCACCCCGACAATGCCGAGGCGGTGCTGGTGGGCGACTTCGACACCGCGGCGGCGCTCCGCCTCTTCGACCGGGAGTTCGGGCAGCTACCCCGGTCGAAGACGCCGATCCCGCAGGTGATCACCGTCGAGCCGCCCCAGGAGGGGGAGCGCCGTGTCGTCGTTCGGCGGCCCGGCCAGGTCGGGATCGTCGAGCTCGCCTACATGCGGCCGAACGCCCTGAACCCCGACTTCGTGCCGCTCGACGTCCTCTCGATGATCCTGACGAACGGAGTGAACTCCCGTCTCTACCAGGCGCTGGTCGAGCCGGGGCTCGCGACCGACGTCAGCGCGTGGAACTACACGTTTCACGACCCCTACCCCATCGTGGCTCAGGCAACCGTGGCCCCCGGCCGGACGCACGAGGATGTGGAGCGGGCGATGAAGGCCGCGCTCTACCGGATCGGCAAGGACGGCGTCACCCCGGCCGAGGTCGAGCGGGCGAAAAACCAGCTCGAGGTCTCGGTCGTGCGTGGCCGCGATGGCACATACCAGCTCGCGTCGTCCCTCGGCGAAGCGGTCGCGTCGGCGAACTGGAAATGGTTCGTCGGGTACGTCGACGCGGTCCGCAGGGTCACGGCGGACGACGTGAAGCGCGTGGCCGCTGCCTACCTCGTCCCCGACCACGCGAACGTCGGCTGGTTCGTCCCGGCGAATGCCGCCGAGACGAAGAGCGAGGCCCAGGCGAAGCCCAAGCCGAAGCCGCGCCTCCGCTCGAAGCGCGGCGGCGCGGGCGGCGCCGCGGACGATCCGCCGCAGGGCTTCGGGGCGCGCACGCTCCATCGGGTCCTCGACAACGGGCTCATCCTCGACGTGACGGCGAACCACGCCGTTCCGACGGTCGCGATCCAGGGCACCGTCTTCGCGGGACGCATGGAGGCGCCTCCCGGCAAGCCGGCCGTCCCCGACCTCACGGCGATGATGCTCACCCGCGGCACGAAGACCCGCGACAAGCGGACGATCGGCGCGCTCCTCGACGACAAAGGGGCGCAGCTCGATGTGAACGCCGGGATCACGGAGGCGACGATCACGGCGAGCGGCCTCTCGCGCGACCTCCACACGCTCCTCGATGTCCTCACCGACCAGCTGCGCGATCCCGCCTTCTCCGATTCAGAGGTCGCCAGGGCGAAGCTCGAGATGCGCGCCAATGTGCTCCGCGCCTCGGAGAGCACGCGCCAGCGCGCCATCGACCGGCTCTCGCGCCTCGCCTTCCCCGAGGGACATCCCTATCGCGCCGCGACGACCGAGGCGATGCTCGCGAGCCTCGAGAAGACCTCGGCCGCGGACCTGCGTGCCTTTTGGAAGGAGCGCTACGTGGGCGCCGGCATGGTGCTCGCGATCGTGGGCGACGTCGATCCGGAGGCGACCGCGCGCATGGTGGCCGAGATGCTCGGCCCGCTCCCGCGTGGGGCCCGTCCGGTCCACGACGCGGCTCGGGTCGCGCCGAACGCCCCCGAGCGGGTCGTGGAGACGATGAAGGGAAAGGCCAACGTCGACTTCGTCTACGGCGAGGCGAGCGGGCTCCGGCGGAAGGACCCCGACTACGAGGCGGCGCTCGTCGCCAACGCGGCGCTCGGTCAGTCGGCCCTCACGTCGCGGATCGGCAAGCGCGTTCGGGACACCGAGGGGCTTTCGTACAACCTCTACTCACGCTGGTTCTGGGCCGACTACGTCGACGGCCTCTGGGCCGTGGACGTTGCGGTCGCGCCGCAGAACGTGGCGAAGGCGCTCCGCTCCACGAAGGAGGAGATCGACCGGTACGCCGCCCAGGGAATCACGGACGATGAGGTGCGCGTGCAGCGGGAGTTCTTCGCAGGGAACTACCGGGTCAACCTCGCCACCAACGCCGGCGTCGCCGCCGCCCTCTGCACGGCGGAGAAGTTCGGCTACGGCCCGGGCTACCTCGACGAGTTCCCCGACCGGATCCGAGCCGTCACGACGCAACAGGTGAACGACGTGATCCGCCGCCGCTTCCACGCCGACAAGATGCACCTCGTGATCGCGGGAGACCTGACCGCCGTTCCGCAGTAGCTACCGCTCCGAGGCGAGGACCATCTCACCCGACGCACCGGCGAGTCGCCGCTCCACCGCCCAGGGATCGCCGTTCCGATCCTCGAACGCGCCCCACGCCTCTTCGAGGAGTGATTCCATCCGCTCGCGATAGCGCGCCCGATCGAATTGCTGCGCGTGGCGCCGAAGCCGCGCGGGATCGAACATGCGTCGCGTCGCTTCGGAGAGCGCCGCCTCGAGCGCCGCGTCCTCCTCCCCGTCGAAGAGGACGCCGGTCCCCTCGCGGACCACCTCCGACGCGCCTCCGCGCCGGAGCGCGACCACGGGGCGCCCGCACGCCATCGCCTCGAGCGGCGCGATGCCGAAGTCCTCCTCGTGCGCCTGGACGAGGAGCCGGCAGGAACGGTAGGCGTCGCGCAGCCCTTCCGGCGGGAGCCATCCGTCGAAGCGCGCCGATCCCCCCGCGATCCGCTCGAGACGCGCGCGCTCGGGGCCCGTGCCGACGATCCGGAGCGGGAGATCCATCCGTTTCGCGACGCGGATCGTGCGCTCGACCCCCTTGTACGGCACCAGCGCCGAGACGACGAGGAGCGGCGCGTCCGGCGCGGCGGCTCGTTCCCCGGGCGTGAAGAACGCGGTGTCGACGGGCGGGTAGACGACGGGAGCGGCCCGGCGGTAGTGCTTCGCGATCCGGGCGCGGACGTGCTCCGAGTCGGCGACGAAGAGATCCACCCGATCGGAGGCCACGCGATCCCAGATCCGGAACCGGTGCGCCACGAGCGACGCGGCCGCTCGCTCCAGAGGACCCGCGCGGCCGGTCCCGAAATACTCGGGATAGAGGTCCCAGAAGTAGCGCACGGGCGTGAAGCAGTAGCAGACGTGGAGGGTGTCGGCCCGCGTGATCACGCCCTTGGCCGCGCAGTGGCTCAGAGAGACGACCAGGTCGTAGGCGCTCAGGTCGAACGACTCGATCGCGAGCGGGTAGACCGGGGCGAAGAGCCGGTAGCGGCTCCGGCCGAAGGGCAGGCGCGCGATCCAGGACTCCGTGATGCGCCGCCGCTCGATGACGGGCGCCACGCTTCCCCGGCGGTGCACCAGGGTGTAGAGGTCGGCGTCCGGGAAGCGCTCGCAGAGCACCTCGAGGCACTTCTCGCCGCCGCGCATCCCGGTGAGCCAGTCGTGGACCAGCGCGACCCGAAGCGAGCCGAAGGGACGCCGCGCGGGCAAGCCGGAGACGCCGGGCGTCACGCCGCGGGCGCGGGCGAGGAGTGCGCGAGCCTCCCGGCGGCGTCGCGGAGGCGCGCCACGGTGCGATCGCGTCCGAGGAGGAGGATCACGTCGAAGATCCCCGGCGTGACCTTCTTCCCGGTGAGCGCGATCCGCGCGGGCATGATCACCTCCCCCGCCTTCACGCCGAGCTCCGTGGCGAGGCCGCGCACCGCCTGCTCGATCGGATCGTGCTCGAACGGCTCGACCGCCGCGACCACGTCCGCGAGCCGGCGCAGCCGCTCCGCAGCCTGCGGCTTCGCGACCAGGTCGGCCCACGCGGCCGGCTCGGGCTCGAGCCGATCCACGAACGCGAACGCGGCGTACGTGACGAAATCGGTCGGGCGCCGCATCCGCTCTCCGACCGCCGTCACCGCGCGCTCGACCTGCGCCCGGTCGCGGAGGGCGGCGGCCGGCAGCTCGCCCGTCCGCTCGAGATGGGCGAGGACGAGATCGGCGCGCTTCGCGACCGGGAGGGCGCGGAAGTACTCGCCGTTCATCCACTCCAGCTTCTCGTGGTTGAAGATCGCCGGGTTCTTGGAGATCCGGTCGAGCGAGAAGACCTGCGTGAGCTCCTCCAGCGTGAAGATCTCCCGCTCGCCGTCGTAGGCCCACCCCAGGAGCGCCAGGAAGTTCACCATCGCCTCGGGGAGGAAGCCGGCGTCGCGGTACTCGGTGACCGAGGTGGCCCCGTGCCGCTTCGAGAGGCGCGTGCCGTCGGGGCCGAGGATCATCGGCACGTGGGCGAAGATCGGCGGCTCGAGCGCGAGCGCGTGGTAGAGCTGGAGCTGGCGCGGCGTGTTCGAGATGTGGTCGTCGCCGCGGAGGACATGCGAGATCCGCATCGCGGAGTCGTCGATGACACAGGCGAAGTTGTACGTGGGATGCCGGTCGGTGCGCAGGATCACGAGGTCGTCGAGGGTGGCGTTCTGGAACGTGACCGTCCCGCGGACCGAGTCGTCCCACGACGTGACCCCCTCGGGCATCGCGAATCGGAGCGCGAACGGCTCGCCGCGGGCGGCGCGCGCGGCCGACTCCTCGCGCGGGAGCCGGTAGCAGGTCCGGTCGTACTTCGGCGGCTCCCCGCGCTTCAACGCGGCCTCGCGGCGGGCCTTCAGCGCCTCGGGATCGCAGAAGCAGCGGTAGGCCTTCTCCTCGACGAGGAGCTTCTCCGCGGCCGCCGCGTAGAGCGCCAGGCGCTCGGACTGGAAGTAGGGGCCGAAGGCGCCGCCCTTGTCCGGTCCCTCGTCCCACGTGAGGCCGAGCCAGCGGAGCCCTTCGAAGATGGCCTCCACCGCCTCCTTCGTGGAGCGCTCCCGGTCGGTGTCCTCGATCCGGAGGATGAAGACGCCGCCGTGCCGGCGCGCGAAGAGGTAGTTGAAGAGCGCGGTGCGCGCGCCGCCGACGTGGAGGTATCCCGTCGGGCTCGGCGCGAAGCGCACGCGAACCGGCGCGGTCATTCGATCTCCCGAGTTGAGGGTGGCGAGGAAGCGCGGCGGACGGTCCCGCCGCGCGCCGGCGCGCGATCGCGCCGGAGTGCGCTCAGCGCAGGAGCGCCATCTTCCGCGCGAACGTCATGCCGCCGATCTCCGCGCGGTAGAGGTAGACGCCCGACGCGAGCGGCGCCCCGGAATCACCGGTGCCGTCCCAGCGGACCTCATGATAGCCGGGATCGAGCGGCCGGGAAACCAGCGTGCGCACGAGGCGCCCGTCGATCGCGTAGATCCGCACCGTGACCGGAAGCGGGGTCGTACCCGGCACGCGCAGCCCGATCACCGTCGATGGATTGAAGGGGTTCGGACGGTTCTGGTCGAGCGCGGCGCGCACGGCCGGCGACGGGGACGGCTTCGGCTCGGGCGTGGGATCGGCCAGGGTGAGGACCGGGAACGTGGCGAGGCCGGTGTGCCAGTTGTCGTGGTGGAACATCGGCCAGGCCATCCCGGCCGCGGCGAACGTCCCCGGGTAGCGCCAGACGTGCACCTGCCCGTCCCAGCCCGTGATCGCGATTTCCGTTCCGCCGTCGCCGTCGAGGTCCCAGATCGCAGGCGTCGAGCGCACCTCGGCGCCGGTCTCGATCGGGAAGCCGTTCACGGGCGTCCCGTCGAAGTGGAAGGCGTAGAGCCGCCGGTCGTCGCCCCCGATCAGCACCTCGGGCGCGCCGTCGCCGTCGATGTCGGCGACCGCCGGCGAGGCCTCGGTCGTCGAGGGGATGGAGAGCGCGCTCCAGCCGGGGAGGATCGCCCCCGACGGATCGTAGGCGCGAAGCGTGCCGTCGCCCCCACAGAGGATCACGTCGAGGCTCGGATCGCCGAGCTGCTTCCGCAGCGGCGCCAGAACCGGGGAGACGACGCGACCGTTCCCCGGCACGAGCTGGAGCGGCCGCGGCCAGCCCGGCGCGCGCTGCCCCGAAGCGGTGAGAACGTACAGGCTGTCGTTGGAGGAGGCGACCGCGACTTCGAGGCTGTCGCCCGGGACGATGTCGCCGATCGCCGGAGAGCTGCTCATGAGGCCGGAAGCGATGAACGGCCATCCGGGCATGGGCACCCCGTTCCGGAGCACGTACACGCGGGCCGCCGACGTCCCGAAGACCACCTCGCGGGTTCCGTCGTGGCAGAGGTCGGCGATGGCGGGCGAGGAGATGACCGAGCCGATCGGGACGAAGTAGACGCCGTTGGTGGCCGGATTCGAATCGCCGTCGCGCAGCTCGGTGCCGTCGGCGTGCCACGCGTAGAGGCGGCTCGTGTTCGAGCCGATCACGATGTCGGGCTTGCCGTCCCCGTCGATGTCGCCGATCGCCGGCGAGGACCAGAACGGGGCAGCCCCCTTCTTGGGCCAGCCGGGAAGGAGCGACCCGTTGGCGTGGAAGACCGCCACGAGGGAGTCGTTCCACGACGCGGCCACGATGTCGGGGACGCCGTCGAGGTCGACGTCCGCGACGGCGGGCGTCGAGGCGATGTTGTGCAGGAGGTTCGAGAAGACCCCGAGCGACGCCGGGTTGGCATCGCCGTCCCGGACCTCCGTCCCGTCGGCGTGGAAGGCATAGAGCCGGTCGGCGCCGACGATCAGCTCGAGCTTGCCGTCGCCGTCCAGGTCGGCGAGGCAGACCGAAGCCGACGTCGGCGCGCCCAGGGTGGCGGGCCACCCCGGAGCCGACTCGGGCGTCGTGCTCGCGACGAGGTAGGGCGACCGCGCGCTCCGGTTCCCGCTCGAGTCGACGGCCTGCACCGCGAACCAGTAGCGCGTGAGCGGCGCGAGACCGGCATTCTCGTAAGCCGACGTCCGCCGGGCCGGAAGAGGCGACGCCTCGACGGGGACGGCCGTGGTGTCCGGGCCGGAGCGGAGCACGACGTAGCCGAGCAGGTTCGAGGGGGCGACCGGATTCCAGGCGATCGTCACGCCGCTGACGCCGGAGTCGAGCACATGAACCCCCGTCGGAGACGGGGGCGTTGCGGCGGTGATCGGGAAGGTCCAGGCATGGCCGAACGCGTCGGTGACCTGAAGATCGAAGAGATGCCCGGATAGCGTCGCCGTGGCGTGGATCGCGATCGTGGTCGACGTCGCGACTGCGCCGGGCGCGACCGACGGGACGCTCCCCGAGGGCGTGACGAGAGTGATACCGGGAGCCGGGTTCACTGCGAGGAGCGAGGGCGACGCCGCGCGGCCGTCACCGTCGTTCCCCACCGTCCACGTGAACGTCCCGTCCTCGCCCGCCTCGAGGATCCCGTTCCCGTTCGTGTCGGTTCGCGCGACGCGGACGAGGAGGAGCGATGGCGCCGTGACCTCCACGTCGACGTCGGACGTGTCGGCGCGAACCGCGTCCTTCAGGATGACGCGGAGCCGCTCGATGCGCGGCGCTCCCGGCGCGGCGGTCGCGTGCGCGAGGAGTGAATTCGGGATCGCGACCTGGGCGCCGGCGGCCAGAGAGCCGATCGAGGCGGTCCCCTGGTCGACGACCACGCCCGACGTCTCGGCTTCGATCTGGACCGTCACCGCGCCGGAGCTCGCGGCGGAGCCGGTGTTCTTCACGGCGCCCGCGAGACCGAACGACTCGCCCGCTCCGACCAGTCCGTCGCCGTCCCCGGCCGCGGCGTCGGAGGGAGTCACGCCAATCGCCGCGAAGTGCGCCGCCGCATCCGGCGTCACCGTGAGCGAATCGAGGTAGGGCCGCGTGTCGCGCTTCGTGATGGCGAGGGAGAAGGTCCCCGTCGTGCCTGGATGGAACGGGAGCGTCGCCTGCCCCGCCGCGTTCGTGAAGGCGGAGACGTAGTCCTCCCCCGTCTTCCAGAGCACGACGAGCGCCGACTCCGCGGGCGCGCCGCCCGCGTTCACGGTGAGGGACACGCTCCCGGCGGATAGCGGGATCGAGCCCGGGCGCGTGACGACGAACGAGTCGGGCGGACAGCGCCAGACCGGGAGGCTCGGAACGCCGAGAAGGATGTTCTCGAAGTAGGTCCAGCGCTCGGGCGTCTCGGTGCGCGCCGCCGCGATGAGGGTCGAGCGCGCGTCCTCCACCGCCTCGCCCAGCGTGATCCCGGTCGCGGGGAGCGGCGCCTGGAAGAGCTCCCGCGCGAGGTCCTGGGAAAAGGCGGCGGCGGGCCCGGCCCACGCGTCGCGCGTCGCGCCGACGTAGGCGAGCGCGCCGCCGTCGGGGCGGCGCACGAGGCGCTCGGCGACGCAGTCGTAGTCGACGCTCGCCGAGGCGCAGTTCGCCACGATCCAGAGCCCGACCGAATCGCCGTTCGTGATCGCGGCGAGGTCGCTCAGCGTGAGGAGCTCCGGGCCGACCGAGAGCTGCGAGCGGGCGCCGTGCCCCACGTGGTAGACCACGTTGTAGCCGTTCGAGAGGGCCGCGAGGGCGCTCGCCTTGGTCAGGAACGAAGCGCCCGGGTAGGCGCTCGCGTTCTGGTAGTAGCGGTCGAACGTCGCGCAGCCGGGCGCGACGGCCCGGAGCGACTCCGCGAAGATGGCCCCGTCCTGCTGGATGAGCTGCCCGGGCGACCAGTCGGTCGGGAAGAGCACCTCGGCGAGGGCGAGCTGCTTTGCGAGCATCGGCAGGTGCGGCGCCGCCGCGTAGCGGAGGGCCTTGTCGACGAGCGTCGTCGCGTCGGCGCGCGACCCGGCCGAGAGCCGGCCGACCGCGATGTCGGGCTGCATGTCGAGACTGTCGGCCACCTCGCCGTAGATTCCGTTCCCGTTCGCGTCCCACGTCCCGTCGAGGTCGGCGTAGTAGGCGTCGGTCGGGATGTCCTCGGGACCGGCGAACTGCACGCGCACCATGCGGAGCGGGACCGTATCGTGGTCTCCTCCGAGGATCGCCCACCGGATGCCCCAGAGGCGGTGCGCCTGCTGGAGGAACGACCGGATCGCCTGCGGGAGATCGTTGGAGCGCGGATCGGCCGCGCGGATCGTCGAGATCCCCCGCACGACGGTCGGCCGGCCGATGCGCGTCTGGTAATCGGCGAGGCGCTGGAAGATGTCGGCCAGCGAATCGGGCGCGATGATGACGCAATCCACAGGGGAGCCGGAGGTGGAGGGAAGGAGCGTCGGGGCGAAAGGCGCGGCGCGCGACGCGTCGCCGTATAACCGGGTCGTGCGGGGCGGGAGCCCCGCGCGAGCCGAGGGGACGGCGGCGATCGTGGCCAGCACCGCCAGAAGACCCGCTTCGATCAAGCGTTTCGTGAAAGATCTCAAGTAAGTTATTGTCGTTTATTCAATTGGGCATTGGGAACGGCTTCGACTTGCCTCGCCCTCGATGCTAACGCAGTTTTGCCTCCCGCATCAATCGCGGACGGGCGCCCGGCGCCTCCGCCGCCGCTGGCGCGGCGGCGGTTACTGGATGCATCCGGTCATATCGGACCCAGTCGATCGCGTAGACCGAGTAGACGTAGGGGATGGGGCGCGTGATGCCGAGGTCGGGAATCGTCCGCGAGAAGAGGAACCGATACGGGGTCGAGGGGTCGTCGGGAGGCGCGAGCCGCGCCTCCCGAGGGTCCCGGTCGATCAGGTACGGGGGGCGGCCGACCGGCTCGAAGAGGAGGTTCCAGACGATCGCGTCGTACCCGGCGTGCACGGCCGGCCCCGCCATGGCCGGGGTGACGAGGCCATACAGGTCGAGCACGGGGCGGTCGGAGTAGTAGCCGAAGGCGCCGATGTCCGGGACCGCGAAGAGGGTGCCCGCAGGAGTCTTCGCGCGCGCCCAGAGCCCGAGGGCGGCGAGGGAGTCGCGGAGCCCCTGGGTGTGGCGGCGGGCGTGCGGCGCGCTCACCGCGAACGTCACGACGAGATTCTGCGCGGCGAAGAGGACGAGGGCCGCGGCCAGCGCGCGCGCGCGGCGCTTCGCCGGCCAGTCGCGTGCGGCCAGCCGGAGCGCGGCGAGGCCCAAGAGCGCGAACGCGGGAATCGCCGGGACGAGGTAGCGCGAGACCACCTGCACTCCTTCGGCCATGAAGGAGAGGACGAGCAGCAGCGGCCAGAGGAGCGCGGTCATCCAGAAGGCGCGCCGGCCGCAGCTCTCCCCCATGGCGCGCCAGGGGCGGAGCCACGCGAGGGCCGCCACCGCGATCGCGGCCGGGATGAGGTCGGCGGCGAGCACGGTGCGGATCGACTCCCGGAGGGCCGAGAGCGCGCGGCCGGGCTCGATCCAGGCGCCCGCCTTGGCCGCGCTGGTGTTCGGGAGGAGGCGGTGGAACCACGTCCACGCCACCGCGAGCCACGGGCCCGCGGCCACCACCGCCGCCGCGGCGAAAAGCGCCGCCCGCCGCGCGCGCGTCCGGGCCGGCGTCCCCGCCAGCACCATCGCGAGCGCGATGACGAAGAAAAGGAGGAGCTCGGGGCGCGCGAGGAACCCCGCGCCGACCGCGAGGCCCGCGGGCACGACGCTCCGTCCCAGGACGAGCGCGCGCGAGAGAAGGAGGAGGGCGAGCGCCGTGAGCGCTAAGGCGAGGGGCGTCTCCATCCCGGAGATCCCCCACCGGGCGGACCAGGCATGGAAGGCGACGAGGAGGGCCGCCGCGAGCGCCCAGGGCGGCTCCCACCCGACCGCGCGCGCGAGCGCCGCCATGAGGAGCACCGCGAGCGCGGTGAAGATCGCGCCGTAGATCTTCGCGATCACGGCGAGCGGCGGCGTTCCGGCGGCGGTCGCGGGCGTCGAGCCCGCGCCGGGGACGAGCGCGCCGGTCCCGGCGAGGAGGAGCACCCAGAGCGGGCTCGTCGCGCCGTACGTCGGCTCCCCGGCGTTGAACGAGAACCCTTCGCCCCGGATCAGGTGCTTCGCGAACTGGAGATGGATGAACGTGTCGTCGGTGAGATAGCCGTGGAACGGTAGGAGGAGGGCGAGCGCAACGAGAACGAGCGCCGCGAGCGCCGCGCCATGCCGCGGGCGCCACGCGGTCACGCGCGCTCGAGCCAGCGAGCCACCCGATCGGCCACCGCGCCGGGGGTGAACCCCAGCTCCTTCGCGATCACTTCGGCGGGCGCCGACGCCCCGAAGCGCGCGAGCCCGATCCGGAGCGCGTCCTTGCCGACGATCGCGGCCCAGGCCTCGGTTCGCGCGGCTTCGATGACCACCGTGCGGACGCCGTCTGGAAGGACGGAGCTCCGCCAGCTCTCGGGCTCCGCCTCGAAGCGCTCGACGCACGGCACCGACACGACGCGCGCGCGGATCCCGCGCCCGGCGAGCTCCCCGCGCGCCCCCATCGCGAGCGGCACCTCCGATCCCGTGGCGACGAGCACGACCGAGGGCTTCCCGCCGTCGGCCTCGGCGAGGACGTAGCCGCCGCGCGCGATCAGCGCCCGGTCGAATCCGGCCGGGCGCGCGAGCGCCGCCAGCTTCTGGCGCGTGAGGAGGAGCGCGGTCGGCCCGTTCTCGCGCGTGAGCGCGGCCGTCCACGCCATCGCCGTCTCGACGCCGTCCGCGGGGCGCCAGACGTGGAGGTTCGGGATCAGCCGGAGCGACGGCCCCTGCTCGATGGGCTGGTGGGTCGGCCCGTCCTCGCCCAGGAAGACGCTGTCGTGGGTGAAGACGAAGATCGAGCGGAGCGACGTGAGCGCCGCGATCCGGATCGCGGGCCGCATGTAGTCCGAGAAGACGAGGAACGTCGCTCCGAACGGGATGAACGCCCCATGGTAGGCGAGCCCGTTCACGATCGTCCCCATCGCGTGCTCGCGCACGCCGAAATGGAGCGTGCGGCCCGCGAAGTCGACCGGCTGCGCCGGATCGAGCCCGGCGCGCTCGACCTTGGGCGCGTCCTTGATGTCGGTGTCGGTCGATGGAGAGAGGTCGGCCGAGCCGCCCACGAGCGACGGGATCGCGTCGGCAGCCGCCTGGATCACCTTCCCCGACCACGCGCGGGTCGCGAGGGATTCAGCACCCTGCGCCGCGGCGGCGAGCCGGTCGACGAGATCGCGCGGAATCTCCCGTCGCCAGAGGCGGTCCCAGAGCTTCGCCTCGTCAGGATGGTCGCGGCGCGCGGCCTCGAGGCGCGCGTCCCATTCCGCGCGCGCGCGCCGTTTCGCCGCCGCCTCTTCGAGGAAGAAGGCGCGCACGTCGGGCGGCACGTAGAACGACGGCTCGAGCGGCCATCCCGCCGCCTCCTTCGCCCCCTTCAACTCCGCGGCGCCGAGCGGCTCCCCGTGCGCCTTCGCCGTGCCCGCCTTGGTCGGCGCCCCCTTCGCGATGATCGTGCGCGCGAGGATGAGCGCGGGGCGCTCGGACTGGGCGGTCGCCTCGTTCAGGGCGGCCTCCACCTGCTTCCGGTCGTTGCCGTCGATCCGCCGCGTCCACCAGCCGTAGGCCTCGAAGCGGCGCGCCACGTCCTCGGTGAAGGCCAGCGCCGTCGAGCCCTCGATCGAAATGTGGTTGTCGTCGTAGAGGTAGACGAGGTTTCCGAGGCCCCACGTGCCGGCGAGGGACGCGGCCTCCGACGAGACCCCTTCCATGAGGTCGCCGTCGCTCACGATGCCGTAGACCCGATTGTCGAGGAGGTTGCCCAGGTGCGGGAGCCGCGCGCGCAGCATCTTCTGGCCGAGCGCCATGCCGACGCCGTTCCCGAACCCCTGCCCCAGCGGACCGGTCGTCGCCTCGACGCCGGGCGTGTGCCCCGCCTCCGGATGCCCCGGCGTGTGCGAGCCCCACTGGCGGAAGCGTTCGATCTCGGACATGGGGAGGTCGAAGCCGTAGAGGTGCAGCAACGAGTAGAGGAGCATCGACGCGTGCCCCGCCGAGAGGACGAACCGGTCGCGCCCCACCCAGTGGGGGTCGGAGGCGTCGAAGCGGAGGAAGCGCGACCAGAGGACGAACGCCATGTCGGCCGCGCCCATCGGCGTGCCGGGGTGCCCCGAGTTCGCCTTCTCCACGGCGTCCGCGGAGAGGAACTTGATGGTGTTGACGCACTGCTGCTCGAGATCGACCGTCGTCGTGGCCGGCATGGCTCCCTTTCCCGCGTGCGAGCGACCGCGCGGCGCGCGGCCGGCGTTCCCCCCCGCCCCGGCGCCACGGTGTATCATACCTCCGGATCCTGGTACATCCCTTCACGGATGGAGAGAGATATGAGTCCGATCCGCACCCCCTCGTACCCGCTTCGCCTCGTCGTGGCCCTCCTCTTCGCCGCCCAGACGGTCGCGATGAGCGGATGCGCCACGAACCCGGTCACCGGCAGGAAGCAGATCTCGCTCGTATCGGAAGGCAAGGAGCTGCAGATGGGCGCCGAGGCCGATCCGGCCGTGATCTCCGAGTACGGCCTCTACGACGATCAGGAAATCCAGCGCTACGTGGACGGGGTGGGTCAGCGGCTTGGGAAGGTTTCGCACCTACCGACCCTCACCTGGCACTTCCGGGTCCTGGACTCGCCGGTCGTGAACGCCTTCGCGATCCCGGGCGGCTACATCTATATCACCCGCGGGATCCTCGCCTACATGAGCTCCGAGGCACAGCTCGCCGGCGTGCTGGGGCACGAGATCGGGCACGTCACGGCGCGGCACAGCGCCCAGCAGATCACGAAGCAGGAGATCGCCGGAATCGGGCTCCTCGCGAGCGCGGTCTTCGTCTCCGCTTTCCGCCCCTACAGCGGCATCGCCCAGCAGGGGCTGGGGCTCCTCTTCCTCAAGTACAGCCGCGACAACGAGACGCAGGCCGACGAGCTGGGCGTGGGGTACGCCACGAAGGCCGGCTACGACCCGCGCGAGATCCCCGCCACGTACGTCACGCTGAAGCGGATCGGCGAGCGGTCGGCCAGCTCGCTGCCGAGCTTCCTCTCGACGCACCCCGACCCCGGGGATCGAGAGATCCGAACGACCCAGCTCGCGAACGCCGCCGCATCGAGCGCGCACCGCCCGCTCGAGATCGACGCACCGCAGTACCGGGCGCACATCGACGGGCTCACCTATGGCGACGACCCGAGGGCCGGATACTTCGTGGGGAACCGGTTCTACCACCCACAGCTCAAGTTCCAGATGATCTTCCCGCAGGGATGGAAGACGCAGAACCAGCCTTCCCAGGTCGTGGCCGCCAGCCCGTCCGGAGCGGCGATGCAGCTCACCCTGGTGAAGACCGACGACACCTCCCTCTCCCCTTCCGACTACGTGGCGTCGCTGCAGAAGAAGGGCGAGGTGGTCCAGGCGAACGGGCACAGCGAGAACTTCCGCGACTACCCGGCGTGGGTCGGCACCGTGACGGCCCAGACCGACCAGGGGAACAAGGATTTCCAGGCCGTCTGGGTGCGGATCCAGCCGGGCCAGTTCCTCCAGATCCTGGGACAGGGGAACAGCGAGAGCGCCGCCGACCAGATCTTCGCGTCGGCCCGGACCATCGCCGCCCTCACCGATCGGGACCGCCTGAACGTGACGCCCGACCGCGTGGTGGTGACCCCTGCCCCGCGGAGCGCTCCCTTCTCCGATCTCTGGGCGAGCATGGGGGGCGGCGCGATCAGCCTCGAGGAGGGGGCGATCCTGAACAGCACGCGCGCGGGGACGGTGATCGAGCGCGGCACCCCGATCAAGACGGTGAAGAAGGGGAACCACCCCTCGTCGTCCTGACGGCGCTCCGTTCCGCGAGCCGCGCGGTTCGGGCCGCGCGGCCGCAAGCCGGACCGGCCTCAGCCGTGGTGGGTATGCGCGCCGAGGAAGCTCCAGCCCATGGCGGCGCTGACCGCGATCGCCACGTCCTTGGGCACCCGCCCGAGGAGAACCACCGCCAGGAACTGGGGCCAGCTCACCCCGGCGATCCCCGCCATGAAGCAGAGCGCGTCGGCCGGAGAGAACGGAAAGAGGAAGATCGGAATCAGCGCGAGCCATCGCTTGCCGCGGATCAGGTTCTGCGCCTGCTCGATCGGACCGTGGCCGATCCAGCGCTCGGTCACCTCCCGTCCCGCCGCTCGCCCGATCCAGAAGGCGGCCGCCGACCCGATCACGGTTCCGATCGCCGTGAAGAGCGATCCCCAGAACGGCCCGTACAGGACTCCGGCGATGAGCGGTACGAAGACCCCGGGGATGGGGGCCGCCACGATCTGTCCCACCTGGATCCCGAGGAGCGCCACAGGTCCCCACGCCCCGGCGCTCCGGACCCAGTGCTCCATGACCTGGTGCGACACGTGCGGCCGGAGGAGCCACCCCATCACGCCGATCGCCGCGCCGATCGCGACGAAGAGGATGGTGAGGCGGAGGAGCGGGTGCTTCGGTGCGGGGCGCTCGTGCATGGGACCGGCGACTCTACGGGAGCGCGCGCCCGCGCGACACTCAAAAGGCGCCCGCCGGCGTTCGACGCGTACGAAGCGGCTCCGAACTGGTACCAGCGACCCCCTGTATCCCGCCGCGCGCGGCGGGTATCCTAGGCGGTTGCCGATGCCCTTCGACCACCCGCGCGCGCGCGGAAACCAGGAGGAAACCGGATGAACGATCCATTCGGAGCGCGATCGACCCTGAACGTAGGCGGCCGCTCCTTTCGCATCGCAAATCTAGCCGCTCTCGAGCGCTCCGGCCTCGAGCTCCGGCGGCTCCCCTTCTCGCTCAAGGTCCTGCTCGAGAACCTCCTCCGCCGCGTGGACGGAAGGATCGTGCGCGCCGAGGACGTCGAGGCCGTGGCGCGGTGGAACCCCGCCGCGGAGCCTGACCGCGAGATCGCGTTCGCTCCGGCGCGCGTGCTCCTCCAGGACTTCACCGGCGTCCCCGCCGTGGTCGACCTCGCCGCGATGCGCGACGCGATGGCCGCGCTCGGCGGCGACCCCGCGAAGATCAACCCGCTCCAGCCGGCCGAGCTCGTGATCGACCACTCGGTCCAGGTCGACGAGTACGGCTCGAAGGCGGCGCTCTTCTTCAACGCGAAGAAGGAGTTCGAGCGGAACCGCGAGCGTTATCTCTTCCTCCGCTGGGGGCAGCGCGCGTTCCGGAACTTCCGCGTGGTGCCGCCGGCCACGGGCATCGTCCACCAGGTGAACCTCGAGTTCCTCGCCCGCGTCGTGATGACGACGGAGGGGGCGGAGCCCGAGGCCTACCCCGACACGCTGATCGGCACCGACTCGCACACCACGATGATCAACGGGCTGGGGGTGCTGGGTTGGGGCGTCGGCGGGATCGAGGCCGAGGCGGCCATGCTGGGCCAGCCGGTCTCGATGCTCGTCCCGCAGGTCGTGGGCTTCCGGATCTCGGGCTCGCTCCGCGAAGGAGCCACCGCGACCGACCTCGTCCTCACCGTGACGGAGATGCTGCGGAAGAAGGGCGTGGTCGGGAAGTTCGTCGAGTTCTACGGACCGGGCCTCGCCGCGCTCCCGGTCGCCGATCGCGCCACGATCGCCAACATGGCGCCCGAGTACGGCGCGACCTGCGGCATCTTCCCCGTCGACGCGGAGACGCTCCGCTATCTCCGCTTCACGGGGCGCCCCGAGGAGCACGTCCGGATCATCGAGGCGTACACGAAGGAGCAGGGGCTCTTCCACGAGCCGGACGCGCCCGAGGCCGAGTACTCCGACCGGCTGGGGCTCGACCTCGGCGACGTGGTGCCGAGCCTGGCCGGACCTCGGAGACCTCAAGATCGCGTGGCGCTCGGGGCGGTGAAGCGGAACTTCGCCGAGGCCCTCCCCTCGATGAAGAGCGCCGCGCCCAAGGCTCCGGCGCCGGCGCAGGCCGGACGCTGGGAGGCCGAGGGCGGGAGCGGCACCGCCGCCACGCTCACGCTTCCGCCGGTGACGATGGCGGGCGAGACGTTCCCGCTCGACGACGGCGCGGTGGTGATCGCCGCCATCACGTCGTGCACGAACACGTCGAACCCGTCGGTCATGGTCGGGGCCGGCCTTCTCGCCAAGCGCGCGGTGGAGCGCGGGCTCAAAGTCCGCCCCTGGGTGAAGACGAGCCTCGCGCCGGGGTCGAAGGCGGTGACCGAGTACCTCGACCGCGCCGGGCTCACGCCGTACCTCGAGGCGCTCGGCTTCCACACGGTCGGGTACGGCTGCACGACGTGCATCGGGAACAGCGGACCGCTTCCCGAGCAGGTCTCGGCCGCCATCGAGCAGGGCGGCCTCGTCGTGGCCTCGGTGCTGAGCGGCAATCGGAACTTCGAGGGGCGCATCCATCCCGAGGTGCGGGCCAACTACCTCGCCTCGCCGCCGCTCGTCGTGGCGTACGCGCTCGCCGGCCGCATCGACAGGGACCTCGCCACCGAGCCGATCGGCACGGGCAAGGACGGAGAGCCGGTCTACCTGCGCGACCTCTGGCCGAGTCGGAAGGAGATCGACGAGACGATCCACGGGGCGCTCCACTCCGAGACCTTCCGCGCCACGTACCAGGACGTCTACACGGGCGACGAGACGTGGCGGTCGCTCCCGGTGCCCGAGGGGGACCGCTACGCGTGGGAGGAGGGCTCGACGTACGTGAAGCGGCCTCCCTACTTCGACGGCATGGAGCGCGAGCCGGCGCCGGTCGCCGACCTCCATGGCGCGCGCGCCCTCGCCTACCTCGGCGACAGCGTCACGACCGACCACATCTCCCCCGCCGGCTCGATCAAGCGCGGGAGCCCCGCCGGGCGCTACCTCGAGGAGCACGGCGTCGGCCCGGCCGACTACAACTCGTACGGATCGCGCCGCGGCAACCACGAGGTCATGGTGCGCGGCACGTTCGCCAACGTCCGGATCCGGAACCGCCTGGTCCCCGGCGTCGAGGGAGGTTTCACCGCCCACCAGCCGAGCGGCGAGCAGATGACGATCTACGACGCCGCGATGCGCTACGAGCGGGAAGGCGTGCCGACGATCGTGATCGCCGGCAAGGAATACGGCTCGGGCTCGTCGCGCGACTGGGCGGCCAAGGGGCCGCGCCTGCTCGGCGTGCGCGCCGTGATCGCAGAGTCGTACGAGCGGATCCACCGGAGCAACCTGATCGGCATGGGGATCCTCCCGCTCCAGTTCCGCCCCGGCGAGAGCGCGGAGGGCCTCGGCCTCACCGGTCGCGAGACGATCGACGTCGAGGGGGTCGTTCTGGCGGCCGCGGCGGGAGCGCGCGGGGCCCAGGTGACGGTCCGCGCGCGCGCCGACGGATCGGATCGGACCTTCCCGGCCGTGGTCCGCATCGACACGCCACAAGAGTGGCGCTACTTCCAGCACGGCGGGATCCTCCCGTACGTGCTCCGCCGGCTCTCGGGCGGGGCTGCTTGAAGCGCGGCGACACGGTCGGGTTCCTCCGCTCGGGCGGACTCCAGCTCGGGCTGACGGCGATCTGCGCGGTCTCGGGCCTCGCGGGCGCCGCCGTCGGCCGCCTGCATCCGGGTTCCGACCTCCGGCTCGCGCTCTATCTACTCGCCTATCTCTCCGGCGGCTTCGGGCCCGGCCGCGAGCTGGTCCGGAACCTCCTCGCGCGCCAGCTCGACATCAACCTCCTCATGGTGGCGGCGGCGCTCGGCTCCGCCGCGCTCGGACACTGGGGCGAGGGGGCGGTGCTCCTCTTCCTCTTCTCCCTGAGCGGCGCGCTCGAGCGGATCACGATGGAGCGGACCGCCCGCTCGATCGAGTCGCTCGTCCAGCTCCGTCCCGACACGGCGGTCGTCCTGCGCGAGGGCGGCGAGATGCGCGTGCCCGTCGAAGCGATCCAGGTCGGCGAGACGGTCCGCGCGCTCCCCGGCGAGCGCTTCGCGGTCGACGGCATCATCCTCGAGGGATCCTCCGACGCCGACGAGTCGACGCTCACCGGCGAGGCCGAGCCGATCGAGAAGGAGCCCGGCGCGCGGGTCTACGCCGGCACCGTGAACCTGCGCGGCGCGCCCCTCATCCGGGTCGAGAAGCGCCCCGAGGAGACGACGCTCTCGCGGATCGTCCGCGCGGTGCAGGAGGCATCGAAGACCAAGTCGACGGCCGAGCGGTTCGTCGAGCGCTGGCAGCGGCCGTACGTGATCGGCGTCTTCAGCGCCGCCGCGCTCGCCGGCGCGATCCCCTACTTCGCCGTCGGGATGCCGCTCGACCACGCCGTCTACACGGGGCTGGTCCTCCTCGTCGCCGCCTCCCCCTGCGCGGTGGTGATCGCCACGCCCGCCGCGATGCTCTCGGCCATCACCCACGCGGCGCACCACGGCGTGCTGTTCAAGGGAAGCGCCCACCTCGAGCGTCTCGCCGACGTGGCCGCGATCGCGGTCGACAAGACCGGCACCGTCACCCACGGCCGGCCGCGCGTGGTCGCGGTCGCCGATCCATCGGGCGCCGGGGACGGGACCGACCTCCTCCGCCTCGCCGCGTCGGTGGAGGCGCGGAGCGAGCACCACCACGGCCGCGCGGTCGTGGCCGAAGCGGTGCGCCTCGGCCTCCCGCTCTCGGACGTCTCGGAGTTCGAGAGCCACGCCGGCCAGGGCGTGCACGGGCACGTCGAGGGCCTCTGGGTCGGGGTCGGCCGGGAGACGCTCTTCGAGCGCCACGAGACGCCGCTCCCGCGCGAGGCCGCGCGCGTCCTCTCCGGTTGGCGCGACGAGGGGCGGACCGCGCTCCTCGTGCTCGCGCATCCGCTCGAGAACGGCGTCGACGGCCGGGCGGACGACGGGCGGAACGGCGGGTCGGGCCGTTGGGGCGCGATCGCGGTGGCCGACACGCTCCGTCCCCAGGCGAAGGGCGCGATGGCCGCCTGCCGGAGGCTCGGCATCCGCCACATCGCCCTCCTCACCGGGGATCACGAAGGCGTGGCGCGCGGCATCGCGCGCGAGATCGGCGCCGACGAGGTTCGGGCCGGGCTCCAGCCGGAGCAGAAGGTGGCCGCCGTGCACGAGCTCGCCGCCCGCTGGGGCGGGCTCGCCATGGTCGGCGACGGCGTGAACGACGCCCCCGCGCTCGCCACCGCCACGGTCGGGATCGCGATGGGGGGCGCCGGCACCGACGTCGCGCTCGACACGGCCGACGTCGTCCTCATGCGCGACGACCTCGAGGGGATCCCCTTCGCCCTCTGGCTCGCGCGCAAGGCCCGGCGCGTGGTGACGCAGAGCCTCATGCTCGCCTTCGGCGTGATCGGCATTCTCGTGCTGAGCACGCTGGCCGACATCCTGCCGCTCTGGCTCGCGGTCGTCTGCCACGAGGGCAGCACGCTCCTCGTGATCGCGAACGGCGTCCGCCTGCTCGGAGTCCGGCACCCGGAGTTCCAGCTCGGATGATCCGTCCCGGTCTCCTCGCAACGGTCGCCCTCCTCGCAGCGCTCTTCTTCCTTTCGCCCGGCTGCGGGCGGAAGGTGCCCGAGACGACCGCCGAGCCACCGGTCACGTCGCCGCTCGACAACGGCCCCCGCGCGGGCGAGTTCCCGGTAGCGGAGCGGCTCGCGATCAAGGGACACGAGCTCTTCAAGGCGAAGGGGTGCACGGCCTGCCACGCGTTCGGCCGGCCGCTCACGGGGCCGGACCTCCGCGGCGTGTCGATGCGCCGGAGCGTGCGGTGGATGGAGAACCAGATCCTCCATCCCGAGATCATGATCGTGGAGGACCCGATCACGATCTCCCTCTACAACACCTATCTCACGCGGATGGCGAACCAGGGGCTCACGCCGGAGGAGGCGCTCTGCGTGATCGAGTTCCTGAAGCGGCAGGACGAGGATTCGAGCGGCGTCGCGATTCCGCCGCCCGGGGCGGTTCCGGCGGCGACGACCGGCCCCTAGTCGCTCCGCGCTTCCGCGATCTCGCGCAACCGGTCGCGCGACGGGATCAGGAAGCGGTTCTCCCCCGAGATCACGATCTTCTCGCGCCCCCAGCGCGAGAGCACGCGGATCGCCGACTCCACCGTCGTGCCGACGAGGTCGGCGATCTCCTGCCGCGTGAGCTGGATCGGGATCTCGATCCCTCCCTTCCCCTCCTTCCCGAGGCGCTCGGCCAGCGTGAGGAAGAGCTGGGCGATGCGCGCGTCCACCTTCTGCCCGCGCAATTCTTGAAGCCGCCGCGCCATCGCCACGACGAGCTTCGTCAGCTCGCGGATGATCGCGCGCGCGAACTCGGGATTGCGGTCGAGCAGCTCGAAGTACTCGCGGCGCGGCAGCGAGAGGAGCACGACCGGCTCGAGGCAGACCGCGCTCGCCGGATAGGGCATGTAGTTGTAGACCGCGATCGCGCCGACCGGCTCCCCTTCCTCGAACAGCTCGAGGATCGTGTCGCCGGTCTCGCCGTGCGTCACGATCTTCACCTTCCCCTTCACGAGGATCGTCAGGTGCTCGGCCGGGTCCCCCTCGCGCCAGAGGAAATCGCCGCGCTCGTACGACTTCAGCGTGGCGAGCGCCGCGAGCCGCTTCTGATCGTCGGCGGAGAGACCGCGGAAGAGCGGCGTCTGCCGGACCGCCACGAGGACCGGATTCGGGCGGAGGTCGGGGGTCACCACCGGCGGCCCCCCCATATGACGGGCGTCATACCGGAAACCTATACCACGAGCCAAGTGCATGGCCGAAGCGAAGTTTGGCGGCCGGTAAGCGGCCTTGAATCTTCGTTTCCTATGACCCCCGTCATCACGGCGGAGGGGCGTTCCGACCGAAAATTCATATCGTTAGCGGTGAGATGAAACCGCACGCATGGAGGTTCGAGGATGGAAGCGACGAGTTTGATCGAACGCCTGAAGCGGGACCACGAGCGCGTGCTCCGGGACGTCGCCGAGCTCACGCACGCGCTCGAGCGGTCGCCGCGGACCGAGCGGCGCCTCGCGGAAGTCGGCCGGGTGCTCGGGATGCTGGAGCACCAGTTCCAGACGCACATGGCGGCGGAGGACGAGGTCCTCTATCCCGCCATCGCCCGCAACATCCCGCCCTCGGCCGGCAGCCTGGAGCCGCTCCACGACGAGCACGCCGAGCTCCGGCAGATGCTCTACCGGCTCCAGGCGACGCTCCGCGAGGAGCGGAGTCCGGAGCGCGAGGAGCAGATCGCGGTCCAGGTGCACGATATGGCCGACCTGCTCCGGCTCCACATCCGGAAGGAAGAAGCGCTGGTGTTCCACGTGGCCGCACGGCTCCTCGACGCCGGGGATATCGCCGCGGTCCTCCATCGAATGAACGCGGGCCCCCGCGAGAGCGCGGAGGCCGAGACCACACCCCTCATGAAGAAAGGGAGCTCACGATGAACCGCTCGATCCTGTTCGCTGGAATCCTGGTCCTTCTTCTCGCCGCGGCCGGCTGCGGCGGCGCCAAGTCCGATCAGCCGAGCGGGGGCGGTGCCACCGCGACCTCTCCGTACGACGTCGGCCCGCGCGCCGGCGACTTCCCCGTCGAGCCCGCGCTCGCCTCGCAGGGCGAGGGACTCTTCAAGACCAAGGGCTGCACGGCCTGCCACGCGTACGGCAAGCGCATGACGGGACCCGATCTCCGTGGCGTGACCCAGCGCCGCACCGCGGACTGGATGGAGCACCAGATCCTCCACCCGGAGATCATGACCCACGAAGATCCGATCTCGAAGCAGCTGCTCGCGACCTATATGGTGCAGATGTCGAACCAGGGCCTGAAGCCGGACGAGGCGAAGGCGGTCGTCGAGTACCTCAAGAAGCTGGACGAGGGGTCGCTCGAGACGCAGCAGGCCCAGGCCCAGAAGTAAAACCATCGACCCGGGAGGAACCTGTATGAAACGCTGGATCGCGGCCGCGGCAATACTTGCGGTACTGGCGGGAGGCGCCGCGCTGATGCAGGGATGCACGAAGGCGCTGCGCGGCGGCTCGGCCGCGGCCAAGACCTACGTGAAGCCCGGTGAGTACGACACCTACTACGCATTCCTGTCCGGCGGCCACTCGGGGCAGGTCTTCGTCTACGGCATGCCCAGCTGCCGCTACATCACCACGATCCCGGTGTTCACGCCGGAGTCGGCCAAGGGGTGGGGCTACGACGAGGAGTCGAAGGCGATGCTCAAGGGGATCAACTGGGGCGACGCGCACCACCCCGGCCTCTCCGAGACCGACGGCGACTACGACGGGCGCTGGCTCTTCATCAACGACATGCCGCACGCGCGCATCGCCCGGATCGACCTGAGCGACTTCACCACGAAGGAGATCTTCGGACCGATCCCGAACATCTCGGCCGCGCACGCCTGCCCGTACCCGACGCCGAACACCGAGTACGTCTTCGCGGCGTCGCGCTTCTCGATCCCGATCCCCTATCCGACCGTCGGCGAGACGAAGAACTACGCGCGCGACTTCAAGGGCGTCATCGCCGGGGTGAAGGTCTCCCCGCAGGGTCACATGTCGCTCGGCTTCGAGATCCTGATGCCGCCGTTCGACTGGGATCTGGCCGACGCGGGCAAGGGACCCAGCAACGGATGGGAGTTCTTCACCTGCTACAACAGCGAGGAGGCCTACGACTCGCTCGAGGTGAAGGCGTCGCAGAACGAGATGGACTACCTCGCCGCCGTGGACTGGCGCGCGGCGCAGAAGGCCGCGGACGCCGGACAGGGGCACCTGATCGGCGGCGTGAAGGTGCTCGATCCCAAGGAGAGCCCCGGGATCGTCTACCTGATGCCCGTTCCGAAGAGCCCGCACGGCGTCGACATCGACCCGAGCGGCCAGTGGATCTGCGCCTCGGGCAAGCTCCAGGCCGAGGTCACGGTGCACTCGTTCGCGAAGATGATGGCGGCGATCCAGGCGAAGAAATTCCAGAAGGATATCGACGGCATTCCGGTGATCGCCTACAACGACGTGCTCGAGGCGAAGGTGCCGGTGGGCCTCGGGCCGCTCCACACCCAGTTCGACGGCAAGGGGTACGCCTACACCTCGCTCTTCCTCGACTCGCAGATCGCGAAGTGGAAGATCGGGCCGCCGTGGAGCGTGGTCGACAAGATCGACGTCTATTACTCGATCGGCCACCTGATGGCCTCCGAGGGCGACACGCGGCATCCTACCGGCGACTACGTCGTGGCGCTCGACAAGCTGTCGAAGAACCGCTACCTGCCGGTCGGGCCGGCGCACCCGGAGGGAGCGCAGCTCATCGACATCCGCGGGCCGAAGATGGAGCTCCTCTACGACTTCCCAACCTATCCCGAGCCGCACTACGGGCAGATGATCCGGGCCGAGAAGATCCATCCGATGAAGATCTACCCGCTCGCGGAGAATACGAATCCCTACGCCATCAAGAGCGCCGACCAGGCGCGCGTGGAGCGGAAAGGCAAACGCGTGGACGCCTATCTCCTCGCGATCCGGACCCACTTCACGCCGGACCGGGTGCGCGCGGCGCAGGGGGACACGGTCTACTTCCACGTCACCAACCTGGAGCAGGACGAGGACATCACGCACGGCTTCGGAATCCTCTTCTCGAACTGCGACATGCAGGTCGAGCCGGGCGAGACCAAGACGATGAAGTGGGTCGCGGACAAGGCCGGGGTCACCCCGTTCTACTGCTCCAACTTCTGCAGCGCGCTGCACCAGGAGATGCAGGGCTACATCGAGGTCATGCCGGCCGGGTCGCGGATCGCGTCCGTGGCGAGGCCGAGCGCGCAGCAGCTGGCCGCCGTGGCTCCGCTGCTCCGTCACTGAACCCAACCGTCGCGGGGCCGGCACGTCCGGCCCCGCGGCCCGAAAGGGGTGGTCGTTCGTGGTGCGTTACCTGTCCGGCGCCTTCGGGAGCGCAGAGCGGCGCCTGATCCTCCTCGCCGCGCTGGTGCTCCTCCCCGTCTTCTTCCTTCCGGTGCTGCCGATCTGGGAAATGCGCCTCCACGCGCCGCAGTACCCGGAGGGGCTCTCGCTCACGATCTACTCGAACACGATCAAGGGGGACGTCGACAAGATCAACACCCTGAACCACTACGTCGGCATGAAGGCGATCACTCCGAACGATTTCGCCGAGTTCCGCTATCTGCCGCAGCTCCTCACGGGATTCGGGATTCTCGCGCTGCTCGCGGCGCTCCTGAACCGGCGCTGGATCGCGCTCCTCGGATGGGTGCTCTTCAGCGCGTTCGCGGTCTACATGTTCCGCGACTACGTCGTCTGGCTCTACCGCTACGGGCACGACCTGAATCCCCACGCGGCCATCACGCTGAAGACGTTCATGCCGCCGGTGATCGGATACTCCAAGATGGCGAACTTCCACGTCCTGAGCCTCCCCGGTCCCGGCACGCTCGTGCTCGGGATCGCCTGGCTGCTCGGCCCGTTCGCGGTCTGGATGGAGCGGCGCGCCGCGCATCATTCGCCGGCTCCGGCCGCGGCTGCGGCGGCGGCCTGACGTGAAGCTACGCCCCTCGTTCGCGCGCCTCGCCGGCGTCGCCGTCGCCGTGGCGTCCCTCGCGGCCTCGCCGGCGACCGGCCGCGCCGCGACGTGGAGGGTCCCCCGTGTCCCGGGCGCTGCGGCCGCGGCGCTCGCGCGCGCGGCGGACGGCGATACGGTCCTCCTTACGCGCGGCGTCCACGCCGGGCCGCTCCGGCTGACGCGCCGTGTCACGCTGATCGGCGAGCCCGGCGCGATCGTGGACGGGGGCGGGAGCGGCTCCGTCGTGACCGTCACCGCCGGCGGGGTCCGGATCGAGCGGCTCTCGATCCGGCGGAGCGGCGATTCCTCGGACAGCCTGGACGCCGGGGTGCGGCTCGCCGCGTCGCCCGGCGCGCGCCTCTCGGACCTCCGGCTCGACGACGTGCGCTACGGGATCGCGGCGGAGCGGTGCGACGGCCTCGAGATCGAGGGCTGCACCCTGACCGGCCGCGTGATCCCTTCCATCGAGGCGGCCCCCGAGATGGACGTGGCGGCCGGGAACGGCGTGCACGTCTGGTACTCGCGCGGCGCAAGCGTGCGCGGCACCTCGATCCGAGCCTTCATGGACGGGATCTACCTCTCCTTCGCGGACAGCATCCGGGTCGAGGGGTGCTCCTCGTCCGGGAACGGCCGCTACGGGCTCCACACGATGTACTGCCAGGACAACCGCATCGAGCGGAACCGCTTCGTCGGGAACATCGCGGGGTGCGCGATCATGTTCTCGAATCATCTCGACCTCTACCGGAACGACTTCCTGCACAACCGCGGCCCGCGCACCTATGGCATCCTCCTCCGCGACTGCTCGGACGGGGCCTTCCGCGAAAACCGCCTGGTCGACAACACCGTGGCGGTCTTCATGGACGACTCCAATCGGAACCGAATCGCGGGCAACCTGGTGCAGGACGACGGCTGGGGCCTCATCCTCTTCTCGTCCTGCGCGGGAAACGTCTTCACCGGGAACGATTTCACGAACATCGACTACCCCGTGGCCCTCGACATGCGGCGCACCGACAACCAGTTCGACGACGGCGCGCGCGGCAACTACTGGAGCGCGAGCGAGCCGTACGACCTGAACGGCGACGGCATCGGCGACGTTCCGTACTCGCCGGTGAGCGCCTTCGCGTTCCTCTCGAAGCAGTATCCCGATCTCGCCATCTTCGGGGAGAGCCCGGCCGCGACCGCGCTCTCCCTGGCCGAGCGCACGATCCCGGCGCTCCGCCCGAGCGAAGCGGTGGACCGCTACCCCCTGGTCCGCCCCGCCGGTGCGGGCGTCGGGTCGGGCGCCGTCGATCCCGCGCGCGGCGGCGGTGCCGCGAGCGCCCCGGCGTCGATGCGGCGCGCGGCGCCACGCGGACCGCACCCGGCCGCGGCCGGCTTCCTCCTCCTCGCCGGCGCCGGCGCGTTCGGCGTAGCGCGTAATACGTCGCGCGCAGCGCGCCGCAGGCGAGACGCCCGATGATCCGTCTCCACGAGGTCACGAAACGCTTCGGCCCGGTGCTCGCGGTCGATCGACTCTCCTTCTCCGTCGAGCCGGGCGAGACGTTCGCCTTGATCGGCCCCAACGGCGCGGGCAAGACGACGACGCTGAAGCTGATCCTCGGCCTCGCCCGCCCCGACGCGGGAAGCATCGCCGTCGGTCCCGAGGGGCTTCCGCCCCACGCCGCCGAAGCCCGGCTCGGGCTCGGGTACGTCCCGCAGCGGGTCGAGCTCCCCCACGGCCGCACCGCGGCCGAAGTGCTCGGCTTCTTCGCCGCCCTGCGGGCTCTTCCCCCGGAGTCGGTGCCGCGGGCGCTCGAGCGGGTCGGCATGTCCGCGCTCGCCGGTCGCCGCGCGGCCGAGCTCTCGGGGGGCTACGCCCAGCGGCTCCTGCTCGCGCAGGCGCTCCTCGGCGATCCGTCGCTCCTCGTCCTCGACGAGCCGACCGCGAGCCTCGATCCGGAGGCCACGTGGGAGTTCCGTTCGCTCGTCGAAGGGCTCCGGCGCGACGGCAAGACGATCCTCCTCTGCTCGCACCTCCTCGCCGAGGTGGAACGCGTGGCCGACCGCGTGCTGATCCTCTCGGCCGGCCGCGCGGTGGCGCTGGAGTCGCTCGCCGACCTCCGGGCGCGGCAGGCCTCGAGCGCGCGCCTCGAGATCGAGGGGCGGGACCTGGACATGACCCGCGCCGCGCTCGCGCGCCGCGGAATCGCCTTCCTTCCCTCCGGCGAGCGCCGCGTCGCGATCGAGGGCGCGAACGGCAAGGGGGTCGCGGCTCTCGAGGCGCTGCGGACCGACGGGGTCGAGATCCGCTCGTTCGAGCTCACGCGACCGACGCTCGAAGAGATCTTCCTCGCCGCCTTGCGCCGGGAGCGCGAGCGATGAGCCGCTCGTACCGCCTCCTCACGCTCGCGGTCCTCGCCGTCGCGGTTTCCGTGGTCGTGGCGGGACGATCGCGAAGCCGTGATGGCTCGCCGGCGGCGCGGACGACCGCCGCTCTGGCCCCGCGCGCGGAGCGCGCGGTAGCTCTCGACATTCGCGGCGCGGTCGTGCTCCCCCAGCGCGTCGCGGTGCCGAAGGGCGCCGGCGTCACCCTCGCCGTCACCAACCGCGACGCCGCGCCGCGGCGCTTCGCGCTCCTCGGCTACGAGGGCGCGGTCCCGCCAGCCGTGATCGCGCCCGGCGCCACGGAAACCCTCCGTTTCGCGGCCGACCGACCCGGGAGCGACTTCGCCTGGCTCGTGGACGGGCGCCCGGCCGGCATCTTCGCGGTCGAGGGATCCCATCTCGTGGAGGGGCACCGATGAACGCCGAGGGCACCGCTCGTTACCGCCGCGTCGTCGTCATCGCGCGCGAGGAGTACCGGCGCGCGCTCGAGACGCGCTGGCTCTTCGCTTTCACCGCGCTCTTTGCCGCGCTCGTGCTCGGCGTCTCCTTCTTCGGACTCGTCCAGAGCGGCGAGATCGGCTTCCAGGGGTTCTCGCGCGTGACGCTGAGCCTCCTGAACCTGGTCCTCTTCATGGTCCCGCTGACCGGGCTCGTGCTCGGGGTCGGCAGCGTCTCGGGGAGCGCGGAGACGCTCCCGCTCCTCCTCGCGCAGCCGGTCGGCCGCGGCGAGGTCCTCGCGGGCAAGTACCTCGGGCTCATGGCCGCCCTCGGCGCCGCGCAGGCGCTCGGCTTCGGCGCGGGCGGGCTCATCGTGGCGATGCAGGCGGGCCCCGAGCAGATCCTCGGCTTCGCGGTCCTGACCGGGGTGTCGCTCCTCCTCGGCTCGCTCGCCCTCGCGGCCGCGCTCGCGCTCGCCTCGATCCTCGCAGATCGCGTGAAGGCGCTCGCGGCGGCGGTCTTCCTCTGGCTCCTGCTCGTGGTCGCCTACGACCTCGCCGTGCTCGGCGCGACCGCGATGCTGCGCGGCGTGCCGCTCCAGTCGGTCCTCTTCCCCGCGCTCCTCCTGAACCCGGTCGATCTCGCGCGCGTGCTCGTGACGCTCGCGGTCGGATCGGGCGCCCTCTTCGGACCCACCTCGGCCGTGCTCGTGAAGCTCCTCGGCGGAAACGGCGGCGCCCTCCTCGGCGTGGGCGTGCTCCTCGTCGAGACGGCCGTGCCGCTCGTGGTCGCGGCGCGCGTCTTCGGACGGCGGGACTGGTGAGGGTCGTGCTGACGCCGCTCCGCCCCGCGGCGCCGATGCCGGTGAAGCCGCCCGCTCCGAAGCCGTTCGATCCCTACCGGATCCTCTTTCCGCTCGGCGTCCTCTACGCCGTCGTCGGCGCGCTCCTCTGGCCGCTGCATGCGGCCGGGCTCATCCCCTACCCGGCGATCCCGCACTGGACCCTCATGATCCAAGGGTTCCAGCACTGCTTCATCCTCGGCTTCCTCCTCACGTCGATGCCGGCCTGGATGCACTCCGAGCCGAGCCGCGCGTGGGAGCGTACGACCGCGCTGATTTTGATGCTGGCGCTCGGCGCGGCCGCCCTCGCGGGACTCGTCCTCGCCGTGCAGCTCTGCTACATGGGCACTCTCGCGCTCGTCGTCGCCATGGCGCTCCGGCGGGTGCGGAAGAGCACCGCGCCGCCGCCCGAGGAATTCCTCCTCGTCGCCTTCGGCATCCTCCTTGGATTCGCGGGCGCGGCGCTCTCCGCGGGACAGGCGGCGGGATTGTGGGCCGAGCCCTCGCCGCGGTTCGGCCTCCGGCTCATCTGGATGGGGATGATCCTCTCGGTGGTGCTCGGAGTGGGCGGCCTCCTCGTTCCGACCTTCACGTCGATGCGGGACCCGCTCGTCATCCCCGGCATCGCGAAGCCGCACGCGCGGCCCCCGCGACGGCTCCTCTACGCGCTCATCGCCCTCGCGATGCTCGGCTCGCTCCTCCTCGAGGCGTCGGGCCGCGCCGAGGCGGGCGCGCTGGTGCGCGCCGTCACCGCCTCCGTCGTGCTCCTCCTCGTCTGGAAGCTCTTCCGGCTCCCGGGACGGGCCGACCTCCTCTCGTACTACCTCTGGACGTCGGGGTGGATGATCTTCGCCGGACTCTGGCTCATGGCGCTCGTTCCCAGCCGGCCGCTCATCGGGGCGCACACGATCTTCCTCGGCGGCTTCGGCGCGCTCACCGCGGGGATCGCGACACGGGTGGTCGTGCGGCACGGAAGCTATCCGCTCGAGGACGAGGGAAAGCTCCTCCGCCCCGGCATGGCGCTCCTCCTCGCCGCGGCCATCGTGGCGCGACTCCTCGGGGAGCTCGTGGCCGGCCCGCGGCTCACGCTTCTCGCCGTGAGCGGCTCGGCCTGGATGCTGGCCTGGATCATCTGGTCGATCGGGGCGGCGCCGCGGGTGCTCCGGCGCGCGCCGCCGAGGCCGGCGGGCGCAGCGCCGGTGACGAGGACGGCGAGTCCGCCGTTCTAGCCTTGTAGTCGTCGTTCGCGGAGAGGCGCTTCCCGCGTCACCCAGCACTCCGTTAGAGTCGCTCCATGTCCCCCGAAGCCCAGGCCGCGCTCCACGTCGCGATCGCCGCGCTCGGCGGCGCCGCGATCGGCATCGAGCGGCAATGGTCGGGGCACGCGACCGGCCCGCGGGCGCGCCTCGGCGGGATCCGCACGTTCACCCTCCTCGGCATCCTGGCCGGAATCGCGGGGCTCTGCTGGGTGCTCGGCGCCCCCGCGCTCGGCGCGGTGCTCGCGGCCGGGGGCGCGGCGATCGTGGTGGCCGGCTACTGGAATCTCCCGCGCGGCGACGTCGAGGCCACCACCGAGGTCGCCGCGCTCGTGGTGATCGCCGCGGGCGCGCTGGCCGGGGCCGGACATCTCGCGCTCGCGAGCGGCGTGATCGCGCTCGCGGCGCTCCTCCTGGTCGAGAAGTCGCGCCTGCACGATGCCGTCGCCCGTCTCGACCGAACCGAGGTCCGAGCCGCGGCGCAGTTCGCGGTGATGGCGGTCGTGATCCTGCCCCTCCTCCCTCGCGGCCCCTTCGGCCCGCTCGGCGGGATCCGCCCGCGCCAGCTCTGGCTCCTCGTCCTCTTCTTCTCGGGCCTGAGCTACGCCGGCTTCATCGCGCGGCGGGTGATCGGAAACCGGCGCGGCACCCTGGTCGCGGGACTCCTCGGCGGACTCGTCTCCTCGACGAGCACCGCGCTCACGTTCGCCCGGTCCAGCCGGGAGCGGCCCGAGGCGGGACGGCCGCTCGCCTTCGGGATCCTCGCGGCCTGCGCCCTCATGTACGTGCGCATCGTGATCGCGACCGGCGTGCTGAACACCGACCTCATGAGCGCGCTCCTCCCCTATCTCCTGCCGCCCTTCCTCGTGACCCTCCTCGCGACGCTCGCCGGGATGTTCGGGCGGCGCGGTGCGGAGCCGCCCGCCCCCGAGCCCCAGAATCCGCTCCAGCTCCGGAGCGCGCTCCAGATGGCGGCGCTCTTCCAGATCGTCCTCTTCGCGGTGTACGCGGTACGGGTCTTCTGGGGCGGCACGGGGCTCCTCGTTTCGGGAGCCGTCCTGGGGCTCACCGACGTCGACGCGCTCACCGTATCGATGGCGCGCACCGCGGAGGATCCCGCGCTCCTCCTCGCGGCGGCGCGGGCGATCGCGGTGGGGGTCCTTTCGAACACCCTCTTCAAGGCCGCGGTCGCGGTCGCCGTGGGACGCGGCGCCGTGCGCACGATAGCCGCCGTGGGGCTCCTCCTCGGGGCGGCGGCCTCGGCGGCGATGCTCGTCGTGCTGGTCCGCTAGCGAATGGCCGGGATCATCGGCTTTCTCTCGCGCGCCGGCCCCCGCGCCGCGCCGGGCGCCCGGTTCGACGCGATCTTCGTCTTTGCGGGGGGGCAGGCGCGAAAGGAGCTCGGCGCGGCGGCGTGGAGGCGGGGCGACGCGCCGGTTCTCGTCGTGAGCGTCGCGCGCTTCGAGTGGCGGCGCTACGCGCTCCTCGGACTTCCCGGGTTCGAAGCGCTCCGCGCCGCGGTCGACCGCGTGCCGCCGCCGAAGCGGCACTTCTACGTGGTCCTCGAGCGCGGCGATGCGCGCGTGGCCGTCCTGTCGGTCGCCGTGCACCGGTTCGGCACCCGGAACGAGGCCCGCGCCCTCTTCGCGCTCGCGCGCGAGCGGGGATGGAATTCGATCCTCGCCATCTCGTCGGAATTCCACCTGCGGCGCGTCGCGCTGGTGTTGGAGCGCTCCTTCGAGGGGAGCGGCACCGCGCTCGCCTACGCGGCTCCGGCGCCCGGTGCCGATCCGCACGGTCCGGGACGCTGGTGGCGCACGCGCCGGGGCATCCGGCTCGTCCTTACCGAGGTGGTGAAGCTCGGGACCTACGCGGCATTCCTCGGACCCTGACCCGCCGCGCGGAGGGCCCCGCTACGGCGCGTAGGTTGGGAGCGTGGGCGAGGCGTTCACCCAGGCGAAGGCCGCGCGCATGATCGCGTACGCCTGGTCGTCCTGGAGGTAGTAGAGCGGGAAGCCGAGGACGACCATGCGGCCGACGACGCCCTTCGAGTTCTGCGCCGTGATCGGCGTATCGAAGGCCGTGCCCGGGTCCCGCACGCCCAGATCGTGCGCCTGCGTGGCGATCCCCACGACCAGCCCCTCGCGCGGCGACGGCGCGCCGCTCATGGCGATTCCCGTGGGAACGCCATGGTAGGTCAGGATCGGGAGCGCGATCGGGCTGGTCCGGCTCTCCCTCCGGATCACCACCGCTCCTCCGGACCGGAGACAGGCGAAGTCCTGCTGCATCCTCCACCCTTCGACCTTCGGCAACCCCGGCGCGAGGGACGTGAGCGGGCTCTGGGCGGCGCCCGGGAAGGCGAGCGAGTACCACTTCCCGGGCGGGGCGCCGGTGTCGACCTGCGCCGTCACGAAACCGAGCGCGGCGCCCGCGGGGGTGACGCGCCCCTCCACGAAGTCCTTCCCCCCGGCCTCCCGTGAGGCGTCGTCGCTCCCCAGCGCGCCGTCGATGCCCAGGAAGTTCCGGGAGAAGTACGAGAGCTGATAGGCCTGCGTCCCCTGATCCATCCCGCAGAGCCCTCGGGTGTAGTTCGCGGTCGGCGTGGTCGTCGGAGACGACGATTGCGCCGCGATCTGGAATCCCGTGAGGATGAGCGTCCCGCCCGCGCGAAGGTATCCCGCCAGCTCGCTGTACGTCCCGCCCACCAGCGTGGTCCAGAGCGCCGTGGGTGAGGCGAAGTCCGAGTACCAGATGATCGTGCGATACGAGGACAGCTCGAGCGGGGAGAAGACGTAGCGCTGCGACGAGCCGTAGACCAGCTCGCCCCGGTAGACGGTGTCGTGCTGATCGTCGAGCTGGATGTCGACCCCGAACTCCTGCGCGAGGGGCAGCAGGATCTTCTGCTCCCACCACTGGTCCTCCTGGGACCCTGCGGGGCGTGTCGCGTCCCCGAACCAGGGCGCCCAGTCCTTGGGATAGTCGACGGTCCCGCCTCCCGTCTTCGCCGCCTGCCAGGTTCCCGGGGGCGCCGCGAAGTCGTCGACGTAGAGGGCGACCGGCTTCCCGGCCGGAGGATCCTTGAACGCCGGATGCACGATCCGGAGCGGAATCTTCATGTTCGTCACGAGCCCCCCGTCGTCCACCGCGCGCACGAAGAGGAAGTGCGGGCCGACGGTGAGGTTCGCGAACGTCACGCTCGTCTTCAGGAGGTCGATCGTCCCCCAGTCCGCCGTCGACGTGTCGTCGAGCGCCGACGTGTAGCCGACGATCTCGCCGCCGTAGGCCTCTCCGGTGGCCGTCCAGGAAAACGAGATCGTCTCCCCTTCGAAGATCTGGATCTCCTTCCGGACGATGTCCTCGGAGCCAGACGCCGAGGGGAGGGGGGCCACGAGGACGCTGCTCGATACGGTGAGCGAGGGGCCCGGATTCTTGTTGGTCACGTAGAAGTCGCGAAGGTTGCGCGGATCGGAGGGCTGGAGGGTCGGGAAGGCCCATGCGATTCCGTTTCGGCCGGGCTGGGCGCGGTACGTCAGCTTCTCCGTGGCGCCCGCGACGTCCACCGCCCGCAGCGCGAAGACATAGTGTCCCGGCGTCACGTTTCGGAAGCGCTTCCGCTTGCCGCGGACCCCCGTCCACTTCCAGTCGTCGTAGGGCGCATTCAGCGACGGCCCGGTCGCGCTCACGATCAGGGTGTCCAGGCTGTTCCGGTTCCCCGGGAATCGCAGGGTGGGATGATCGGGAGTCAGCCGCGCCTCGTCCTGGAGGAGCAGGTACTCGAACGAATCGCAGGGCGCCTGCCCGCCCGCCTCGCTCCCGTCGGGATCGACCCCTTCCCATTCGAACGTGAAGTTCGGTCCGATGATCTCTCCCGGCGCGTTCGGCCCGCGGGTGATGTGCGCGATCGGGGGGATGGTGCGGGCGGAGAAGAAACGCTTGGCCGGCGTCTTGTCGATGCGTCCGTCGTTGTCTTCGGCCGCGACCCAGAAAACGTGCCCCTTCAGCTCCTTCACGGGATCGACGAGGAAGAGGAGGATCGTGTCCTTGGCGGACGTGGCGCGCCACTGATGCGCGTCGAGCGCCGTGTCGGCGTCGAGGGCGATGCGGTACCGCTTCACCTCGCCGTCGTCGTCGTAGCCGTTCCAGTAGAAGTGGATCCGGTAGCTCGTCGTGTCCCCCTCGAGCGGAGCGTAGGTGAGCACCGTCTCGGGGTCCTTGGGCTTGGGCGCCGTGGGCGTCGGGTTCTTGGAGCAGCCGGCGAGCCCCGCCACGACGAGGGCCAGCAAAACTCCAAGTGCTTGTCGCGTCACGCTCGTGAGTTCACGCCACCGGCGGGAGGGAATGGGAAGGATCTGGGGACGCGTGGACGGTATCAATCGGGCAAGCGGCTGTCAATGCGCCCTTCGGGTATCGCCTACGTCTCTAGACGCTTCCAGGCCGGGCGCGCGCCGCTCACGATCGCGGCCGAACCGAGGAGCCGCTCCTCGACTTCGACCCGCTCGAATCCCACTTCCTCCATGAGGCGCGCGAGACCCTGCTGCCCCGGATAGGCGCGCAGCGATTCCACGATATGCCAGTAGGTGCCGGGCCGGCCGTGCAGCACGAGCCCCCACAGGGTCCCCATCACGAGCAGGTAGCTGAAGAGCACGCGCCGGGCGATCGCGTTGCGCGGGATCCCGAAGTCGAGCGAGACGAGGACGCCGCCGGGCCGGAGCGAGCGGTGGATCTCCACGAGCGCGGAGCGGAGGTCGAGCGGATAGCGGAGCCCGTACCCGATCAGGACCGCGTCGAACGAGGAGGGCGCAACGGGCACCGCGTTCAGGTCGCCGGCCACGAACTGGATCCCCTCGGCGCGCGCGGCGGCGGCCTTCGCGCGCCCCCGTTCGAGCATCGAGCGGCTCCGGTCGACCGCCACGATGCGCTCGGGGCGGCCGCGCTCCCGGGCGAGGAGCGGCAGCTCGGCGGTCCCCGTGGCGAGGTCCAGGATCACGCCGCGGTCCCGCGGCGCCGGTAGCCGCGCGATCGCGGCCTCCTTCCAGCGCCGGTCCTGTCCGAAGGAGAGGATGCGGGTGAGGAAGTCGTAGCGCGGCGCGATGCGCCGGAAGATCCCGTCGACGTAGACGCGGCGCGCCACGCGCCGGAGCGGCCAGTCGCGCGTGAGGAGCGGCATCTACGACACCAGCCAGCCGGCGCGGTCGAGCGCCCGGAGCGCGTCCTGTTCCCCGCGGCGGATCAGCTTCGACGCGATCCGCGGCGAGTAGGCGAGCACGCCGCCCGGGAGCGGCGCCTCCGGCTCCACGATGCAGAGCGCGTGGGGCGGCTTCTCGGTGTGCCAGGAAGCGGGGAGCGCGCGTAGCTCCTGCTGGAGGTCGCGCCAGTTCGCGAGATCGAGATACCGCCCCCAGACTTCGAACGGGTTCCGCGGCGGCACCGGCGCGGGGGGCGCGCCGCTCGGCGCCACCACGACCACGATCGCAGCGTCCGCGTCGTCGTAGATCGCGGCGCGGAGAGGGTGCATCGAGAAGGCCACGGCGTCCACGAAGTCGCGCCCACCGATCCGCACCGGCTCGAAGAGGACGGGGATCGCCGAGGATGCGATCGCCGCCTCCAGCACTTCCTCAGGCCCCTGGAGCGGGATCACCTCGCCGAGCGCGGTCTCCACGCGCGCGTGGAAGCGCGCGGAGGTCGCGGGCCAGTTCACGAAGTGGGCGATCCGGCCGCTGTCGAGCGCGAGGGCGCTCAGGATGAGATGCGTCTCGCCGGGCCAGAGCCGCTCGAACCGCCGCGCGCCGATGAGGCGCGCGAGGAGCCGCCGCCGCGCCGCGCTCCCCCAGAGCCCGCGCCCCTCGGTCTCGGGCATGAGCAGAAAGAGGACGTGCCGCGCCCACTGCCCGGCTCGCGACGAGCGCGTGACGAACCAGACCGCGGCGGTGACGGCGAGGAGGGTGGCGCTGAAGCGGTGCGGCCACGGCCACGCGAGGAGCCACGTCACGAGGTGCGCCGTCGCCCAGATGAGGAGCACGATTCCGCCCCAGAACCGGAACCGCTGCTCGGAGTCGGGATCGCCGAAGCGCGCGAGCCACTTCTCCACCTCGCGCGAGGAGCGGAGCAGGAGGAACCCACCGCCCGCGACGAAGATCCAGGCGATGATGTCGAGGAACGACGACGTCGGCCAAAGCCCGACCGGCTCTCCATGACGGAAGATGGCGAGGAAGCTCAGGTCGGAGGAGCCGGTCCAGCTCACGACGGCCTGGAGCACCCCGAGAACGAGAAGAAGGCCCCCGGCGGCGCGGAGCGCGACCGTCGTCCACCGCATCCCGATCTCGGCTGGGTCGACGTGGCGCCAGACCCGCTCGAGCGCGGCGGCGCGGAAATCGTGCGCCACCCACGCCACCGCGTTCAGGGCCCCGGCCGATGCGCCCGAGACGATCGCCGGCCGGAGGCCGATGCGCTCGAGGGTGCGCAGGACCCCCGTTTCGTACGCCGCAAGGGCGCCGCCTCCGGAGAGGACGACGGCGATGCGCTGGAACGGCAAGTCGGTTCGGAGCCGGCGCGGCATCCGGCCATGATACGGGATTGTCCGGAGGGCGGGTCCGGCATTGATCGGATGCGCTGCCAACGGGTAGCCTTCTCGGGATGCTCCCCGACCACGAGATCGATCTCGACCATGCGGTCCGCGCGCTGCGCGCGGCCGACCCGACCCTCGCGCGCCTGATGGACCGCGTGGGGGCCTGCGGCTTCCACGCGACCCGCTCGAAGAAGAGCCCCTTCCTGGCGCTCGCCGAGTCGATCACCTATCAGCAGCTGACCGGGAAGGCCGCGGCGACGATCTACGGCCGTTTCCACGCGCTCTATCCCGGGAAGGGGCCGACCCCCGAGCGGGTGCTCGAGACCTCGGACGAGGCGATGCGGGGCGCGGGGCTTTCCCGCGCGAAGGTGCTCGCGATGCGCGACCTCGCGGCGAAGACGATCGACGGAACCGTCCCGGGCGCGGCGCGGCTCCGCACGCTTCCGGACGAGGAGATCGTGGAGCGGCTCACGTC
>JBLMWD010000132.1:0-13220 GCA_050257045.1 Bacteroidota bacterium | reverse complement strand
CTGATCACCTTCACGGTCACGGCTTCCGATCCGGACGCCGACCCGATCACGTCGCTCACGGCTTCCGGCACGGCCATCACGGCGGGCGGAACGTTCACGGCGAACGGCACGAACACCTCGGGCACGTTCGACTGGACGCCGACCTTCTCGCAGGCCGGCAGCTACAGCGCGACGTTCACGGCGTCGAACGCCCTCTCGGGCTCGGCGACCACGAACATCACGGTCATCAACGTCGACCGCGCCCCGACGGTCACCGCTCCGGCGACGGCCTCGGGTAATGAGGGCACGCTGATCACGTTCACGGTCACGGCTTCCGATCCGGACGGCGACGCGATCACGTCGCTCACCGCCTCCGGCACGGCCATCACGGCGGGCGGCACGTTCACGGCGAACGGCACGAACACCTCCGGGACGTTCAGCTGGACGCCTTCGGCCACGCAGGCCGGCAGCTACAGCGCGACGTTCACGGCGTCGAACGCCCTCTCGGGCTCGGCGACGACGGACATCACGGTGATCAACGTCGACGCGCCGCCGGTGGTCACGGCCCCGGCGACGGAGTCGGTCGCGGAAGGCGCGCCGCTCAGCTTCACCGTCACCGCGTCCGACCCGGACGGCGACGCCATCGCGTCGCTGACCGCGGCCGGCACGGCGATCACGGCGGGCGGCTCGTTCACGGCCGACGCGTCGAACACCATCGGCACCTTCGGCTGGACCCCGACGTCGGGCCAGGCGGGGAGCTACTCGGTGACGTTCACGGCCTCGAACGCCCTCTCCGGCTCGGCCACGACGGCGATCACGGTGACGGGCGTGAACAACCCGCCGGTGGTAACGGCTCCGGCGAACGAGACGGTGGATGAGGGCGTGCTGCTCACGTTCACGGTCAGCGCAACGGATCCGGACGGTAACCACGTGACGCTCACGGCGCTGGGCCTCCCGGCCGGCGCGAGCTTCACGGATAACAACGACAACACGGGCACGTTCACCTGGACGCCGAGCTTCAGCCAGGCGGGCCTCTATACAGTGACGTTCATGGGCAACGACGGCAACGGCGCGACCGGGACGGCCACGACCATGATCACGGTCAACAACGTGAACCGCGCGCCGACGGCCAACGCCGGCGGTCCGTATACCGGCGTGGTCAACGTGGCGATCACGTTCAACGGCTCCGGCTCCTCGGATCCGGACGGCGACACGCTGGCCTACGCGTGGGACTTCGGTGACGGCACGACCGGCACCGGGGTGAACCCGTCGCACACCTACACGGCGGCCGGCACGTTCACGGTGACGCTGGTGGTCACGGACACGGGCAGCCTCAGCAGCGCTCCGGCCACGACCACGGCGACCATCTCGAACACGTTCGCGGCCACGGCCTTCACGGTGGGCGGCAACAAGACGACGTCGCTCAGCGCGGGCAAGCCGTACACCTGCGTTCAGATCGAGCCGACCAACGCCTCCTTCTCGATCACCGACGTCAACCTGGCGAGCATCAGCATGAACTCGACGGGCACCGGCGCGGTGTCGCAGATCTTCGCCGATCCGAGCAAGACGGCGATCGACGGCGACAAGAACTCCGACGGCATCCAGGAGATCGCGGCCTGCTTCAAGAAGACCGATCTCCGCCAGCTCTTCAGCCTGCTTCCCGCCGGCCGGAACACGGTGACGGTGACGATCTCGGGCGACCTGGTGACGGGCGGAAGCTTCAACGCCTCGCTCATCATCGTCGTGAAGAGCACGGGCGCGGTTCTCGCGGCCTCGGTGTCGCCGAACCCGCTCAACCCGCAGGCCAAGCTGACCTTCGCGACGTCCAAGCCGGGCGCGGTGCGCGTGCAGATGTTCGACGCGCAGGGCCGCCTTGTGAAGACGATCGCGGACGAGTCGGCCGTCCAGGCCGGGTACCACGACTACACGATCGACGGACACTCCTCGACCGGCGCGCAGCTGGCCTCGGGCGTCTACTTCGTGAAGGTCTGGTCCCAGTTCGACGGCAGCGAGACGACGCGGGTCACCATCATGAAGTAAGGGCGGTTCTCGAGGGGATCAGCCCGGAACCACGGACGGGCGGGGCGCGCGAGCGCTCCGCCCGTTTCGCTTGGACCGGGGCAGGGAAGAGGCGTATCGTACGCGCCCACCCGGAACCGATTCGATCCCCCCGTCGAGGAGTAACCATGCGCCGCTCCCGCTGCCTCGCTCCGATCTCCCTCGCCGCGATCGTGGGCTGTCTGCTCGCGGCGCCGCGCGTTTCACAGGCCTCCGGCTTCGACCGCCCGAGCGCCCTGGCCCTCGAGCTGGACGGAGCCGCGGTCGGCTTCGTCCACGAGGCGACGGGCGGAGACCCCGGGGCCAACGTCATCACGACGCCGGGCCCGGGGGGCGCCTTCACGAAACACGTCGGCAACGTCACCTTCTCCGACATCGAGCTCCAGGTCGGGAGCGGCCTCGGACCGGCCTTCTACGACTGGATCGCGAAGAGCTGGACCGCCCAGCCGGTCGCGAAGTCGGGCGCGATCCTCTTTGCCGACGTGAATCTCCAGGTCTCCCGGCGCAAGGACTTCACGAACGGCTGGGTGACCCGGACATCCCTGCCTGCGTTCGACGGCGCGAGCCGCGACCCCGTCTGGATCTCCGTCAAGATCAAGGCGGAACAGACGCGCCTGAAGGCCGGTGCAGGGACGATCCCGTCGGACCTCGCCGCCAAAGGCCCTCGCCCGCTCTCCGCGAACGGTTACCGCCTCGAGATCCCAGGGCTCGACTGCACCCGCGTCCGGAAAATCGACCCCTTCACGATCGAGATGAGAACGAGCAACGACGCGACGGGGAGCAGCCGCGACGGGATCGTGACGCCCACCGGGTTGAACGTATCGGACCTCGTGGTCACCCTCCCGGAGGCCTCGGCCGACTCCTGGTTCGACTGGATGAACAGCTTTGTCGTCCAGGGAAACAATGGGGAGGCCCAGGAGAAGAACGGAGACCTCGTCATCCTCGACGGACAGAGCGAGGTCGCCCGGGTCCACTTCGTCCACCTCGGGATCCACTCGCTCGGCACGGACACGGACACCGCCGCCAATGCGGTGCGGAGCGTTGTCGCGCGCCTCTACTGCGAGCAGGCCAGCCTGGAATGGAAGGGAGGGGAGGGGAACGTTCTCAACGTGCGCGCATTCGGCCGCTCGGACGAGTAGGCGGCAGGCGAGAGCCTCCGCGAGCGGGGGCTCTCGCCGCGCAGAACCCGCTTACAACATCAGCCCGAACGTCACCGGGATGATCCGGGTCGAGTTCTTCTCGAAGAGCGTCGTGTCGAAGCCCTGGTCGGTGTAGACGTTCTCGACCCGCGCCTCGATGAAGCCTTTCAGGCTCGCGAGCTTGAACTGGACCCCGGCGCCGCCGTCGATGCCGAACTTGGTCTCGTGGGTCGATCCCTCCGTTCCGGTCGAGTCGACCTTCGTCTCGACCCGGAAGGCGCCGAGGCCCGCAGTCACGTAGGGGCGGAGCGGACCAAGCCACATCCCGATCGTGATCCCGCCGACCCCGGAGAGGATGTTCCCGCTCCCGGTGGTCCCTGCCGGGGCGTGGGACAGGTCGAACTTCTGGTAGCCGAGGGCGCCGCGGAGGCCGAGCGGGAACATCGGCGGCTTCACCTCCAGGATGCCCCGAACGTGGAACCCGTCCTTGAGCGCGTCCTTGGCGTGCGCCACCGGGAGGCTGATGCCGCCCCCGATTCCCACCTGCAGCATCTTGCCGGTCTCGCTCTGCTCCGCGAGCGCCGACGAGGCCCAGAGCAACCCCAGGACGACGACGATAACCATCCGCTTGGCCACGAGATCCTCCGATGTTGGGCGACGAGGTTTCGGGGTGGGAATGGCGAAGAATACCGCCTTCCGCCGGGGCCGCGACAGATATTTGACGACTCGCGGCGGCGGGAGTAAGTTGATGGCGTGTCGGGGGGCAGGAAGGGAGGTTCGCCCAATCCGTTGACCCCGGAGATCTCGTATTTGCGGTACACCAAAAGAGGAGGAACAGGCTCATGAGAAACCGGCTACAACTCATCGTGTCGGTCCTGGCTCTTCTGATCGCAGCGCCGGCATCCGCGCAGTACATGTACTTCGACGTGAACGGCGACGGCGTGAACACGACCGCCGACGTCCTGAGCTCGAGCGTTACGTCGGTGGACGTCTATGTCATTACGGACCAGTCGCTCAGCAACCCGAGCGACATCAACTCATCGCTCGTCGCCGCGACGTGCGCACAGGGCCCGCTTGACTTGAGCATCAACTCCTACAACCTGATCATCTCGGCACCGTCCGGCGGCGTGACCTATGGCACGTGGACCGACAATATGTCGTTCCCGACGGACACCGGGAGCGGCACGGCCGGAAACGACGCCTTCGTCGGACGGGGCTCGTCGACCTTCATCGCCGCGGGCACGCACAAGCTGGGCACGTACACGATCACTGTGACGGGAAATCCGATCCTGACGCTTCGGACGCCCACCGGGGGGGATCCTGTAACGGCCTTGACCGCGTTCGGATCCAATTGCACCGGCGTCAACTTCGACAACACGCTCTACCTCGGCCAGGACTGGTTCAGCGTCGGCCCGACCCGCGCTCCCACGCCGGTCACCGAGACGACCTGGGGCAAGATCAAGGCTCTGTACAAGTAGTTCCCCCGCGCGAGCGGGCGTAGAGCAGGGCGCGGCCCACCGGCCGCGCCCTTTTTATTGGCTCCGGCCCGAAAACCACCGTCGCCAGCGTGGCCCGGGCGCGGTAGAGTCGGCGTGCTCCCCCGCAAGCGTCGTACGGGAACATCCCCCTCCGGTCCAGCCGACTCCCCCAGGGGCCCCGAATGAGCCGAATCTCGACCCCGGCACTCATGCCGCATGCTCGGAACGTTCTCCTCCAAGGGCCCGGCGCACCGGGCACGATCGTCCTCGTGCTGGTTTCACTCGCCTTCGGTGCCGCTGCGCTCGCCTCGGAAACCACGGGCACCATCTCCGGCAGGGTTGTGGACGAAAATGGAAGACCCGTGCCGCAGGCGACGGTCCTCGTCGTCAACAAGCAACGGGGCGGTCTTACCGACTCAACCGGCTTCTACTCCGTGCGAGCCGTTCCCACGGGAACCCACACCGTGAGGGCGATGCAGCTCGGCTATAGCCGGGATGACAGGGAACGTATCCAGGTGGTCGCGGGCAAGACCACGACCGTCGACTTCAGCCTGAGGTCACGCGAGGCGGACTCCAGCACGCCGAGCCCAGGCACGCCCCTGTACACGGGGCAGTACTGGCCGTGCGATCCGGCCTGGGAGCCGGGTCCTGAAGAAGAATGCCTGGTCCAGATCGGGGTACACGCGGAGACGAGGGGCGATACCGCGCTGTACGTGTACAAGGTTCTGAACCGGAGCCGGTACGCGCTCAACGAGATCCGAATCGGGAACGACGGCACCTTTTTCGACTTCACCGGCGCCTCTCCCCATGTCGTACCAGATACCGCATATGGACCTCCGGGATGGGCGTGCACCCCGGTCCAGGGCAAGGATTCCACTCGCTTCGCGCTCGCATGGAAGGTCGTGTCCGGCAGCGGCGGCGGTATTCCTCCTGACTCCGCATCCGCGATGTTCCGCATCGCACTTCGCAAGCGCGATCCGCTCTATGCCCAAACCCGCTGGTACGCGCGGGCGGAAGACGCTGAGTTCGACGGCTTGGTAAGACCCGTGCACGAGGTGGACGCGATCCCGATCGAAAAGGGAACGATCGCGGGGAGAGTCGCCGATCAGGGTGACGACGCGCTGTCGGGCGCGACCATCTCCATCCGCGGAACCGGCCTCGACGTGGTCTCCGCCTCCAACGGGACGTATACGGCGCCCGCGGTTCCGGTGGGCACGTACACGCTGGTCGCGCGCGCCTCCGGACACCTTCCGTGTGGCCGTACCAGGATACGGGTCACGGCGGGGGGCACAACGCGCGTGGATTTCCATCTCTCGACGGGTGCACTCGTCATTTCCACACCGCAATACGTCACGGCGCGAGAGCGGTTGGATCTTCCGTTCCCGCGCGACGCGGTCGACACCGAAGGCGCTCGGTGGCTGAAACGCGGGATGCCCATCCCGGCGCGATCGCCGGGCGAATCCTCCCGTCCCCGGCCATACCTCTACAGCATGACGAGCCGCGACATCGAGCTGGTGTATCGAGGTCTCGGCCCGGACACGACGACCCGCGCATTCGAAGCCACCGTGCGTCGCGAATTCCGTAGCCCCCCCGAGGAGCGCCTCCTTCGCATCGCCGAGGAGACGTATCCGCCCACCAAGGCGGTCGCCTCGATCGGCGGCGGCTACAAGGTGAAGCGCGAGGACCTGCTCCAGGAAAAGCGGCTCTGGTGGTACGACGAATTCGATGGGGTCCGGTTGCCGTACGCCGTGACGATGGACGCCGTCCGGTACTATCTCGGCATCACCCAGGCGCTCGGGCGAGGCGACGCCTCCCGAACGCGCGGATTCCGGATGATCGCGACGACGTTCTCCTACGACGCGACCGTTTCGCCCGGCCCGACGACCTACAAGCGAGCGGGCCACACCTTCGAGGACGTCTACGTTGTCACGATGCGACTCGCCTGGTCGGATTACTGCGGCAACCTGTGCGCCTGCGGGTTCGGCCTGGACCGCACCGTGGTGCTCCGGCCCGACGGAACCGTGGTCTGGGTCTTCGGCGACCGCAAGCCGAGCGTGATCGTGAGCTGATTCCAGGGCTGTGCGGCGCGCACGTAACTGGTAGCATCAGCCGCTCGTTGCGCGCGTAGCTCAGTTGGATCGAGCGCCTGCCTCCGGAAGGGTGCTACACACCACCCAGTGCATTCAGGAGTCCATAAAGGTGCCGGCTGTCCCATTCGTCCCAACCGACTTTGCGGTTCCTGAGAAGCTCGAGACCAAGGAGTTCCGACTTCGGATGCTGACGGTCAATGACGTGGTCAAGGACTACGATGCCGTCATGACCAGCGTCGATCACCTCAAGACCATCTGGCCCGGCGGTAGATGGCCGGACGGTCTCACACTCGAACAAAACCTGATTGATCTTGGGTGGCATCAAAAAGAGTTCCAGACCCGACGGTCGTTTGCCTACACCGTCGTGACTCCGTCCGAGTCCATGGTCGTCGGTTGCGTGTACATCGATCCTACGCGTAAGCGTGGCTACGACGCAGCTGTGTTCCTATGGGCACGTCAGAGCGAGCTCGCCGGGGGCCTCGAAGTCCGTCTCTACGCGGCGGTCAGACCTTGGATCGCCAAGGATTGGCCGTTCCAGATGGTCGCGTTTCCGGGAAGGGATATCCCCTGGGACACCTGGCGATCGATTCCAGACAAATGCGAATGAGCGGCACCCTCCTGTTGCTTGTCACGGTCGCTGCCTTTGGCTGTGCGCCCAAGGAGACCGGCGCGCGGAATGGGGCGATGGTTCTTGATGTCTGTGGGGCGCGCAAGATCAAGAACCCGACGGACGAGCAGATCAGAATCGAGTTGGGGAACCTGAACACAAAGAATGGAGATGCGTTCGCGATCCTCGGGCCTTCGGAGATGACCTACATTCAGGTCGGGGGTGACAGGTTCGTTGGATTCCATCTTGAGTATCAGGAGGGTTCTGTCGACGCCCATTTCCAAGCGACGAACGAGAAGATCACCCTGGACCAAGTCGTGGATGCGTTCATCGCATATCGCCATGCCACTACCGGGTGGCAGAGCGGATTTGCATTCAAGAAGATCACGTGGTGAGAATCTGCCGGACTAGGTTGTGCTTCGGTCCCACCTACAGGCACAGACAGGCGATTCCGCCGATTCCGGGGCTGTGCAGAATCACCGTAACTGGTAGTATGATCCGCTCGTTGCGCCCGTAGCTCAGCTGGATAGAGCGTCTGCCTCCGGAGCAGAAGGCCAGGGGTTCGAATCCCTTCGGGCGCACCATTACCCCTTCGAGGATGGCGACGATCGAACGAGCCGCGACCCGGCCGGGCCCGATGAGTCCGCCCCCGCCCTTGATCGTCCACGCCCTCTATCACCTCTCGATGGGGGGCCTCGAGAACGGCCTCGTCAATCTCGTCAACCGCATCCCGCCCGATCGCTACCGACACGCCATCGTCTGCATGGCGTACTTCGACGACTTCCGCCTCCGCATCACGCGCCCCGGCGTCGACGTGTTCGCGATGCGCGTGCACGAGCGCGGGCTCCGGCGCGTGAGCAGCGATCTCTACCGGCTCTTCCGACAACTCAAGCCGGCGATCCTCCACAGCCGGAATCCCTCGGGGCTCGACGCGCTGCTGCCCGCGGCGCTCGCGGGCGTGGCTTACCGGATCCACGGCGAGCACGGCTGGGAGACCGACGACCTCCAGGGGCGGAATCGGAAGAACCAGTGGAACCGGCGCCTCCACGCGCCGCTCGTGCACCGCTACGTCGCGCTCTCGAAGCACCAGGAGCGCTATCTCGTCGAGCGGGTCGGGATCGCGCCGCGGCGAATCACGCAGATCTACAACGGCGTCGACGTCGAGTGCTTTCGCCCGCGGAATCCCGGCGAGTCCGCCGCCGCCACGCCCGCGCGCGCCGGATCGGCGGACACGTGCGTCATCGGTACGGTCGGGCGGATGCAGGAGGTGAAGGACCCGCTCAACCTGGTCGAGGCATTCCTGGTCCTCCGTCGCGAGCGGCCCGACCTCGCGCCGCGCGTCCGTCTCGCGATGGTGGGTGACGGGGCGCTCAAGGGCGCGGTCGAAGCGCGACTCCGGGAGGCGGGCGCGGCCGACGCCGCCTGGCTCCCCGGCCCGCGCGGAGACGTCGCCGATCAGCTCCGCGGCTTCGACATCTTCGCGCTCCCCTCGAAGGCGGAGGGAATCTCGAACACGATCCTCGAGGCGATGGCGACGGGGCTCCCGGTCGTGGCGACACGCGTCGGGGGGAATCCGGAGCTGGTGGAGGAGGGAAGCACGGGGCTCCTCGTCCCGCCCTCCGATCCCGCGGCGCTCGCCGGCGCGATCGCGCGCTACGCGGAAGACCCCGCGCTCGCGCAGGCCCACGGCCGCGCGGGACGTGAGCGCGCCTGCCGCGAGTTCAGCCTCGATCGGATGGTGGAGCGCTATCTCGCGCTCTACGATGAGGGAGTGCGTAAGCCGTCGTCAGCAGTGGCGGCGCTGTGACCGATACCGCAGCAGGTTCGCGCCCAGCCGCGCGACTCCAATCCATCGGGCGCTCGCTGCTCGACCGCCCCGCCCTCGCCTCAGTCGCGCTGACTGCGTTCGCTCTCTTCATCATCTTCGCCCATCTCGGCGAAGGACATCTCGCCAACTACGACGACTGCTACTACGCCCAGAAGGCTAAGGAGATGATCCGGGGCGGCGACTGGATCACGCCGCACTACGACGGGCTTCCCGCGCTCGACAACCCGCCGCTCTTCTTATGGGTGATCGCGGGCTCGTTCCTCGCTTTGGGCGTGCGCGACTACGCGGCGATCCTCGGGTCGGCGCTCTCCGGCGTGCTCGCGGTGCTGCTGCTGCACCGGATCGCCCTCCGGCTCCGCCTCGGCGCGTTTCCGGCTTGGTGCGCCGCGTTCGTTCTCCTCACGACGCAGTATTTTCTCAAGTACTCCCGCCACGCGATGTTCGACGTCTTCCTCACGCTCCTCTTCCTGCTCGCGATCGCGAGCTATCTCCGCGCGCGCGAGGGCCACACGGGCGCCTGGGCGTGGGTGGGCCTCTTCAGCGGCCTGGGGGTCCTCACGAAGAGCGTGCTTGGCTTCTTTCCCCTTGTCGCGATCGCGCTCCATCTCGCCTGGACGGGACGCGCGCGGGAGCTCGCGCGGCCACGGTTCCTGCTCGCGCCGCTCGTCGCGCTCGCGACGATCGCGCCCTGGTACCTCTACGAGCTCGCCGCGCACGGCCCGCAATTCCGGGAGGAGCACATCGGCTGGCTCCTGGTCCAGCGCGGCCTCTCGGCGAAGAGCGGGGAAGCGGGGTGGACGAATTACCTCGGCTACTTCCGCGACCTCGCCACGCTCTACTGGCCGTGGCTCCCCGCAGCCGCGGCGGGGGTCGTGATCGCGATCGGCCGCGCGCGGCGCGGACCCGAAGGAGACACGCCGAAGCTCGTGCTCCTCTGGCTCCTCGTGGTGATCGGAGTGATGTCGGTGGGACGCGAGAAGAAGCTCTGGTACATCATGAGCGCGTTTCCCGCGCTCGCGCTGGCGTCTTCGCTCGCCCTCGAGAGGTGGCTCCGGAGCGACGCCGCACGCCGGCGCGCCGTCGCTGGGAGCGCCGCCGTCCTGGCCGCGCTCGCGCTCTGGCTCAATTTCGGCCCGGCGCGGCACGCCGGGACCCGGCAGCCGGGGCTCTACGAGATAGCGCGCGTCGCCTCGGCCACCATGCCGCCCGGCGCGCGCGTGGCCAACTACGACAACGGCTACTGGTCGATCCAGAACCTCTTCTTCTTCTACTCCGACCACTCGCTCGCGCAGCCGACGGCCGCTCCCGACTCGGTGCGCGCGGCGATGGACCGGGGCTCGTTCGCGCTCGTCGCTTCGCGCCGCCTCGGCGAGATCACGGGTGGCGCGCCGCCGCGTTATCGCGTCGTGGCCCGCTCGGGCGACTGGGCGCTGATGTCCTCGGGAACGCCGGTTCCCGCGACCGTTCCGCCGGTCGATCCCTACCGCTAGAATCCGGCCATGGCCGAACCGTTCCGCTGGACCGAGCGCCGCGTGGCCCGGCTCGTCACCATCGTCTCGAGCGGGGCGGTGGTGGTCGCGGACGTCGCCCTCTTCTTCGTCTTCCGGCAACACGCGGCCGCTTTTCCGCCGCCCTGGCAAACCGTCATCCCGGTCGGAATCGCCGGGATCCTCCTCTTCGCGCTCGGGCGCCTCCGCCGCCAGATCCGCTATTTCCTCCAGGATCGCTAGGGATCGGGCCCCGGCGGCACGTCGCAAGAGACCCTCGCCGCGTCAGGGCACGGAGATTGCAGGAAGCCGCGCCGTGCCATCCCGCAACCCGAAAAACGTGCATCCCGCAATGGATGATCTCGCGGGAAACGAGCTTTTTTTTACCACCCTCCAGGAAATTACCAGCCTGATCAACGGCGGGAGGGCGCAGGAGACCATTTTCGAATCGGTCCTCTCCTGCGCGCTCCACATGCTCCACGCCCAGGCGGTCTTCCTCGTGACGGTGGACGGGGGCCGCATCCGGAAGTTCGCGCGGCGCCGCTCGCCCGACGGACAGCTCCAGGCGCTCGAGCGCTACGAGCTGCCGAGCCACGCCGGGATCAGCCGGTGGGTGCTCCTCGAAGGGGAGCCGGTGCACGTTCCCGACGTCGACGCCGACCCGCGCTACCACCCGAGCATGGACTCGCTCCCGGGGCTCCAGACCGCCGCGGTGCTCGCCGCGCCGCTCAAGGTGCGCGACGCGGTGCTCGGCGTGCTCGTCGCGGTGAACCGCCTCGACGCGACGCCGTTCGAGCCGCGCCACATCCGCGTCCTCTCGCTCCTCGCGAACCATACGGCGATCGCGATCGAGAACGGGAAGCTCTACCGCCACGCCGAGCAGCTCGCGATCACCGACGATCTCACGCAGGTCTACAACTATCGCTTCCTCAAGATGGCGCTCCGGCGCGAGGTGAAGCGCGCGGCGCGGTTCGGCCAGACCTTCTCGCTCCTCATGATCGACGTTGACAATCTGAAGCACTACAACGACCAGAACGGACACCTGCGCGGAAGCGAGGTGCTCCGCACGGTGGCGCAGATCCTCGTGCGCGAGGCGCGCTCCATCGACCTCGTCGCCAAGTACGGCGGCGACGAGTTCGTCGTGATCCTGCCGCAGACGGCGCGCGAGGGAGCCGTGGTGCTGGCCGATCGCGTGAAATCGTCGGTCGAGACCACCGCCTTCCCGCTCGTCCCGCCCGGCGTGATCACGGTGAGCGTCGGCGTCGCGACCTATCCCGCGAACGGCATCACCGCGGGAGAGCTCCTCGAGGCGGCCGACATCGCCCTCTACGCGGCGAAGCAGTCGGGAAAGAACCGCGTGCGCAGCGCGGGGGAGGAGCCCGGGGCCTCGTCCCGCGGCCCGAACCCCTACGACGGGACGCCCCCCTCCGGCGAATCGTTTTGACACCCGAGCGCGGGCGCGCATAAGGTGGCGCCGTGCTCGTGGCGCTCCACGATCCCCTCCTCGTAGTCCTTTCCTTTCTCGTCCTCTTTGCCTTCGTGCTGGCTGCGCGCGCCGTCGCGCCGCGCTGGAGCGGACCGGGCCTGAGGCGCGCGCTCCATGTGGCGGTGGGGCTCTGGACCGCCTTCATCGCGACCCGGTTCCACCACCTCGGCTGGGCGCTCGTGCCGCCCCTCGCCTTCCTCGCGATCAACGCCTCGGGTCGGACCGGCCGCATGGTCCCGGCGCTCGATCGCGCGGGGGACTCCGGCTCGACGCGCGGCCTCTGGACCTTCCCGCTCGGCGTCGCGCTCACGTACGCGCTCTTCTGGAACGACCCCGCGCGCGCTCCGGTGGTTGCGGGATGCCTCGTCTTGGCGCTCGCCGATCCCGCGGCCGCCTGGGTCGGGACGCGCTTCGGGCAGCGGCGGCTCCGGCCGCTCCGCCTCCGCCGCACGCTCGAAGGGTCGCTCGCCTTTCTCCTCGTGGCCGCGCTCGCGGCCGGCTGGGTCGCGTGGCACGCCACCCCCGGCGTGCACGCGTGGCGCCTCGCGGTGGGATGCGCCATCGGCGGGGCGCTCGCCGAGGCGCTCTCTCCGCACGGATGGGACAACGCGGCGATCCCGCTCGTGGTCGCGGCCTTCTACCGGGCGCTCGCGTGACTCCGGTCGCCTGGGGAATTGCCGCGGCGCTTGCCGGCACGCTCGTCGTGCTCGCCACGCGCCAGGGGACGCCGGGCGCCTCGCTCCTCGGCTTCGCCGTCGCGGCCGCCATGGTGCTAGGATTCGGACCGGGCGTGATGGCGCCGCTCGCCCTCTTCGTCCTTGGCTCCGGCGCGCTCACGCGCATGGGCCGCGCGCGCAAGGAGCGGATGCGCGCGGCCGAAGCCGATCGCGGGCGCCGAAGCGCCGCGCACGTGGCGGCGAAGCTCGGCGTCCCCGCGCTCCTCGGCCTCGCGGCCGCAGCAATGCCTCGCTTCGCGCCGGTCGCGGGGGCCGGGACGATCGCGGCGCTCGCCGCGGCCTTCGCCGACACGGCGGCGACCGAGACTGGCCCGCTCGCCGGAGGCGCCGT
>JBLMWD010000131.1:0-28822 GCA_050257045.1 Bacteroidota bacterium | reverse complement strand
CGCGCTTCCGCGCGCACCTCCGCCGCGAGCTTCCGCGCGGTCGCCTCGCCCGAGTCGATCAACCGGACGCGCGGGCCCAGCACGGCGCGGATGGCGCGCTTGAACGGCGGATAGTGCGTGCACCCGAGGATCAACGTATCGATCCGGCGCCGGGCGAGCGGCGCCAAATAGACCTTCAGCACCTCGCGCGCGGCTTTGGAGTTCTGGAGACCCTCCTCGGCGAGGGGAACGAGCAGCGGGCAGGCCGCGGCCCAGACCCGCGTCCGCACCCCCGCGCGCTTCGACGCCGCCGCGATCGCGTGCTGGTAAGCCTTGCTCGCGACGGTCGCGCGGGTGCCGATCACGCCGATCCGTCCGCTTCGCGTCGCGCGCACGGCCTGGGCAGCGCCCGGGAGGATCACCCCCGTGACCGGAAGGCCCTGGAACTCACGCTCGAGGTGCCGCAGCGCGACGGCGGAGACGGTGTTGCAGGCGACCACGATCCGCCGCACGCGGAACTGCGCGAGGAAGCGCACCGCCTCGGACGCGAACCGCCGCACCGTGGAATCGGACTTGGTGCCGTAGGGGACCCGCGCCGTGTCCCCGAAATAGACGATCTCCCACGAGGGGAGGAGACGGCGCAGGTGGCGCACCACCGTCAGGCCGCCGATCCCCGAATCGAAGACGCCGAGCCGCATGCTACCTCCAGTCCTCGGCCTCGAGCGGCAGGAGCGTGTCGTAGTGTCCGCCGATCGTCTCGACGGGGCTCCCTTCGACGAGGATCGCGACGCGCTGCACCTCGGGAATGTTGTCGGCCGCGCTCTTCACGATGGAGGCGAGAAGGAGCCGCTCGCGTCCCGCTCCCCCGCGGAATCCCGTGACGAGCGCCCGGTTCCAGTCGAGATAGAGGGTCCCGCGCTGGGACCAGTAGGTGTCGAGGAGCTCCGCTCCGTCAGGGAAGGGCGAGACGTGGTTCGCGCTCGGCCCGGCGATCAGCTCGCGGAAGATCGCGCGCACCTGGTCGACCGGATGGTCCTTCACGACGATGTCGCGGTACTCGGCGACGAGGCTGTCGGAGTTGGGGAGCCCGTAGTAGAGGTAGACGCCGCGCACCCCCTCGAGCTCCGCCGCGAGCGGCGAATAGCGCGAGGGGCCGAGCCCGCTCTTCTTCCAGGGCGCCTTCACGAGGACCACCACCACGACCGCGAGGAGGGCGACCACGATGCCGGCGATGATCCACGGACGCCGCCCACGCCCCGCCCTCTCGCCCCAGCTTTCCCGGATGTCGTTCACGCCTTCGATTTTCGCACGAAGTCCTCGATCGCGCGCGCCAGGGTCTGCGTGTAGTCGTAGGTCGTGTACCCGCGCAGACTCATGGCTTCGGGCCCGGTGCGGGCCGCGGGAGCCGATTCCAGCACGATGGCCGGGCAGACGACCGGCTCGAGGACGCTCATCCCGCCCGTCCGGACGATTACCGGGGATTGCGGGAAGGACCGGGCGAGGTCGTCCGCCACGACCTGGGCGAAGGCGATGCTCGCCCCCACCACGGCCGACTGCGCCGACCTCCACGGCTTGAGCTCGATGCCGTCCCCTTCTCCGGGGAGCACGACGGGCACGCCGCCGCCCTCGCCGGGAGCCGGCATCGGCGATTCCGCGTAGATCCGGAAGCCGCCCCCCTTGATCGCGCCCTCTCCCTCGAGATGGACGCTCACGAAGAGATCGGCGCCGTCCTCGTTCGCGATCTCCGCCCTTCGCGCCGGAGTGATGAAGACGTCGCTCTCCCGCGTGAGGAGGACCTTCACGTTCAGGCGCGAGGCGAGCGCGGTGCGGAGCGAGCGCGCGATCTCGAGCGTCGCGTCCTTCTCGGCGAGTCCCCCCGGGAGCTCGGCGCCGAGGTCGGAGCCGCCGTGCCCCGGGTCGATCACGATCGTGCGCACCGGGCCGCGGCGTCCGATCTTCAGCGGCTCGAGCGCGGTGAAGAGTCCCGCCTGGACGAGGCCGGGATCGTCGGTGACCGCCACCTTCATGCGGTTCGTGCCGCTCGAGACCTGGTAGCCGGCGGCGCTGTCCGAGAGCCCGAGGCGGAGGTCGACGGCGCCGGGAATCTCGCGGATCTCCCCGCGCGTGACGACGCCGCCCGCGAAGACGTGCTCGGTGTCGAGCGTGCCTCCCTCGAAGAGCACGCGGACCTCGCCCGGCATGGCGTAGAGAAGGCGCGCGGGAAGGCTCCGGCCGAGCGTGGCCGAGACCTCGGTCACGTGGCCTCGCACGAAGAGCTGCGCCTGCCGCACCGAGTGCACGACGTCGCGGAAGCGGATCGTGCGTGCCGTCTCGTCCCAGGAGGCGTCGGTCGCGAGCCCCCAGTCGAAGATCCGCTCCACGATCGACTCGGGCGCGTAGACGACGCCGCGCACGAGGGTGGCGGGACGGATCAGGTTCTTCGCCTCCTCGTCCACGAGCACGACGGGCGCGCCGACGGAGAAGCGGAGCGTGTGCTCGCCGATCCGGAGCGAGAGCTTCTGGATCTCGGGCCGCCAGTACTTCGTCGCGCCGAAGACGCGCGCGAGATCGTTCGTCGAGACGTAGCGCGCGCCGTCGAGCACGATCGGCACGAAGCGCTCGGGTCGGCGCGGCTCGGGATAGATCACCGTGATCGGCGCGGCCGAGCGCTCGGCGCGCGTGAGCGCCGGAAGGAGCACGGCGAGCAGGAAGAGGAGGAACAGGATGATCGAGACGCGCATCGGCACGAAGCCGCGGTCGCGGAACTCGGTCATTCGGGGCGCTCTCCGCGCATCACGCCGCGCAGCTCGCGCCGCGCGCGCCGCTCGTCGAGCTTCGCGCGCTTGTCGAACTCGCGCCGGCCGCGCACGAGCGCGAGCTCCACTTTCACCTTCCCGTTCTTGAAGTAGAGCGACAGCGGAACCAGCGTGAGCCCCGACTCCTCGAGCTTTCCGGCGAGCCGCCGGATCTCCGCGCGATGCATGAGGAGCCTTCGCGCCCGTGTGGGGTCGTGGTTCTGGAGCGAAGCGGGGTCGTAGGGGTTGATGTGCGCGCCCCGGAGGTAGAGCTGGCCGGCGTCGATCGTGGCGTAGGCGTCCTGGAGCTGCGCCTTGGCGTCGCGGAGCGACTTGACCTCGCTCCCCCGGAGCTCGATCCCCGTCTCGTAGGTCTCGAGGATGAAGTAGTCATGACGAGCCTTCCGGTTCGTCGTGATCACCCGCCGGTCGTCCTTGTCCTGTCTAGGCTTGGAAGCCTGGTCGCGCGCCATCCCTCGTCTGTTCTCCCCCGGTACGCTTGTATCATGCAGGGAACGGCGGCGCAATGCGCCACGATTGACGCGCGCGAGCGTAGCTCGTTATACTGTCGCGCTCTACGACGCCCGCAGCTTCGGTGCGGAAGTGGCGGAACTGGCAGACGCGCTGGGTTCAGGGTCCAGTGCCTTCACGGGCGTGGGGGTTCAAATCCCCCCTTCCGCACCAACTACGTAGACGAACTCCTCTCCCGCCTCGTCGCCAGATTGTACGGTGAATGTAGAGGCTTGAGTATCTGCGCCACGCGGTGGAACTCGGGGACCTCGGCAATTTCCAGACGACCCTCGGCGGGCCGGCGCCCGGTGAAGGGTTACTTCGTGGACGAACGCGGGGAGGGGTGATGGACGACGAACCGGGTACCTGGCGCGGGCCGGTGGGGCCGGTGCGAACCGCGGTCCTGTTGCTCGTGCTTGGGATCGTGCTGTTCCTGACCTACGAGACCTTCCGATTCTGCCTGCTGACCTCAGTAATGGCCGCCCCAGTCGCTGTCTTGTTGGGTCCGGTCCAAAGCCGGCTGACCGCGAGGATGGGCCACAGGCGGTCGTTCGCTGCCGGACTCTTGGTGGTGTTGACCGCGTCCCTCGTCGTCGTTCCCCTCACCGGTGGCCTCGCCCTGGTGGGAAGTCAGGCGATGAACTTCTTCTCTTGGCTGGGCCCTCGGCTGGGGCCGGGGAGCGTCCAGCATTTCTTCGATGTGACCCTTCCCGCCAAGGCCCCAAGGCTGGGGGCCGCATGGGACACCTGGAAGCCCTATCTCGTGCCGACCACATCGAGCCTCCTGGCCCAGGTCGCGGGCGGGGCCAACTTCCTCATCCAACGCCTCGCGTCGGGGGTGGGTACGATGGTCTTCGAGTTCCTGCTCTTCCTTCTCTTCCTGTTCTTCATGCTGCGCGACGGAAGAAGCCTGATCGGACTCCTGCGCTCGCTCTCGCCGCTCTCCACCGGCCAGGAAGCCCGGGTGGTGGATCATCTAGTCGCCACCACGCGCGGGACACTGCTCGGGGTGCTGGTCGTTCCGCTCGTGCAGGGCGGCCTGGCTACGCTGGGCTACTGGATGTTCGGTGTTCCGAACGCGCTCCTGTGGGGCGCGATCACGGTCTTCGGCTGCCTGATTCCACTGCTGGGCGCCCCGGTCGTCTGGATCCCCATGTGTGTCTACGTCTATCTGAACGGCGCTCTCTGGCACGCGATCGCTCTTCTCATCTACGGGGTCGTCGTGATCAGTGGGATCGACAATGTCATCAAGCCCGTGCTTCTGGCCGGCGCCGCCCGGGTGCATCCGCTGTTCGGGTTCCTCGCGGTGGTCGGTGGAACCCTCACCTTCGGACCCGTTGGGATCCTGATGGGTCCGATCGTTCTTTCGCTGGCGATCTCGGCCCTGGACATCTACCGGACGGAGTTCCTGGAGCAGTCGGACCCGGCGCTCCATCCCTCACCGCAGAGCACGCGAATCTGATGCCACCCTGCTTTGGATCCTCGTGCGGCACGGGGTGATCGGTCGAGGAGAAGGAGCGTTCAGCGAGGCAAACGCGCGCGGTCGGCTAGGATGTCGACGACCTCCTTCGCCGTCGCGAGGTCCTGCCCGCTCTCGGTCGCGTACTTCTGGTACGCGTCGATGCGCCGCCCCTGCCGGAACAGCAGGAGGACCGAATCGCGGAGCGCCGGCGCCATGTGGGCGGCCAGGTCCTGGGCGCGGCGCGTGTCGCGGGCGCGCTGCTCACGCGCGGAGCGCATCACCGCGGCCGTCCCCGGCTTCATGCATCCGACCACCTCCCGCCAGCGGTCGTTTTCACGCGCCAGAAGGAGCACGAGCGTCGTGCTGCTCCCGGGTCCCGTGTCGAAGGTCAGATCGAGGGTGTGCGTCGGCGCGACGGGATACCGGAAGAGGTCCGAGAACGGCGGCGCTTCCCCCTTGTTCACCGCGGCGATCGTGAAGTGGTAGCCGGCCGGGATGTGGCGCTTGGCCTGGCGTAGGAACAGGTCGCGATAGACCGAGGCGCTGTCGGAGCGGACACACGCGAGGGACTTGGTGTGGAGGAGCGCGATCCGTCGCTCGACGCTCCCGCTGTTGATCGCTGCGACGACGGCGTTGACGAACGCGCGGTCCGCCGGAGCCGGCGCCGCGCCCGGAGCCGCGCCACGGGAAGTGCCCGCTCCCACGGTGAGGAGCGCCGCAGTCCCCAGGAAGGTCGCGGTGAGACACGACGCGATCGAATTCGCGCGCGCAATCATCAGGACATCTTACATCAGGAGCACCGGTAGACTGGGAGTCCCCACGCCCTCGTCGCAGCTCCACTTCTACCTGCGTCTGATGGGGATCGAGCCGCCCTCGATCTGAAACGAAGCGCCGCGCGGGACTTCCCCGCGCGGCGGCGCTCTCTGAGAACCGACGCCCTGTGAATCGAACGAAGAACGGGGGCGGGGGCGGGACCCGGAGGAATCCCGCCCCTCACCGCGAAGGGCGCTCCGTTACGAGTGCGACACCTTCCGGAACCCCCGGGAAAGGACGCCCAGGAGCGCCAGGGCGACGGCGAAGGCGCCGCCCGCGATCTTGGGATCGATCTTCTCCGCGAGGACCATCACGGCCAACAGCATGCAAACCAGCAGCAGGACGAGGACCGCGTCCTTGCCTTCCATGTAGCTCCCCCGAATCCGGTACCGGCCAGACGACCCGCCGCGACGCGCGCGGGCGAGAGGGGACGGGACTGTGCCCACTCGAATGGTAGGCCCAGCCCCGCCCGGTAGAAATGGTCCGGAAGTACACCGGGCCGGCTCCCGCGCCGGCTAGCGCACCAGCACAAACCGCTTCGTGATCTCGTGCCCCGGCGACTGGAACCGGATGAAGTAGACGCCCGACGGTGCATGGCCGCGCGGCGTCCGTCCTTCCCAGCGTACCGCGTACCGCCCGGACGCGTACTCGTCGTCGGCCAGGGTCGCCACGTGCCGCCCTGCGGCGTCGAAGAGATCGACGCGCACGTGGCCCGGACGCGGCAGCTCGAAGGCGAGCGCGGCGCCACGCGACGTGGGATTGGCGGAGGTCATGCGCATCGAGAAGGCCGTGACCCCCTGCTCGTCCACGCCCGTCACCGCGTCGTGAATCACGAACGCGCCGTCGCTCACGTCGAATCCCGAGAGCGTGGGGATCACGTCGACCGGGTTGTGCGCCACGACCTTCACGCTTCCGTTCGAAGTGATCGGACCGGAGACGGTCCAGAGGAACGATCCGGTGTTCTCCACGCCCATGGCGAGCACCTCGTAGGGTCCGCCGAGACCGTTGCGAGAGAGGAGCACGTCGACGAGGGCGACCCCCTCGGCGTCCGACGCGTCCCAGACGATTCGGTAGGGACTTCCGATCGCGAGCCCCTCTCCGCCGTTGGGCAGGCCGACGTGGACGAGCGGCGCCCCGACTTCGTTGAAGACGGCCGTCACGGAGCGGTCGCGATCCATCAGGACCGTCGCGGAGCTGGTCGTGTCGGAGGCGTCGCCGCACCAGCTCCGGAATTCGTATCCGGCCGCGGCATTGGCGGTGAGGTGGACCGTCGAACCCTCGTCGTAGGCGGCGCGGTCGGGACTCTTTCCGACGGAGCCGGACGAAGACGGCAGGACCGACGTGGCCAGCGTGTGCGTCGGCACCACCAGGGTCGTGAAGCCCCACGTCGGGCCGGTGACCGTGGCGATTCCGTCGCTCACCCTCGCATACCACTGGTACTGAGTCCCGCCGTAGAGACCCGGCCAGGACAGACTCGCGGTCGCTCCCGATGCGACCCCGGTGACGGTTCCCAGGAGCGCGTAGGGCTCGCCCGAGCTCATCGAGTACGGGACGTCGAACTGGCTGTCGCCGTCGGTCTCGTACTGGTCGAGCCACGGCGAATAGGTCTGCACGTGGATCACGTTGTTCGAGGGCGAGAAGGTCATGACCCGGAGCCAGCCGTTTCCGCCGTTCGTCCGGCTCTGGTAGTCGGACATCAGGGTGTAGACCGTTCGCCCGGAGAACGTGTCGGAGCGCTGACCTTCGCCCGGCACGTGGCCGCAGAGCATGAGGGAGAGATTCGAATGCCCCTTCAGCGCGTCGTAGATCCCCTGCCCCTGCGCGCTGAACGCGCCCGGGTTCCCCGTGCCGATCAGGTTGTGCGAGAGGATGATCGCGCGCCGGCCGGAGTACGCGGTGAGCAGGCTGTCGGCCCAGGAGAGGATGGCCGGGTCGGGCGTCGTGTCGTACTCCATCGAGACCACGACGAAGTCCATGCCGCCCGCGCTGAAGAGGTTGAACCAGTTGTCGTTGTTCGTGCCGTAGTGGCCGCCGTAGTATGCGCGCCCGTTGAACCGGTTGATCCCGAAGTACTGGTTGTAGAAGACCGTCGTGGCTCCGTCGGGATTTCCGTTCGGCGACTGATCGTGGTTGCCGACCGTGATGCCGTAGGGAAGCCCCTCGGGCAGGCCCGTCGTGCCCGGGTTCTCGATCACCGAGTAGCTCGTGTTCGCGCGCTGCCACTCGATGTCGTTTCCGCTGTTGTCGCCGTGCTCCACGCAATCGCCGAGCGTCGCGACGTAGGCGATGTTGCGCGTCGCGCGGTTCGCCGTGATCCAGTTGGTCTGGGACAGGAGGATCGCGTTCGTGCCGCCGTTCAGCTCGCCCGTGTAGTACTGCGTGTCGGGCATGCCGACGATCGTGAAGTCGGCCCCCGGCGTGGAGAGCGCCGACCGGCCGTAGAACTGGACCGTCAGGTTCTGGCCGTCGGGATCCGACGCCGTGACCTCGAGCGTCGGTGAGAGCGGCACCCCGGTCGCCTGGTCGGCCGGGCCGACGAGCGCGGGCGCGCTCGGCGGCAGATTGAACGCCAGGTTGAACGGCGCGCCGGCGACCCACGCGTAGTTGGCGCCGGCGATCGTTCCGTTCACCGTCGTTCCCGCCGAGCCGCTCACCGCGGTTCCGGTTCCCTCGTCGAGCGACCACCGAGCGACCAGGCCGGTGGCGGGCGCGGCGATCTGCGCGTTGATGGTCCCCTGGATGTCCGTTTGCGACCGCGCGAAGCTCCAGATCCGCGTCTCGTCGAGGGCGCCGACGAAGAAGCCCTGCGCCGTCCCGTTCGACCGGATCGAGGAAGCGAGGGCGGCGAGCTGGATCGTCGCGGACTGCGGCGGCTGCCCGACCGTGAGCTGGCCCTCGAGGTTCCCGTTCAGGTAGAGCTTCCAGGTCGTGCCGTCGTACGTGGCCGCGGCGTGGTACCAGACGCCGTTCACGATCGGGGTGACCCCCACGATCGGGTGGTTGAGGCCCGGGCTCGAGCCGCCCGCGCCCTCCTCGAAGTCGGCGCAGAGGACGGCGCCGGCGCTCTTGATCCCGAGGAAGAAGTTCTCGTCCACGGTGCTCCCGTCCGCCTCGGAGGTGCCGTGCGTGACGAGCGGGATCGCGTCGGTCACGCCGCCCGAGCCGGTCGACACCGTGGTGCCGGCGCCGTCGCGCCGGAACCAGGTCTCGAGCGTGAAGGCCGGCAGGTCGAGCGCGGCGGGATCACCGAAGCTCACGTAGGTGCTCCCGTTGAAGGCCAGCGCGTAGGAAGGCGACGAGCCGGTGGTCGTGCAGACGGGCCCGCTGTAGTCCGAGGCGCCGGCCCCGTTCACGGCGCGGATGCGGTAGCAGTACTCGGTCGTCTGCGCGAGGCCGGTATTCGAATAGGCCGTGGTATTCGCGCCGACGGTGATGAGCGGCGTGAACGGCCCGCCGCTCCCGGTCGTGGAGCGCTCGATCGCGAAGCCGCTCTCGTTGTCCGAGCCGTCGGTCCAGGTGAGGTCGATCTGGGTCGCCGAGACGCCCTCGGCGGTCAGGTTGCTCGGCGCGGCGGGCGGCGTCGGCGGCGACACGTTGAACGGGGCGCCGGTCGTCCAGCTCCAGCCCGCGCCCGTGACGGTCCCGTCGAGCGGCGTGCCGGCCGCGCTCTGCACGAGCGTGCCGGACCCTTCGTCGAGGCCCCACCGCGCGGCGAGGTTGGTCGTCGGGACCGCGATCCGCGAGTTGATCGTGGCAAGGATCTCGGCCTGGCTGCGCGCCATGCTCCAGACCCGGACCTCGTCGCAGACGCCCTGGAAGAATCCCGCCGCGGGCACCGCGGTCGTCATCGCGGTGCCGAGCGCGACGGGCGCATCGCTCGACGACGCCGCCGGCCGGTTCACCGCGAGCTGCGCGTCCAGGTTGCCGTTCACGTAGAGGCGCCACGTCGCGCCGTCGTACGTGGCGGCCACGTGGTACCAGGTCCCCACCGCGAGCGGGGTCGTCCCGAGCACCGGGTGGTTGAGGCTCGGGCTCGCGCCGCCCGGGCCTTCCTCGAAATCGGCGCCGAGAACGCCGGTCGAGGCGCTCACGCCGACGATGTAGTTGATGTCGCGGGTCGAATCCTCGGTGTCGGCGCGTCCCTTCGAGAAGAGCGGGACGAGATCGGCGATCCCGCCCGCGCCCGTGTTCGTCCCGACGCCGGTTCCGTCGCGCCGCATCCACATCTCGATGGTGAACGCGTTCAGCTTGAGGGCCGGCGGGTTGCCGAAGAGGACGTAGCCGTCGGTGCCGGCCAGCGCGAGCGCGTCGCCGTTCTGCGCGAACGTCGCCGCGATCGTATGGGCCGCGGTCACGCCCGTGAAGGTGTAGGTGGCGACCGCGCCGACCGAGGCGCCGTCGACGAGGACGTCGGCAACGTGATAGCCCGCGTCCGCGGTGATGGAGTAGGCCTGGTCGGACCCGCAGGAGACGTTGGTGGCGCCGGCAGGCGTCACCGAGCCGTTCGGTCCGGCGGAGGCCGTGATCGCGTACGACTTGAGCGAGAACGAGGCCGCGATCGTGTGTCCGTCGCCCGCGACCGCGGGGAAGGTGTAGGAAGCCACGGCGCCGACCGAGACTCCGTCGACCAGGACGTCCGCCACGTCATGGCAGGCGTCCGGCGTGATCGTGAACGTCGGGGTGGCGCCGGCGATCACCGGCACCGGTCCCGCGGGATCGATCGTCCCGCCGGGAGCGGCGCTCGCCGTGACCGTGTAGGTCGGCACGCTGAACGGAGCGCCCGCGGCCCAGGTCCAGCCCGTGCCGGAAAGCGTGCCGTCGAGGGCCGGGCCGGCGGTGCTGTGGAGCGCCGTGCCCGTTCCCTCATCGAGTCCCCAGCGGGCCACGAGCCCCGTGGCCGGGGCGGTGAGGCGCGCGTTGATGGTCGAGGCGATCTGGGTCTGGGTGCGCGCCGTGCTCCAGACGCGAACCTCGTCGACGCGGCCGTCGAAGAATCCGGCGGCCTGGTCGGTCGAGTTGAGCGCGCTTCCGAGGGATACCGCCACGTTGCTCGCGGACGCGACCGCGCGGCCCACGGCGAGCTCGGCATCGAGCGCGCCGTTCAGGTAGAGGCGCCACGTGGAGCCGTCGTACGTCGCGGCGACGTGGTACCAGGTGCCGATCCCGAGCGGCGTCGTCCCAAGGACCGGGTGGTTCAGGCTCGGATTGGGGCTCGGTGCGGCCGCTTCCTCGAAGTCGGCCGCTAGCACGCCCGTCGAGGAGCGGAAGCCGAAGATGTAGTTGATGTCCTTGAGCGGATCCTCCGCCTCGGCGCGCCCCTTGGCGAGGAGCGGCACGAGGTCGGCGATGCCGCCGGTGCCGGTGTTCGTCCCGGCGCCGGTCCCGTCGCGCCGCATCCACATCTCGATCGTGAACGCCGACAGCTTGAGCTCGGCCGGGTTGCCGAAGGAGGCATAGGCGTTCGTGCCCGCGAAGTCGAGCGCGTCGAAGTTGGCCTCGAACGTGGCCGCAATCGTGTGCGGCCCGGTTACCGCGAGGAAGGTGTACGTCGCGACCGCCCCGACCGAGGCTCCGTCGACCTGGACGTCGAGGACGTGATAGCCCGGATCGGCAGTGATGAAGTAGTCCTGATCGAAGCCGTGGGTCACCGTCGTCACGCCGCCCGGAGCGATGCTCCCGTTTGGCCCGGCGGCAGCAGTGATCGTGTACGTGTTGATCGCGAACGTGGCCGCGATCGTGTGCGGCGCCGTCACGTTGCTGAAGGTGTACGCGCCGACCGCGCCGACCGAGGATCCGTCCACCAGGACGTCGGCGATGTGGTAGCCGGTGGCCGGCGTGATCGTGAAGGACTGATCGAGGCCGTGCCCGACGGCGACCGCGCCGGAGGGGTCGATGCTGCCACCCGGCCCGGCGGCGGCCGTGATGGTGTAGGTATCGCGCGCGAAGCTCGCCGAGATCGAGTGCGCCGCCGTCACCGCGGTGAAGGTGTACGTGCCAACGGCTCCGACCGAAGCGTCGTCGACAAGGACGTCCGCGATGTGGTACCCGGTGCCCGGCGTGATCGTGAACGTCTTGTCCGTGCCGTAGTCGACGGTCACCGGGCCCGCCGGATCGATGGTGCCGCCGGCTCCGGCCGAAGCGGTGATCGTGAACGTGTCGAGGGCGAACGTCGCCGCGATCGTGTGGTTCCCGGTCACGGCCGCGAAGGTGTGGCTCGTGACCGGTCCGACCGAGGCCCCGTCGACGAGGACGTCCGCGACGTGATAGCCGGTGGAGGGAGCGATCGTGAACGTCTGGTCCGCGCCATGCGTCACGGCGACGTCGCCGGACGGCGTGATGCTCCCGTTCGGGCCGGCGCTGGCCGTAATCGTGTAGGTGTTGAGGGCGAACGTCGCCGTGATCGTGTGCGCCGCCATGACGGCCGTGAACGTGTAGGTGGCGACCGCGCCGACCGACGCGCCGTCCACGGTGACATCGGCGATGTGATAGCCGGCGCCCGTGGTGATGGTGAAGGTCTTGTCCGTGCCGTAGTCCACGGTCACCGGGCCCGCGGGATCGATGGTCCCCCCCGCGCCCGCCGAGGCCGTGATCGTGAAGGTGTCGAGAGCGAAGGTCACCGCGATCGTGTGCCCTGCCGTGACCCCGCTGAACGTGTAGCTCGCGACCGCGCCGACGGAGACTCCGTCCACGAGAACGTCGGCAACGTGGTGGCCGGTGGCGGGCGTGATGGTGAACGTCTTGTCGGTGCCGTAATCGACGGCCACAGGACCCGTCGGGTCGATGCTGCCACCGGGCCCGGACGACGCCGTGATCGTGAACGTGTCGAGGGCGAAGCTCGCGGCGATGGTGTGCCCCGCCGTGACCGCGTTGAACGTGAAGGTTCCGACCGCTCCGACCGAGACACCGTCGACGAGAACGTCCGCAACGTGATGGCCCGTCGCCGGCGTGATCGTGAACGTCTTGTCGGTGCCGTAGTCGACGACGACGTCACCGGCCGGAGCGATGCTGCCACCGGGTCCGGACGACGACGTGATCGTGAACGTGTCGAGCGCGAACCTCGCGGCGATCGTATGCCCCGCCGTGACCGCGCTGAAGGTGTAGGTTCCGACGGCTCCGACCGAGACACCGTCGACGAGAACGTCCGCAACGTGATGGCCTGTCGCCGGCGTGATCGTGAAGGTCTCGTCCGTCCCGTAGTCGACGACGACGTCGCCGGCCGGCGCGATGCTCCCGCCGGCCCCAGTCGACGCCGTGATCGTGAACGTATCGATCGCGAACGTGGCCGTGATCGTGTGGTTCGCCGCGACCGCCGGGAACGTGTAGCTCGCCACCGCGCCCGCCGGCGATCCGTCGACCACGACGTCCGCCACGTGGTACCCCACCGCCGGCGTGATCGTGAACGTCTGATCCGTGCCGTGCGTCACGGTAACGGCGCCCGCCGGAGCGATGCTCCCGTTCGGGCCCGCGCCGGCCGTGATCGTGTAGGTGTTGATCGCGAACGTCGCCGCGATCGTGTGCGGCGCGGTCACGGATGTGAACGTGTAGCTTCCGACGGCGCCGACCGAGGCGCCGTCCACCAGCACGTCGGCCACGTGATACCCGGCCGCCGGGGTGACCGTGAAGGTCTTGTCGGTTCCGTGCGGCACGCTGACGCTTCCCGACGGATCGATGCTCCCGTTCGGACCGGCGCTCGCCGTGATGGTGTAGATATCGATCGCGAATGTCGCCGCGATCGTGTGCGCGGCCGTCACCGCATTGAAGGTGTACGTCCCCACCCGGCCGACCGAAGCGCCGTCGACCAGCACGTCCGCGATCTGATATCCCGCCGCGGGCGTGATCGTGAACGTCTTGTCCGTCCCGTGATCGACCACCACGTCACCGGCCGGCTCGATGCTTCCGTTCGGACCGGCGCTCGCCGTGATCGTGTAGGTGTTGATCGCGAAGGACGCCGCGATGGTGTGAGCCGCCGATACGGCCGGGAACGTGTAGCTCGCGACAGCTCCCACCGAGGATCCATCCACCAGCACGTCGGCGACGTGGTATCCGGGCGCGGGCGTGATCGTGAACGCCCGGTCCGCGCCGTGCGCCACGCTGATGTCGCCGGACGGGTCGATGCTCCCGTTGGGCCCGGCGGTCGCCGTGATGGTGTACGTGTTGATCGTGAACGTCGCCGAGATGGTGTGCGCCGCCGTGACCGCGGTGAACGTATAGCTCCCCACGGCTCCGACCGAGCTTCCGTCGACCAGGACGTCCGCGACGTGATAGCCCGCCGCGGGCGTGATCGTGAAGGTCTTGTCCGCGCCCTGATCGACGACCACGTCACCGGCCGGCTCGATGCCTCCGTTCGGGCCGGCACTCGCCGTGATCGTGTAGGTGTTGATCGCGAACGTCGCAGAGATGGTGTGCGCCGCCGTGACCGCGGTGAAGGTGTACGTCCCCACGGCTCCAACCGAGCTTCCGTCGACCAGCACGTCAGAGATGTGATGGCCCGACGCCGGCGTGATCGTGAACGTGCGGTCGGTTCCATAGTCGACGGTAACCGAACCCAACGGATCGATCGTACCGCCCGTGCCCGCCGACGCCGTGATCGTGTAGGTGTTGATCGCGAAGTTCGCCGTGACCGACTGGTTCGCGCTCATCGTGATCGTCTGCGGATTGACCGCGCCGGCGAGATCTCCCGTCCAGTCGACGAAGTGATGCCCCGCGCTCGGAACCGCGGTCACCTCGACGGTCGCTCCCGACGTGTAGCTCGGCTGATCCGGATTGCGCGTGACGCTCCCCGCCCCGCTCGGCGACACCGCGGTCGCCAGCGTGTACGTGGGCGCCGCGGCCGTCGTGAAGCGCGACGCGGCGCCGATGCTCGTCGCGGCGCCGTCGCTCGCGGTGGCGTACCACTCGTACGTCGCCCCGGCGGCGAGGCCCGGCCACGCCACGCTCGCGCTTCCGCCCGACGGGGCGCTCGACGTGCCGATCAAGGCGAACGCCGGGGTCGTCGTCATCGGGTAGGTGAGCGTGAACTGGCTGCTCGAATCCGCGTCGGCTTCGTACTGGTCGAGCAACGGCGAGTAGGTCCGCACCCGGATCACGTTGTTCGCCGGGGAGAACTGGAGGATGCGGAGCCAACCGTTCCCTCCGTTCGTGCGGCTCTGGTAGTCGGCCAGCAGCGTGTGGATCGTGTTCCCGTTGAACGTGTCCTGGCGGCGTCCCTCGCCGGGCACGTGCCCGCAGAGCATGAGTCCGAGGTTCGCGTGTCCCTTGAAGGCGTCGTAGATCGCCTGCCCCTGCGGCCCGAAGCCGGCGGGATTGCCGGTGTTGCAGATGAAGTGGCTCAGGAGGATCGCCTTGCGGTCGGAATACGTCGTGAGGAGGTTGTCGGCCCAGCTCATGACCGCCGCGTCGGGCGACGGGTCGTACTGGAGGGAGATCGCGATGAAGTTCGTGCCGCCCGCGCTGAAGAGGTCGTACCAGTTGTTGTTGTTCGCGCCGTAGTGGCCGCCGTAGTAGGTCCGGCCCGTGAACCGGGCCGATCCGAAGTACTGGTTGTAGAAGGTGGTGGTTCCGTCCGGGTTTCCGATCGGCGACTGGTCGTGGTTCCCGACCGTCACGCCGTAGGGAATGCCGTGCAGGAGGCCCGTCGTCACCGGATTCTCGATGATCGAGTAGGAGGCGTCGGCGCGCTGCCACTCGATGGCGTTCCCTCCGTTGTCGCCGTGCTCCACGCAGTCGCCGAGGGTGGCGACGTAGACGATGTTCAGCGCCGACTTGTTCGCGACGATCCAGTTGGTCTGCGACTGGAGGATCGCGTTCGTGCCGCCGTTCAGCTCGCCCGTGTAGTACTGCGTGTCCGGAATGCCCACGATCGTGAAGTCGGGATCCGGGGTTCCCGTCTCCGCCCGGCCGTAGAAGGCGACCTGGAGGGTGTTGCCGTCGGGATCGGAGACGTTCGCGGTCAGCGTGGGCGACGTGGAGACTCCTGTCGCTCCGTTCGACGGCGAGACCGCGATCGGCGCGTCGGGCGCGTGGTTCAAGGAGAGATTGAACGGCGCTCCTCCGTCCCACGTGTAGGGCGTGCCCGCGAGCGTTCCGTTCACGGTCGTCCCCGCCGAGCCGGCGAACGTGGAGCCCCACCCCTCGTTCAGGCTCCAGCGCGCCGCGAGGCCGCCCGTCGGCGAGTCGATCTGGATGTTGGCGGTGGACTGGATCTGCTCCTCGGTGCGCGCCACGTTCCAGACGCGCACTTCGTCCACGGCGCCGTCGAAGAAGCCCGCCGCCACGCCGGTCGACGTGAGCGCGGTCGCGAGCGACGCGGGTACCGTGCTCGCCGCCGCCGCCGGCTGTCCCACCGTGAGCGAGGCGTCGAGATTGCCGTCGAGGTAGAGCTTCCAGGTCGCGCCGTCGTACGTGGCCGCGACGTGATGCCAGGTCCCGGTCGCGATCGGCGTGGCCCCCGCGATCGGGTGGTTCAGGCTGGGCGAAGCGCCCGCGGCGCCCTCCTCGAAGTCGGCGCAGAGGACGCCGTCGGAGGCCCGGATCCCGAAGATGTAGTTGATGTCCTGCGCCGCCGTCTCCGCCTCGGCGCGTCCCTTGGCGAAGAGCGGGATCAGATCGGGGATGCCGCCGGTGCCGGTGTTCGTCCCGGCCCCCGCGCCGTCGCGGCGGATCCACATCTCGATCGTGAACGCCGGGAGCTGGAGCGCCGCGGGATTCCCGAACGAGGCGTAGCCGCCGTTGCCGAAGTCGAGACCGGTGTTGGTCTCGAACGGCGTCGTCGCGCACGCGGGTCCTTCGAAGGCCGACGCGCCGTTGCCGTTCACGGCGCGCACGCGGTAGCAGTACTGGGTGGAGGGATCGAGGCCGCCGTCCGAGTACGTCGTCGTGTTCGCCGCGACCGTGGCGAGCGGCGTGAACGGCCCGCCGCTCCCGGTCGTCGAGCGCTCGATCTGGAAGGAGGACTCGTTGAGCGAGTTGTCGTTCCAGGTGAGGACCGCGAGCGCGTGCGTCGGGGCGCTGACCGCGAGGCCCGACGGAGCGGCGGGCGTCGTGAACGAGAGATTGAACGGCGCGGGACCCGACCAGCTGTAATTGGTCCCGACGATCGTCCCGGCCACGACGGTGCCGGCGCTCGAATTCACGATCGCGCCGGAGCCCTCGTCGAGGCCCCACCGCGCGGCGAGCCCCGCCTGCGGCGTGTCGAGCGGGGTGTTGGCCGTCGCCTGAATCTCCGTCTGCGTCCGCGCCACGCCCCAGACGCGCGCCTCGTCGATCGCGCCGTCGAAGAAGCCGTTCGTCGCTCCCGTCGAGGTGAGCGCGGTGCCGAGCGCGGCCCGCTGGATCGAGTTGGAGCGCACCGGACGGCCGACCGCGAGCGTCGCCTCGAGGTTGCCGTCGAGGTAGAGGTTCCACGTCGTGCCGTCGTAGGTCGCGGCGGCGTGGTGCCACCCGCTCCCCGCGGCCACCGCCGTGGTGCCGACGACCGGGTGGTTGAGGCCCGGCGAGGGACCGGTCGCCCCTTCCTCGAAGTCGGCGCAGAGGACGCCGTCGGACCGGAGCCCGAGGAAGTAGTTCATGTCGACGTTGCTGCCGTCGGCCTCGGGCGCGCCGTGCGTCAGGAGGGGGATCGCCGCGGCGATGCCGCCGCTCCCCGTGGTCGTGGTCGTCCCCGCGCCGTCGCGACGGAACCAGCACTCCAGCGTGAACGCGGCGAGGTCGAGCGCGTCCGGATCTCCGAACGTGACGTACGTCGACCCGGCGAGGTCGAGGCTCCCCGGCGTCGCGGCAGGCGTCGTGGCGCACGACACGGCCGAGTACCCCGACGGGACGTAGGCGCCGAGCGCGCGCACGCGGTAGCAGGTCTCCGCGCCGGCGTCTCGGTTGAGGTCGTCCCAGGCCGCGGCGTTCGCGCCGAGCGTGGCCACGACCGTGAACGGCCCTCCCGGACCCGAGGCCGAGCGCTCCACGGCGTAGCCGGTTTCGTCGGTCGCGTTGTCGGTCCACGCGAGGTGGATCTGCCCCGACGTGACCGCCGTCGCGAGGAGGCCGGTCGGATCGGCGGGGCCGGAGAGCGTCGTCGCGCAGGCCGGCGTCGCATAGCCGGAGGCAAGGGGGCCGTTCACCGCGCGCACGCGGTAGCAGTACGAGGTCGCCGCGGCGAGGCCGGTGTTCGCGTAGCTCACGCTGTTCGCGGGAAGCGAGATGAGCGGCGTGAACGGCCCGCCCGGGCCGGTGGTCGAGCGCTCCACCTCATAGCCGGTCTCGTCGGTCGCGTTGTCGGTCCAGGCCAGGTCGATCTCGACCGGCGTCGCCGCGGTGGCCGTGAGGCTGGTCGGGTCGGCCGGAGGCGGCGAGGTCTGCGTCGTCGCGCAGGCCGCGGCCGTGTAGCCGGACGCGCCGGCGCCGTTCACCGCGCGCACGCGATAGCAGTACTCCGTCGCCGGAGCGAGGGCGAGGTCCGACGTGGAGACACTGTTTGCGGGCAGTGAGGCGAGCGGCGAGAAGGGGCCGCCCGGACCCGTGGTCGAGCGTTCGACTTCGTAACCGGTCTCATTGTTCGCGTTGTCGGTCCAGGTGAGATCGATCCGATTGGCGGAGAAAGCCGTGGCCGCGAGACCCGCCGGGTCCGCGGGCGGCCCCGGCGGGGCGGCGTTGAACGGCGAGCCCGCCGCCCAGCCCCAGCCGGAGCCGGTCACGGTTCCGTTCAGCGCCGTGCCGGCGCTGCTCGCCACGACCGCGCCCTGGTCTTCGTTCATCCCCCATCGGCCGACGAGCCCAGTCGCCGTGCCGCCGATCTCGGCGTTGAGGCCCCCGATGATCTCGGCCTGTGTGCGCGCGACGTTCCAGATCCGCACCTCGTCGAGCGCGCCGTCGAAGAATCCCGAGGCCGCGCCGGTGCTCGTGAGGGCGCTTCCGATCGCGACGGGCGAGGCGCTCGTCGAGGCGACGGGCTGCCCCACGGCGAGCGACGCTTCGAGCGCTCCGTCCAGGTAGAGCTTCCAGGTCGTCCCGTCGTACGTGGCCGCCACGTGGTGCCAGACTCCGGTCGTGATCGGGGTCGTCCCCGCGACCGGGTGGTTCAGGCTCGGCGACGCGCCGCCCGGACCCTCCTCGAAGTCGGCGCAGAGGACGCCGTCCGATGCGCGGATGCCGAAGAGATAGTTGATGTCCTGCGCGGCCGTCTCCGCCTCGGCGCGACCTTTCGCCACGAGCGGGATCGCGTCGGCAATTCCGCCCGCGCCGGTGTTCGTGCCGACGCCCGGCCCGTCGCGGCGGAGCCACATCTCGATCGTGAAGGCGGAGAGCTGGAGCGCGGACGGGTTGCCCAGCGCGACGTAGGCGCTCGTGCCCCCGAGGCGGAGCGCCGTGGCCGCGGTGAGGCCGACCGGAGTGTCGGTGCTCCAGACGGGCCCGTTCGTGAGGGTCCCGTTCACCCCTTCGGCGATGGTGTTCCCCGCCGCCGTGCCGGTCCCTTCGTTGAGCCCCCAGCGCCCGGCCAGACCCGTCCCCTGCAGCACCTCGACGCCGATCCCCGCCTGGATCTGCGTCTGGGTGCGCGCCACGTTCCAGACCCGCGCTTCGTCGAGGAGTCCGGCGAAGAAGCCGGCCGCGACCCCCGTCGAGGTGAGCGCCGAGCCGAGCCCCGCGTGCTGGATGCTGTCGTAGCGGGGGAGACGCCCCGCGCCCACGACGAGCGTCGCGTCGAGATTGCCGTCGAGGTAGAGGTACCAGGTCGTCCCGTCGAAGACCGCGGCCGCGTGGTGCCAGACGTTGCTCGTGATCGCGGTCGTCCCGCTGACGGGGTGGTTGAGCCCCGGCGACGCCTGCCCCGCGCCCTCCTCGTAGTCCGCGACGAGCACGTTGGTCGTCGGGTTGATCCCGAGGAACCAGTTCATGTCGCGGTTGTCGCCGTCCGCCTCGCCGCGCCCCTTCGTGATGAGGGGAACGGCCGCGGCGATCCCTCCCGTGCCGGTGCTGGTGGACGCGCCCGTGCCGGTCCGCTTGAACATGACCTCGACCGTGAACGCGGTCGAGCCGAGGCTGGGCGCGGCGCCGAACGTGACGTAGTCGTTCACGCCGTCCAGCTGCAGCGACTGCTGGGCGAACGTGAGCGAAGGCGTGGCGGCGATGAGGACGAGAAAGAGAAGCGGGAGGGCAGCACGAAGCGGCGACGGTGCTCGCATGGCGGGGGCTCCTCTGGGTGCGAACGTCCGCTGATTCGACGGCTCGGGGCGCGCATCTCGCGTCCCGCTATGTCCGAAAATGGGGAGGAGTCCGGGCCGATCCACCGGCCCCGGATGCGACCAAACACGGTCGGAGCGGGGAGATTCTTCCAACCGGCCGGGAGACTACGCTTCGCCGCGCGCGCGCGAAATGGTCCGGAGGTACTGCTACCTAAGTACATCTTTCCATGCGAAACTCCTGCGCGTGAACGGCATCGACCACGCGCACGATGGTCTTAAGACGAGCCGCCTCGCGCTCGTGATTCTGCTCGCGCTGGCAGCGCCCGCGTGCGGCCGCTACCAGGTGCAGGGGGACGGGCAGGGACGCATCGTCCGCCTCGATCGCATGACCGGCGCGGTCGATTACCTCCAGGGGACGCGCTTCGTTCGGATCGAGAATCCCGGGGATCGCAAGCGCGAGACCGAGGAGCTCGCGCGCGTGCACGACTGGGGGGCGCTGGTCTACCAGACGAAGTACACGCTCCGCCTGAAGACGGCGTTCCGAAACGGCAGGCTCTACTACCAGATCGGGATCGTCCCTGTCCCGCCCGCGAACGTCTTCAACTTCCGCGTCGCCCTGCTCGACAAGGACGCCTTCCAGGTGGCGAGCATCTCGCTCAACACGCCCGACGGCGTGCCGACTCCCGACGGCGGTATCGACTACTCCGGTTATTCGCTCTCCGATGAGGACGTCTACCGGTCGATCGCGTCGTGGGCGCCCCGCGTGGAGCTCTACAGCGGACGCGTCGAGGCGGCGGAGCTGCCCTAGGCCGGCGGACGCACGCCGCATCCTCCCAACGGCGTGAAGGCCGGGCAGGACGGGCATAAAAGCAGGGCGCCGGCTGTCCCGTCCGACGCCCTTCTCGTGTCAATCCGGTCCTAACGAGTCAGGAAACCCTAGGAGGTGTTCGGGCCCTGGCGCCAGCGCTTCGGGCGCATCGCCCCGGGCACGTCGGCCACGCCGCACCTGAGCCCGAACATTGTGAATTATTTCACAAAGTACCTAGGAGCCAACACCCTTTTTGGCTCCCGGGGAGGTATACCAAGGTAGCATTCACGGCCCGTCGGAGCCGACCCGACCCGCGTCATTTCCCCTCGAGATAGAGCCGCTTGATCTTCCCCCATGTCGATGCCGCGACGGGCGTCGGACACGCGTTCCGGATCGCCGGCGTCGGGTTGCAGCCGGTGCCTTTCGGATCGCCGGAGCCGCCGTAGCGGTTGAGACCGTCGAAGAGCGACCAGGAAGAGGGATCGGCGATCCATCCTGTCGACCGGTCGCTCGCCGCCTCGACGCTCCCGTAACGGTGCGCGTCGACCTGGATCGTGTCGGCCCCGGAGACACGAAGGAGGATCACGGTGTCCCCCGAGTTGTTGAGGCTGAGTCCGCTCGCCGTCCGCCCGAGCGCGCGCTGCTGCGCCGTCGCCATGCTCCCGGTCACGAGGAGCACCGAGCCGGGCGCGAGCGTGCCCGAGAGCTCGAAGCGGACCGTCGAGTCGGCGTCGGCGAGCCGGTAGGGCGCGAGGTCGAGGGGAGCGAACCCGCGGTTCACAACCTCCACCCACTCGTCGCTTCGCGAGTCGTAGAGGCCGTCGCCGTCCCAGTCGCGCGCCGGGCCGGCGAGGATCTCCGAGAGCCGGAGATCGCTTGCCGCCTGCGCGCGCGCGAACGGAGCGAAGGGAACGAGCCGCGCGACGAGCGCCGCCGCGAGCATCGCCGCCAGGAGCCAGAGCACCAGGACCCACGTTCGAACCATGACCATCCTCCCCGCGCCGATGGCGCGATCGCGTCGGGGATGACGGAACCGGAGAACGAGGAGGCTTCTTGAAATCGACTCCCGGTGTCGGCCGGGAAGTGTGCCGCTACCCCTCCCGCTGCCGCGTGCGCCAGATCGCGCGCGGGGCGCCGAAATCGGGGAAGGTGCGGGGCAGGATCCAGAGCGCGGGGATGAGAAGGAGCGCCGCGGCCGCCGCGCCGTAGCCGGGGGCGCCCAGCACCTCCGCCACGTACGGCGTGTTGAGCCAGGCGGCGAGCACGAAGGCGACGACCACGGCGCCGCGGAGCGAGGCGAGACCGAGGAACGCGACCGCGATCCCGGCGAAGCCGAGCGGGAAGGGCCAGCGCTCGAGCGCCACGGCCGGCGAGGTCCAGAGCTGGAGCGCGCCCGTGAGCCCGGCGCACGCGCCCCCGAGCGCCATCATGGCGCGCTGGATCCCCGCCACGTCGGTGCCGATCGCGGCCGCGGCGAGCGGGTTCGCGCCCGAGGCGCGCACCTCGAACCCGCTCACCGTGGCGCGCAGGAAGTGGGCAAAGAGGACGGCCGCGACGAGCGACAACGTGAGCAGGAGGATCCCCCACGTGAGCACGAAGCCCGGCGGGAGACCGAGGCCCGGCGCCCAGCGGATCGGCTGGGTGAGCGCGGGGAGCTCGATCGCGAGCGCGGGCGGCGCCAGCCGGTCGACCGAGACGACGCGCGCGAGCGGCACGAAGAGCGCGGTCGCCATGAGCCCGCCCAGGATCTCGTGCACCGCGAAGCGGTGGCGGAGCGCGGCGAGACCGAGTCCGACGAGGGCGCCCGCGGCCGCGCCGGCCACGAGACCGAGCCCCGCCTGCATCCCGGGTCCGAAGATGCCGCCGCGCACGATCACCGCCCCGATCGAATAGCCCGCGAGGAACTCGGCATGGACGCCGAGGTTGATCATCCCGCCGTGGAGCGGGGCGAGGAACGCGATCCCGAGGAAGAGGAGGCCCGCGCCGACGAGCACCACGTCCCCGGTCCACGGGGCCGTCCAGCGGGACGGATCGAGATCGAGCGCCTTGACCCCGGCGGCGTGGGTTCCCGCGATCAGGGCGAGGAGGACGAGCCCGTTGGCGAGGATCTCGCGCTTTCCGGCGCGGCAGCGTCCGGGGATCACGCCGCCGCCCCCGACATCTCCGCGATGATCGACTCGCGCGTCAGCGTTTCCGTGACCTGCAGCCAGACGAACTTCCCGAGCGTGAGCACGGCGAGCCGGTCGGCCACGCGCATCGCTTCCTCCGGCTCGTCGGTGAGCCAGAGGAGGCCGCTTCCCCGCTCGCACTGGAGGATCAGCGTGCGCCGCACGTACTCCTGGGCGTCCAGCGAGAGCCCCTGGCCGGGCGAGCGGATCACGAGGAGGCGCGGGTTGTGGATCACCTCGCGCGCCACGAGGAGCCGCTGCCGCTGCCCGAGGCTCAGGTCGCGCAGGCGCGTGCGCGGCGTGGCGCCGATGATGTCGAAGTCCTCGAGCGCGCGGAGGCAGTTGCCGCGGATCGACTCGGGCCGCAGAAAGCCCTTCCGCGCGAACGGCGGAGCGTGCGTCTGGCCGAGGATCAGGTTCTCCTCGACCGTGAACTCGTCGATCGACTGGTCGCGCGCGATGGGCGGGTTCACGAAGGTCATCCCCGATTCCACGCGCACGCGCCGCGGCGCCCGCGCGATCTCCTTTCCGAGGAAATGGATCGTCCCCCGGTCGGGCCGGCGGTTCCCGAGGAGGGCGTCGTGCAGGAGGTCGATGCCGTCCGCGGGCGCGCCGACCACGGCGAGCACCTCCCCCGCCGCGACCTCGAAGTCGACGCCGGCGAGCGAGGTCTCCCGGCCGCGGCCGTTCAGCACGAGCCCCTCCACCCGGAGCAGCATGTCTCCCGGAGCGTGCGGGCCGCTCGGCGCCCGGCGGATGTCGAGCCCGCCTGTCCAGCGCTCCACGATCGCCTCTTCGCTGTTCCCGGCGGTCGGCAGCGTGACCGGGTCGGCGTTCCGCCAGAGGATCGTCACGGCGGCGCCGTCGGGAAAGGCGTCGCGCGGCCACGTGGTCGCGACGACGGCGGGGATCTTCTCGGCTTCGAGGATCGAGTGGAGGGCGTCCAGGAAATGGCGCGCCTCGTGCGGGCCGAGATCGGCGGTCGGTTCGTCGAGGAGGATCGCCGCCGGCTTCTGCCGCACGGCCGCCGCCACCTCGATCAGCTTGCGTTCCACGGGGCGGAGCGCTTCGTAGGGAACGTCGAGGAGCGTGTCGAGCCCGACGCGCGCGGCGAGCGCGCGCGCCTCCTCGCGGCCGCGCTTCCACTGGATGCCGAGGCGGGCGACCAGGGGGGTGTCGTGGAGGAGGAGCCGGTCGAGGACGCGAAGCTGGCGGATCGGCGTTTCGCGCGGGACGAACGCGAGCGCGCGGCGCCGCGCCTTCGCGGAGGCTTCGTCGCCGCCGAGGAGGACCGACCCGCGTTCCGGCCCGCGGAGCCCCGCGATCGTCTCGAGGAGGGCCGTCTTTCCGGTGTCGCGCTCGCCGAGCACCAGGTGCATGGCGCCGGGCGCGACGGAGAAGCTCAAGCCGCGGACCGCCCAGCGCCCGTCCGACGCGACCGTGAGGTCGCGCACCGCGAGCATCGCGTCCTTGCCGCCCATCCTCCCCTCCTCGTCCCTGCCCGACTCCGTCGGGCCCGCCGTCAACCCCGCCGGATCCGCGTCCCGGTCGTTCCCGCGAGCGCCTCGATCAGCCGCGACGGCGAGGTGATCACCACCTCGCGTCCGCCGCCGCGCACGAAGTCGATCGCGCTCTGGATCTTCGACCCCATGCTGCCCGGAGGGAAGTGGCCCTCCTCCATCCAGCGCGCGAGCTCCTCGGGCGTCGCCTCGTCGATGTTCCGCTGCTCCGGCTTCCCGTAGTGGAGCGCCACCTGGTCGACGCCGGTGATAATCACCAATTGCTCGCATCCGAGCAAGCGCGCGAGAAGGCTCCCCGCGTGATCCTTGTCGATGACCGCCTCGACGCCGTGGAGCGCCCCGTCCCACTGCCGGGTCACCGGGATGCCGCCGCCCCCCACGGTGATCACGACCACGCCGCTCTCGACGAGCCGCCGGATCGCCTCGAGCTCGATCACCTCGAGCGGACGCGGCGAGGCGACGACGCGCCGGTAGCCCCGGCCGGCGTCCTCCACGATGGTCCACCCCTTCTCGCGCGCGAGCAGGCGCGCCCGCTCCTGCGAGTAGAAGGGGCCGATCGGCTTGGTCGGACGCCGGAACGCCGGGTCGCGCTCGTCGACGAGCACCTGCGTCACGACGGTGGCCACGGCCCGGTCGCCGAGCCCGATCCGCTTCAGCTCGTTGTCGAGGAGCTGCTGCATCATGTAGCCGATCCCGCCCTGCGAGTCGGCGCCGCAGACGTCGAGCGGCATCGGCGGGATCTGCTCGCGCGCGGCCTCGTTCCGGATGAGGATGTTCCCCACGATCGGGCCGTTGCCGTGCGACAGCACCACCTGCACGCCGTCGCGGATCAGGGCCGCGATCGGCTGCATCGTGGTGCGCGTGATCGCGCACTGCTCCTCGAACGTGCCGGCCCCCCGCGCGGGAAGGATCGCGTTCCCGCCGAGGGTGATGAAGACGCGCCGCGGAGCGCCCATCTCAGCGGAGCGTCATCGCGTCGCCTTGCTGTGGCTCTCCACGAACGCGCCGAAGCGCTTCAATCCTTCCCGGATGTTCTCGATCGAGTTGGCGTAGGAGAAGCGCAGGTATCCCTCGCCGTAGGAGCCGAACGCGGTTCCGGAGAGGGCGGCCACGCCGGCCTCCTCGAGCAGGGCGTGCTCCACCTCCGACGACTTCATCCCGAGCCCCTTCACATTGGGGAAGACGTAGAACGCGCCCGAGGGCTTCGCGCACGTCACGCCCGGGATCTCGTTCAGCCCCGCGACGATGGCGTCGCGGCGGCGCCGGAACTCGGCGACCATCGCCTTCACCTCGTCCTGGGGGCCGCCCAGGGCGGTCGGGGCCACCCGCTGCACGAAGGAGGTGGCGCAGGAGTAGACGTTGGTCGCGAGGCGCGCCACGTGCTTCGCGAGCGTCGGGGTCATGACGCCGTAGCCGAGCCGCCAGCCGGTCATCGCGTAGGTCTTGGAGAAGCCGTCGAGGATGACCGTCCGCTCCTGCATGCCGGGGCGGGTCGCGATCGATTCGTGCACGCCGTCGTAGAGGATCTTCGAGTAGATCTCGTCGGAGAGGACCCAGATGTCCCGGTCGCGCACGAGCGCGGCGATCTCGTCGAGGTCCCCCGGCGAGAGGACCGAGCCGGTCGGGTTGTGGGGGGAGTTCAGGATCAGCATCTTCGTCTTGGGCGTGATCAGCGCCTTCACGTCGGCGGCTCCGAAGCGGAAGCCGCGCTCCTCCTTCAGGACGAGCGGCACCGCCGTCCCGCCGGCGAACCGGACGGCCGATTCGTAGATCGGGAACCCGGGATTCGGCACGATCACCTCGTCTCCGGGATTGACGCAGGCGAGGACGGAGAACGTGAGCACCGGCTTTCCGCCCGGCGTCACGACGATCTGGTCGGCCGCCACGGGGAGCTTGCGGTCGCGGCTGATGAAGGCGGCGATCGCCTCGCGCACCTCGGGCAGCCCCGCCGACGGACCGTAATGCGTGAATCCCTCCTCGAGCGCGCGCACGGCGGCGGCCCGGATCGAAGCCGGCGTGTCGAAATCCGGCTCTCCGATCTCTAAGTGAACGACCGAGCGCCCCTTGGCCTCGAGCGCGCGCGCCTTCGCGAGCACCTCGAACGCCGTCTCGGTCCCCAATTGGCTCATCCGATCCGCGTAACGCATACGATCCCCCGATTCTCCAGACCGAGTCTGGATGTCCGCGACTCTATCGGTCCTCCCGCTCCCATTCGATCCGGAGCGAGCCCGCGGCCGATCTACCGCCCGCCGAAGCCGATGCGTCGGCGAGCGTCCCTTCCAGGCGGAAGGCGCCCAGCCGGAGCCAGGCGCGACCCGTGAGGAAGAGTCCCGATCCCGCGCGCGCGACGAGCGCCTCGCCGTCCGAGGGCGCGACCGCCGTGGTCCACGCGGCCGTCGCGCCGTCGTCCGCGGTCGCGACGTCCGAGACCGCGCGGCGCGCCTGCAGCACGAGCGTCGTTCCCGCGCGCCCCCGCGCGGCCATCTCGAGGCGTCCCCCGAGCGCCGAGGCGACGGCACTCGCGGCACCGCGACGCGTCTCCCGCGCCGAGACGAGGAGGGCCAGCGAGCGGCCCCGCTCGCGCGCCACCACGACGTCCGCGATCACATAACGCTCGCCCCGCACCACGTCGGCCGAGCCGATCGTGCCGGCGCCGCCCTTCGCGCCCAGGCGTAGCCGGGCCGGGCCGCGCCCCGACACGCGCGCCGAGGTTTCGAGCTCGATCCGCCCGTCGTCGGCCGCCGCCCGCGCCGACCACGGGCGCCAGGAAAGGCGGAGCCGCAGCGCCGGGGGTCCCGACTCGACGGCAACCTCGCCTGCGACCGGCCTCGCTTCTCCGGGCCGGCGACGCCATCGCGCAGTGACCGCGAGCGCGCCCGCCGCGCGCGTTGCCTCGCCGAGGTACTCCGGCCCGCGTTCGCGGGAGAGGAGCGCCTCGAAGGCGAGCCGCCCTTCCGGGCCGCGCGCTTCCGCGGCCAGCGAAGCGGCGCGGCGCGTTCCGCGCTTCTCCCCCGTTGCGGCGGCAAGGCGCAGCGCTCCGCGCGCGATCCCGCAGCCTCCGGCCCAGACCCGGTCCCCGCGATCGGGGCCGGCTCGGCCGGCCAGCGCCCAGACCGTTGCCGGGCCAAGCGACGCGGCGACGGCGCCGCCGCGCACCGCGGGGCTCGACGAACCGCGCGGCGCTTCGAACGCCGGCGCGGAAAAGATCGGGCTCCGCGGCGCGCGCAGCGCCCGAACGAGCCCCAGTCCCTCCCCGAGGAGCACCGGTGCTCCGCGCGCCACGACCGCGCCCGCCGCGAGCGTCACGCGCCCGCCGAGCGGATGCGCCTGCGCCGTGGCTCCGCCGGAGGCTCCCGCGTCGAACAGCCACTCTCCGCGCGCCATCCCGAGGATCGGCAGCTTCCGCTCGATCCACAGCCGTCGCGGAGCGAGCCGCCGTTCGCGCATATCCGCGCGCGCTCCGGCGCCGCCCACGGGATCGCGATCCTCCAGGCGATCCGGCGCCTCCAGCTCGTCCGGCTCCGCCGGGAGCCAGGCGCGCGTCGAATCGGAGACGGGCACGGCCGCCGCAGGCGATGCGGGTCCAGCGGCAGCCGGCGATGCGGGTCCGAACGCCGCCGCGAGAACGCAGAGGAGGCCCGCCGACGCCCCTAGGTGCCTTGTGTGCCGCATCATAGCAAAGCCGGGCAGGGCCAACAACGCGCGCCGGGAGCGGGATTTCGCGCCCGGGCCGGATCGCCCGGCGCGGGTGACGGCGCACGGGGCGCGGGTGACGGCGCGCCGGGCGTCGAGCCGGATCCGCGGGAGGCGAGCCGGAGCCCAACCGAGGCGATCGAGGTTCCTTCGGCCGCATCGAGGCGTCCGGCGGCGACCACGATCCTCCCCAGCCGCGCCTCGAGCGCGAAGCCGATCCGGCCCGGATCCGAGCCGCGCGCGGCGCGGAGCGAGAGGGCGGACCCCACCGGGAAGAGGAGCGCGACGCGAGGGCTCCGCCGCCCGTCGCTCTCCCAGCGATCGGCGAGGGCCAGGGTGAGCGCGGGCGCGCGGAACCGAAGGACGCAGACCACGGCCGGCACGGCGCCGAGGGCCCGGGCGCCGGCGCTCCGGAGGGCGCGGTCCCCTTCGATCTCGATCTCGACGCGGGTGGCTCGCCCGGCGAGGCGCGCGGCGACGCCGGCGCTCCCGGCCCACCCCGAGCGTTCCGGCTCGCCCGCGAAGCGGAGCGCGAGCCGCTCCGCGCGGCCCCGGAGGAGGAGCACCCTCGCGCCGCGCTCGCCGGCCTCGAGCATGGCCGCCTCCTCGGCGAGGTCGGGCGTTCCGGCCCGAGACCACGCCGCGCCGATCGCGACCCGCCGGCCGGTCCAGGCCGCCGCCACGTCGTCGGCGGCGAGACCCTCGACGTCGTCGAGCGAGGCGTGGCTCCAGGCTCCGGCGAATCGCGGCGCGTCCGAGGACCGATCGCCGAGCGGATCGGACGCGAGATCGGGAGATGCCGAGCCGAGCGCTTCGGGCGTCGCATGTCGGAGGTCGAAGGCGGCGGCCGCGATCCGGGGCGGCGTCGCGAGCGCGAGGGCCACGAGGGCGAGCGCCAAG
>JBLMWD010000130.1:0-9327 GCA_050257045.1 Bacteroidota bacterium | reverse complement strand
CTGCTCACGGCGGTGGGCGCGCCGGCCCGGGTCGCACGATTCGCCGCGAGCGCGGGGATCGACGTGGTCGCGCAGGTCTCGTTTCCCGACCACGCGCGGGTCGCGCCGGAGGGGCTCCGCCGGGCGATCGCGCGCGCCGCGCGCGCCGGCGCCGAGATCGCGCTGATCACCGAGAAGGATGAGCACCGCTGGACGCTCCCCGGCGACGCGCCGATTCCGGTGGGCGTGATCCGCACGTCGCTCCGTCCGCTCGATCCGATCTGAGGAGGTCCATGTCCCCGCGTCACGACACGCTCGAAACCGAGGTCCTCGTCATCGGGAGCGGCATCGCCGGCCTCTCGACGGCGCTCCACGCCGCGCAGACCGCGCGCGTCCTCGTCGTCACCAAGGTCTCCGCGGAGGAGTCGAACACGAACTACGCGCAGGGAGGCGTGGCGGCCGTGCTCGGCGAGGACGACTCGGTCTCGCTCCACGAGCACGACACCCTCGTCGCGGGGGACGGCCTCTGCGATCCGGAGGCAGTGCGCGTGCTGGTGGAGGAGGGGCCCGGCGAGGTGCTCCGCCTGATCGGGCTCGGCGTCCGGTTCGACCACGACGTCGACCGCTCCGGGCGCCTCGCGCTCGGGCGGGAAGGGGGCCACTCGCGCCGGCGGATCGTGCACGCCAAGGACCGGACCGGCTACGCGATCGAGCGCGTGCTGCTCAAGCTCGCGCGCCAGCATCCCAAGATCTCGATCCTCGAGAACCAGATCGCCGTCGACCTGATCCTCGAGTCGAAGATGCGCGGCCGGCGCGCCGTGGCACCCGGGAAGGACCGGATCTGGGGCGCCTACGTCCTCGACCGGAAGAAGCATGCGATCCAGGCGATCGCCGCGCGGGCGACCGTGCTCGCGACGGGCGGGGCCGGCAAGGCGTACCTCTACACTACGAATCCCGACATCGCGACCGGCGACGGGCTCGCGGCCGCCTTCCGCGCCGGCGCGGAGGTCGCCGACCTCGAGTTCATGCAGTTCCACCCGACCTGCCTCTTCCACCCGGAGGCGAAGTCGTTCCTCATTTCCGAGGCGGTCCGCGGCGAGGGGGCGCAGCTCCTCACGCTCGACGGGAAGCGGTTCATGCAGCGCTACCACCGCCTCCGGGAGCTCGCGCCGCGCGACGTCGTGGCGCGCGCGATCGACTTCGAGATGAAGAAGCGGGGCGACAAGTGCGTCCTGCTCGACATGCGCCCCCTGGGGAAGCGGCTCCTGCTCCGGCGCTTTCCGCACATCACGCGGCGCCTCATCGAGTACGGCTTCGACCCCTTCCGGAATCCGGTCCCGGTCGTCCCGGCGGCCCACTATATGTGCGGCGGGGTACTGACCGATCTCGAGGGACGGGCCACGATCCCCGGGCTCTACGCTTGCGGGGAGGTGGCCTGCACGGGAGTCCACGGCGCGAACCGCCTCGCCTCCAACTCGCTGCTCGAGGCGATCGTCTTCTCGCGGCGGGCGGGGGTGGCCCTCCTCCACCAGATCACGTCGGAGCGGCCCGGGCGGATCCCGGCCGTTCCCGTGTGGCGCTACAACGGGGCCGTGGAAGCCAAGGAACAGGTCGTCTTCGACCACAATTGGGATGCCATCCGCCGGGTCATGTGGGACTATATGGGCATCGTCCGGAGCGATGAGCGCCTCGCGAGGGCCGCCTCCATGATCGCGGTGCTGCGCGACCAGACCGAGGGGGACTACCAGCGGTACCGCCTCGACGCGGACCTGGTGGAGCTCCGGAACATCGGCCTCGTCGCGGACCTGATCATCGCATGCGCCCGGCGCCGCAAGGAGAGCCGGGGTCTCCATTACAACGTCGACCATCTCCGGCGGGACGACCGCCGCTTCCGCCGCGACACGGTGCTGACCCGACAGGACGTGCGCTGAGATGACCCACGACATCGAGTCCCGGATGCTCGAGCTCGCGCAGCAGTACGGCCGCTACAAGGCCGCCGCCTACCGCTTCACGCTCGAGGCCGTCGAGTACACCGCCCAGCGGAGCTACGTCGCCACGAAGGAGGTCCGCCACGTGACCGGCCTCGAGGTGCTCGAGGGGATCCGGCAGATGGCGCTCCGCCAGTTCGGCTTCATGGCCAAGACCGTCTTCCTCGAGTGGGGGGTGGCGACGACCGAGGACTTCGGCGAGATCGTCTTCCAGCTCGTCCGCGAGGGAATCCTCAGCAAGACCGATCAGGACAGCCCGCGCGATTTCGCGAGCGGATACGACTTCGACGAGGCCTTCGTCCGGAACTACGACTGGCTCGACCGCTTCGCCGAGCCACGTCCGGAACGGGCGTAGCGCCGATGCCCCGGGTCAAGGCCGAGCGCAACCCGTCGCTCCGGCTGCTCCGCTACCTCCAACCCTACCGCGGCCATCTCGCGCTCACCGCCGCGCTGATGGTCGTCTTCGCGCTGCTCTCGGGCGTCTCGATCGGGATGATCTCGCCGTTCATGAAGATCCTCTTCACGCCAGCCACGGCCCCGGCTACGGCCGTGCCGGGAACCGGCGCGGCCGCGACCGGGGCGCCGTCTCTGCCGGCCGCGATTCCGGGGCTGGATGCCGGCCTCGCGGGCGCCGCCGGCGTCCCGGTCGTAGGCACTCCCCAAGCGAGGCCGACCGGAAGCGCCGCCGCAACCGTCCAGAGCGGCCGGCACGCTCCGCCCGTGCCCATCGCAGAGATGGCCGAGCGGGGGAACCGCGCGAAGCAGCGCCTCCGGACCTGGTTCGAGCACTTCTTCCTCTTCGGCGACCCGATCCGCTCTCTCACGCGGGTCTGTCTCGCGCTCCTCGTCGTCTTCCTGCTCAAGAACGCCGTCGACTACCTCCAGAGCGTCCTCACGATCTACGTCGAGCAGGCGGTGATCCGCGATCTCCGGAACGAGGTCTACGCGCACCTCCAGAGCCTCTCGCTCGCCTTCTTCCACTCGCGCCGGACGGGGTCGCTCCTCTCGCGCTTCACGAACGACATCTCCCTCGTGCGCGGCGCGCTCGCGGCGGGGTTCAGCAACCTGATCAAGTCGTCGCTCCTCCTCGCGGTCTGCCTCTTCTGGATCTTCTGGACGTCGTGGCGGCTGGCGCTCGTCTCGCTCTTCGTGGTCCCGCCGTCGCTCCTCCTCATCGTCTGGCTCGGGCGGAAGCTCCGCCGGCGGAGCAGCATCACGCAGGAGCGCATGGGCGACCTGAACGCGATCATCCAGGAGACGCTGACCGGCATCCGCGTCGTGAAGGCGTTCGCGATGGAGGACTTCGAGCAGCGGAAGTTCGAGCGGGCCTCGCAAGGCTACTTCCGCGCGTTCGTGAAGCAGCGCCGGCTCGGGAACGCGGCGGGGCCGCTCTCGGAGTACCTCGGCGTGGTCGCGGCCGTCGCGGTGCTCTGGTACGGCGGGCGCGAGATCCTCCTCACGCGCGCGATCGAGCCGCAGCAGTTCTTCATCTTCCTCTTCGCGATGCTCCAGCTCATGAGCCCGCTCAAGTCGCTTTCGAACGTGAACGCCACGCTCCAGGAGGGCCTCGCCGCGGCCGTCCGCATCTTCCGGATTCTCGACACCGAGCCGACCGTCGTCTCCAAGCCGGCCGGGCGCCGCGCCTCCGGCATCCGCGACGGCATCGAGTTCGAGGGGGTCTCCTTCCGCTACGGCCAGGGGCCCGAGGTGCTGCGCGACGTGACGTTCCGGATCGAGGCGGGCGAGGTGGTGGCGCTCGTCGGCCCGAGCGGGGCGGGGAAGTCGACACTCGCCGACCTCCTCGCGCGCTTCTACGACCCGACCGCCGGGCGCATCCTGATCGACGGCGTCGACCTGCGGGAATACGACCTGGCCTCCTGGCGCTCGCTCCTCGGTGTCGTGACGCAGGAGCCGATCCTCTTCCACGACTCGGTCTGGCACAACATCGCCTACGGCGTGACCGACGCCGACGAGGCCGCGGTCCATCGCGCCGCGCGCGCGGCCCACGCCGACCGCTTCGTCCGCGAGATGCCGGAAGGGTACGCGAGCCAGATCGGGGAGCGGGGCGTCCGCCTTTCGGGCGGAGAGCGCCAGCGCGTCGCCATCGCGCGCGCCATCTTCAAGGATCCGCGGCTCCTCCTGCTCGACGAGGCCACGTCGAGCCTCGACTCGCAGTCGGAGCTGCTCGTGCAGGAGGCGCTCGAGGCCCTCTTCACCGGGCGCACCGTGCTCGTGATCGCGCACCGGCTCTCCACGATCCAGCGGGCCGACCGGATCGTGGTCGTCGACCAGGGGCGGATCGTCCAGACCGGCACGCACGCCGAGCTGGTGCAGACGCCCGGCCTCTACCAGAAGCTCCATCGCCTCCAGTTCCGCCTCGCGGAGACGGACCTCACGGTCCACCCCCGGGCCGGCTGACGGATGGTCCGCGGCGCGGCCCTCGTCGTCCGATTCTCCTCGCTCGGCGACGTCCTCCTCGCGGCGCACCTCCCGGCGTTCCTGCGCGACGCGGACCCGGGTCGCCGCGTCCTCTTCGCGACGAAGGAGCGCCACGCCCCCATCCTGCGCGGCCACCCCGACGTCGCTCGCTTCTACTTCCTCGAGGACGGCACGGCCGATCCCGCGGCGCCCGCGCCGCTCGGAATCACGGGCTCCCTCGGGATCCTCGCCGATTCGATCCGCCGCGAGGGGATCGAGGAGGTCTACGACCTGCATCAGAACCTCCGCTCGACGCGGCTCGTCTCGGGGCTCGGCCGCGTGCGCCGGATCGCGCCGAACAAGCACGGGCTCCGGCGGCGGCTCATGGTGTACGCGCGGTGGACCCGCCCCGAGCCGGTCCCGCCGCTTCTCCAGACGTACCGCGCGCTCGCGGGACTCCCGGCCGACGCGCCGGTCCGTCCCTGGCTCCGCCAGGCGCTGAGCGACGCCGAGCACGCCCGCGCCCGCGCGCGCCTCGGCGCGGACGCGGACCGGCTCGCCTTCCTCGGCGTGGGGGCTCGGTGGGAGACGAAGCGGTGGCCGCTCGAGCGGTTCATCGACCTGGGGGAGCGGCTCCTTCCGGAGATCGGGCTCTCGCCGCTATATGCGGCCGCGCCGGGAACCGGCGAGGCCGAGGCGCTGCGCTCGCTTCTCCCTGCGGAACGGCACCGCACCATTCTCGAGATGCCGTTTCGTGACGCCGCCGCCGTGGCTACCTTCGCGCGCGTGATCGTCTCCAACGACTCGGCCGCGCTCCACCTCGGTCCCGCGCTGGGCGTGCCGACGGTCGGGATCTTCGGGAGCACCGTCCCCGCGTTCGGCTTCTCGCCGGCCAGACCCCGCGACGCCGTCGCGGAGGTCGTCCTCGGCTGCCGCCCTTGCGATGTACACGGGCGGCGCCGATGTCCGCTCGGGCACCACCGATGCATGCGAGATCTCGCGCCCGCCTCAGTCCTCGATGCGGTGCGGAAAGCCTTGTCGGGAGCGGTCGAGACCGATGAGCGCCTCGCGCGCGGGGCGACGGAGGCCGGATGATCACGGTTCTCCTCGAGGGCGGCGATCCCGCGATCCGGGAAGCGGTGGAGCGCCACGCCGGCGAGCCGCTACCGTGGGCCATGCCCGGCGAGGAATCGCGCGCCGAGATCTGGTTCTGCCCGGACCGGCCCCCCGAATCGCCGCGCGCGCTCCCGGCGCTCCGGTGGATCCACTCGGGTTGGGCGGGCGTGGAGGGCTGGTTCGGCCGCCCCGAGTGGCGCGATGGCGTGCTCCTCACGCGCACGGTCGGCGACTTTCCGCAGCGGATCGCCGAGTACGTGGCGGGCTGGCTCCTCGCCGACGCGCTCGGCGCGCGCGACGCGTTCCGCGCGATGGACGCGCGCGCGTGGACCCGTTGGACCCCGCGCTCTCTCGCTACGCGCTCGCTCCTCGTGGTCGGACACGGGGCGATCGGCCGGCGCGTGGCGGAAGTGACGCGCGCGCTCGGCATGACGGTGCGAGGTATTCGCCGCGGCCCGCTCGGCCCGCTCGACTACGCGCTCGGCGTCGAGGAGCTCTCCGCGCTCGAGGCGCTCCTCCCGTCGGCCGACGTCGTCGTGAACCTCCTCCCGCTCACGCACGAGACGCGCGACTTCTGGAATCGGGAACGTTTCGGCCGCATGAAGGCGGGTTCGACGTTCGTGAACGTAGCTCGGGGCGCGAGTGTGGACGAGACGGCGCTCCTCGAGGCGCTCGCAGCGGGACGGCCCGTGCGGGCGATCCTGGACGTCTTCCGCACGGAGCCCCTTCCGCCGGACGATCCGCTCCGCAAGAGCCCGGCGGTCTGGATCACCCCCCACGTCGCCGGAACCGGCACCGCCGATCCGCTCGCGGCCGAATTCGCCGCCAACTGGAAGCGTTTCAAGGACGGCGCGCCGCTCCGGAACGTCGTCGATCGCGAGCGCGGATACTGATCTGGTACGGAGGTCGCATGCCGGGGAAAGTCCTTGATTCCCGCGCCCCCCATTCTAGTATCGGCCCCGAGCGGCACACCGTTTCCATCGTGAAAGGAGCACCGCCATGGCGGTTACGACGACGAAGGAGCCGGTGGTGAAGCAGGGGACGATGTGGGCGATCCAGAAGCCGGGGCCCGCCCCCGGTCTCTTCCCGACGACCGTTCCGATTCCGTCGGTGGGGGTCAAGGACGTCCGCATCCGGGTCACCGCGTTCGCCATCTGCGGCACTGATCTGCATATCGTGGAGTGGGACCCCTGGGCGCAGTCGCGGATCCGTCCGCCGCTCGTCCCGGGGCACGAGTTCACCGGGGTCGTGGAGTCGGTCGGGAGCGAGGTCACCCTCGTGAAGCCGGGCGACCGCGTGACCGCCGAGACCCACATCTACTGCGGCATCTGCTACGCCTGCCGCCGCGGGCTCCAGCACCTCTGCCAGAACGTGCGGATCCTGGGCGTCGACCGCCAGGGCGCCTTCGCCGACTACGTCGTCATCCCCGAGCAGAACGTCTGGAAGCTCCACCCGGACATCCCCGAGGAGATCGCGGCCATCCACGATCCGCTCGGGAACGCGGTGCACACCGCGCTCGCCGGACCGGTCGCGGGGCTCCGCTTCGCCGTCTTCGGCTGCGGCCCGATCGGCTGCTTCTCCATCGGGGTGCTCAAGGCGGCGGGCGCCGCGTGGGTCGCGGCGATCGACAAGAATCCGGGCCGCCTCGACCTCGCCCGGAAGATGGGGGCCGACTTCCTCGTCGACGTGAACACCACCTCTTCGAGCCAGGCGGTCCTCCGCGAGACCGACGGGCGCGGGGTCGACGGCATGCTCGAGATGTCGGGGCATCCGCAGGCCTTCAAGGACGGCTTCGACATGCTCGCGAACGGAGGGCGCGTCTCGCTCCTCGGCATCCCCTCCAAGCCGCTCGAGATCGACGTCGCCAAGGAGATCGTCTTCCGCGGCGCCGTGGTGCAGGGGATCAACGGCCGGATCATCTTCGACACCTGGTACCGGATGGAGGCGCTCCTCCTCACCGGGAAGCTCGACGTGAGGCCGGTGATCACGCACGTCCTCGGTTGGTCCGAGTTCGACCGCGCGGTCGATCTGCAGCGGACCGGCAAGGCGGGGAAGATCGTGCTGAAGCGAGACCACCCATGACGCGCGCGCCGGAGCAGATGGGCTCCACGAGGCCGCTCGGCTTCCTGGACGAAGCGCTCGACCAGATGCGCTCGGAGGGGCTCTACCGCCGTCTCCGGGTCCTCGAAGGGGAGCAGAAGCCGCACGCCCGCTTCGACGGGCGCGACGTCGTCAACCTCTCCTCGAACAACTACCTCGGCCTCACGACGCATCCCAAGCTCCGCGAAGCCGCGATCCGCGCCGTGAAGGAGCTGGGCGCGGGGAGCGGCTCGGTCCGCACGATCGCGGGCACCATGGACATCCACATGGAGCTCGAGCGGAAGATCGCGGCGTTCAAGAAGACCGAGTCGGCCGTCGTCTTCCAGAGCGGGTTCACCGCGAACGCCGGGACGGTCTCGTCGATCCTCGGGAAGGACGACCTGATCCTCTCGGACGAGCTGAACCACGCGAGCATCATCGACGGCGCCCGTCTCTCGCGCGCCACGATCAAGGTCTTCCCGCACCGCGACACGGAGGCGCTCCGGAAGCTCCTCGAGGAGACCACGGAGTGGAAGCGCCGCCTCGTGATCACCGACGGCGTCTTCAGCATGGACGGCGACATCGCGCCCCTCCCCGCCATCGCGGCGCTCGCGCGGGAGCACGGCGCGATCATGATGGTGGACGACGCGCACGCGAGCGGCGTCCTCGGGAAGAACGGCCGGGGAACGATCGACCACTACGGCGTCCACGGCCAGGTCGACATCCAGGTCGGGACGCTCTCGAAAGCGATCGGGGTGCTCGGCGGCTACGTCTGCGGCTCGAAGAGCCTCATCGAGTACCTCTATCACCGCGCGCGTCCCTTCCTCTTCAGCACGTCGCATCCGCCCGCCGTGGCGGCGGCCTGCATGGCGGCCTTCGAGGTGCTGGAGCAGGAGCCCGAGCGGATCGAGCGGCTCTGGTCGAACACGAAGCGCTTCAAGGCGGGGCTAAAGCGGCTCGGCTTCAACACGGGGATCAGCGAGACGCCGATCACGCCGATCATCGTGGGGGAGGCCGATCGCGCCATGAAGCTTTCCGACCTCGCGTTCGAGCGCGGCGTCTTCGCGCAGGGGATCGGCTATCCCACGGTGGCGAAGGGGAAGGCGCGCCTCCGCACGATCGTGACCGCGACGCACACCGAAGAGGAGCTGGACCGGGCGCTCGAAGTCCTCGGCGACGCCGCGAAGAGCCTCGGCATCCTCTCCTGAGCGGGACGGAGCGGACCGGGGCGGAGCGGCCCCTCTACGTCCGCATCCCGAACTGGCTCGGCGACCTCGTGCTCGCGTGGCCCGTGGTCGCCGCGGCCGCGGCTCGGGGAGCATTCTTCGCGGGGCGGCCCGCGTTCGAGCCGCTCCTCCACGCGCGCTTTCCCGAGTCACACTACCTTCCCGCCGCGCGCACGCGCCGGCTAGCGCTCGCTCGCGCCCTGCGCGAGCGACGCGCCGGGACGGCGCTCCTGCTCACCGACTCCTTCTCCTCGGCGCTCGTCGCGACACTCGGGGGCATCCCGCGCCGGATCGGCTACGCGGCCGAGGGACGCGGATTCCTCCTGACCACCATCGTGCCTCGGGCGGGTCGCGCCCGGAGCGCTCCCCGCGCGGCCGAGTATCGCGTGCTCGCCGAGGCGGCTGGGCTCGACGTCGCCCCCGGAGAGCCGTCGCTCGCGGCCGTCCCCGACGAGCGCACGGCGGGTCGCGCCCGCCTCGCCGACGCCGGCATCGCCGACGCACCCGTGGCGGTGCTCGCG
>JBLMWD010000129.1:0-3465 GCA_050257045.1 Bacteroidota bacterium | reverse complement strand
AACGGCCGGGGCAACGGACACGGCCGTGGCCGTGGGAACGACGACGGAAACGACTGATTTCCGGATCTGACGTCGGGCCGAAGTAGCTGAAGAACGAAACGGGGCTTCGAGGGGGCCCCGTTTTCGTTTGCCCTGAGCCGAGGCTGTCCGCCCTCGCTGCGTCCCCTACGCCGAGGCTGTCTCGGCGTCGGCGCGGGCGCGCCGGGCTCCCGAGTCGAGATTCGCCCGCTCGAGCTCACCCGCCGGAACGAGCCGCGCGGCCCGCGCTTCCCACCACCGCTCGAGGCGCGGGCCCGCCCAGAGCGAGAAGAACGTGAGCACGAATCCCGCGAGGATGTCGACGACCCAGTGATGGCGCAGGTAGACGGTTCCGACGATCAGCCCCGTCCCGAGCACGAACTGGATCGGAAAGAACCAGCGGAGGTGCCGCCACGCGAGGATCATGGCGAGGAGCGCCACGGCGCAGTGGAGCGACGGAAAGGCGCCATGCGCCGTGAGCGGGATCGCCTTCACCGCGACGCGAGTGCGGTCGAGGAGCGGGACCAGTCCCTGGAGCGGCGGCCCGTACTGCTCGGGCGGGATCAGGAGCCGGGGGGCCGACGCCGGGAAGACGACGTACCCGATGTAGCCGAGATAGAGGCAGAGGACGATCGAGAGGAGCGTGATCCGGAACTGCGGACGCCTCTTCCCCACGTACAGAAGGAGCCCGAGGAGCGGCGGCGTCACGTAGAAGAGCCAGTAGCAGAGGGTGAGGAAATCGGTGAGGAGCGGCGCCGCGAAGCGCTGCGCCCAGATGGTCGGCTCCACGCCGAAGAGCGCCACGTCCCAGCGATAGAGCGCGCGCGTCACGTCGGGGAATCCGTAGAAGCGGATGAGGTCGTGGCAGCTCGCGTAGATGGTGCCGGCGAAGAGGAACGGAAGCGAGTCGCGGATCAGCTCCCACCGGGGCTTGATCCGCACCACGACGAGCGTGAGCGCGACGGTCAGCACGAGGGCGACGAGGCGCGCGACGGCGCTCGGGTAGCCGGCCGGATCGGCCGCGTAGGCGGCGGGGTGGAGCGCAACCCCGGCGAGGGCCCAGGCGACCGGGACGAAGGCAACGAGGGTGATCGCCTCTTCCGGGCGCATCGTAAACAGGAAGCGCTGGAGCGAGCCGCCCCTGCGGAGACGGTCCATGGCGCCACCCGGGGCCTGGCGGCCCCGGTTCATCACGCGGGCACGCCCGCCGGGGCGGGCGCCGGAGGCGTCGAGGCCGGGGCCGGCTGCGTCAGCTTGAGCCGGGCATCCAGCGCGATGGCGGGACCGTCCCCCGGAAACGCGAGCACCGGATTCAAGTCGAGCTCGCCGATCTCCGGGTTTTCGAGCGCGAGCAGGGAGACCTTGTGGAGCACGTCGAGGAGCGCCGCGCGGTTCACGGGCGGCGACCCGCGGTAGCCCTCGAGGAGCTTCGCTCCCCGGATCTCGTCGAGCATCTCCTCGGCGTCGCGGTCGGTGAGGGGCGCCACGCGGACCGAGACGTCGCGGAGGAGCTCGACCGAGATCCCGCCCAGCCCGAAGAGGACCACCGGGCCGAACGAAGGGTCGCGGGTCATGCCGACGATGGTCTCCACACCGCCTTCCACCATCCGCTCCACCGTGACCCCCTCGAAGCGCGCCTTCGGCTCGGCGTCGCGGAGCGCGCGCGCGATCTCGTCGAAGGCGCGCGCGGCCTCCTCCTCGCTCCGGATCCGGAGCCGCACGCCGCCCACGTCGCTCTTGTGGACGACGTCCGGCGATCGGAGCTTGAGGACCGCGGGGAAGCCGACCGATTTCGCCATCACGGCGGCTTCGCCGCGCGTGGCCGCCGTCTTGATCGCGTTCGTGCGGATGCCGTACGCGTGGAGCAGCTCCGCCAGGAGCGGCGGCGGCATCCACGTCCCGATCTCGGCCTCGGCGATCGCGGCGCGGGCGCGCTCGCGGTCGATGCCCGCGAGCTTCGGCACCGCGCCGGCCGGCGCGCTCCGCCACTCGCCGTAGCGGACCACGCGCGCGAGCGTCCGCGCCGCGGCTTCGGGGAACGAATAGGACGGGATGTGTCCCTCGTTCAGGGAATTGAGGCTCTCGGGCACGCCGTGGGACCCCATGAAGCAGGAGAGGACCGGCTTCCTGCTTCCCGCGGCGCCGGCGAGAATGGCGTGCGCCACCTCCTGCGCGCCGGTGACGAGCGGCGGGACGAAGATCACGATCACGGCGTCGACGTTCTTGTCCGCCACGAGGAGGCGGAGCGCCTTCTCGAACGACTCGGCCACCGCCGAGGCGATCATGTCGACCGGGTTCCGCGTGCTCGCCTCGGGCGGCAGGAACGCCTTCAGCCCCTTCACCGTCTTCGGATCGAGCGCGGGAAGCAGAAGCCCCGCGCTCTCGCAGGCGTCCGCGGCCATGATCCCGGGCCCCCCCGCGTTCGTGAGGATCGCGACGCGCGGCCCCGCCGGGATCGGCTGCGAGCCGAGGAGGAGGGCGGTGTCGAAGAGCTCGTCGATGGTGTCGGTGCGGATGACGCCGCTCTGGCGGAAGAGCGCCTCCACGGCCGCGTCGGACCCCGCGAGCGCGCCGGTGTGCGACGAGGCCGCGCGCGAGCCGCCGGGCGTGCGGCCGCTCTTCACCGCGATGATCGGCTTGGTCCGCGCGACGCGCCGCGCGATCTGCGTGAACTTCCCGGGATTGCCGAACGACTCGAGGTAGAAGAGGACGAGGTCGGTCCCCTCGTCCTGCTCCCAGAACTCGAGCAGGTCGTTCCCGGAAACGTCGGCCTTGTTCCCCACGCTCACGAAATGGGAGATGCCGAGGTTCAGGGCACGCGCGTAGTCGAGGATCGCGAGCCCCAGGGCGCCGCTCTGCGAGGAGAAGGCGATCCGTCCCGGCGGCGGCTGCACCGGCGCGAACGTGGCGTTCATGTTCACGCGCGGATCGGTGTTGAGGATGCCGAGACAGTTCGGGCCGACGAGGCGCATGCCGTACTGCTTCACGAGCGCGCGCAGGCGCCCTTCCCGCTGCGCCCCTTCGCCGCCGATCTCCTTGAACCCCGCCGTGATCACGACGAGCGCCTTCACGCCCTTCTTGCCGCACGCCTCCGCCGCGTCGAGCACGGCCGCGGCCGGGACGACGATGATCGCGAGGTCGACCTCGCCGGGCACGGCTTCGATCGTCGGATAGGCTGGGACCGACTGGATGTGCGTGGCGTTCGGGTTGACGGGATAGACGGGGCCCTGGAAGGGCTGCTGGAGCAGATTGTGGAGCACCGCGCCGCCGATCGAATCGCGGCGCCTCGAGGCGCCGATCACGGCGATCGAGCGCGGCTGCAGGAGTGGGACCAGCGATTTGCCCATCGCCGGATGATAGCAGAAGGGCCGGGCACGCCGTAGAATCGGCCCCCATGCAACCGACCGCGGTGACGCCGGCGCCGAGGACGACGCGCGCGTGGCTTTC
>JBLMWD010000128.1:0-3154 GCA_050257045.1 Bacteroidota bacterium | reverse complement strand
ACCAGCGCAGATGAAAGCCGCCATCCTCGGGGACGAGAAACGCCGTCTCGGCGTGCTTCATCTCCGCCGCGATCGCCTGCATCCAGGACTCTTCGCGCGGCTTCTCGAGGAGCACGACGCCGGCGGGGTTGCCGCGGAAGGGCTCGCTGGTGAACGCGTCCACGACGAGGATCGGAGTGTCGCTCACCTGGCCCCCGCCGTCGCACCCGCCGACGCGATGTACGCCTCCACCTGCTGCCGGAGCACTGGCAGCGACACGGCACCATTCCCCAGCACCGCGTCATGGAAGGCCTTGATGTCGAACCGCGTCCCAAGCTTCTGCTTCGCCTCATCGCGCAGCTTCAAGATCTCGAGCTGCCCGATCTTGTACGCGAGCGCCTGCCCTGGCCACGTGAGATACCGGTCGACCTCGTTCACGATGTTGTTCTCGGCAAGGCAGGAGTTCTCTTTCATGTAGTCGATCGCCTGCTGGCGGCTCCAGCCCTCGGCGTGCATGCCGGTGTCGACGACGAGGCGGCAGGCGCGCCAGGCGTCGAACGAGAGCTCGCCCAGGCGATCGACGTCGCTCGAATACAGGCCCATCTCGTCGGCGAGCCGCTCGGCGTACAGGCCCCACCCCTCGACGAACGCCGTCACGCCGAGGTGTTTCCGGAACTCGGGGATCCCTGTCAGCTCCTGGGCCACGGCGATCTGCAGGTGATGCCCGGGCACGGATTCATGAAATGCCAGAGCCTCGGCCTCGTACCTCGGCCGAGTCTCTGGCAAATAGGTGTTGATCATGTAGGTGCCGGGCCGCTTCCCGTCCGACGACGGCTCGCGGTAGTAGGCGATCGTGGAGTACGGCGCCTCGTGCATTCCCATCACCTTCACCTGGCACAGCGCTTTGGGCTGCATCTTCCCGAACCAGCGCGGCACGGCGGCCTCGGCGCGCGCGAGGGTCTCGCGCGCCTTGGTCTCGACCTCGGCCGCGGTCTTGAAGTGCATGTCGGGCGATTCCCGCAGGCGCTTCTGGATCGCGTCCACGTCCGACGTGCCGAAGACCTTTTGCCCGAGCGCGGCGAGGTCGCGGCGGTACTTCGCGACCTGCTCGAGCCCGAGCTGGTGCACCGCGTGCGGATCGAGATCGAGCGACGTGTGGACCTTGATCATGCTCTTGTAGCAGTCGAGACCGCCGGGAAGGTTCGAGAGCCCGGCCTTCTCGGGCGGCCGCGCCGCCGGCAGCAGGTCCTTCGTGAGGAACGCCTGGCAGCGCGCGAGCGCAGGCCGTAACGTGCCGTCGATCGCGTCGCGGAGGTCGTGCGCCAGCGCTTCCCGCTCCGCGGGTGACCAGTCGCGACGCTCCGCCGCCGCCGGTTTCCAGACGCCGAGGCTCTCGTCGGGCGTCTTCGCGAGCCGCTCGAGCTGATCGATCACCTTCTGCACCGCGTCGCGGCTCGCAGTCCTTCCCTTCGAGAGCCCCGACCGCAAATTCGCCACGTAGTCGTCGAGATACCGCCCCGAAGCCTGCATCCGCTTCACGAAGTTCGCACCATCCGCAGGCGTTTCGATGATCGTGTAGTCAGGCAGGCTCATCAGCTCGACCTGCGGCCCGCCGAGCGGATCGACGCGCCAGTCCTCGAAGCCGCACGAGTGGTAGGCGAGATCGCTCTCGACCTCGGTGATCAGCGCCGTGCGGGTCAGGCGGTCGGCGGGCGGGAGCGCGGCTTCCGGAATGGCGCGGGCCCGGGCGAGGACGTCCTCGAGCCGGTGGCGGTCCTTCTCGATCCCCGCGGGCGAGATGTCCTCGAGGCGGTCGTCGTAGCGCTTGTCCCCCGCGCTCGTGGCCGACGTCGGATAGGCCACGAGGTTCCCTTGCCAGAACTCGTCGGCGAGCCTGGCCAGGTCGTCGGATGGCGTGGCGTGGGCGGGAGAGGATGGGATCACGAGCGCGATGGAGGCGGCCAAGACCGAAAGGAGAATGGTGGAATGGGTTGCCATCGAGGGAGCCTACGCCACCGGCCGGTGCTGGACAACCCCGGGATGGCCGACTAGGGTCATCCCATGGCGGACCAGCGGTTCCTCCACTACCGCCTCCTGCGCCCCCTCGGCGCGGGCGGCATGGGCGAGGTGTTTCTCGCGGAGGACGAGCGGCTGGGCCGGCGGGTCGCCCTCAAGTTCCTCCCGCAGGCCGACACCGCCGACCCCGAGCGGCGGGAGCGGCTCCGCCGCGAGGCCCGCGCGCTCGCATCCCTCTCCCATCCCGGCATCGCCACCGTGCACGCGCTCGAGGAGCATGGGGACCGGCTCTTCCTCGTCATGGAGTACGTCGAGGGGGAGACGCTCGCCGACCGGATCGCGAAGCGCCCCCTACCCGTCAACGAGGTGATCGAGCGCGGGCTCAGGCTGGCCGAAGCGCTCGCCCACGCGCATACCCGCGGCGTGATCCACCGGGACATCAAGCCTTCGAACGTGCTGATCACGCCGGAGGGCGGCACGAAGCTCGCCGACTTCGGCCTCGCCCTTCTCGCGGACGAGACGCGGCTCACGGCCGAGGGGGTGTCGGCGGGGACGGCCGATCACATGAGCCCCGAGCAGACGCGCGGGGCCGCGCTCGACGCGCGGAGCGATCTCTTCTCCCTGGGTGTCGTGCTCTACGAGTCGCTCACGGGGGTGCGTCCCTTCGCACGGTCCAACCTGGAGGCCACGTTCCACGCAGTGCGTTCCGAAGATCCCGAGCCGCCGACCGCGCTCCGGAGCGGGATTCCGCTCGAGCTGGAGCGCATCGTGATGAAGCTGATGCGCAAGGACCCGGCCGAGCGGTACCAGACCGCGGCCGATCTCGCGGCCGACCTGCGCGCCCTTCACTCACGGGCATCCGGTTCGCCGCCGTCCCAGCCCCGACCTGCCGGCGTGCCGGCGCCGGACGCGTTGACCGAGACCACACTCGCGCCCGCGGGTTCCGGGCCCCGCATCGGCGCCGCCGGGCGGAACCGTCTCGCGCGGCGGCTGCTCGCCGGAGCGGCCGCGCTCGCCTTCCTGATCTTCTTGATCCTCGTCATTCGGGACCGGGCTGGCATCGGCGCCAGGAACGCGGAGGCCGCGCCACGCTCGATCGCGGTGCTCTCGTTCCAGCAGATGGCCGAGCCCTCCGACCCGCATGGCGTGGCCGCCATGG
>JBLMWD010000127.1:0-21124 GCA_050257045.1 Bacteroidota bacterium | reverse complement strand
GGCGGCGGCGCCGCGTGAAACGGAGCCGCCGGCGGCGGAAGAGGCCGAGCCGCGGGAAGCGGAGCCGGCGCGCGCGGGCCGCCCTCATCGGAGCACCCCCACCTTGATCCGCTCGCTCAGGCCGCCCCCTTCGATGGACGCCACGTAGACCCCGGGGCGGACCGTGTCGCCGTTCCCGTTGCGCCCATCCCACGGGACCTCGTTCAATCCGCGCGCCCCGCCCGGCGCGCCGGCCGCGAGCGACACGGTGCGGACCAGGTCGCCGAGGAGCGTGTAGATCGCGATCCGGACCGGCGCGTCGGCCGCGAGGCGGTACGAGAGGTGGACCGACTCGCGCCCGGCGCGGAACGGGTTCGGATAGCCGTGAGGCTTCGTGAAGAGCGTGACCGACGGCGACGTGAGCGGCGTGAACGGGAGCCCGCCGGCGGCGCTCACCGGCACCGCCGACTGCGTGAGGTCGTCGCGCGCGTCGACATCCGCGGCGTCGGCGAGCCGGAGCGCAACCGAGCGCGCCGCCGCGCCGCCGCGGATCGCAATCTGGACGTCGACCGTCGCCGGCGGGCCGGTGAGGGCGAGCGGCGCGGCCAGTACGAGCGTCGTCTTCCCGGAAGCCGCCGGCGCCGCCTGCGCGAGCACCGCGCCCAGGGAGTCCCGCAGCGTGATGGCGGCGAGGGTCGCGGCGGGGTCGGAAGCGACGGCGCCGTCGACCAGGACGGTGAACGAGACCGCGAGCAGGTGCGCCGAGGAGGAGCCGCCCGGCGGAACGAGCGGCCGGAGCTCGAGCCTCCAGAGCGGCACCGCGGCGCCGTCCGGGGCCGCCTGGATCGGCGCGCCGGGATCGAGCGCGCGCACCTGGAGCGCCGGGGCCGGCTCGATGACGCGCAGCTCGCCCGCCGGCGAGACGACGGCGAGGCTCTCCGCGAGACCCCACTCCGTGCCGCGCACCGTGAGCGCGACGGGGTAGGCCTGGCTCGCGAACGCCGCGGGGAAGGCTACCGAGGCGAAGGCGAGCGGGGCCGATGCACCGGGCGCGAGCGCGAACGGAGCCCCGGAGGCCGTGGCGACCGCCGATTCCACGCCGTCGCTCACGAGCAGCGTCGCCGCGGCCGGATCCACCATGAAGGGCGAGCCGCCGTCGTTCCGGACCGTGGCCGCGAGCGGGAGCGTGGCGCCCGCGCGAACTGTGTCGGGCGTGGTCGAGCCGCCCACGTAGACGATGCGCGCCGGCGCCTCGACCGCGAGCGCCCCCGCGTCGAGCGCCTGGTCCCGCGCGCGCCCGTCCTCGGTCCCGTGGGCCTCGAGGACCGCCGCGGCCGCGCCCGGCGGCGCGAGGGGCGAGCCGAGGGGGGCGGCCGTGAACGAAACCGCGAGCGAGGCGTGCGCGGGCACCGATCCCGCTGCGGCGAGCGCGAGGTTCGAGGAGACCGGCGGGCCCAGGGTGAGCCGCGTCGAGGCGTCGAGCGCGTAGGGGACGTCCCCCGCGTTCACGAGCGTGAGCTGGACCGGGCGGGTCTGCCCCGCGCTCACGCGGCCCGGATCGAGCGGCCCCGCCACGGAGAGGATCGCCGGATCGACCACGTCGAGGCTGTCGGGCGCGAGCGGGATCGTGTCGGCGAAGGCCTGCCCCGATTCGGAGCCGGCGAGGACGAGCGTCGCCGCATAGCGGCCGAGGGGGATCGCGGACGGGACCGTGAGGCTGTCGAAGGCGAGGTCTGCCGCGCCGGCGCCCGGGAGGGCGGCGGCCGCGGTCAGCGCCGTCACGAGCCGCGAGGAGCCGTTGGCCAGGACGAGCTTCGTGACGCCCGCGTCCAGCGTGACCGGGGCGCTCCCACTGTTCGCGACGCGCGCGGTGGGGCCGAACGTCCGGCCGCGGAGATACCGCGACGGGGCCGTGCCCGCGGCCTGCGACGCGAGCACCGCCGCGGAGACGACCTGGAACCGCAACGAGCTCTGCGTCGACGCGCCCACCGCGACGCCGCCGAACGACGCCGACGCGGTGAGATCGGCCGAGACGTCGCTCCCGGCGGGGATGCCGGAGGCGGGCACCTGGGCGGAGATCGTGAGCGTCGCGCTCCCGAGGGGGCCGAGAGGCGCGGGGAGCGCCGGCGCGATGCCGGCCACCGCCAACGACGCCGGCGTGAGCGCCGCGTTCGTGATCGAGGCCGGGGTTGCGGCCAGGTTGTCGACGCGGAACGTGAGGGCCACCGTCGACCCGAGCGGCGCCGGATCGGGCACGGCGCTCACCGCGGTCACCCGGATGCCCGCGACGTACACCTGGGCGCCGGAGAGGGCGAGGTAGAAGTCGATCGGCGCGCCGGTCGCGTCGGTTCCCGTGAGGCGGAGCGCGGGAGCGTACGTGCCCGGCTGAAGCGCCGGGGGGATCGTCGACGGCGCGAACGCAAGCGTGCGCACGCTCCCCGCCGGGATCGTGACCGGCGCTACGGGCGAGGACGTGAACGCGCCCGCGCCCGATCCGAATGAGAGGGCCGACCCCGTGCCGAGCGTGACCGAGCCCGTCGCCGCGGCGTTGGACACGTCGACCGTGAACGAGACGGCCTGGCCCGGCGCCACCACAGCCGGAGCGAAGGCTCCCGTCCAGGCCAGCGACGGAGGCGCGAGATAGACGACTACGAGCGAGTCGCGCGCGGTCCCGGCGACGCTCGCGGCGCGGACGAAGCCGCTTCCCGGCGTGGCCGGCGCGACGAGGACCGCGCGGGCGAGCCCGTCCGCCCCGGTCGCGATCTGGAGGCCGGCCGCCGGCGAGGCGTCCGCGGCCAGGAGCGAATCGGCGCCCACGGTGAGGAGGGCGCCCGGCGCCACGGCGTTCCCGAACGCGTCGTGGAGCGGCCCGAAGACGAGCGCGGTGGTGCTCCGCCCGTCGGCGGTCAGGGTGTCGCGGCCCGCGGCGATCGGGATCGCGCCGGAGGGCGCCGCCGGAACGACCGCGACGGGGCCGGAGGAGAACGGCGCGCCTCCCGACGCGGTGCGCGCGGTGACCTGGAGCGACCCCGCCGCCGCAGCGGTCGCGTACGTGACGAAGTCAGCACCGGACAGAGGCCCCGACGCCGGCCGGAACGCCACTCCGGCCACGGTCGCCCCCATCACGATCGTCGCCGTATCGCCGAGCGCCGCGTTCCCCGAGGCGTCGAGGGCGTGCACCACGACGCGCGCCGAGTCGCCGGCGGTCCAGGTCGCGAGATCGGGCGCGACGAAGAGCGAGGCGATCCCCGACGGCGAGACGCTCACGGCGAGACCGGCGGGCCCCACGGAGTACCCGCGGACGAAGATCGAATCGGCGGCCGGCGCGCGCGCCGGCGCGCGATAGAGCACCGCGAGCTGGCCGGCCGCGTCGGTCGCACCGGCCTGCGTGGTCCCCGTCCCCGACGTGGAACCGGACGACGCGAGCGATCCGGCCGGCGCGGTCCCCAGGTAGAACGTGAGCGGAGTGCCGGGCACCGGGTTGGCGAAGCGGTCGCGCGCGGTCGCGGTCACCGGCGCGGATCCGCCCGCGAGGAGCGCGAGCGAGGCGGGCGCGATCGAGAGCGCCGCCGCCGTATCGGGGAGCGCGCTCGCGACGAAGAGGACGCTGTCGCCCGGAGCCGGGAGCGCCGCGACGACGCGGTTAGCACCGCTCCCCGCGACCGTACCGAGCCGCACCACCTCGCAGCGCGCCGCGCCCGAGGCGTCCGTCACCGCGTCCGAATCGGCGGGAGCGCCGCGCGCGACGTCGAGCGAGTCGACGCCTCCGCGCGAGCGGAACGAGACGACCGCGCCGGGGACGAGGTTCCCGAACGCGTCGCGCGCCGTGATCTGGAGCGGCTGCGCCAGCATCTGGTGCACGACGGCGGTCTGTCCCTGGCCTCCCGTCACCGCGAGGGTCGCGGCCACGGCGGGCGTCACCGCCACGTCGCCCGACTGCGCGCCCGGCCCCACGCCCGCGGCCGTGAGAAGCACCGTCTCGGCCCGGACGAACCGCACGCGCAGCACCGCGGTGCCCGAGTCGGCCGCGGCGAAGACGTACGTCGCCCGGTCGCTCGCGGGATCGTCGGCGAGCGCGCCCACGGCGCCGGGACCGAGGCTCCACGAGACCGAGTCGGGCAGGGACGACGACGTGTCGAGCTGGAGCGCGGGCGTCGCGGAGATCGCGACGTTCCCGAAGGCGTCGCGCAGCGTGATCGACACGTCGAGCGCGTCCCCCGCGCGCACGCTCGGGGCCGTGGCGATCGCGACGGCGGCGGCGCCGGAGGGGACCACAAAGACCGAGACCGAATCGGAGCGGACGGCGTCCGGCGCGCCGCTCCCGAGCGCCACGAGGCGCACGGTCACGAGGCCTGGGGCGGCCCCCGCGCTCAGCGTGAAGGCGGCGGCGCCCGAGGCGTCGGTCACGGACGCGCCCGGCGTCACGCCTCCGCCGCCCGCGACGATCGACGCCGCCACGCTGTCCCCCGCCGCCGGGTTCCCGAACGCGTCGAACACGCGCGCGCGGATCGCCTCGGATCCGCCGGCCTGGAGCGTGTCGCTCGCCGGCGGATCGGCCGCGATCCGGTAGGGCGGCCCGGGCCGCACGGCGACCGGGCCGAAGCCCGTGGCATGCGAGGAGTCGTCCGCGACCGAGATCGCGAGCGGCTGCGCGAGCGTCGGGAGGAACGGGATCGCCGCCCGCCCGCCGCTCAAGGCGAGCGTCGTCGGGAGCCCGCCCGCGGCGCCGGCCGTGACGGTCGCGTGCACCACGTCGCTTCGGTCGGCCGTCACGTTCCCGAACGCGTCGCGGGCCTCGACCGCGATCGAATCGGGAGTCCCGGCCGCGAGCGGCCCCGCGGGGCCGGTCACGACGAGCGTGTCGAGCGGACCATGCGTGAACAGGATCGAGGGATGCGCGGCGAGCGGCACCCCGCGCGCGACGACCGAGACGACCGCGGTCGCCGCGGACGTGGCCGCGGCCGAATATCCGATCGCGCCGCTTGCGTCCGTCGTGGTCGCGAGCGGCAGGGCCGCGAGCGCCACGCCGGACGAGGCCACGGCGATCGAATCGCTCGGGACCCCAGCGAGCGGATGTCCGACGCGGTCACGCAGCGTAATCGTGACTCGACTCCCCGGCGCGCCGACCGCGACCGGCGAGAGCGCCGACACGCCCGAGCTGTCGGCGCTCACCGCGCCCGGAACGAGCCGCACGTCGACCGTTCCGCTCGCCGTCCCGCGCACGGAGGCGGCGGACACGGCCGCGGTTCCCAGCGTGGTCCCGCCGAGCAGATCGAACGCGATCGCGCCGCCGGTCGCGCGCACCTGGATCCCGGGCGTCGCGGGATCGGCGTCGGCGGCCGCGATCGTTCCGAGCGTGGCGGCGACCGTGAACGCCTCGCCGTCCGGGACCGCGTTCCCGAACGCGTCGCGCAGGCCCGCGGCGGTCACCGTCCGCGTGGCGATCCCGTCGGCCGCCAGCGAATCGGGCGCGGCCGCGAGCGCGATCGCGCCGGCGGGCGGGCCGGGAACGGTCGCGAGCGCGGCGCTCCCCGACGCGCTCCCCCGCTGGGACGCCACGCTCACGGTCGCGCTCCCCGCGGCGGTTCCCGCGCGCACCCATCCCGCGACCGTGCTGTCCGCGCCGACCGCCCACTGGGCTCCCGGCGCCACGGGATCGACGTCGGTGATCACGGCCAAGCCGGTCGTCCCCACGGTGAACCGCTCGCCGGCCGCGACGGGATTGCCGTACGCGTCCCGCACCACCCCGGAGCGGACGAACGCCGAGTCGGCCCCGTTCGCGACGAGGGTGTCGGGCGTGGCCGCGAGCGCGAGCGCGCCCGAGGGAGCCGCGGGCGCCGTGAAGACCGCGGCTTCGGCCGTGCCGACGTAGGGGCCCGTGCCGTTCGCGTCGATCGCGCGGGCGTGCCCGGCCGCCGCGGTCGACTGCGTGTCGCGGAAGCGCACGTCGGCGGAGTCGCGGCCCGCGGGGATCGTGACCGAGAAGATCGGGCTTCCGGAGAAGTCCTCGAAGCGCCCCTGCGGCCGGTCGGTCCAGAGCGTCAGCTCCTCGCCGGCCGCGAAGGGGGCGCGGTTCCCGAACGCGTCGCGCGCGAGGATCGTCACCGTATCCGGGACGCCCGCGACGAGGCGGAGCGTGTCGGGGCGGAGCTCGATGCGCACCGGCGCGGCCGGCGACACGACGAGGCGCCCGCGCGGCGCCGATTCGAGCCCGGTCGAGGTGTCGCGCGCGGCCACGTAGAACGTGCCGGAGCGCTGCGCCGTCAAGGCGCCGCTCCAGAACCCCGCGGCGAGCGTCGCGAGCGCGTTGGTGAACGAGGGGTCGGCTGGGGCGCTCCCGAGGGAATCGGCGTAGGCGACGAAGCGGATCGGAGCGGCGGAGCCGGACCCGTCGGTGATGCGGTTTCCGTCCGCGTCGCGCGCCTCGGCGCTCGCGGCGAACGCGACGCCCGCGGTCACCAGCGCGGGCATTGGGGCGGCGAGCGCCGCGTAGGCGCCGTGGAAGACCACGATCGCGCTGGTCGAGTCGTGCCAGGCGCCGCTGTCCGCGTAGGCTTTGCCCGTGCCGGCCGTCGTGAGGACGAGCCGGCGGCTCGATGCGGTCGAATCGGTCAGGTATCCGATCCCGCCGCTCACGCGCCACGCGCCGTTCACGAAGCGCGAGAAGTTGCCGTAGCGGTCGTAGCCGCGCAGGAAGAAGTGGGTGGTGTCCTGGTCGGTGTTCCGCCCGAGGCTCCCGACCTCCACCCCGGCGCCGTCGGTGATCCGCACGGCGCCCACGGTGTCCGGAAGCACCCAGACGCGCGGCGACCCCGTCGCGAGCGTGTCGAGCGTTCCGGTTCCCTGGGGATCGCTCGATACGAGAAAGGGGTCGACTCCCGCGAGCGTGTCCGCGGCCGCGAGAGACGACGGTCCGCCGACGCCGTAGAGCACGCTCACGATGTCTCCCGCGAGGAACTTCTTCGAGAGCCCGAGGTGGATGACCTGCCCCGCGATCGAGAGGGAGCTGACGACGGTGGTATTCGTGTAGTCGACGTATCCGGGGGCGCCGGGGTTCACGTTCTGCGGCGGGGTCCAGCGGTCGGGGATCCTGATCTCGATCGAGCCGCCCTGCGGGTTTCCGAAGCTCTCGCCGGCCCGGTAGTAGACGGTCCACTGCCCCTTCGATCCCGCCACGGTGCTGTCAGGCTGGAGGAAGTAGGCGGACCCGCCCCCGCTTCCCGCCTCGGCGCGTCCGGCGCCGAGTGCCAGGGATGCGAGCGCGCATGCGGCCGCGAGCGCCGCCGCCCGCGAAAAGCGCGGGCGTCCGGCTCCGCGACGCGCGTCAATGGTGTGCCGCGTGCGACGGGACCGCATGGACCTCGAGGATCGGAGTGGCGATGCCTTGTTTCGCCCCAGGGACTTGGACCTGATCGGAAGCGCAAGACATATGCCACGGTGGGGCGTTCGCGCGCGCGGATCGCCGCGCGGAACCGAATGGCAGCTAGAGGATTGCGGAGCGGGCGATTATCGCGTCCGCGGGAGGCGCCGAGCGCGGGCGCGGCGCATTGCATTCTGCAAGGAGGCGGGCGGTTCGCGTTTGACCGCCGGCCAATCGCCGGCCGCTATTTCCTCGGCGGGCGGATCTCCCCCACGACCTTCCTCGGAGCATCCGGGGAGGGCGCAACCACCTTCGCGTGCGCGTGCGCGAGCGACCGGCGGTTCGCGAGACCGATGAAGACCACCTGGATGATCGTGGCGAGCGAGAGCGCGCCGAGCGCCACGTCGAAGACGTCCTGGAGGCGCAGCCGTGTCGGCTCGCTCCAGGTCGCGAGCCCGAGGAGCAGGAGCCCCACGAGCGACGTGGTGAAGAGGCCGGTGAGCTTGCCGAACCCGGTCGGCTCGATGCGCACCGGGCCGTGGAAGACGTAGAGGTAGATCGTGCCGAGGACGAGGAGCCCGTAGCGCGCCAGCACGAGCGCGGCGACCCACCAGGGGATCTGCCCCACTTCGGCGAGCGTCACGAAGATCGTCACGTTGAAGACGATGTCGACGATCGGATCGAGCACCTTGCCGGTGTGCGACTGCATCCCGAACGCGCGCGCGATCACGCCGTCGAGCACGTCGGTGAACGCGGCCCCGACGAAGACCCAGACCGCGATGGGCCACATCGCGTGCCGCACGAACAGGACGACCGCCGGGAGCGCCACGAGCCGGAGCATCGTGATCGCGACCGGGAACGGAAGGCGGTGGAGGATCCCGCTCCCTTCGTCGGGACCGGTCAGGAGCCCCAGGTGGGCGAGCACCCAGAAGCAGGCGACGAGGAGGACGGCGCTGGAGGCGACGAGGTACGTGACGCCGAACTCGCGCCCGAAGGTCGCCGAGAAGTAGAGCGCGGCGGCGAACTGCAGGCCGAAGAGGACGAGCGCGGTCGCGGCGACGGAGCGCACGGTGTCGGCGTGCTGCGGGACGCGGTGGACCGCGCGCGCGACGATCGCGCGGACGTACGTCACGATCGCGGCGGGGGTGTAGCGGGTGTGACGAAGCTCCTGGAGGAGGTCTTCCGCGAACACGGCTAGGGAACCCGGAGGGTGGCCTCGGCCAGCTTCCTCTCGGCTCCGAACGTCTCCTCGTCGAGGGCGTAGAGCGTGATCGTCACCGGCTTCGCCCGCCGGTAGAGGAGCTGCGCCTGGACGCGGAGAGCTCCCTTCGCGCCGGAGAGGGGAATGTCGTACCGGACCCGCGCGCTCCCGCCCGCCGCGATCCGCCGGTCGCGCAGGATCTTCACCGCGTTCCACGTGTCGGCCGGCCAGTTCCCGAGCTCGTCGGCGAGGATGAGCCCGAAGACGGAGACGTTCCACTCGGCGAAGGGGTCGTTCTCCCAGACGATCTTCCCGTCCGCGCCGAGGACGCGGATCCGGATCAAGGCGATGTTCTGATCGTTCCCGGTCGGCAGCGCATGCCCCCACCCCGTGTTGGTCACGACCGCGAACACGCGGAGCGTATCGGTGCGGGGCCGGCGCGCCCCCGTCAGCGTGAGGGTGGCGGCGCGCGGGTGCGCCGCCGTCAGCGCGTCGAGGCTGAACGAGTGGTCGGCCACGCGCGGACGCACCGGGCCCTCGCCGGAATTGCGCCCCGGCTTGACGGGCATGTGGCACCCCTGGCAGCCGATCCCCTGCTTCGCGAACCGCGACCGCTTCCATTCGCCGTAGGTGTCCGAGATCTTCACGCCGTGCTGGTTCGAGTAGACGTGGCAGGCCCCGCAGAACTCCGATTTCTCGAGATACCCGGTGTAGGCCGAATGATGGGCGCGGGTCGGGATCGCATCGCGGAACGGACCCTGGTAGGCGCCCAGGTTGAGCACATAGGGCGGGATCCCCTGGTTGGCGGGTCCCGAGACCGCATGGCAGTAGGAGCACGCCACCCCCTCCTGGGATACGGGACGCGTGAACTCGAAGTCCTGGTTCACGAAGGAGGCCGTCTCGTGGCAGGGGCCGCAGGAGAGCATCGTCCCGCCGCGGGTCTCCTTCAGGGAGTAGAAGTACATCCGCCCGAAGAGGAGGCTCTTCGTCCGATCGGCCTTGGCGTGCGCCGAGTGGCTCCACTGGTCCGTGATGTCGAGGTGGCACGGGCGGCAGTTGTCGGACGGCTGGAGGTTCACGTCGTTCCGGAGCAGAGGCGGCGGCGTGTAGGCGCAAGCCCCCCACGAAAGGAGCAGGAAGAGCGCGGGCTGAAGAACGGAGAAGGAACGATGGCGTCGCAAGATGGCTCGATGGTATCGCGGCGCGGTCGAAAGGGTCAAGGCGCGCCGCCCCGGCGCTTTGGCGGTCCGTGCCGGAGGAGGTCCAGGGCGATCGTGCCGAGGATCTTCACGCCGGCGCCGACGGCGCCGGACAGGGTGCCCGCGATTTTCGACCGGCCGATGCGCCGGCGGTACCGGACCGGCACCTCCACGCCCCGAAGCCCCGCGCGCGCCGCCTTCACCTGCATCTCGACCGTCCAGCCGAAGTCGGGATCGCGCATTCCGAGGCGCTCCAGCGCCTCCCACCGCACGGCGCGGAAGGGACCGAGGTCCGTCCAGCGCGCTCCGTAGAAGGCCCGGATCAGGGCGGTCGCCAGCGCGTTCCCGAAGCGGGCCTGCGGCGTGAGCGCGCCGGGCTCGCGCTCCCCGAGCGCGCGGGATCCGATGACGAGATCGGCACGCCCTTCCGCGATCGGCCGGAGCAGCGAGGGAAGGTCGGCCGGATCGTCGCTTCCGTCGGCGTCGAGGAAGAGGACCGCGTCGGGAGGATCCTCGCGGAGCGCCGCGAGGGCCCGAAGGCAGGCCGACCCGTATCCTCGGCGGGGCTCGGGCACGACAAGGGCCCCGTGGGCGCGCGCGACGTCGGCGGTGCCGTCGCGGGAGCCGTTGTCGCAGACGACGAGTCGCCGGAGGAAGGCTCGAGGTAGCGAATCGAGGACCGCGCCGATCGACTCAGCCTCGTCGAGGGCTGGGATGACAGCGTCGACGATCACGTCCGGAGCGGAGGCTCCGAAACGGCCGCGCCCCCACCTGGAGCGCTCACTCCCCGCGGCGGCAAGCCGCCGCGTTCATGCGCGCGCGAGCGCGGCGCGTGCGGCCGCGAGCCGCGCGAGCGGCACGCGGAACGGGCTGCACGACACGTAGTCGAGGCCGGTCTGCTCGAAGAAGGCGATCGAGGCGGGGTCGCCGCCGTGCTCCCCGCAGACGCCGATCTTGAGCCCCGGCTTAGCGCGCCGTCCGGCGAAGCAGGCCCGCTGCACCAGCACGCCGACCCCTCTCGTGTCGATCGAGACGAAGGGATCGATGGGGAGGATCCCCGCCTCGACGTACTCGGGGAGGAAGCGCCCGCAGTCGTCGCGCGAGAAGCCGAACGTCATCTGCGTGAGGTCGTTCGTGCCGAACGAGAAGAAGTCGGCGTGCGCCGCCACCTCGTCGGCGAGCACCGCCGCGCGCGGGATCTCGATCATGGTGCCGATCGTGTAGGGGATCGTCGTCCCGACCCTCTTCATCACGTCCTTGGCCACCTCCTCGACCTCGGCGCGCTGGCGCTTGAGCTCCTCGGGATCGCCGATGAGCGGGATCATGATCTCGGGCCGGACCGGGTGCCCCTGCTTCGCCACCTGCGCCGCGGCCTCGAAGATCGCCCGCGCCTGCATGCGCGTGATCTCGGGATGGAGGATGCCGAGCCGGCACCCGCGGAAGCCGAGCATCGGGTTGAACTCGTGCAGCTCCTCGACGCGCGCGAGCGTCCGCTCGATCTGCGCCTTCTTCGGGTCGTCCTTCTTCGCGCGCCGGAGCGCGGCGAGATCGGCGAGGAGCTGCTCCCGCTTGGGGAGGAACTCGTGGAGCGGCGGGTCGAGGGTGCGGATCGTGACCGGCGTTCCCTCCATCGCGAGGAAGAGCCCCTTGAAGTCGGCCCGTTGGAGCGGGAGGAGCTTCGCGAGCGCCCCGTCGAAGGCCCGGATCGCCGCCTTGCCCTCCTGCTTCGCGTGCGCGAGCTCCTTCGACAGTCGCGGACGGTCCGACTTGGCCGCCTCGGCCAGGTCGGCCGAGAGGCGCGCGATCCGGAGCCGGGCCTGCCGCGCCTCCTTGGCGTTCAGGATCATCGTGACGACGTGGGGGATCCGGTCTTCGGCGAAGAACATGTGCTCGGTCCTGCAGAGCCCGATCCCCTCGGCGCCCAGCGCGCGGGCGACCTTCGCGTCGCGCGGGATGTCGGCGTTCGCGCGGACCTTGAGCCGACGCACCTCGTCGCACCACGCCATGAGCCGCTCGAAGCGCTGATAGAGCGGCGCCTGCTCCGCCGTCATCCGCCCGGTGAGGACGCGCACGACCTCCGAGTCGGAGGTCGGAACGTCGCCCTCGAGCACCTCGCCGGTCGAGCCGTCGAGGGAGAGGAAGGCGCCTTCCTTGTAGGTGCGCTTCCCGACCGTGAGCGTCCGCTTGGTCTCGTCGATCTGGAGCGCGGTGCAGCCGGCGACGCAGCACTTCCCCATGCCGCGCGCGACCACGGCCGCGTGCGACGTCATGCCCCCGGTGGCGGTGAGGATCCCCTGTGCCGCGTTCATCCCGGCGATGTCGTCGGGCGAGGTCTCGGCGCGCACGAGGAGCACCCGCTCCTTCCCGCCGCGCGCCACCGCCTCCTCCGACGTGAAGACGATCGCCCCCGCCGCCGCGCCGGGCGAAGCCGGGAGACCCTTGGCGAGAAGCGCGTGCCGCTTCCGCGCGGCCGGGTCGAGCACCGGGTGGAGCACCTGGTCCAGGTGGTCGGGCTCCACGCGCTCGAGGGCCTCTCGCTTCGAGAGGAGACCCTCGTCGACCATGTCGACCGCGATCCGGAGCGCCGCGATCCCGGTGCGCGCCCCCCGGCGCGTCTGGAGCATGAAGAGGCGCCCTTCCTCCACGGTGAACTCGAAGTCCTGCACGTCGCGGTAGTGGCGTTCGAGCCGCTCGGTGATCTGCCGGAGCTGGGCGTAGGCCTGCGGGAGCTCGGCCTCCATCATCTCGATCGGATGGGGCGTGCGGATCCCGGCGACGACGTCCTCCCCCTGCGCGTTCATGAGATATTCGCCGTAGAAACGCGGCTCCCCGGTGGAGGGGTCTCGCGTGAATCCCACGCCTGTCGCCGAGGTGGGACCCAGATTTCCGAAGACCATGGCCTGCACGTTCACGGCGGTCCCGAGGGTGTCGGGGATGGCGTGGAGCGCGCGGTAATGCTCGGCGCGCTCGGTGTGCCAGGAGCGGAAGACCGCGTCCCGCGCGGCGGCGAGCTGCTCGCGGGCGTCCTGCGGGAAGTCCCTTCCGATCTCCGCGCGGACGACCTTCCGCATGGCGGCGACGAGCGCCCGGAGGTGCTCCGCCTCGAGCTCCACGTCGTTCTTCACCTTGGCGCGGCGTTTCGCCGCGGTCAGCTCCCCTTCGAGGAGCCCGCGCGGCACCCCGAGCACCACGTCGGCGAACATCTGGATGAAGCGGCGGTAGGAGTCGTACGCGAAGCGGGGGTTCTGCGTCTTCTTGGCGAGACTCTCGACGGTGGCGTCGTTCAAGCCGAGGTTCAGGATCGTGTCCATCATCCCGGGCATCGAGATCGGCGACCCCGATCGGACCGAGAGGAGGAGCGGATTCTCCGGATCGCCGAGGCGGCGCCCGAGCAGCCGCTCGAGCCGCGCGAGCATCGCCTTCTCCTCGCGCACGACGCTCTCGGGAAGGCGCCCGCCCGACTCGAAGAAGAGCCGGCAGGCTTCCGTCGTGATCGTGTAGCCCGGCGGGACCGGAACGCCCGCGTTCATCATCTCGGCGAGCCCGGCGCCCTTGCCGCCCAGGAGGTCGCGCATCCGGGCGTTGCCCTCCGCGCGGCCGTCGCCGAAGAAATAGACCGCTTTCCGCGGCGAAGGGCTCAGGGCCTGTTCCGGCTCCATCAGGGTCTTGCTCACGGCGCCTCCCGGTGCAGACGGGCGATCCCACGGATCGCCCCGACTTCGATTCCCGCATGGTTGGTGAGGCGCTCTTCGGCCAGGTCATGGAGGACCGAGCGCGCCTCGGGTTCGAGCACGCCCGCTTCCGCGAGGACGGAGAGGACCGCCGGCGCCAGGGCTCGCCGCGTGCCATCGCCAACCTTAACCGCGATGCCGGCCGGATTCCCTACTACTCCGGTAGCATGCACCGCCTCGGCCCCGGCCTTGGAGACGAGGGCCGGGGCGGCGCGCATGAGGCGCGTGTCGAGCCGCCCCTCGCCCGCGACCTGGAAGGGATTCGCGCGCATCGCTTCGCGGATCCGGTCGAGCGCCGGGACCGGCCTTCCCTCGGCGTCGGCGCCGGCCGCGAGGAGGGCGAAGCCGCGGGCCAGGGTGGCGAGCGGCATGCGCGGGGTCGGCGCGCTGCAGCCGTCGACCGCGACGTGGGTCGGCGCCTCGCCCGTGAGGGTCGCGAAGCGCGAGAAGATCGCGCGCTGCACGGGATGATCCGGATCGAGATAGCCCTCGAGCGGAGCCCCGAGGAAGCGCGCGAGGAGGAGCATCCCGGCGTGCTTCCCGCTGCAGTTGTGGCGCAGCGGGCCGGGCTTTTGGCCGCGGGCGCGGAGCGAGGCGGCGGTCGGGTCGTCGTAGGGCGTGTGCGTCCCGCAGCGGAGGTCCCGCTCCCCGGCCCCGGCCGCGTCGAGGATCGTGTGGACGAGGGCGGCGTGGCCGTCGGTGCCGCTGTGCGAGCCCGCGATGATCGCGAGCGCGTCCTCGCCGAGCCCCGACCGCTCGAAGGCGCCCGACTCGACGAGCGGGAGCGCCTGGAACGGCTTGAACGAAGAGCGCGGGAAGACGAGGACGCGCGGATCGCCCGCCCAGGCGAGGATCCGGCCCGAGGGATCGACGACGGCGGCGTGCCCCAAGTGCACGCTCTCCACGAGTCCGAAGCGGAGCACGTGGACGAGCGGCTCGGGGTGCGCGCCCGGCGCCCCCGGATCCATCGACGCGAACCCCGCTGTCGCGCCTTCGAATGCCGGGGTCCCGGCGCGCCCGGGCGAGGTCACCTGCGGCGGAGCGAGGCGCTCGGCCATCAGCGGTCGATCTGGGCCTTCTGGAGCCTGCCGCTGTAGTCGATGTAGACCGACTTCCACTCCGTGAAGGCGTCGATGACGGTGGGACCTCCCTCCCGGTGGCCGTTCCCGGTCTCCTTGACCCCGCCGAAGGGGAGCTGCACCTCGGCGCCGATGGTCGGCCCGTTCACGTACGTGATACCGGCCTCGATGTCGCGCACGGCGCGCATCGCGCGGTTCACGTCGCGCGTGTAGATCGACGAGGAGAGGCCGTAGGGCGTGTCGTTCAGCACGCGGATCGCCTCGTCGAGGGAATCGACGGTGAGCACGGAGAGAACCGGCCCGAAGATCTCTTCGCGCGCGATCCGCATGTTCGGAGTGACGCCGTCGAAGATGGTCGGCTTGTAGAAGGAGCCCTCGCGCAGCGCGCCCTCCTCGGCGGGGCCGCCGCCGATGAGGAGCTTCGCCCCCTCACGGATCCCGATCTGCACGTACTCGTGGATCCGGTCGCGCGCGCCCTTGTTGATCACGGGCCCGACCTCGCTCTCGGTCTCCAGCCCGTCGCCGAGACGGAGCCTTCCGGCGCGGTCGACGAGACGGCGGATCAGCTCGTCGTGCACCGGGCGCGCCACGATGAGACGGCTCGTCGCCGTGCAGCGCTGTCCCGTGGTGCCGAAGGCGCCCCAGAGGACCCCCTCGAGCGCCAGGTCGAGGTCCGCGTCCTCCATCACAATCTGCGCGTTCTTCCCTCCCAGCTCGAGCGACACGCGCTTGAGCGAGGGCGCGCACCGCTCCGCGATCGCCTTGCCCACGTCGGAAGAGCCGGTGAAGGAGATCATCTTCACGTCGGGATGCGTGGTGAGCGGCACGCCCACCGCGTTGCCGGAGCCGTGCACGATGTTGATCACGCCCGCGGGGACGCCGGCCTCGACCAGAATCTCGACGAGATGATGCGCCGAGGCGGGCGTGTCGGTGGCGGGCTTGATCACCACGGTGTCGCCCGAGACGAGGGCAGGGAAGATCTTCCACGACGGGATCGCCATCGGGAAGTTCCACGGCGTGATGAGGCCGCAGACCCCGAGCGGCTGGCGGATCGACATGGCGAACTTGTTCGGGAGCTCGGAGGGAACCGTCACCCCGAAGAGCCGGCGCCCCTCGGCGCCGATGTAGTAGCCCATGTCGATCGCTTCCTGCACGTCGCCACGCGTTTCGGCGAGGACCTTCCCCATCTCGCGCGTCATCGCGCGGGCCAGCTCCTCCTTGCGCTCGCGGAGGATCTCCGCCGCGCGCAGGATGACCTCGGCGCGGCGCGGGGCCGGGACGAGGCGCCAGGTGGTGAACGCCGCCGCGGCGGCGGCCACGGCGGCCTCCACGTCCTCGGGACCGGAGTTGGGGAAGATGCCGACGACATCGTCGGGACGGGCGGGATTGCGGTTCTCGGTGGTCTTGCCGGAGCGTGCCGGCACCCACTGCCCGCCGATCAGGTTCTGGTAGATCCGCGGGCTTCCGTCGGTGCGGCTGTGGGAAGCGGGCGCGGCCGAAGGGGAGATGGTCTGCGGATTCATGGACGCTCCTCCAAGCCGCGGGCCATGCTCGCCTGGGGCGCGCGGCTACTTGATGATGACGAAGTGCCCCTTTCGGGTGCGGCCTTCGAGGGTTTCGACCTGGTAGATGTAGATGCCCGAGACGACCTTCTCACCCTTGCCGTTCTTGAGGTCCCAGGCGACCTCGCCCGTGGTTCCCCCGGGGCTCGAGGCCGCGTCCATCGTGAGCTCGCGGACCAGCTCGGCGCTCGTCGTGAAGATGCGCACCGTGGCCCCCGCCGGAACGTGAACGAAGTGCACGCGCCCCTCGCCCACCGCGGGATCCCATTCGGCATGTCCCTTATATGGGTTCGGAACCACGGCGACGCGCTCCAGGTTGTCGGGCGGCGACGTTCCCGGGACGATCGAGACGACGGCGCTCTCGCTCTGAGGCGTCTCGATGAAGTCGGTGTCATTGTTCTTGGAGATCGAGGTGACCAGATAGTCGGTCCGGAAGCCCGCGAGGACGGCGACGTCCACGAACACCCAGCAGGAGCTGCAGGCGTCCACCGGGTTCCCGGGCGGATAGTCGAGGACGAACTTGCCGTTGCCGAGGGAGTTGTTCCGGAATCCCCGGAAGAAGAGGCCGGTCCCCGTGAACTGGAAGCTATCGGGGACGCAGGGAGCCTGCTGCGCCAGGCAGAGCGGCGAGGTAGGCGTCGTGAGAACCACCCGCTGGCCGTTGTGGATCGTGATCACCTGATTGGTGAACTGCCCCGCCACCTCCCATTGCTCCGGGCTCACCCCGTGGATCGTCCGCCGGACACGGTAGCCGTTCCAGGAATAGGGGTCTGCCTCAGCGGGCGTCCCGTCCCACACGAGGAAGGTGACGACGCCGGTCGCATTGCGGGTGGACAGGTTCGCGGGCAGCGGTCCGTAGTAGGCCTGAACCCCGGTCGGGGGTATGAGATTGTGGATCAGGACCGTCGTCGTGGCCGTCGTCGTGCGCTGCGGCAGCGAATCGTTCACCATGGTCCAGTGCACCGTGTAAGTGCCCGACTGGCCGAAGCTGGGGACGGCCGAGAGGGTCAGGATCGGCGCGGTGACCGGGCCAACGCTCGAAGTGGGCGGGAAGAAGGGCGCGTCGTTGGTCTGGGTCAGCGTGAAGAGTCGGGTCGTGTCGAGCAGGCTGGGCTTGAATCCGGCTCCGCTCAGCGTAACTGGAAGGCCCACAATGCCCTGAACAAACCCGAAGGTCGGGGAGGTTCGCAGGGTGTCGATGGATGGGCTGAAGATCTTGATGGTGTCGTTGACGACGGTGTCCTGGACGGCAAAAGTGCGGGCGGCCCCGGGGCGAACGGCCTGCGTGGACGACGAGAAAAGAACCGCGAGCGTGGAGGCGAGCACGTAAACTTTGGTCCGATAAGACATTAACATCCCCTCGTCCGAAGGCTTCCCCGGCGGCGCGCGCGCGCGTACAGCTCGTGTGTTTGGGGGGGAACCGCAGCTTGGTGTATACTCGGCCGAGTCAGACGTGGGGGGTCGTCCGCCCCGGACCCGACCTGTCGGCAGACTATGGTCCAAGTGCTGCCCTGTCAAGGCATTTTTGAACAGTGCAAATCCCTGTAAGTTCCAAAAATCCCTTGACACTCCGGCGCCATCTCTCGTATACTCTATCCCGTAAAAACACGGGGCGAACTCACCCGATTACAAGCCAACACAGCATCTTAGCTGGACTCAAATTGTGATCTCTAAGGAGGTGATCAGGCTCAGAGTGTCGTCTACCTTATCCTCTTGAGGTGTCTTCTCGCTTTTACCCGCGTTAGAAGAGGAGATTAGGGAATGAAGAGATTACTAAGCCTCGTCGCAGTCATGGCGCTCGTGGCTTCCGTGTTGCCCGGCACCGGGATCGCGGGGTTCCGGGGTGCGTTCGACCCCATTACCCGTAGCGATATTGCTGCCGGCGACGGGGTGACCTTCGGGAACGGTCTGGCGAATGGTATCCAGACCCCCGCGGTTCGCCCCCGTCCGATCAGCAGCCTGGACGGCATTCCGACCATGGAGCGTTGGGTCTCCTTCACCACGCGCGATCAGGTTTTCCAGCATGAAACCTCGCGCGAGATCTGGCAGTTCTATGATCGTACGCAGCAGGCAGCGCTCGTCTCCACGATCGACCAGGCTCGTTCCCGCATCCTGGGCGATCCGACGGGCGTCGTCTCCTACATCGATCCGGCGTGGAGCCCGGACGGCAAGTACCTCGCGTACGTCCAGACCGACTCGCAGGTCAGCGGCTGCGCGCTGATGGTCCAGCAGTACAGCGTGAGCACCAACATGGCGGTCTCGATCACGCCGGTGGGCTCCGCGATCACGGTCATTCCGCTCACCCCCGGCGTTCGCCCGCGTCATCCCGACTGGAGCCCGGACGGCACGACGCTCGCGTTCGACTCCGACGCGACGGGCCTCTCGGTCGACATCTACACCGTCCAGGTCTTCCCGACGGTCGGCACGCCGGTTCGCCACACGTTCATGAACACCCGCTCCGAGGCGAATCCGGCATGGGCGCCGGACGGCGTTCGGATCGCGTTCGACACGAACCAGTTCGGGCCGAACGTCCTCGAGATCCTCGATACCTCCACGGACGCCGTGACGCTGGCCGAGCAGAACTTCGCGTCGGTGTCTCACGACGACCCGGATTGGTCGAGCGACGGCAACTCGCTCTATTACGACGCGCCGGCCAACGAGGATCCCCAGCAGAACCAGGACATCTGGAAGCTCGACATTCCGAGCCAGTCCAAGTGCCCGATCCATATCGACGGTGCCGGTGACGTGCACGTGACGGTTTCGCCGACGACCAGCCTCACGCCGGACGGCCTGCCGTACAACAACATCTGGTTCGAGTCGCAGGCGCTCGGCTTCGGCCTCATCGTCTGGCGCGCGAACCCGGTGCAGAGCTGCTATGCGCCGCTCCCGATGTCGATCGACATGAGCCCCGCGACCCTGAATTTCGATACGGGCAACGGCAGCAACACGCAGTACGTCGGTGCCACGATGAGCTTCCCGCCCGAGACTCAGGCGGCCGGCTATCAGATGACCAGCTTCAACGGCCCGAAGGAGGGCATCCGTCTCCGTACGAGCCTCTTCGTGAGCCCGACCATGATGGGCCTCACTCCGGCCACCGATCCTTCGCAGGGTGCGCCGCTCCCGTATTACCAGGAGGCTTCGGGTTCGCAGCAGATCACGGTGAAGTGGGCCCGCCGCAAGGTCGAGAACAAGCTCATCTCCCTCGGCATCGTGAATTCGGACGTGCCGATCGAGGTGGATTGCTACTCGAACCGCGTGGGCCGCACGTTCCGTGGATTCGGCCTCCTGCACGTCACCTCGAGCAGCTTGGCCGGCTCGGCCGTGAAGCTCGAGCAGAACTCGCCGAACCCGTTCAATCCGGTCACGAAGATCAACTTCGCGGTCAGCAAGGATTCGGACGTGGCGCTCCGCGTGTACAACGTGCAGGGCCGCCTGGTGAAGACGCTCTTCAGCGGGCGTCTCGCGCAGGGCATGCATGAAGTGACGTGGGACGGCAAGGACACCAGTGGCCGCCAGGCCGCTTCGGGCGTCTACTATGCGAAGGTCTCGTCGGGCGGCAACGCCGACGTGATCAAGATGGTGATGGCGAAGTAATCTCCGCCACATCGCAGCAGCGAAAGGCCGCGGGCCGAGAGCCCGCGGCCTTTTCGTTTGGGGAGCGGAGGGGAACCCGTGGCGGTTCGTGCCGGTCGCCCGCCACCGCTCCCTTCTACGGCGTGTAGCTCGGCAGGGTCGGCGATGCGCTCACCCAGGCGAACGCCGCGCGCATGACCTGGTACGCCTCGGCGTCCTTGATGTAGTAGATCGGGAATCCCAGGATCACCGTCCGGCCGATCACGCCCTTCGAAGTCCGGGGCGTGATGGGATCGGTGAGGCTGGTGCTCGGATCCCGCACGCCGAGATCGTGCGCCTGCGTGGCGATTCCCACGACCAGGCCCTCGCGAGGCGAGGGCCCTCCGTCCATCGCGATCCCCATGGGCACGCCGTGGTAGGTGAACACGGGCTGCGCGATCGGGCCGCCCGATTCCTTGCGAATCTGGATGCTCCCTCCCACCGGCAGGCAGGCGAAGCTAAGACCACTGCCGGTCGGGAGCAGCCCCTCCTGCATCCTCCACCCCTCGATCTTCGGGAGCCCCGGCGCGAGCTTCTCTTCCGCATTGTTGCCCGGGAACGCGAGGGAGTACCACTTCGCGGGCGGCGCGCCCGTGTCGACCTCGGCGGTGACGAACCCGAGGGAGACGCCTTCCGACGTCACGTTCGCCGCGACGAAGTCCCTCGCGCCCAGCAGGCGCGTGGCCACGTCGTTGGCCCGTGCGGCATCGACTCCCACGAACGTGCGCGGGAAATACGAGGTCCTGTAGGCCGGATCCCCCTGATTCATGGCGCAGAGGCCCTGGGGATAATTCGATGACATCGTCGTGGTCGGCTTGACGGTCGCCGATGCGATCCGGAACCCGGTCAGGATGAGCGTCCCGCCGGCGCGGAGATACCCTGCCAGCTCGCTGTACGTCCCGCCCACCAGCGTGCTCCAGAGCGCCGTCGGCGAGGAGTCGGTGTTGAAGTCCGTGTACCAGATGATCGTCCGGTACTGAGAGAGCTCGAGCGGATTGAAGACGTACCGCTTGTCGCCGTAGACCGTGAAGCCGCGGTATACGGTGTCGTGCTGGTCGTCGAGCTGGACGTCGACCCCGAACTCCTGCGAGAGGGGCTGCAGGATCTTCTGCTCCCACCACTGGTCCTCCTGGGATCCCTCGGGGCGTGTCGCGTCCCCGAACCAGGGCGCCCAGTCCTTGGGAAAATCGACGGTCCCGCCTCCGGACTGCGCGCTCGCCCAGTCGCCCGGCGGGGGCGCGAAGTCGTCGACGTAGAGGACGACCGGTTTCCCGGCCGGGGGATCCTTGAACGCCGGATGCACGATCCGAAGCGGGATCTTCATGTTCGTCACGAGCCCGCCGTCGTCCACCGCGCGCACGAAGAGGAAGTGCGGCCCGACGGTCAGGTTCGCCAAGGTCA
>JBLMWD010000126.1:0-164835 GCA_050257045.1 Bacteroidota bacterium | reverse complement strand
TGGCCGAAGCCCATGAGCCGCGTCGTGTCGTTCTTGTCCTTCGCCTTCGCGAGGAACTTGTCCGCGCTCCCTTCCTCCGCCTCGATCCGCTCCAGCATCTCGATGACCTGCTGGTTCGCGCCGCCGTGGAGCGGGCCCCAGAGCGCGCTGATGCCGGCCGCGATGCTGGCGTAGAGGTTCGCTTTCGAGCTCCCCACGACGCGCACCGTGCTGGTCGAGCAGTTCTGCTCGTGGTCGGCGTGGAGGATGAGCACCAGGTCGAGGGCCTTGGCGAGCACCGGATCGACCGCGTACTCCTCGCACGGCACCGCGAACATCATGCGGAGGAAGTTCGACGCGTAGTCGAGCTTGTTGTTCGGATAGATGAACGGCTGGCCGATCGAGTGCTTGTACGAGTAGGCCGCGATCGTCGGCATCTTGCCGATCAGCCGGATGATGGTGTCGTGGATCTGCGCCTCGCTCTCCGGCTCCTGGTAGAACGTGGCGAGCGCGCCGACCGCGGCCGCGCAGACCGGCATCGGATGGGCGTCCTTCGGCAGCGCGCCGAAGAAGCGCTCGAAATCCTGGTGGAGCATCGTGTGGCGCGTGATCTCGGCGGTGAACGCCTCGAGATCGGTGCGATTCGGCAGCTCGCCGTGGATCAAGAGCCAGGCCACTTCGAGGAACGTGCTCTTCGTCGCGAGCTCCTCGATCGGATAGCCGCGATAGCGGAGGATCCCCTTCTCGCCGTCGATGAAGGTGATCCCGCTCTTGCACGAGCCGGTGTTCGCGAACCCGGGATCGAGGGTGATGAGGCCGGTGGCCGCGCGCAGCTCCTCGATGTCGATGGCGGTCTCGCCCTCCGTCCCGCGAATCACGGGAAGCGTCGCGAGGGTGCCTTCGAGCGATAACGTGGCGGTTTTCGAATGCTTCACGTCTTCGACCAATGGTGCCATTTCGATCTCCTCCTGACGGGGGTGTCACTCCCCTGTCAGGTTGTCAGGGATGCCGCGATGGGCCGGCGGCGCTATCTGACGATGTGAACGCGCGCTGGCGCGACCCGGCCATTTCGACTGATGGACGACGTAGCTCCAGAAGCGCATTAAAGGTGCCGGACGCCGAAAATGAATCGGGCCCCGGCGGAGCGCCGAGGCCCGTGATCTGGAGTCTTCTTCGCTCGGGCTAGCCGCGGTCGGCGAGGGGAACGTACATCCGCTTCGGCGATCCGACGTAGACCTGGCGCGGACGGGAGATCCGGAAATCCTTGTCGCGCCGCATCTCGAGCCACTGCGCGATCCAGCCGGGGAGCCGTCCGAGCGTGAACATCACGGTGAACATGTTCACCGGGATCCCGAGCGCCTGGTAGATCACGCCCGAGTAGAAGTCGACGTTCGGGTAGAGCTTCCGGCTCACGAAGTAGTCGTCGTGGAGCGCGACCTCCTCGAGCCTCATCGCGATGTCGAGCAGCTGGCTCGAGCGTCCCACCCGCTTCAACACGTCGGCGCACGCCTTCTTCAAGATCGCGGCACGCGGGTCGTAGCTCTTGTAGACGCGGTGCCCGAAGCCCATGAGCCGCGTGGTGTCGTTCTTGTCCTTCGCCTTCGCGATGAACTTGTCGGCGCTCCCTTCCTGCTCGGCGATCTGCTCCAGCATCTCGATCACCTGCTGGTTCGCGCCGCCGTGGAGCGGACCCCAGAGCGCGCTGATCCCGGCCGCGATGCTCGCGTAGAGATTCGCCATCGAGCTCCCGACCATCCGGACCGTGCTGGTCGAGCAGTTCTGCTCGTGGTCGGCGTGGAGGATGAGGAGGAGGTCCAGCACCTTCGCGATCGTCGGATCGACGTCGTAGTCCTCGCACGGCACCGCGAACATCATCCGGAGGAAGTTCGAGGCGTAATCGAGCTTGTTCATCGGGTAGATGAACGGCTGCCCGATCGAGTGCTTGTAGGAGTAGGCCGCGATCGTCGGCATCTTGCCGATCAGGCGGATGATCGTGTCGTGGATCTGGATTTCGCTCTCGGGCTTCTGGTAGTAGGTCGCGAGCGCGCCGACCGCGGCGGCGCAGACCGGCATCGGGTGCGCGTCCTTCGGCAGCGCGTCGAAGAAGCGTCCGAAGTCCTGGTGCAGCATCGTGTGCTGCGTGACCTCGTGCGTGAACCCCTCGAGGTCGGCTCGCGTGGGGAGCTCGCCGTGGATGAGGAGGTAGGCCACCTCGAGGAACGTGCTCCTCGCGGCCAGCTCTTCGATGGGATAGCCGCGGTAGCGGAGAATCCCTTTCTCGCCGTCGATGAACGTGATCGCGCTCTTGCACGAGCCGGTGTTGCCGTAGCCCGGGTCGAGGGTGATGAGGCCGGTGCTCGAGCGGAGCTTCTCGATGTCGACCGCGGTCTCGTTCTCGGTCCCCCGGATGACCGGGAGGGTCGTCGAAGACCCGTTCAGGGAAAGGGTGGCGGTATCGGGGCTTTTCGCGTCTTTGAGCTGGGTCGTCATAGCGCTCCCTCCTGACGGATCACGTCCGGATCGGCCAGGTTGTCAGTCGTCAGCGTCGCGGCGTCGTTCACATAGCGCGAACGCGTCGTATTTCCACGGTCCAGAGCATGATGCGGGAATCGTAAATGCCCTACAAGGCAGGAACAGTGCCAACGCGTTCGCCTGTGGTCGAGGGGCCCATGGGACCATGGGACCATGCGGTGAGATGGAGTCAGCGGCCCGGGTATCGGGCCCGCGCGGCCGAGGGCGTGCTCCGCGCCTGCGGTTGTCCTCCCGGCGGCCACACAGTGAACCCGGTCCAGTCCACAGCGGCCGAGCCGAACAACCCGATACCCCCCTGAACGTGGAAGATGGGCTTCTCGAAATCGTCCCCGGCATTCGTCCCGAATCCCAAGCCCTGAGGGGCGTAGAACCGGACGGAGCGGGCGAGGTCGTACCAGTTGCGGTCGAGGGAGTAGACGGCGAAGACATGCAGCCCCTGGTACCAGACCGCCGCCCAGGGGAGCCGCGTGTAGCCATCCGGAGCGTCCAGCGGCGGGGAAGAGCTTTGGCGTTCGAGCTTGGCGAGGTCCGCCTCACTCACGAAATCGGCGTTGACCAGCAGAGGGGAGTTACTTTCCAGGTTGTACAGCGCCATCTGGAACGCGAGCGCGTTTCCGCGGTCGAAGCGAGCCTCGACGAGGCCGTCCTGATAGATGAGCTGGTTGGATGGCGCGTAGAAGACGCTGTCGAACTTGGCAGCGCCGTCGGGAAGTGGCCGGAATAGATCAGGGTACTCCGGTGCGGCGAGCCGCCGCCTCACTTCGAATGTCGTTCCGTCCATCAGCAGCCATTCGTGAACGTGAAACGTGTCCGGAGTCGTGGTCTGGGCTGTTACGACTCGGCCGTCGATGGTTCGGACGTGGAGAACGTACGTCGTACGCGGCTCGACCCGATTGGGGACGGTGCCGCCGACGGCGCCGTAGGTATAGCCAATGCCTCCGTCTTGATACCAGACGGTATCCCGGTCTCCCATCGTCAGGATCATCGTGGCCCCGTGAATGCGAGCCTGCTCGCGGTTGTACGGCTCGTTCGTGGACATGGTGGTCGTCAGAGCGATCCCGGGAAAGCCCTGACCCACGACCAGCCTCGCGTCGACCACGATCGTCTCGCTGCGATCCGGCCCGAGAAGAGAGTTCGGATCGCGCGCTTCCGAGCAACTGCAGAGCGAGGTCAGAACGAATGACGCAAGAACGATCCCGCGTCTCATAGGTCGAAATTGATCCCGATCGTGGGGATGAGCGGCAGCTGATGCACGATCTTCGGCTCCGTCACGGTGTTGTTGACGTCGTACTGGATGAACCATTCGTTCTTCCGGTCATAAACGTTGAAGATCTGCGCGTAATAGTCGACCCGGGCGCCGAAGAGGTGCCCGTGAAGCGTGGCACTCAAGTCGAGCCGGTGATAGGGAAGCAGCCGTGCGCTGTTCCGCGCTCCGGGCAGCAGAATCACGTTCACGTCGCCGGTGGCCGGATCGGCCAGGCCGTACTTCGCGACGACCGGCGTGTACGCCTGCCCGGTCGAGTAGACGAAGTCGGCGCCGAAGCTCCATCGGCTCCGGTTCCATTGCGCGACCACCTTGAGGTCGTTCCGGCGGTCGTATTTCGGCGGGAACTCGGCGCCGCCGTTCAGCTCGGCCCACTGACGGCGGCTCCATCCGAGCGTGTAGCCGATCCAGCCCGTGAGCGCACCGCGTCTGCGGTGCGCGAACAGCTCGAGACCGCTCGCCCAGCCGCGCCCGCCCGTGTAGAAGAGGTCCTCGGTCGTCGTCCCCTGCGAATCTCCGGGGCGCCGACTGTCGAGCTGCACGAGATTGCGGAGAAATGTGTAGTAGCTCTCGATCGAGAGCAGGTACGACTCGGACGGCTCCCATTCGGCTCCGGCGACGCCCTGCCACGAACGACCCGGCTTCGCCGACGCGTCGGTCGGGACCCAGAAGTCGGTGCCGCTGAAAGCCTCCGTCGATACGAGCTGGAGGTGCTGGGTGTAGCCGCCGCCCCCGAGCTTCACCCGCACGGTCGGTGTCAGCACGCGGCTCGCCGAGAAGCGCGGCTCCACCCCGAGGCCACTGTGCCCGAACCACTCGGTGCGCAGCCCGGGCCGGATGATCCAGAGGACCGACGGGCTCCACTGGTCCTCGATGTAGGCCACGGCCCCGGAGGGGCGCTCGTCAAACCCGGGCTCGGCCTGGCCATTGAACGCCTGGATCAGCTGGAAGCGATAGGTCGAGAACGCCGCGCCGGAGCTCACGGTGTGCGCCGGTGCCGGCCGGAAGGTCACGTCGCCGCGAGCGCCCACATCGAGGAGCCGGTTCGCGAACGCGAGCGGGGTGCTGAAGACCTTCACGTTCGTGTCGCTGCGGTACTCGGTGGCGGTGGCGTAGACGTTCGCGAACGCGCCATCACCCAGTGCGTGCGTCCATCGCGCCGTTCCGGCGACGTTACCCCATCGGATGTCGACGAACGTCCCCTGGTCGAGGTCGAGATGGAGATTGTCGCGTCCGCGGTAGCCCGAGAGCGTGAGATCGTTCCGGGAGCCGAAGGTCCGATGGACGCGCGCGTTCAGGTCGTAGAAGAAGTACGACGGGATCTCGGTCGTGTCGTTGCGCACGGCGTTCAGGATCGGCTCGAGATACGTGCGCCGCGCCGAGACGATCCAGGAGCCGTCCCGGATCGGCCCTTCGGCGGTGAGGCGTCCCGCGATCACGCTCACGCCACCCTCACCATGGATGGCGTCGCGGCTCCCGTCGCGGTTCTCCACATCCAGGACCGAGCCGAGCCGCCCGCCGTACTGCGACGGATAGGCGCCCTTGTAGAGCGCGACGTCCTGAATCGCCCCCGGGTTGAATGTCGAGAAGAACCCGAAGGCGTGGGTCGGGTTGTAGAGCGGCGTCTGGTCGAGAAGGATCAAGGTCTGGTCGGGGCCGCCGCCCCGGATGTAGAGCCCGCTGCTGAAGTCGGAAGCCGCCTGCACGCCGGGCAGCAGCTGGAGGCTCCGGATCAAGTCCTGTTCGCCGACGCCGGGGAGCCGCTTCAGCTCGCGCGCCGGCAGCGCGACGTAGCTGGGAGAGCCGCGCGACTCCCGGAGCATCCGCTCGCCGGTGACATCGAGGGGCTGGATTTGGATCGGAGTTGCCTCGAGGAGGACGTCGTGGCGCACCGTCCCCACGTCGACGGCCACGGTGTCCACCGCGGTGCGATACCCGATGGATCGGACCCGCAACTGATAGCGCCCGGGGAGGAGATGGGAGAAGGAGTAGCGGCCCTCGTCGTTGGTGAGGGTGAGGAGCTCTCGGGAGGCGGCCGAATCGGGCAGAACCAAGCGGCTTACCGATACACCTGCCCCCGGAATCGGCATCCGGCTGCCCGAATCACGGACGTACCCCTCCAGGGTTGCGCCCTGCGTGGGAGCGGCGGCGGCCCAGAGGTACAGCGCGAAGAACGCGTGGGGGATGAGCGCTCCGGCGCGATGCGAAAGCACGCGGTGCGGGAGCATAGCCGCCTCCACTATCCCCCCTTCGGTGCGGAAAAGGAAGGGAGTAAGATGGCGTCTGTGAGCACCACGGTCATCCTGGGCGGAGGTTTCGGAGGCCTCGCCTGCGCCCGCGCGCTGCGCGCGGCCACGGGCAGGGACCACCGCATCCTTCTGATCGACCGCTCGCCCGTCTTCGTGGTGGGCGCCGCCAAGACCTGGGTGATGCTCGGGGATCGGCGCGCCGACGAGGTCATGAAGACGCGCGCGGCGCTCGTGCCCGACGGTGTCGAGTTACTGCGCGAGGAGGTGCGCCGCCTCGATCCCGTGACCCGTCGCGTCGATACCGACCGCGGCGCCCACGTCGCCGACCATCTCGTGATCGCGCTCGGCGCCGAGCTCGACATGGCCGCCGTGCCGGGTCTCGACGCGGCGGCGCACACGTTCTACACCCTCGACGGCGCGGCGCGCATGCGCGCGGCTCTCGAGACGTTCCGCAGCGGGCGCCTCGTCCTCCTCGTCCCTCGGATTCCCTTCGCCTGCCCCCCCGCGCCGTACGAAGCCGCGTTCCTCCTGCACGCCCTCTTCGTGCACCGTGGAACGCGCGACGCCGTGACGTTCGACGTCTGGACGGTGGAGAAGTCGCCGATGGGCACGGCGGGTCCCGAGATGGGGCGGATGATCGTCGGCGAGCTGGAGTCGCGCGGCATCGGCTTCCACGGAGGGAAGAAGGCGGTCTCGGTCGAGCCGGCCGCGCACACGATCCATTTCGAAGACGGCGCCGAAACCGGCTACGACCTGCTCCTTGCCGTGCCGCCACATCGTCCGCCGCGTGTCCTCATCGACGCAGGACTTGCGGAACCCGGCGGTTGGGTGCGTGTGGACCCGCTCACGCTGGAGCTGAAGGCGTCCGGCGTGACGAACGTCTACGCCGTCGGCGACTCGACCGGCGTGGCGCTTCCGGGGCGCTACGACCCCGCCGCGCCGCCGCTCGCCATGCCCAAGGCGGGAATCTTCGCGGCCGGCGAGGGCGAGGTCGTCGCGGCGCGCATCGCGGCACGTCTCGCCGGCCGCGACGAATCGGCGCCATTCGCGGGACGAGGGTTCTGTTACCTCGAGACGGGCGGCCGCCAGGCGATCCGGGCCGATGGAGACTTCTTCGCCGAGCCGCATCCGGTGATGAGCGCACAACCGCCCACCGAGCAGCAGTATCGCGACAAGGTCGCCTGGATCGAGAGCTGGCTCACCCCGCCGCGCACACCCGAGACACCGAGGCTGTCAGGCCGCGACCAGCTCGAGTAGCGATTCGACTCTTGCGTCTCCCTCCCGCCGATACCCGATGAACCGCACGCCCGCCGCGCGCGCCGCGGCGGCGTCGTACTCGGAATCGCCCACGAAGCAGGCTTCCTCGGGCCGGAACCCCGATTCGTGCAGCACGTGCTCGATGATGTCGGGTTCCGGCTTTCCGTTCGCGACGAGGTCGGCGCCGGCCGCCCAGTCGACGAGCGGACGCAGCGACGCGAGCTCGAGGACCCGCTCGACCATCTCCATCGGGGAATTGCTCGCGACGGCGATCCGCTTGCCGGAACGACGCAGCCGCTCCAGCGTCTCGCGCGCGCCCTCCATCGGGCGGACCCATTCCGCGTACTGGAGGAACTCGCGGTTGTAGTGCGCGGTCAGTCCCTCGACGCTCCAGTCGGGAAAGAAGCTGCGCCGGTCGGCCTCGACGTCCTGCCCCCAGCATAGGGAATACTCTTCGCGCGTGAGAGGCGCCCGCCCGCGTGATAAGCGGGTGGCGTTCAGAAGCTTCCACCAGCATTCGAAGGAGTCGACGAGCACCCCGTCGAGATCGAAGGCGACGAGGCGGCATGGCGCGAGAAGAGCGGATCCGGGCATCGAAGGATTGTACCCGGTCCCGACCCTTCCCTAAGCTCTTGGGATGGACCGGACGGCTGGAACCCCGACGGCGAGCGATCCGACCTGGCCGGTCTTCCTCTCGGCGGCCGCCCTCTTCGTTTCGGCGGTCGTTACCGCTGCGGCCGCCCTTCTCGCCGCGGCGCCGGCCAGCGCCCAATCTCCGGGAGTCGCGACACCCCCCGGCTCGGACTCGCTCACGATCGAGCAGTGCGTCGCGATGGCGCGGCAGCATGCGCCGGCGCTCCTCGCCGCGCGGATGGACCTGACGGCGGCTGCCTACGAGTCGACGGCGACCGCCAGGGAGCGCGGCCCCGACTGGGCCGTCACCTCCGACGCCTTGGTCGCGCCGAAGGGCTTCTACGATCCGACCGTCACCGATCTCGGGAGCTACGACCTCAAGCTCGGCTTTACCTGGCCCCTTGCCGACGCCGGCAAGCGGTCGCTCGCGCGGCGCCGGAGCGGGCTCGACCTGCTGAACACGCGGTGGCAGTCGGCGCAGACCGCGCGGGACGTCGGGCTTCGCGCCGGCGAGCTCGCGGCGGAGCTCCTCCGGCTCCAGGAGATCGCGGAGGCCCAGGAGAATTCGCTCGAATGGACGATCAGCCTCGGCTCGCTGGTCCGCCGAACCGTCGCGAGCGGCGGGCGGACTGTGGCCGATTCGACCCGGATCGGGCTCGAGCGGGACGCCGCCTACGGCACCCTCGAGAGCACCCTCCAAGAGCGCCGCACGGACGAGCTGGAGCTGCTCGTGCTGATCGGCCGCGATCCTTTGTCGCACGTGCGCATCGTTCCCCCTCCGCCTGGAGCCGATCGGCCGCCTGACGAGGAGGACTCGCTGCGCGTCATCGCGAGCGCGGAGCACGCGCCCGAGGTGAGCCTTGCCGAGGTCACGGCGGCGCGCGGCGACCTCGATCTCCGGGAGGCGAGGCTCCGGAACGCCGCCACCCTCGACCTCGACGCCGACGCGGGGCTCGCGGGGGCCGACCTCACCCGCGCCGTTCCACCCGACCTCCGCGAGCAGGATCCGGACGCCACGTTCGGGGACCGCCTCCGCCGGGACCTGGGCGCCTCGGTGGCGTTTCATTTCCGGCTGCCGGTGCTCGACAGGTCGGCGGCCCGGCAGGCGCTTGCGAAGAGCGAGGCGGTGCGCGCCGCCCGAGCCCGCGTGGCCGCCGAGCGTGGAAACCAGGTCCGCATCGCGCTCGACCTGCTCTCGCAATGGCGATTCGCGTACCGGAGGTTGACGAACGCGGAGCGTTCGCGCGTGCGGGCCGAGGACGCGCTCCTTCGGGTGAAGAGCCTTTACGCCGCCGGCGCGACGACGCTTCTCGATCTCCTCGATGCGCGGCGGGTCACGGAGGAGGCGCGCGAGCGGCTCGCCGAGGCGCGTCGCGACAGCCGTCTCGCCCAGCTGCGCGTGGAGGATCGCAAGTGAAACGAGACCGTTCTGTTCCTTCGTGGCGCCCGACGGCGTTCCTGGGCGGGACCCCGGGGCGATGGCTTTCCGCGATTCTCCCCCTGTCCCTAACGCTCTCCCTCGCCTCCTGCTCCCGGCACGCCGAAACCGATACCGAGAGCGAAGCCCGCGTCCCGGTGCGCGCCGCGCGCGTGGAACTGCGGCCGCTCCAGCCGCGGGTCACGGCGAGCGGACAGTGGCGCGCGGCCGACTCGATCGTCGTGATCGAGTCCTTCGCCGCCCACGTGGAGACGCTCCGGGCCCACCCGGGCGACCGCGTCACGAAAGGGGAGACGATCGGCACGGTGATCACGCAGGAGTCGAGCGCGGCGCTCCGGGGCGCGGAGATCCTGGACCGTCAGGCGTCCGGGTCCTCCGAGCGAGCCGAGGCGCGGCGCGCCCTCGCGCTGGCGGAGCACGGGCTCGTGCGCGTGCCGATCATCGCCTCCGCCGACGGGATCGTGCTCCGGAGGAGCGTCGAGCCCGGCGCGCAGGTCGTCGAGAACGCGCCGCTTCTCACCATTGTCCCCCACGGCTCGTTCGTGTTCGAGGCGCACGTGGCGCGCACCGATGCCGCGCAGCTCGCTCCGGGGCAGCGGGCGACGATCCGGATGACGGGCGGCGAGCTCGTCCCCGCGACGGTGCAACGCCTCCTCCCGCAGGCGGGCGAGTCGGATCAGAACCTTCTCGTCTGGCTCTCGCCGTCGCGCGTTCCGAGCGGCGTCCTCGACCGGCTCGGGACCGCCGTCATCGAGGTCGGCCCGCCGCGTCGCGCTCCGGCCGTGCCCGACTCGGCGCTCGTCCAGGACGATCTCACCGGGGAGATCCGGATCGCGCGCGTCTCGGGCGGGGTCGCCATCTGGACGCCCGTGAAGCTCGGCGTCGAATCCGACGGCTGGCGTGAGCTGCTCGCGCCGGCGATCCCGCAGGGCACCCCCGTGCTGGTCAGCGGCCTCCGCGGTCTTCCCGACAGCGCGCGCGTCGAGATCACGAAGTGACCGGGTTGTTCGAAGCCGTCCGGCGGCAGCGCCGGGCGGTCACGCTCCTCCTCGCCTCGCTCCTCGTCGTCTCGGTGCTGGCGGCCCGCAACCTGCCGACCTCGATTCTCCCGGAGGTCACGTTCCCCAGGATCAAGATCGTGGCCGACAGCGGCGAGCTTCCGAGCGACGCGATGCTCCGCGCGGTCACGCGACCGCTCGAGCAGTCGCTGCGGCGCGTTCCCGGCGTGGTCGAGATCCGCTCCACCACGAGCCGCGGGTCGACCGAGATCAACCTCGACTGCCGCTGGAACTCGGACATGAACCTCACGCTCCAGCGCGTGCAGGCGCAGATGGATGCCACGCGCGCCGAGCTCCCGGCAGGGACGACGCTGGACGCGCGGCTCATGAATCCAACGCTCTTTCCGGTGCTCGGCTTCTCGCTCACGTCCGACCGCGTTTCCCTGCCTCGGCTGCGCGACTTCGCCGACCTCGTCCTCAAGCCGGAGCTCTCGCGCCTCCCGGGCGTGGCTGAGGTGGTGCTCCAGGGCGGGCATCGCCTCGAGGCACGCGTGACGCTCGATCCGCTCGCGCTCGAGGCGCGCGGGCTCACGGCGAGCGGGGTGGTCGACGAGATCAAGAAGGCCTCGACCCTCGAGCCGGTGGGACTCCTCGAATCGAACCGTCAGCTCTATCTGGGCCTGGTCGATGGACGTCCCTCGGACCTCGCCTCGCTCGCGGCGCTTCCGATCCCGCTCGCATCGGGAGCGACGGTGCCCCTGGGGCAGCTCGGCAAGGTCACGCTCGAGGAGGCGCCGGAGTTCACGCGCTATCGGGCGCGGGGGCGGGAAGCCGTGCTCGTGAACCTGCTGCGGCAGCCCGCGGCGAGCGCGATCACCCTCTCCGACGCCGCGCACCGCTGGCTCGCGGAGCACGCGCGCGCGCTCCCGCCGGGGATCACGGTCGAGACCTTCTACGACCAGTCCGACCTCGTCCGCGCGTCGGCGTCGAGCGTGCGCGACAGCCTCCTCGTCGGCGCGATCCTCGCCTTCATCGTGGTGGTGGCCTTCCTCCGGAGCCTCCGCCTCGGGCTCGCCGGCGCGGCGGTGCTCCTCTTCAGCATCGCGCTCACGCTGGTCGGCCTCGCGCTCGCGCGACAGTCGCTGAACATGATGACGCTCGGAGGGATCGCCGCCGCGGTCGGCCTCGTCCTGGACGACGGCATTGTGGTCGTGGAGCACCTCGCCACGCGCGCATCGAAGCGCTCGGAGGGGGGAGCCGCGGCGGAGAGCGCCGGCTCCGCCGGTCTCGAACGATCCGCCGCGATGAGCGAGATCTTTCCGACGCTTGCCGGCTCGAGCTTCTGCTCGCTCGCGATCTTCCTTCCCTTCATCTTCCTCGGCGGCGTCACGGGCGCCTTCTTCCGGGTCCTCGCGCTCGCCATGGTGCTGATGCTCGGGAGCTCGCTCCTCCTCTGCGTCACGCTCGTGCCGCTCGTGAGCCCGTTCCGTCCGGAGCCGCACCGCCGCGAGGGCCGGGTGGCCGGGCGTCTCCGCGCGCTCCTTGACGGCTCAATCGGCCGGCACCGCATGGCCCTCCTCGCCGCGGCCGTGCTCGTCGCGCTTGCCGTGCCGCTCTACATGACGCTCGGAACGGGATTCCTCCCCGAGATGGACGAGGGGTCGCTCATCATGGATTACGTCTCGCCGCCCGGCACGTCCCTCACCGAGACCGACCGCATGCTCCAGCGCGTGGAAGACCAGATCGACCACGTGCCGGAGATCGCGGCCTGGTCGCGGCGGACCGGCGACCAGCTCGGCTTTTTCATCACCGAGCCCAACACCGGCGACTACGTGTTGCGGCTCCGGTCGGGACATCGGCGGAGCGCCGACGACATTGCCGACGACCTGCGCCGGCGGATCGAGGCGACGCAGCCGGGGCTCGAGGTGGAATTCGGCCAGCTCGTCGAGGACGTGATCGGGGACCTCACGACCAACCCGCAGCCGATCGAGGTCCGGATCTTCGACGAGGACCACGAGGTGGCCGAGTCGAAGGCCGAAGAAGTGGCCGCGGTGCTGCCTCGGGTGCGCGGGGTGGTGGACGTGAAGAGCGGGGTGGTCGTGAGCGGGCCCACGCTCACCATCGCCCCGACGCTCGTGGCGTCGCACGCCGGGGCCACGGCGGAAGACCTCGCGGGCGCCGTGGCGCCGCTCGTCTCGGGCGTGGACGCGGGGGAGATCGTGCGCGGGGCGCGCGCGTGGCCGATCCGCGCGGTGCTGCCGCGGCCCACGGGGCTCGGCGGCGCCGAGGTCCTCGGCGCCGCGCCGGTCCTGGTGGGGGCCGGCCGTCGCGCGCGCCTCGGCGACATCGCCGCCATCAAGACCAATCCCGGCGAGACCGAGATCGCCCACGACAACCTGCGCACGATGGTGCCCGTGACGGCGCGGCTCTCCGGCCGCGATCTCGGCTCGGCGATGGGGGAGATCCAGCGCCGCGTGCGCCGGGAGGTCGTGCTCCCGCGCGACGCCTCGGTTCAGTACGCGGGGCTATGGGCCGAGCAGCAGTCGTCCTTCCGCGGGCTCACGGGGGTGGCGATCGTGGCGGCGGCGCTCGTCGCGCTCATCCTCCTCCTCTCCTTCCGCGACTGGCCGGAAGTCCTCGCCGTGCTCCTCGTCGTGGCCGCCTCCCTCGCCGGGGTCTTTACGGCGCTCCACGTGAGCGGCGCCACGTTCAACATCTCGAGTTTCGTGGGGGTGATCATGATGGTGGGGATCGTCGCGGAGAACGCCTACTTCCTCGTGGCGGCGTTCCAGGCGGGGCTACGGGAGGGGCTCACGCGGACGGATGCCGCGCGCGCCGCCGCGCGCCGGCGTGCGCGTCCCGTGCTGATGACGACGCTCGCCGGAATCGCGGCGCTCGCACCGCTCGCCCTGGGGATCGGCGCGGGGAGCGCCCTGCTGGAGCCGCTCGCGGTTGCCGTGGTCGGCGGTTTCTGTCTCTCCGCGGCGCTGCTCCTGCTCGTGCTCCCCGCGCTCCTCGCGCGCTTCGCGGGACGCGAGTTCCCGCCGGCTCACCAGTCGCAGTACGGGTCGCCGTAGCCGCCGTAGTAGAAGCCCGGCCCGCTGCTGAACATCAGGCTCACGCCGACGCGCGGGCGATGCCGGTACACCACGACCGGACGAGCGTAGTCGTCGTCATCGTCGTAGCAGTAAGGATCCGCGACGACGACGCGATACCGCGGCCGGAACGAGTAGTACCGGTACGGCCGGTAGTACGAGACGTACCCGTACCGATACGGCCGGTACCCATATGAGTGGTACCCATACGAGCGGTACCCATACGTATAGCGGTACCGCGGCGCGTAGCGGACCGACGCGTAGCCGGAGACGCGGTGGCGGCCCCAGGCGTGCCCGCGGCCGTTGTTGGCCGAGGCCGAGCCCGGATACGCGATCAGCGCCGTCGCCAGGATCAACAAGGCGACGGCCAGCCCGCGCGCCAGGCGCTTTCCCTCACGAACGTTCTGCATGGAAGCTCTCCTTGCCGGGGCACAGCCCGGCCGTTCTACCCTGCCCATCCATGAACGCTAGGACGGGTAAGTAGTACATGCAAGTCGCCCGTCCGGTGTCAGCCGCGGCTCCGGGTCACGTGGTGGCGCCGCGCCGCCGCCCGGCGCGCCTGGGTCGACAGCGACCGGCGCGAGGCGGCCCGGTGCGGCTCCCGCTTCAGGGCGCTTCGCGTCGCCTGGGAGCGGCGAGGTGAGGGGGCGCGCGGCTTCCGCCTGCCCTGTCCCTCCTCGTACTCCCGCTCGGCCGATTGCCGGGTCCGCTCGCTCGCCTGTCCCTTGCGGGGCGGCTTCAGCGGGACGCCCGCGCGGCGGGCCTTGGAGAGGCCGATCGCGATCGCCTGCTTGGTGGAGCGCGCGCCGTGCTTCCCTTCGCGGATGTGGTGCACCTCCTCGCGGACGAACTCGCCCGCGGCGGTGGACGGCTTCTTTCCCTGCCTCAGATCTCTCTGGGCCTTGCGTGTCGTTTTCTTGTCGGGCATGACGTGCTCCTTCAGTGCTTGGCCTGGCCGCCGACGTCAGCGTGCGCCCGCTCGAGCTGGCGGAGGATGGCGTCGGAGAAAGCGGGCAGGTCGCCCGGATTCCGGGAGGTGATGATGTTCCCGTCCTCGACCACCGCGCGGTCGACCCAGCGGGCGCCCGCGTTGACGAGATCGGTACGGATGGATGGCCACGACGTCACGGTCTTTCCGCGGGCGATATCCGCCTCGGCGAGCATCCAGGGCGCGTGGCAGACCGCCGCGGTCGGCTTCCCAGCATTGTAGAAAGCGCGCACGAAGTCGACCATCCGGCGGTCCATGCGGAGCTTGTCGGGCGAGTAGCCGCCCGGAATGACGATCGCGTCGAATTCGTCCGCGGAGACTTCTCCGATCCCGCGCTCGGCGGTGACGGTCTCCTTGTGCTGCTTCCCGCTGATCGGCTTTCCCGATTCCGAGCCGATGATCGTGATCTGGTGTCCGGCCTGGCGCAGCCGGTCGTAGGGGACGCGGAACTCGGAGTCTTCGAACATATCGGCGACGATGAATGCAATTCTTGCCATTGCTCCCTCCGTGGGGTTTGAGACCAACGCCGCAGAATGCATGTCACGTGCCGGGAAACCGCGGAGCGGAAACGAAAAGGGGCGCGCCGAGGCGCGCCCCTAGCTGTGCCTGGAGATGGGCCTACGTCCGGCTCGCGCGGGTCCCGTCCGCCGTCCCCAACTCCACCGACTCGGCGAGCAGCTCGCGCTGGAGCTCGAGCGCCTTCGGCATATAGGGATCGAGCGTGCGGAAGAACTCGCCCTGGGAGCGGATCTCGTCACGCCACTCCTCGGGGCGCACCGCCGTGGCCTCGTGGAAATCCTCGCTCGCGATGGAGAGGCCCGAGAGGTCGAGGTCCCCCTCGCGCGGAACCCAGCCGACCGGCGTCTCGCGTCCGCCCACGGTGCCGAGGGCGCGGTCGACGATCCACTTGAGGACGCGCATGTTCTCGCCGTATCCCGGCCAGACGAGGCGGCCTTCGGGTCCCTTGCGGAACCAGTTCACCATGAAGATCTTCGGCGGATAGGGGATCCGCGCCCGCATTTCGAGCCAGTGGCAGAAGTAGTCCCCCATGTTGTACCCGGCGAAGGGGAGCATCGCCATCGGATCGCGGCGTACCACGCCGACCTTCCCGGTTGCGGCGGCGGTGGTCTCCGATCCCATGGTCGCGCCCATGTAGACGCCGTGGATCCAGTTGAAGGACTGGAGCACGAGCGGGATCGTGGTCGCGCGCCGGCCGCCGAAGACGAGCGCCGAGATCGGCACCCCCTCCGCGTCGTTGATCCGCTTCGAGAGGTACGGGTTGTTCGTCGCGGGGGAACAGAAGCGGCTGTTCGGGTGCGCCGCCGGCTTCCCGGACGCAGGATCGTACGGCTGGCCCATCCAGTCGGTGAGCCCCTCGGGCGCCTTGTCGGTGAGCCCCTCCCACCAGACGTCCCCGTCCTGGGTCATCGCGACGTTCGTGAAGATGGTGTCGCGCTCGACGATCCGCATCGCGGTCGGGTTCGACTTCCCGCTCGTCCCCGGCGCCACGCCGAAGTAGCCGGCCTCGGGGTTGATCGCCCAGAGCCGGCCGTCCACGCCGACACGCATCCAGGCGATGTCGTCCCCCACGGTCCAGACGCGCCACCCGGCGAAGCGCCGCGGCGGGATGAGCATCGCGAAATTCGTCTTCCCGCAGGCGCTTGGGAACGCGGCCGCAATGTACGTGGTCTGCCCCTCGGGGCTTTCGACGCCGAGGATCAGCATGTGCTCGGCCAGCCAGTTCTCGCGCCGTCCCAGGTAGGAGCCGAGCCGGAGCGCCAGGCACTTCTTTCCGAGCAGGACGTTTCCGCCGTAGTTGCTCCCGACCGACAAGACCGTGTTGTCCTCGGGGAAGTGGCAGATGAAGCGGCGGTCCGGGTTGATGTCGAGCATGGAGTGGACGCCGCGGCTGAAGTCGTCGGAATCGCCGAGGAGGTCGAGCGCCTGCTTTCCCATGCGCGTCATGATCCGCATCGAGAGCGCGACGTAGACGCTGTCGGTGATCTCGACCCCGACCTTGGAGAAGGGGGAGCCGAGCGGGCCCATCACGTAGGGGACCACGTACATCGTGCGCCCGCGCATCGAGCCCTCGAGCATGGCGGCGAGCTTGGCGTAGGCGTCGGCCGGCGCCATCCAGTTGTTCGTGGGTCCCGCTTCTTCCTTGGTCGGGGTGCAGATGAACGTGAGGTGCTCCACCCGGGCGACGTCTTTGGGGTCGGAGCGATGGAGGTAACAGCCGGGACGCTTCTTCTGGTTGAGCGGGATCAGGATTCCCTGCGAGACCGCGCGCTCGAGGAGGCGGCGCTTCTCCGCCTCGGAGCCGTCGCACCATTCGATGGAGTCGGGGCGGCACCGGCGGGCCGTCTCCGCGACCCACTCGAGGAGGTGCGCGTTCGTCGTCAGGGTGGTTCCGCCCGCCGCATGCTCCACATCGGGATTCATGGGATCATCCTCGCTCGATGGGACCGCCTGCCGTACACCCCGCCTAGTATAGACCCAAGAATAGCGGACCGGACGGCCCCGGTCTGTGCTCCAGGAGTCCCATTGTGCGGGCCCGTCTCCGCGGGGTACCCTGCCGGGCGACAGGCAATCCCGTGAGCTACATCCCGAAAACCCTCATCGCCGGCGAGACGGTGCTCTACCGGGCCCACCTCCACTGGGTGGTCCTCTTCTGGCATGCCGTCATCGGCGTCCCCGCCATGCTCGCCGGTCTCGTCCTCCTGCTCGGCACCCTCGTCACGACCGGACGCCACCTCGGTGGCGGCGGGACCGCCGCGGTGATTGGCGGCGCTGCCCTCTTCCTCGCGGGGCTCGTGTTCCTCCTGGTCGGAATCCTGAAACGGCGGTCCACCGAGATCGCGGTCACGAACAAGCGGGTCCTGATCAAGACCGGCTTCTTCAGCCGGAAGACGATCGAGATCTTCCTCTCCAAGATCGAGAGCGTCGTCGTGGACGAGTCGCTCACGGGGAAGACGCTCGGCTTTGGGACGGTGACGGTGCGTGGAACGGGCGGCACCCCGGAGCAGTTCGACCGGATCGCCGAGCCGCTCGAGTTCCGCCGGCAGGTGCAGGCGCAGATCGAAGGATCGGCCCCGGCTCGCGCCAGCGAGCCGGCGGCTGCCCCTCCCATCTAGGCCGCACACCGTACGTCGTTTCCAGCAGCGGGGAGGCGGGCGTAGACTGGACGTGGTCCCCGAGCCCCGAGCCGGATCGAACCGAAAGACCCCGATGCGTCTGCTAGTTCTCACCGTTTCGCTCCTCGCTCTCGTTCCGTGCGCCTGCCATGCGGGAACGGCCGCGGGGTACTGGGTCGACTCGGTCCAGGCGCGCTCCGAGCCTCCGGTCCCGCGGCACGAGAGCGAAGGGGAATACACGGTGCGGGTCGTGCGCGGCGCTCCTGACTCGACCTCCTCCTATCTCCTCGCCCTCGCCGAGTGCGCCTATCCCTCGCGGTCGCTCCTCGTCGGGCTCTCGGTGGCGCGCGGATACGAGATGGGCTCGGACACCGCCAAGGTCCCGCTCTGGTGGTGCCGCGGCACGAGGGAGCGCCGCATCCCCTACGCCGCCACGCGCGGAGCGCTGGAGCACTACCTCGCGCTCACGCAGACGTACCGCGACCACGACTACCACGAGCCGGGGCTCAACCGGATCTTCACGAGCGAGCTGGTGTACGAGGCGACGATCGCGCGGCGGGACGACTTCGCGGTGGGGGATCGCACGTTCCACGACGTCTATGTCGCGAACGTCGCCCTGGACTGGACGTACGACGACGGGACGTTCCTGCCGCACGTGACCGCGCGGCGCACCGTGGTCCTCACGCCGGCGGGCGAAATCGTCGCGGTCGACGGTGACGGGCAGGGGACGGTCGATGTCGCCATTTCCGCCAACCGCGGGATCGGGCGGCAACGCCAGATCCGATAGGAGGGGTCATGATGCGTGTCTCGATGCTCGGCGCCGCGCTCCTGCTCCTCGTACCATTGGCCTGCGGAGCGAATCTAAGTCTTGGCGGTTGACGGAGACGGGCGAGGCGCGGAAAGCCTCTCCTTCTCCGCCAACCGCGGGGTCGGATGGGCCCGCAAGATGCACTAACGCTGCGACGCCATCCTCGATGCCATCTCCTTCATGAACTCTTCCTGCCCCCGCTTCATCTCGTCGGGGGAGACGTCCTTGACGCGGGTCGCGATGTTCCACCGGAGGCCGAACGGGTCGATGACGTGGCTCATCCGGTCGCCCCAGAACATGTCCACCGGCTTCATTTCCCCCTTCGCGCCCGCGGCGACCGCCTGCTCGTAGACGGCGTCCACGTTCTCGAAGTAGAGATAGAACGAGACCGGCGAGCCGCCCTGGGTCTCGGCGGAGCGCGATCCCATCACCTCGTCGTTCATCATCACGTGGGCGTTTCCGATCTTCACGACGGCGTGCATCACCTTGCCGTCGGGACCCTTCATGACTGCCTCGTCCTTAGCGCCGAACGCGCGCTTGTAGAACTCGATCGCCTTCACGGTGTCGCGCAGCGTGATCGAGGGCGTGACCGTGGTGTAGCCTTCGGGGATGGGTCGGACGTTGGCCATGGCGTGTTGCCTCCTGCTCCAGAATGCGGAGATATCGGGTCGAAGCGCAGCCAGCGAAGGGATGAGTATAGGCGACGGCCGCCGCGTCCCCGCAACGGGTGATTCGTAACGAACGTGTTACGTCACGCCATCCTCGCAGCTCTCGCTCGCATGCTCCGGCGGGAAGCCAGGCCCGGCGGCGCGCGCGAGCGCCTCGTCGAGGGGGTTCTCTTCGCGCTCGGTTGGGCGGTCTGGCCCCTCGACGCGCTGCTGCGGCTCGTCGCCTTTCTCCGGTACGCGGGCGCCGGGGCGCCGCCGGGACGGATCGTCTGCCGCGGAGCGCTCCTCCTCCGCGCCGACACGGCCGGAGCCGGCGCCTTGGGAACGGCAAGCGCCGAGGCCCGCGCCATGATGCTCCTCCGCGGAGCCGACGCGCTCTTCCGGGAGCACGGCATCGCGCTCTCGCTCGAGGAGCGCGTGTGCGCGGCGCCCCTGCCGGCGGGGATCGAGCCCCCGTCCTGCGGATTCAGGGCCCTCATGGGTCGCTTTTTCGCCTGGGCGTCCTCACGCGCCGCGGCTCCGGGAATCACGGTCTTCTTCGTGGAGCGTCTCGGCGGCTACGCCGGCTGCGCGGTCCCCGGCGCCGACTGGATCCTCGTCGATCTCCATACCGACCCCACCACGATCGTGCACGAGATCGGGCACCTCGCCGACCTCTGGGCGCACCACGGCGATCCCGCGAACATCATGACGAATCGGCCCGGGGGCCGGCACGATCGGCTCACCCCGTTTCAGGCGAGGGTGATCCGGACGAGCCGGTTCGTGACCCGAGCCGGCGGGGAAGAGGGACGGCGGACTGCCGGGGATTAACGGGTCGTCGCGGGCTCGCGGGAAGCCGACGCGATCCGGATCGTGATCGGGTCGGGGTAGTTCATGGGGCCGATCGGCGTGTCGACGCGCGGCGTGAGCCAGAGGTCGACGTCGTGCCGGCCGCTCGAGCGGCCGGCGAGCGCGGCCGCGGTCTCGAAGAGGTCCCGGGCGTCACTCGTGAAGAAACGGTAGAGGTTCAGCTCGATGAAGATCGGGACGTCGGTTCGCGCGCCCGGTTCGATATGGAGCGGCTGGTCCAGGCTGCCGGCCAGCACCTCGCGGCCGTCGACGCGATACGACCAGGCGAGCGCGATGAGCCGCGCCGCAACCTGGTTCGATTCGGGGTTATGCGCCTCGACGTGCGCCGTCACCTGGAACGGGACGCGCTTCGAGGCGATGTCGATGCCGAGTCGCGCGATCTCGGCGGCCGTCAACTCGCCATAGGCGGGAAGCGGGTCGAGCCGGATCCGGTCCACCTGGGCGTCGGAAATGTGGTCCAGGCGAAACTCGACCCGCCGGAGCGCCACGGCTTCCCGCAGCGTCGCGCAGCCCGAAATCAGGACCAGAAGGCCCAGAGCGAAGTACCGGATCCGACCTCCGCGATCAGCGCGCGCCCGAAGCCACTCCGATCCGGTTCGTCCCGTCGTCGAAGCGATCAGAGCCCGCCACCTTGACGATCTTGTTGTAGATGCCGAGGAGCAGGATCGACGGGACCCACTGCCCGACGAAGAGAGCCCGGTGCCGGCTTCCCGAAGCCTGCATCACCAGCGACGTCCCGATCGCCGCGACGGCGGCGGCCAGGAACCAGTCGGACGGCATCTTGGACGTCTGCTTCTCGATGGCCTTCGCCACACCGCCCTCGGTGCGCTCGGGCCGGTTCGTCACCTTGTCGACAACATCGGTCACGTTTGCCATGGAATCACCTCCGTGATTGCCTTGCCGGGTCTCGGCAAGGTTCCCCACGGAGAGCAAGGATCACGCCCATGGTGTCAGGGCTCGGGGCGGGGCATCACCATCCAGAGGATGATGTACGCGACGAGGCCGCCGAACCCAAAGCTGATGATGGTGAGGATGACGTAGAGCACGCGGACCACCGTCACGTCCCACCCGAGCCATTCGGCGATCCCGCTGCAGACGCCGGCGATCATCTTGTTCGAGGAGCGTCGGAGTTTCCGGGAAGCGTCGGTCATGGAGTCCTCCCTGGAAGAGGGGGCGCGAGATCGACGAAGATCTGGTAGACGCGTGGATCGAGGCTCCGCAGGTCGGGATTGGTCGACTCGAACGGCTTGTCGCCCTGGACGCGGTGGTAGGCCCGTCCCGCCTGGTTCTCGATGCGCGGCTCGAGGTAGAGCTTCACGCCGGTGAGCAGGGAATCGAGGGCTCCGCCGTTCCACGAGATCACGGCCCCGGAGTAGTCCCATCCGAAGCCGGACAGCCGGAATGGCCGCCCGTTCATCCGCTCGAGATCGATAAGCCTCGTCCCAAGCGAGATATCGCCAGGCAGCATCCATCGGGACCGCTCGCCGCGGAGCACGATCCGCTGCGGCTCGCGCTTCAGGGCGGCGTCGCCCCAGACGACCTCGAACCGGCGCTGCGGATCGGTCGGGAAGACGAGAGTCCCGCGCGATCGCTCGCCTTCACCCAGCGTGATGATGGAGTCGCGGACGTTCGAGTAGCCGTAGGCCTGCGCCAGGTCGAGCTCGGAGGAGGCCCGGTTCATCGAGCCGACGCGGACCCCGGGCTTGATCTTCCAATCATCGAGCGCCGCGCGCTCGATGGGCGCGCGGTCTTCCGGGGACCCGCACCCCGTGGCCAGGGCGGCCGCGGCAGCGAGCGCCCCGGCGATGAGCCAAGATCGCAGCAGCATCTCCAAGCCTCCTCTCGCGGGGCATGCTCCCCTCTCGAGCCCAGAAGTGTCAAGGACTGGTGGACGCGTGTACGCGCAGCCCTGACCTCCTTGTCATTTCGTCATCCGAGCGCGGAATCTTCAAAGAGTGCGCACGCGCCTGCGTGGGCCGTCGCGTACGCCGCGGTACGACCCTCCGCGTGGGGGACTTCGTAAGAGACTTCGGCGCCGAGACATGACTCCGCTCCGGCGCCTTTCGCTCCGCTCCCTGGCACGTGCCTTGAGATGCTTGTCCCTCCGGCGGTTCTCCGGACCTCTGGCGGAGCCCGCCGAACCCACGCACTCATCGAGAGTGGAAGGAGGAGTAATGAAGCTAGTTCACGGGATCGTCATGGCGTGCTTCGCGGTGCTGCTCTGCACCGCCTGGACGACGCCCGCGTCGTCCTTCGGGCTCACCGGCGTCGGAGGGCGACTCGGCTCGACCAATTCCGACGACGCGGACGCGTCGCTCGCGGGGGGCGGCCACCTGGAGTTCGAGCAGGCGGGCTCCCGCATCCACATCATGCCGAGCGTCCTCTTCTGGTCGAACAACGGCCTCTCGGACGTGAATCCGAATCTCGACCTGTACTACCACTTCTCCCCGCCCGGGCGGGTGAGTCCCTACCTCGGAGCCGGGGCCGCGATGCACATCTATTCCGCGGACGTCGGGAATCCGGGGACCGATCTGGGGTTGAACGTCTTCGGAGGCGCGCTCTTCCCGATGGGGAGGAGCCGCTTGTTCGGGGAGCTGCGCTATTCGGCTACCAGTAACGCGCAGACCTCGTTCTACGGAGGAGTGACCATCCCGATCACGCACTGACGCTAGCCACAGCAGCTCGATTGAGCCACCGGCGCACCGTCGCACGGTGCGGCTTCCGCCCCCGCGGTCGTCGCGCCCGACATCGCCGGTGGCGTTTTTTTGTCCGGTGTCCGCGCTTGCCGCCGCCTTTTTCCTTCTTGCACCGCTGGGTGCAGCGGCGTTCCAGATGTTCCAATCGAGGGGGTGTCACGGCGACCGGGCCCCGGCGCCCCGGGCCGCCGAGGAACCGGTCAACCCGCGACTCACAAATGAGTTGCCGACGGATGAGCGCCGGAGGGGACAACCGTGGCACGCGCCTTGATGAAGCCCATTGCAGGCGCCGCCCGGCCGGACCCCACGGTCTCACCCCCCTTGCCTCGACCCGACCGAGCCGGGCGGACGCCGCATCCGTGGGAGCACACTGGAAGCGACGAGATAGGGTCAACGCCCCACGAAGGAGAATCCGATGAATTGCCAACTACGAAGGAACCGCCCGATGCCTTTGCGCGCCGGCCTGCTCCTTGTTTCGATGACGCTGTTCACCGGTGCCGCCGCCCTCTCGGTCGTCCCGTCTCCCTCGCATGCGGCGGAGCTGGTGCCGTCGTACGGATTGACGCGCCAGGTGCACGATGGCGACAACGTGAAGGGGATGTTCGGCCTCGCGCTGCGCGGCAACATCATCCCCAACCTGCTCCAGAGCGAGATCGGCGCGGGCTACCGGACCGAGGACATGAACAACGATGCCATCCACGTGAAGCAGTGGCCGATCACGGCTTCGCTGCTCCTGTCGCCGATGAACGTGGTCTACGCGGCCGCGGGCGTGGGCTGGTACCACACGACGTACGACTACCAGGACCCGCTCCTCGCGGATCAGACCGTGCAGAAGTTCGGCGTGCACCTCGGCGGCGGCCTCAAGGTGCCGGTCGCCCCGCGCGTGGCGCTCGATCTCAGCGGGCGGTACGTGCACCTTCAGGATCAGGAATCGCGGTTGATTCCGGAGAAGTTCAACCCGTCGTTCTGGACGCTCTCGGCGGGTTTCGCGCTCAAGTTCTGAGAGGTCCGTCGTCCCCTGCCTTCCCGGGGAGGACGTTCACATAGATCGGGCGCAGCCTCGCCGCCGCCGGTGAAGCACCAAGGGCGGCGGGGGTCCCGGAGGCGGAGGCACACGAGGCCTCCTCCTCCCGCGCCCGTCGATCCGGCCGCCATTCTCTCAGGGCATCGTCCCGGAGAGGATGGCGGCCACTTTGCTGGGATCGATGTTCCCGCCCGACACCACGCAGACGACCTTGCCGCTTCCGGCGCGACCCTCCAGCGCCGCGGCCACCGGGACGGCGCCCGCTCCTTCCGCCACGATGTGGTTTCGCTCCACGAGGAGCCGGAGTGCCGCGGCGGCCGCCTCGGGCGTCACGACGAGGCTTCCCGCGAGGAGCTCCCGGACGAGCGGCCAGACGTCCGGGAAGACCCCTTTCCCGCCGATCCCGTCCACGAAGCTCGGCACGTAGTCGATCGTCCGCGGCTCGCCCGCCGCGAGCGAGGCGGCGAGCGGCGCCGCCGTGGAGACCTCGCAGGCGTAGACCGGGATTCCGGGCTTCAGGGCGCGGAGCCCCGCCGCGATTCCCGACGAGAGCCCGCCGCCCCCGTAGGGGACGAGCACCGCGTCGGGGTCGGGGAGGTCCTCCAAGATCTCGAGCGCGATCGTTCCGTTCCCGGCGAGCACGTCCGGGTGGGCGAAGGGATGCACGAAGGTCCCGTCGAGCCCGCCGTATTGGTGCTCGGTCATCACGCGCCACCACTCGTCGAAGGGGACCTTCACGACCGACGCGCCGAGCCGCTCGATGGCCTGGATCTTGGCGGCAGGCGCGTGCTCGGGGACGACGACCGAGCAGGGGGTGCCGAGGCGCCGCGCGCACCAGGCGACCCCCTGCGCCATGTTTCCGGCGCTCGCGGTGTAGACCCCCCGCGAAAGCTCGGCGGGCGAGAGGCGCGCCATCGCGTTTCCCGCGCCGCGTATCTTGAACGCGCCGATCGGCTGGAGGTTCTCGCATTTGAGCCAGATCTCTCCGGGCGCGTCGACGTTCAGGCGGAGGAGCGGCGTGCGGACCGCGACGCCTCGAAGACGCTCCCTCGCGGCGCGGATCTCGTCGAGCGTGGGCGCCGCGAGCGGCGGGCGCGCTCCGGCGTGCGCCGGGCTCACAGGTTCTGCTCCGTCGGCGAGGGGAGGATCCCCAGGCGCACGTAGATCGGATGCGCCGCCCGGCGGAGGTGCGGGAGCGCCTTCCAGAAGCCGAACGCCGTGACCGCGCAGGCGGCGCCGCCGAGGAGGATCGTGCGCGGAACGCCGATCCAGGTCGCGACCGTGCCCGCGAAGAGGCTTCCGAACGGAGCGGTCCCGAAGAAGGCCATCGCGTAGAAGCTCATCACGCGCCCGCGCTTGTCGTCGTCCACGAGCGTCTGGATGACCGTGTTGCTCGCGGCCATCTGGAGGATCATCGTGAGCCCGCAGACCACCATCAGCGCCATCGAGAGCCAGACGTTCCGCGAGAGCGAGAAGAGCACGAGGCCGAGTCCGAAGCCGGCCGCGCTCCGCGCGATGACGCGCCCGAGGCCGAGCACCGTGTTCCGCGAGGCGAGATAGAGGGCGCCCGTCAAGGCCCCCAAGCCGGAGGCCGCCATCAGGAATCCGAGCGTGTGCGGGCCGCCGTGGAGGACGCTCCCGGCCATGACCGGCATCAGGACCGTGTACGGAAATCCGAGGAGGCTCACGAGCGCGAGGAGGAGGAGCACCGAACGGATCGGCGTAAACCCGATGACGTAGCGGTACCCATCGCGGATCTCGCGCACGACCGACGTCTCCCTGTTCGGGCGCGGCGCGATCGCGACGCTCATGAGGAGGAGCGAGGCGATCACCGCGAGGTAGCTCACCGCGTCGATGAAGAAGCACCATCCCTCGCCGACCCAGGCGATCAGCATCCCCGCGACCGACGGCCCCACGAGCCGCGCGCCGTTGAACATCGAGGAGTTGAGCGCGATCGCATTGGGGAGGTCCTCGCGCCGGCTCCCGATCATGTCGATCACGAACGACTGGCGCGCCGGCATGTCGACCGCGTTGATCACCCCCTGGAAGATGCTCAGAGCGATCACGTGCGGCACCGTGATGATGTTGCGCAGCGCGAGGTAGGCGAGGAGCCCCGATTGCACCAGGGCGAGCGCCTGGGTCACCACGAGGACGCGGTGGCGATTCCATCGGTCGACCCAGACGCCCGCCACCGGTGCCAGGACGAACGTGGGGAACTGCCCCGCGAATCCGACGATCCCGAGCATCCAGGCCGAGCCGGTGAGGCGGTAGACGAGCCAGCTCGTCGCCACGCGCGTGAGCCACGTGCCGATCAGGGAGATGCTCTGCCCGGCGAAGAAGAGTCGGTAGTTTCGATGGGCGAGCGCGCGGCCGATCGAGCGGAAGTCGCTGCGGGCCGCGCGCGGGAGAGGTGCCGGGCTCACGCCGACGAGGATACTCGCCGCCTCACTCGTTGCGCCAGAGGCGAGGGGGGCGCTTCCATCCGACGAGCGTCGCGGAGACCCTCCAGTAGCCGTAATTCCCCTTCTCGTCCTTGGGGCGCATCTCCTCGATCGCGAAATGAATGGTGTGTCGTCCCGCGCCGAGGTGGTCGGTGAGATCGAATTCCTGGGGAAGCACCTCGACCCCCGGGCACCAGCCGCTTCGCGCGTAGTCGGACGACCAGCTCCCGTCGGTCCAGCGCGCGCAGTAGGGGTTCCGGTCCCGATAGGCGCGGCAGTCGTCGCGCCAGGGATGGAATCGCGCCACCACGTTCCCGTCGATCGCGATCACGTTCGCCTTGGAGACGAACTCGTCGGCGTCGGTCCCGTCCGTGCAGTGGCCGGTCGACGTGTAGCGGAGCACGACGCGGGAGAGTCCCGGCGGCACGACGACGACCACGCTGTCGCCCGCGGGCATCTGCTCGCGGTTGAAGTTGTCGGTGAGATAGACCGGCGCGGCCCAGTCGGGGTCGTCGTAGTCCGCGACCGGCGTATAGCGGAGCGAGACGTCCACCGTCCACGCCGGGCTCGTCCAGGTGTCGATGTGCGCTACGAAGTCGCGTCGCCCCGCGAGCAGCGGGGCGAGCGCGGTCACGTCGACATCGTAATCGCCGCGTCCACCATAGGGCGTGATGAAGCGGACCAGTTCCAGATCCGGACCCTTGCCGGACGAGAGCCGAATGCTCCCCGCACGGTCGTACCGGTCGAACACCTCGCGGTCGGACTTTGCGACGGGGCGGACCGTGACGTGCGCGGTGATGCGGTGCGACCCGCGCATGCGGGGGAGGGACACGCTTGTCACCGCGGTGCGCCCGCCGTCCTTGTAGTCGAGAGCGGGCCGCGCGATCCGGGAAGCCGAGTCCGGGCTGAAGAAGAGACCCGCCGAATGGAATAGCGTGATATCGATCGGCGCGGGAAGCGGACGCGCGGATGGCTCGTCGGCCGCCCCAACGGCGGAGGTCATCGACGAGGCGAGAAGCGTTGCCAGGAACAGCGTTCTGGATTGCAGGCGAAGCATGCCGGGAAGCATGCGGCGCATTGTACGGATCAGCGGGTGGGAGGAGGAATCTCCTTCCGCGGCACGGCCGCGGGCGCCTCGGCGCGCCGGCGTCGCCGCGTGACGAAGAACACCGCCGCGGTCCACGTCGGGAAGAGGTTGAGCCCCGGGACCACCTCCGCGATCAAGCTCGGCAGGAACGCGAAGTGCCAGCCGAGGAGCGCGGTCATCGCGATCGCGACCACCACGTCGAGCGCGTCGGTCGCGGGCGAGGCAAAGCCCTCCCCGAAGATGGGAAAGAGCGCGATCTGAAGCGCATCGGCGACGATCGCGATGATCCAGGCCGCCCGCGTCCGCATCCAACAAGTATACCTGAGGCCACCGGGCGGGCCCCTTGCCGTCCCCCACCTCAGGCGCTAAGATGCGGCACTGATCGTCTCATGGAGATCATCGCGGTCCGTCCCGGAGAATTCATGCGCGCGGAGCCGTTCCTCGCCTCGACCGTCGGCAAGAAGGTGGTCATGGCGGTCACGGGGATCATCCTCTTCGCCTACGTCGTCGCGCACCTGATCGGGAACCTCCAGGCCTACATGGGGCCGGAGGCGCTGAACGCCTACGCGGTCTGGCTCCGGAGCCTCGCGCACGGAGCGGGCCTCTGGATCGCCCGCGCGGTCCTCCTCCTCTCGGTGATCCTCCACTTCTGGTCGGCCACCGCGCTCACCGTCGGGAACGTGAAGGCCCGCCCGATCGGCTATCGCCGCCGAGAGCACGACCGCTCCACGTACGCCTCGCGCACGATGGTCTGGACGGGACCGATCATCGCCCTCTTCGTCGTCTACCACATCCTCCACCTCACCACGGGCACCGTGCATCCGTCGTTCGTGGAGGGGGACGTCTACCACAACTTCGTCGCGGGCTTCCAGGTCGTGCCCGTGTCGGTCTTCTACATCATCGCGATGCTCGCGCTGGGCTACCACCTCTACCACGGCATCTGGAGCATGCTCCAGACGCTGGGGCTCTCGCATCCCCGCTACAACTACCTGCGGCACGGGTTCGCCGGTCTCATGACGGCGGTCATCGTGGTGGGGAACATCTCCTTCCCGCTCGCCGTCCTCATGGGCGTGATCCGGTAGGCGCATGAAGCTCGATCCCAAAACGCCGCCCGGCCCGATCGAGAAGAAGTGGGCGAACCACCGCGCCTCGATCCGGCTCGTGAACCCGGCCAACAAGCGGAAGTACACGATTCTCATGGTGGGGACCGGCCTCGCGGGCGCCTCGGGCGCGGCGAGCCTGGCCGAGCTCGGCTACAACGTGAAGTGCTTCTGCTACCAGGACAGCCCGCGGCGCGCCCACTCGATCGCGGCGCAGGGCGGGATCAACGCGGCGAAGAACTATCAGAACGACGGCGACAGCGTGTACCGCCTCTTCTACGACACGGTCAAGGGCGGCGACTTCCGCTCGCGCGAGGCGAATGTCTACCGGCTCGCCGAGATCTCGGTGAACATCATCGACCAGTGCGTCGCGCAGGGCGTCCCCTTCGCGCGCGAGTACGGCGGCCTCCTCGCGAACCGCTCCTTCGGCGGCGCGCAGGTCTCGCGGACGTTCTACGCGCGCGGGCAGACGGGCCAGCAGCTCCTGCTCGGCGCCTACCAGGCGCTGGAGCGGCAGGTGGGGCTCGGCAAGGTCGCGATGTACTCCCGCCACGAGATGCTCGAGCTGATCGTGATCGAGGGGCGCGCGCGAGGGATCGTGACGCGCGACCTCATGACGGGGGAGATCGCGTCCCATTTCGGCGACGCCGTCTGCCTGGCGACGGGCGGCTACGCGAACGTCTTCTATCTCTCGACGAACGCAAAAGGGTGCAACACGACGGCGATCTGGCGCGCGTACCGGAAGGGCGCCGGCTTCGCCAACCCCTGCTTCACTCAGATCCATCCGACGTGCATCCCGGTCACGGGCGAGCACCAGTCCAAGCTCACGCTGATGAGCGAGTCGCTCCGGAACGATGGACGCGTCTGGGTGCCCAAGAAGAAGGGCGACGACCGGCCGCCCGCCCTGATCCCGGAGGACGAGCGCGACTACTACCTCGAGCGGAAGTATCCCTCGTACGGAAACCTGGCCCCCCGCGACATCTCTTCGCGCGCGGCGAAGCAGGTCTGTGACGAGGGGCGTGGCGTGGGTCCGGGGGGGCGGGGCGTCTATCTCGATTTCGCGGATGCGATCGAGCGTCTGGGTGAAGGGACCATCCGCGAGCGGTACGGGAATCTGTTCGAGATGTACGAACGGATCACCGACGAGAACCCCTACCGCGTCCCGATGCGCATCTACCCCGCCGCGCACTACGTCATGGGCGGCTTGTGGGTGGACTACAACCTCATGTCCACCATTCCAGGGCTTCATGTACTGGGCGAGGCCAACTTCTCCGACCACGGCGCGAACCGCCTCGGCGCGAGCGCCCTGATGCAGGGACTCGCGGACGGCTACTTCGTGATCCCGTACACGATCGGCGACTACCTCACGACGCAGAAACTCCCGCCGGTAGACGCGACGCATCCCGAGGCGAAGCAGGCGATGGCGGAGGTCGAGGACCGCGCGCGGCGGCTCCTCTCGATTCGCGGCAAGCGCACCGTGACCTCGTTCCATCGCGAGCTCGGAAAGATCATGTGGGAGTACTGCGGGATGGCGCGCACCCAGGAAAGCCTCACGAAGGCGCTCCAGATGATCCCGGTGCTGCGCGAGGAATTCTGGAACAACGTAGCGGTGCTCGGGGAGGAGAAGGAGCTGAACCAGGCGCTCGAGCACGCGGGACGGGTGGCCGATTTCATCGATCTGGCGGAGCTGATCTGCGTCGATGCGCTGGAGCGGGACGAGTCGTGCGGCGGCCATTTCCGCGAGGAGCACCAGACCTCCGACGGCGAGGCGCTCCGCGACGACGAGCGCTTCTGCCATGTCGCGGTCTGGGAATACCAGGGGCCGGGCAAACAGCCGTACCGGCACGCCGAGCCGCTCGTCTACGAGACGGTCCACCTCGCGCAGCGGAGCTACAAATGAACCTGACGCTGCACGTCTGGCGGCAGAAGAACGCGTCGGAGCGCGGGCGCTTCGTGACCTACGAGGCGCGCGACATCAGCCCCGACATGTCCTTCCTCGAGATGCTCGACGTCGTGAACGAGGGGCTCGTGCTGAAGGGCGAGGACCCGATCGCCTTCGACAGCGACTGCCGCGAGGGGATCTGCGGCACGTGCGGCATGGTCGTGAACGGCCGGGCGCACGGGCCGCGGTCGCGCACCACCGCCTGCCAGCTCCACATGCGCTCCTTCACCGACGGCGAGACGATCACGATCGAGCCGTGGCGCGCGGCGCCCTTCCCGGTGATCAAGGACCTCGTCGTCGACCGGACCCCGTTCGACCGGATCATCGCGGCGGGCGGCTTCATCAGCGCGCCGACCGGGAGCGCTCCGGAGGCGAACAGCCTCCCGGTGCCCAAGGAGAATGCCGAGCTCGCGATGGACGCGGCCGCCTGCATCGGATGCGGCGCCTGCGTCGCCGCCTGCCCGAACGCCTCGGCCATGCTCTTCACCGCGGCCAAGGTCTCGCACCTCGGCCTGTTGCCCCAGGGGCAGCCCGAGCGCGAGGAGCGCGTGCTCGCGATGGTGACCCAGATGGACGACGAGGGGTTTGGCGGCTGCACGAACCACCGCGAGTGCGAGGCGGTCTGCCCGAAGGGAATCACGATCGAGACGATCGCGCGCATGAACCGCGACTACATCAGCGCGGCGGCCGGCCACGGCCGCAGGATGGTCACCGACGAGGGCGGCAGCGGCTAAGCTGTTGTGCCGACCAGGCTCAAAGAACATCTCCCAGGAGATGTTCTAAGCGCGATCCCCAAAGACCCGCCCAACGCAATATCTTCGGTCTGAGGCGCCAGCGGCCGGAGTGGTCCCTCGTTACGGGTATGAGAATTTCCCTTGATGTACCGTACGTTTCCACGAGGTCAGAACATCTCTCGTGAGAGAATCCGGCTTCATCGCCAACACGCCATCCAACCAGGCGACTCGCGCCCCGTCTTCCACCTGTTCACTAAGACACCGTAATCCCATCATGTACGCCCTGGGGGTCCTCTGGGCAACCTGTGCCAGAATGAATGCTGGTGATACCGAGCGCATCAATGGTCCCGAACACAGATAAACTTCCGTCAGAAACTGAGAATCTGCGAATCTCTCGATCCACCTACGGCAATACTCATTCCGTCCTCTCACTGATTGCTTCCACACCCACCCGGTGAGGAACTCCGTGACCAGCTTCTCCTCCGCGGGCTTCGAAGCGAGCGGAACAACCGTGAAGTCGACAGACTCCGCCGAGATGAGGCCGGATTTCGAGTGGTCCAAGGACGAGTTGTAATACACCGTTAGCTTATACGTGCCTATCGGAAGGGCACGTGAGTGAAGGGCGTCGCTGATCGTTCTCGAATCGTATCGTTGCTGCCCGAATAAGGGCAGGATATCAACCACCTCAACTTCAGACTCACCAGATGCAAGGTCCATTCCTTGGCGGATACGGCCCCTCTCGTCGGGCAAATCGCACCGGAGACTCTTGCCCTGTGTTGTAAGGGTGAAGTCAACGTATCCGTAGGCAGGATGGATCGGTGGAACCGAGGCTGTCGTGTGGCCGCCGTTCGACAGTCGAATGGCAACCAGAACCGGCGCACCTTCCACCCGCATGGAGTCCCCAACCGATACGGCCAGTCTCAAGTCCGATATCGGCGGGGTGGCGCCAGCGTCGGTTGCCAATGAGCACACCATCGCCGCACCCAAAATAAGTGCGAGCTGGTTCACATTCTCAACGCTGGAATCACGCCGTTGCGGGTGCCGTCTCCACGGCAGCCGCCACCTCCTCCACCGGCGCGAACCTCCCCCTGAAGAACCGGAGATGCGGCGGCTCGTAGACGAACGCGAGCCCCCGGATCGATTCCCGCCGCTTCCAGACCCGGATGATGCCGTCCGCCACCGCGCGCATGTGGTCGTTCGTGTAGACGCGGCGCGGGATCGTCAACCGAACCAGCTCGAGCGCGGGACGGTAGTTCTTTCCGCTGTCGGGGTCGCGCCCCTTCGAGACGTTGCCGCGCTCCATCACACGCACGCCGGTCTCGACGTAGATCTCCGCCGCGAGCCGCTGCGCCGGGTACTCGTCCTGGTCCACGTGCGGAAGGAAGCGCCGCGCGTCGATGAAGATGGCGTGGCTCCCGGGGGGCATCACGATCGGCACCCCCGCCTCCATGAGAAGGCGTCCCAGGAATGCCGACTGCTCGACGCGGGTCCGGATGTAGCGGTCGTCGAGCATCTCCACCATGCCGCGCTCCATCGCGGCGAGGTCGCCCGGCGAGAGGCCTCCGTCCGCGACCCCGCCCTCGTAGACGCGGAGGAGCGCGTCGGCCTTCCGCTTCCACTCGGCGTTGTCCTTGAAGGCGAGCACGCCCCCGATGTTCACGAGGAAGTCCTTCTTCCCTGAGATCGTGAAGCCGTCGCCGTAGACCATCATCTCGCGCACGATGTCGCGGATGGAGACCGCGTGGTAGCGCGGGTCGCGCTTCTGGATGAAGTAGGCGTTCTCGACCGCGCGCGTCGCATCGAAGAAGACCGGGATCGAGAGCTCGCTGCAGTAGGCGTAGACCTCCTGCATGTTCCGCATGCTGACCGGCTGGCCGCCCGCCATGTTCACGCTGTGCTCGAACGAGACGTAGGCGATCTGCTCGGCGCCGTGCCGGTCGAGGAGCCCCTTCAGCTTCTCGAGGTCGATGTTCCCCTTCCAGGGGAAGGTGGAGGCGGGGTCGTGCGCCTCGTCCACGATCACGTCCGCGAAGACGCCGCCGGCGAGCTCCTGGTGCAGCTTGGTCGTGGTGAAGTACATGTTCCCGGGGACGAGCTGCCCGGGGCGGATCAGGATCTGGCTCAGGATGTGCTCGGCCGCCCGCCCCTGGTGCGTGGGGACGACGTGCTGGTAGCCGTAGATCTCCCGGACCGTCTTCACGAAGCGAAGGTACGCGTCGCTCGTCGCCGCGGTGGCGCGCGCCTGCCCGTAGGCCGCCCACTGGTCGGTGCTCATCGCGGAGGTGCCCGAGTCGGTCAATAGATCGATCGTCACGTCGGCGGAGCGGAGGAGGAACGTGTTGTAGCCCGCCTCCCGGATCGCCGCCGCGCGCTGCTCCCGCGTGGTCGAGGGGATCCGCTCGGTCGTGTGCACCACGAACGGGTAGCAGTCGAACTCGTAGGGATCGAGGCTCGGGAAGACCGAGCGGAATCGGAGCTCGTCGTTCCAGTTGCTGTCCGAGGCGAGCTCGAGGCGCGCGACCCGGTCGCGCTGCCGGTAGAGGCTCACGATGGCGTCGGCCACCTGGTCGAGCTGCCACGTCGTCATCGCAAGGCGCGGGATCTGCACCGGAAGGTGCTCGGACTCGCTCACGGGACCCGGCACCACAGCCCGGATGCCGCAGGAGAGATAGAGCGCCGCCGCGAGCGCGTGCGCCGCGTACTGGCGGTGGCCGGGGAGGAACCGCGCCGCCTCGAGATAGGCGCCGTCACAGCCGCGCTCCAGGGGCACCCCCGCCGCGCGGAGCCGCTCGGTGAAGTGCTCCGTCTCGCGCATCGCCCACTGCGCTTCCTCCTCGTCGCACATCTCGACGAGACCGCGCGCGAGCGACTCCATCGCGCGTCCCGACATCCCGCCGTAGGTATGCAACCCCTCGTAGACCACGACCTCGTTCTGGAAGCGCTCGTGGTCGGCCGGGTTGTCGGTCGCGAGCACGCCGCCGATCGGGGACATCGGGTCCTGCGCGCCGTCGATCATCACGATGTGCGCGGTCTTCGAGATCTGCTTCACGATGTCGGCGATCTTCCGGAGCGAATGCCCGGGCTCGTGGCGCTGGATGTACCAGGCGTTCTCGATCACGCGCGAGGCGTCCAGCACGACGCGCGTGCCGCGCTTGTCGGCGGCCGCGCGGACCGCCTCGAGATTGGCGAGGCTGAAGGGGTGCATCCCGTCGGCGAAGGCCTGGAGGTCGATGATCGCGAGCTCTTCCTCGGCGAGCGCGGCCCGGAGCGCCGGCAGGTCGACGTTCCCGGTGAAGATCGGCTCGCGCGCGTCCCGCACGTCCACGAGCCGCACCTGCCGCGCGGCGAGGACTCCCGCCCGGCCGCGCCCGTTGCTCGCGACCGAGCGCCCCGGCGGGACCAGCGAGGCGACGACCAGCTTCACGCATCCGAGGAGGTTGTGCGCGGGGCAGACGTAGGTGTGCCCCAGGACCTGGTTCACCGACCGGGTCAGCGACTCGAAGTTCCGCGCGCCGGCATAGGCCTCGTCGCCGAGGAGCTCGCCCGCGAGCTGCTCCTGGCTACGCGCGCTCGTCCCCGTCGAGAGCATGTCGAAGGTCACCTCGGCCGGGGCGAGGTGGTAGACGTTGAAGTGGGCTTCGGCCAGGCGGCGCTTCCGCTCCTCGAGGGTCGGGAAGGAGACCAGGCGGACGGTCTTGATCTTGTGCGGCTCGTGCGCGGGCGCGGGCAATGACACGGAAAGGCTCCTTGGGCCGGATGGACAGGGGTTCGATGCCGCATCCAGGCTAGCGCAAGGAGCAGGGAATGAAAGTGGTACCTGGGTAGAAGAGAAGGGCGATCCCCGGGCGTCCGCGGGGGCGAGCCCCGCGTCCGCCCTGGATCACGTGCCGCGGATCAGCGCTCCCGGCGCGAACGGAACGCGAGGAGCATCATCAGTCCTGCACCCAACAGGGGAATCGTTCCGGGCTCCGGCAATTCAGTGCCGCCGCCACCCGGCGCTCCACCCCCACCACCGCCAATCGGGCCGCCGCCGCCGCCGCCGCCACCGCCGCCACCGCCACCGTTGCAGTCACCGCCGCCGCCGTTGTCGCCCGAGCCGCCCTGGTCACCGTTTCCGCCGTTGTTACCTTGGTTGCCACCGTGCCCGTGACCGTTGCCGTTGCCGTTGCCGCCGCCGAGATTGGGCAACGACGAGCTGGCCGGATCGGACGGCGTCTGCGTCTGGACCGCGACCGACTTGTCCCCACCGGAATGGTGGAACGCAACCGGCGCAGCCAGAGCAGCGAGGACAAGACCCGACATGACGTACTTGCTCGAGGAATGGGAGCTGCCGTCACCGGCCGCGCTCATCGTGACGTCGTCCGTGGACGCGGTGCCGCCGCTCTGTCCGCGCGCGAGCATCGGATCGCTCTTTGGATCGCTCGTGCGGAAGAGGGCCTTTCCCGTGGCGGCCTTGGCCGGCGCGGGCGACACGACGGCGGTCGTCACGTACTGTTCAGCTCCCGGGTCGAAACGAGGCATTGTGGGAGCCGGCACCGCGAGCGCGACCCCGCATGAGAAGGCGGTGGCCAGCGCGCAAAGTGCTGCTCCTTTCAAGAGTTTCGAATCCTGCTTCATAAGCAGAACCTCTATGGCCGCCACATGGAAGCAGCCTTCGGACTGTCGCGAGTCAGGATCGGGGAGCCGCGTCCGTGTAATTTCTTCCACGGGTCGCCGGGCGGGTGTAAATCGAAGCGTCCGCCCGTCGCTCGGAGGTTCCGGATCCTGGCGGCACCCGGGCCCCCACGTCGGGCCCGGCTCAGGCCGTTCCATCGGCCATCGGTCGGGGTGGCTTTGGCTTACGGCCAAGGCCATCATCCGTCATGCCGTCACTCCTCCGGTTCCCGGAAGGAGCGGTTTATCTCGACTGCATGGCCCGTGCCCTAAGTAGAAGGTGAGGTGATTCAGTGACGGAACGCGGCCTCGTGGTGGTCGTGGGCGCGGGAGCGGCCGGAATCACGTCCGCGCTCTTTGCGGCCGAGGCAGGCGCGCGCGTGGTGCTCCTGGAATCGACCCGGGACGGCGGTCGGAAGATCGTCATGAGCGGCGGCGGGCGCTGCAACGTGCTCCCGTCCGTCCTCGAGCCCTCGCGCTTCGTCACCGCTTCGTCGCCGAACACGATGCGGAAGCTCCTCCTCGACTGGCCGCTCGCGGAGCAGCGCCGCTTCTTCGAGGAGACGGTCGGCATTCCGCTCGCGCTGGAATCGGAGACCGGGAAGCTCTTCCCGGTCTCGAACCGCTCGCGCGACGTGCGCAACGGGCTCCTCGCGCTCGCGGCGCGGCGCGGCGTGGAGACGCGCTTCGAGACGCGCGTGTCGGGCATTGCCGTCGATGGCGAGGCGTGGCGGATCGAGGTCGCGCACGGAGAGCCGGTTCGCGCGCGCGCGGTCGTGCTCGCGACCGGCGGGCTCTCGGTCCCCGCCACCGGGAGCGACGGCGCGGGCCTTTCGATCGCGCGACGACTCGGGCACGCGATCCATGAGACCTATCCCGCCCTGACCCCGCTCGTCGCGCGGCCGCATCGCTTCGCCGAACTCGCGGGCGTGTCCCTACCGGTCACGCTCGTAGCACCCCTGGAGAAGGGCAAGAGCCTCACGTCGAAGGGTGGGTTCCTCTTTACCCACAAGGGCTACAGCGGCCCTGCCGTGCTGAACCTCTCGCACGTCTGCGTGCGGGCGCGAATGGCCGGAAGGAAGCAGCCGGTGTACGCGCAATGGGCCGAGCTGGACGAAGCGGCATGGGAGCGGGAGCTCCGCGCGGGCGACCGCACGGTGCAGGGCGCTCTCCGCGGGCGGCTCCCCTCGCGCCTCGCCGATGTTCTCCTGCGCGAGTGCGGGCTCGATCCAGGCACGCACTTAGGGCAACTCCGGCGTGATGCCCGCCGGAGGCTCCTCCTCGCGCTCACCCGCTTCGAGCTCCCCTGGAACGACGACGAGGGCTACGTGAAGGCGGAGGTCACCGGAGGAGGGGTCGCGCTCGAGGAGATCGACCCGCGCACGATGGAGAGCCGGCGCGCGCCGGGCCTCTTTCTCTGCGGGGAGATGCTCGATGCGTTCGGCCCAATCGGCGGTTACAACTTCGCGTGGGCTTGGGCGACGGGACGCGCGGCGGGGCGCGGCGCCGCGGCGGCGGTTTAGCCGGCCGTGTGCGGGACCGCCCCCCAGATCTCGAGCAGGCGCTGGTCGCGCCCGCATCCCTTCCGGTAGGCGTGATAGTTCTCGGGGTTCTTCTTGTAGTAATCCTGGTGGTACTCCTCGGCAGGCCAGAACGACGTGAAGGGGAGGATCTGCGTCACGAACGGCTTCTTCACGCGGATCTCCGCCTCGGCCGTGCGCTCCGACGCTTCGGCCAGCCGCCGTTCCTCGGCGGTGCGGTACCAGATCGCCGAGCGGTACTGGTTGCCGCGGTCGCAGAACTGGCCGTCCCCTTGCGTCGGGTCGATGTTGTGCCAGTAGATGGCGAGCAATTTCGCGTAGCTGGTCCGGCGCGGGTCGTACTCCACCTGGATCGATTCCCGGTGGCCCGTCTTCCCGGCCGAGACCTGCTCGTACGTCGGGTTCTTCTCCGCGCCGCCCGCGTAGCCGGAAGTCACCGAGATCACCCCCGGCATCCCCTCGAACGCAGTCTCCATGCACCAGAAGCAGCCGCCGGCAAAGGTAGCCCGCGCCGCAGGCGCAGCGACCCGCGCCGCAGGCGCGGGAGGAGTTGACGCGGCAAATGCCGCCGCGGCGCCAATCCCGAGCGCCGCGGCAGCATAGGAAATCGCGAAAAGGGACCGTGCGAAACGGTTCATGGAGTGAATACGCTCCGCCACCGACCCCGTGACGTCACGCGAACTGCTTGTCGTCGGCCGTCGGCCCGTAGATCGACGGCACCGGCTCATTGTTCAGGCGCAAATAGACGGTGAGCTGGCCCCGGTGGTGCGCCAGGTGCATGAACGTGTCGCGGAGGACGATCTCGCGCGGATCCTCGCTCACCACCTGTCCGCCCGCGAGGAGGCGCCACGGCTTCTTGAGATGCTCGTCGTTCGTGCCGCGCAGGACCTTCTCGGCGTCGGCGACGCTCTTGTCGTAGGCCTCCATCAGCTCGCCCTGCGTTCGCGGCACCCGCGGCCGCTGCGCTCCGCCTCCCGGCGGCGCGACGTCGAGCTCCTCCTGGTCCACGATGAACCGGATCCAGGACGGCATGGTGGCCACCAGATGGGCGAGCTGTCCCAGGGGCATCGACTTCTCGTGCGGCTTCCAGTCGTCGCGCCCTTCGGGGACGCGCTCCAGCGCGCGGCGGATGCGCGGCGCCTCGTCTTTGAGCTGGTTCAGGAACCATTCGGTCGTCTTCATGGTGCAATCCTCGTTTCGGACGTGGTCGCGTTGCTACGGACACGGTGTGACGGGAATGAGGGTAGCACTTCGCGCGGCGTGATATCCTGCGGGCGCATGACCTCCCCCGACCCATCCGGTTCTTGCCGTTGACCGATCCCGCGCGGCTCCCCTGGGCCGTCCTCCAGCATGTCGCCTGGGAGGGCCCCGGCACCATCGCCGATGAGGCGGCCGCGCGCGGCATCCGCCTGGGACTCGTCCGCCTCGACCGCGGCGAGAGCGTGCCGGCCGCCGAGGAACTCGGCGGCCTGGTCGTCATGGGCGGCCCCATGAGCGTGCATGACACCACCGACCATCCGCATCTCGTGCACGAGAGACGCCTCCTTCGAGAAGCGGTAGAGCGCGACCTTCCGATCCTCGGCGTCTGCCTCGGCGCGCAGCTCCTCGCCGCCGCGCTGGACGCGCGCGTCGAGCGGGGTCCCGTCCCCGAGATCGGCATCGGCGACGTGACGCTCACGCCCGAGGGGCGCGGCGACGTCGTGATCGGCGCCGACGGCGACTCCTTTCCGGTCGTGCACTGGCACGAGGAGACGTTCCACGTCCCCGAGCGAGGCGTCCTCCTCGCGGGAAGCGACCTCTACCGGAACCAGGCGTTCCGGCTCGGCCGGCGCGCGTACGCCTTCCAGTTCCATCTCGAGGTCGACCGCGCGCTGGCCGAGGCCTGGGCGCCGAAGCTGCCGGCGGGAGCGCTCGAGGAGTCGCGCCGGGCCGAAGTGGAGCGGGCCGGCCGAACGATCCTGGGGCGCTTCTTCGACGTGACGATGGGGCGCGCGTGAGGGTTTCCGTTCCGCTCCGCGAGCGCGTCCGGGTGGACGCCCTCGCGCGCGCAGGGCTCTTCGTCCTTGCCGCCTCGCTCTCGATCGCCCCCGCGACGTTGCGCGCACAGACCGCGGCGCCCGCCGCGCCCGCAACCGGCGTCGTGCTCGAATGCGACCGCTGGTTCGACGGCGTGGCCATGCACGAGGAGCGGACGCGCGTCCTGGTCGAGAACGGGAAGATCGCGCGCATCGGGCCCTCGCTCACGGCGCCCGAGGGGGCGCGACGCGTCGACCTGCACGGGATGACCCTTCTTCCCGGACTCATCGACGCGCACACCCATCTCAGCTATCTCTGGACCGACACGACCAAGGCCCCCAACTACCTGAACGATTTCCTCGGCTCGCCGATCGTGGTCGCGTTCGAGGCGGCGCGGAACGCCGAGCGGACCCTCCGCGCGGGATTCACGACGATCCGCGAGCTGGGCGACGCCGACGGGATCGACCTGGCGCTCCGGCAGGCGATCGGACGAGGGCTGGTGAACGGGCCGCGGCTGGTCGTGGGGGGGCCGATCTATCCGCCGCTCGGCGGCCGGCCCGACATCAAGTGGCCGCCCGACGGAACGGCGGCGACCGCCGAGGAGATCACGAAGAAGGCGCGTGAGTACCTCGGCGCCGGCTGCGACTGGGTGAAGGTCTACGTGACCGGCGGGACGTTCGACGACACGTCGGGGACGCCGTTCTACACGAGCGGCGAGGTCCGCGCGGCGGTGGAGACCGCGGCGGCGAACGGGCGGTGGGTGGCCGCCCACGCGATGGGGCTCGAAGGGGCGCGCCGCGCGGTGGAGGCGGGCGTGCGCTCGCTGGAGCACGGCTCGCGCCTGGATCTGAAGACCGCGCGCGAGATGGCCCGGCGCGGCACCTACCTCGTGCCGACCCTTTACCACCTCCAGTGGTACTCCGACCACGGCGCGGCGCTCGGCTACGCCCCCGGCTACGCCGAGAAGCTCGCGGGACTCCAGAAGGAGCAGTTCGCATCGGTGCGGCTCGCGCGGCAGGCGGGCGTGCGGATCGGGAGCGGGTCGGACGCGGTCTACACGATGCACGGGGAGAACGGACGGGAGCTCGTCTGGATGACGCGCGCCGGCTTCACGCCGATCGAGGCGCTCCGCGCGGCCACGTCGGTCGACGCGGAGCTCCTCGGACTCGACAAGGAGATCGGCCACGTGGCCCCCGGCTACGCAGCCGACCTCGTCGCCGTGCGCGGGGATCCGACGCGGAACATCGAGGCGGTGCTCGCGCCGGCCTTCGTCATGAAGGACGGACGCGAGATCCTCGGCCCCTAGCTACTCGTCGAAGAGGATCGTGCTCTCCTCGTAGAACCGCACGTGCCCTTCCTCCACCCGCTCCCGCATCCACGACCCCAGCCAGGCCTGCTTCTCTTCGCGTGACCGCTCCGTGTCGGCGAGGAGATCGATCGACAGGTTGACCCGTAGGGCGCGCCACGAGACCAGGTGGCGCGTGATCCCGGCCGGCATCTCCTCGCCGGTCGCGGCCAGCTCGATCACCTCGGCGGGCGCGAAGCGCGGGAAGACGACGAGCGCGACCGCCTCGGGGATCCGCTCGAGCGTGGCCTCGATCGAGTCGGGAGCCACGCGGTAGACGCGCGTCCGCTCGCGGTAGGTCTCGACGATGCGGTTCAGCACGCGGTTTCGTTCCGCGAAATCGCCCGGCGCCGCGAGCGTGATCGCGCCCGACTCGGGCGAGGCGGCGAAGGCGAGGATCTCCCGGCGCGCGAGGAGCGCCCGGGCGTGGGCGATCGGCTCGCGCGCGCAGCCGACGCCGGGAATGGCAGAGAGGAGGTCGAAGAGCGAACGGGCCGACTCGCCCGCGAGCGCGTGATTCCAGGTGAGGAGCCGCACCTCCGGCTCCTCGTACGCGACCACCTGCACGAGGAAGTGGGGGAGGCCGATCTCGCGCGCCGCCTCGGTCCGGTTCGCGCCGTCGAGCACGACATAGCGCTCCTCTCCGGAAACGGGAAGCGGCGCGACGATGGGCGGGTTGCGCAGCACGCCCTGCCCCTTGAGACGCGCGGCGAGCGGACCCATCCGGTGCTCGTCGTGGCGCTCGTGCGGAACGAGGCAGTCGACGGGCACGATCCGCAGATCGGGAAGGGCGAAGGTCCGGGACGGGAGATCGGTCATGGGCCGGAGAATCTACCAGAATGCGCAAGAACCCGCGGCGACTGCACGCCGCGGGTTCTCGTCTATTCGTTCTCGGCGCACGGGGCAGGCTACCGTATCCGGGACGTACTCGACCCTGATGGACGCGAAGTGAGTAGTCTCGAGCCCGCCAGACGCGGCCGGCAAGGCATCGACCACTCGATTCGACGCTTGCTAAGTTCGGTAGATCCCTGGACTACGCGCATCGCAGGATATAACTCACGGCCGGGTGATTGGCCGGGCCGGGCTCTCCCGCGAACTGTCTGCCTCCGCGCGCCGCCAGAAACGCTTAGAGCAATCGGTGTGCCCGAACCGGCAGTTCGGAAGGTAGGCGTTTCTCTTTATGGCAGCGGCGATTACCGTGGCACAGGAACGACCCCGTGGCCTTCAGCCCGCGGTTCATATGTCACGATGTCAGACCTTCCATGACGATCTGTCGCGCCCCGCACGGTGTACAAACACCGTGCGAGCTGCCTCAGTAGCGGGACGCGCTGATCTCCACGTCCGCTTTCTCCCATGCCCTCTTGAAGCGCTGGAGAGCCGGAGCGCTCGCCTCCCCCGAGGCCTTGACGGCCTCGGCCAACCCGTAGAGCGACCAGCCGTTCTCGGGGAAGCGCTTCAGGTCCTCCCGATAGACCTCGGCCGCCTCCCGCGTCCGTCCCGCGCCGAGGAGGACCGCGCCGAGCGCCTGGCGCGCCGTGGAGTACCAGGGCGGCGGCTCGTCGTAGCGGAGCGAATCTTGGAGTGCCGCGGCGCGCGTGAGGAGCCGCACGGCGTCGTCGGTCCTTCCCGAGCGCCCGGCGATCTCGCCGTCGAGGAGCACGGTGGCGAACTCGAGGAGCTGCTTCGCTGGATTGAGCCCGAAGAAGGCGTCCGCGGGAACCCTCGCGGTGACGGCGGCGAGGCTCTCGCGCTCAGCCCCGGCGTCCGGGCTCTTGCCCGTGGCCGCGAGGGCGAGCCCGCGCGTGTAGCGCCAGATCCCGGTCGTCACCGCCATGTCGGCCGGCGGAGCGGGGAGGGCCAGGATCGTGTCCCACTTTCCGAATCGCGCCGGGGTGTAGTACTCCACGGCGCGGAAGAACTCCATCGGCGGCATCTGGCGGACCATGTCCCACGTCACGGCCTCGTTCAGGTCGCGCGCCGCGGCGGCGGCGTCCGCGCTCCGGCCCGCCGAGCAGAGCGCCGACCACCGCATGTGGATGTTGTGGGGGTAGTACATCATCCGGTACATCGTCTGGATGTCGTACCGGCGGATGTAGTCCCGGTCGACGCGGATCGCGCGGGCGTTCACCGACGCGGCATCGTCGTAGCGGCCCACGCGCAGATAGATGTGGGAAGGCATGTGGACCAGGTGGCCCGCGTCGGGCGCGAGTTTGGCGAGCCGGTCGGCAACCACCTCGGCGCGCTCGGGGTGGGCGGAGGCCTCGAGCGCGTGGATGTAGAGGTGGAGCGCGCCCGTGTGCTGCGGATGATTCGCGACCGCCTTCTCGAGGATCGAGACGATCTCCTCGGCTCCCGGCTTGGGCGCCCCGTTCGCGTCATAGAGATCCCACGGCCTCAGGTCCATCAGCGCCTCCGCGCAGAGGACGGCGGCGTCGGGGTCCTGCGGGAAGCGCTTCATGACGCCGCGCATCGCGTCGGCGTAGGCGCTGTCGCGCTGCGCCCGGTTCTGCCCCGCGGGAGCGCCGTACCGGGCCGCGAGGGCCTCGACGTAGGCGCGGTCCGATGGCGTCGCGTGCGGAAGGAGGGCCCGCGCGCGGGCGAGGGCGTCGAGCGCCTGCTGCTCCGCCTCGGGGCTCATGGGGAGATTGATGTTCGGGCCGTGCGCGAGGGCGATCCCCCACCACGCCATGGCGCACGTCGAATCGAGCCGCGCCGCCTCGCCGAAGGAGCGGATCGCCTCGTCGTGGTTGAACGCGTAGCAGAGGCGGAGCCCCTGGTCGAAGAAGCGCTGCGCCGCCTGCGAGCGGGTCCCGACCGGATGGTGGACCGTCCCCAGCCCGTTGAAGACCGGGACAGTCCCGGCGCCGCCTGCGGCGCCGTGGGAGGCGTGTTGGGCGGCGGCTGGAGCGGCGGCGAGGAGGATCGCGAGCGACATGGCAGCCATCGGGGCTCGTGGCACGGGGACCTCCCATGGGCCAAAAGGATGACGCGAAATCGGACCGGAGGAGTCTACCAACGGAAATGGGGCTTCGGTATAGTGGCCCCGCCTTGGGCCCCATCCTCCAATCGCGGTACTCGCCATGTCGGTGACGCGCAGCGTCATCTCCTGGCTCGCCACCCAGCGTGGGTTCACCCGCACCGTCGGCGGCACCGGCATGCGCCTCGGATTCGCCCGCCGCTTCATCGCGGGGGAGACCCTGGAGGACGCGCTCGCGACGTCCGAGTCGCTGAACCGCTGCGGGCTCCGGGTCATCCTGAACCACCTCGGCGAGCACGTGCAGAACGGCGACGAGGCCCGCGAGTCCTATCGCTCCTACACCGAGATCCTCCAGCAGCTTTCACGCCGCCACCTCGACGCCTACATCACCGTCAAGCCGACCCAGATCGCGCTCGAGCTGGACTACGAGCTGTGCCGCGACCTCACGCTGCGTCTCGTGCGCGACGCGGCCGCGGTGGGGAACTTCGTGGAGATCGACATGGAGCACTCGGCCACCACCGAGGCGACCGTCTCGCTCTTCGAGTACGTCCGGCGCGAGCACGACAACGTGGGGCTCGCGCTCCAGTCGGCGCTCCGGCGCACGCGCGCCGACCTCGAGCGGTTGAAGCCGCTCCGCCCGAAGATCCGGCTCGTGAAGGGCGCCTACCTCGAGCCGAGCGACGTGGCCTTCGTGACGAAGCGGGAAGTGGACCAGAGCTACAGCGAGCTCATGCGGGTCCTCTTCTCGGACGGCTTCTTCCCGGCGATCGGGACGCACGACGAGAAGCTGCTCGCCGAGGCGAAGGCGCTCGCCAAGGAATACGGGCGGAGCCCGGACGAGTGGGAAGTGCAGATGCTCCTCGGCGTGCGGCGCAACTTACAGGATCAGCTGGTGCGCGAGGGATACCGCATGCGCGTCTACGTCACCTACGGCACCGAGTGGGTGCCCTACTTCATGCGCCGCCTCGCCGAGCGCCCCGCGAACGTCGGTTTCGTGCTGCGGAGCCTCATGAAAGGGCGGTAGCCTCCCCCGATTCCCGGGCCGCGGCGTCGGCCAGCTCCGCGAGCGAGAAGACCGAGAGATCCGACGCGCCCGGGCGCGCGTGCGGCCGCGCGACGTAGACGGTCGTGAGGCCGAGCGAGCGGGCGGTCGCGAGGTCGTAGTCGGCGTAGGCGGAGACGTGCCACCACCAGGGGCCCGGCTCGACGCCGGTGCGGGCCGCGGCGGCGTGCCAGACGCGCGGGTCGGGCTTGTAGGCGCCGACGTCCTCCGCGCAGATCCAGGCGTCGAGCCGGAATCCGAGCGCCCGCTGGACCTGATCGCCGTGCTCGCGGTCGCTGTTCGTGGTCGCGGCGCAGGGAGCGATCTCCCGGAGCCTCCGGAGCCCTTCCCGCGAATCGGGGTAGAGGGGCCAGGTCCCGGCGCCCTCGCCGATGGAGCGCGCGGCGCCGGCGTCGAGGCCGAGGACCCGCTCGAGGCTCGCCGCGACGATCGCCGCGTAGGGGCGGAACGGGCCTTGCTCGGCGGCCGCCTGCGCGTCGATGACGCGATCGAAGGCATCGTCGCCGAGCACGACGCCGGCGCGGGCAAGCGCGTCGCGCAGCCCCGCGCGCCAGTCGAGGACGGTGCCGAAGATATCGAACGTGAAGAGGCGCGGCCGCATGGCCGCGAGTCTGCCAGACATGGACTGGCCGCGCACGCAGGAAGGCGCGGCGCGGAGGACCGATGAGCGAAGCCGAACGGATCGCAAACCTGCACCGCTGCGCCTTCGACGGATTCTCGTGGCATGGCCCGCACGTCTTCGAGGTGCTCGAGGGAGTGGACGCGGCGCGCGCCGCGCGGAAGCCGGCGAGCGGCGCGCACTCCATCTGGGAGATCGTGCTCCACATCCGCGCCTGGGAGGAGATCGTGCTGCGGCGCTTGCGGGGCGAGCTGGTCGAGCCGAAGACGGAACAGGACTGGCCGCCGGTGGCCGGCTCGGGAGAAGGGGCCTGGAAGGGGGCGCTCGTCGCGTTGCGCGAGACCCACGACGAGCTGAACCGCGCGATCGCGGGTCTCGACGATTCGGCGCTCGAGCGTGTCACGGCGGGAGGGCGCACTTCCTACTACGTCCTGGCGCATGGCGCGGTGCACCACGCCCTCTATCACGCGGGGCAGATCGCGATCTTGAAGAAGGGGTAGCCGCCGCCTGCTGGAATCGCATTTGCCGCTCCCGTAAGCTGTAGCGCGTGATCGGGAAGACTCTCGGACATTTCCACGTTCTCGAGCGGGTCGGCCAGGGCGCCATGGGGGTCGTCTACCGCGCGCACGACAAGGACCTTGGCCGGGACGTGGCTCTGAAGGTCCTTCCCGAGGACTTCGCGCGCGACGATGATCGGCTCCGGCGCTTCCGCCTCGAAGCCCGGGCGCTCGCCACCGTCCACCACCCCTCCGTCGCCATGATCCACGGCATCGAGCAGAGCGGGAGCACCCACTTCCTCGTCCTCGAGCTGATCCCGGGCGAAACGCTGGATGAGCGCGTGCGCTCCTCACCGCTCCCCGTGGCCGAAGCGCTCCCCGTGCTCCGCCAGATCGCCGAGGCGCTCGAGGCGGCGCACGCGAAGGGGATCGTGCATCGCGATCTCAAGCCCTCCAACGTGAAGCTCGACGCCTCGGGGCGCGTGAAGGTGCTCGACTTCGGGCTCGCCCGCGAGATCGCGGCGGAAGGGACCGCCGGCGCCGCGCTCGAGGCGACCGTCGCCTCGGGGCGCACGATGGAAGGGACGCTGGTCGGCACCCCGCGCTACATGAGTCCCGAGCAGATTCGCGGGCTTCACGCCGACGCCCGGAGTGACCTCTGGGCGCTCGGCGCGGTCGCCTACGAGCTCCTCACCGGCAGGCCTCCGTTCCAGGCCGCCTCGATGGCCGATCTCATCGCGGCGATCCTCGGCATGGCCCCCGACTTCGACCGGCTCCCGCGGGACCTCCCGGAGCCGGCGCGCGCGCTCATCCGCAGGTGCCTCGAGAAGGACGCGTCGATGCGACCCGCGAGCGCGCGGGAGGCCGTGGAGGCGCTCGGCGCGGCGCTCGAGGCGTTGCGCGGCCCCGGTCCCGGCGTCTCCGGCGCCGGCCGTCCCATGCGCTCCCATCAGGTCACGTTCGCGAGCGGGGTCGAGTCGTCGCCCGCCTGGTCTCCGGACGGAAATGAGCTCCTCTACACGCGCGAGAGCGGACGCGTGCGGCACATCTACCGCCAGCCGCTCCGCGGAGCCGCGACCGCCCTCACGCGCGGCGGGCACGACGAGCTGATGCCGGCGTGGTCTCCCGACGGAGGCACGATCCTCTTCGTGCGGGCGGGCCGCGCGGGGCAGCGGATGCAGCCGGGCGACTACTTCGGCGCCTACGACGAGCCCTCCGCGCTCTGGGCCCTCGACCTCGCGTCGGGCCGGGAGACGAAGCTCGTCGACCAGGCGTTCCATCCCGCCTTCTCGCCCGACGGGAGCCGCATCGCCGTGGACGCCTCCTGGGCCGGTCCGCGCCGGATCTGGCTCGTCGAGCGGAACGGCCGCAATCCGCGGCAGGTCACGACCGACGATTCCGAAGCGGTGACCCACATGCGCCCGCGCTGGTCGCCCGACGGGCGTTCGATCGTCTTCCAGAACATGGAGCGCACGAAGCTCGACGTGCGCGCCGTGCGCCTCGCCGACGGCGCGCTCTCCTGGATCACGAACGATCTCTTCCAGGACTTCGGTCCGTGCGTGAGCCCCGACGGACGCTGGGTCGTCTTCTCCTCCGCCTACCGCGGAGGCGGCGTGAACCTCTGGCGCGTTCCCGTGGACGCCTCGTGCCGCCCCACCGGACCGCCCGAGCCGCTCACCTCCGGCGCGGGGCAGGACGTGGAGCCCGCGTTCGCCGCCGACGGGTCCCGCCTCGCCTACGCCACGCTGCGCCAGAACGCCGATCTCTGGAAGCTGCCGGTCGACCCCGCCACCGGCCGCGCCACGGGCGCGCCTTCGCGCGTGGTCGGCGGGACGCGCGAGGAGAGCCGCGGAGCCTGGTCCCCCGACGGCACCCGGATCGCGTTCAATTCCGACCGCGCCGGCGACATGAATCTCTGGCTCGCGTCGCTCGAGGAGGGGGAGGAGCGCCAGCTCACGTCCGGGCACGGCGGCGACTATCAGCCGACCTGGTCGCCCGACGGCGGGCGGCTCGCGTTCTTCTCCGCGCGCGAGGGGACGATGGACATCTGGACGGTCACGCTCGAGACCGGGGCTCTTTCGCGCCTCACCTCGGGGCGCTCCGTCGACGTGAACCCCTTCTACTCCCCCGATGGTACGGCGATCGCGTTCCTCTCGGACCGGGATGGCCGCATGGAGGTCTGGCTCATGGGCGCCGACGGATCCGATCCCCGGCAACTCAGCCGGATCGGCGCCGGCGGCCACTTCGTGCGCTGGAGTCCCGACGGGCGCCACGTCATCTTCCGCTCCCCGGGGGAGAAGGCGACCTTCCGCGTGAGCCGGGACGGCGGCGACCCCGAGCCGCTCCCTCCGATGCAGGGCGGCGCCCACATCTCGCTCTCTCCCGATGGATCGCGCATCATGGACGTCGTCGCGCACAAGACGCTCTGGGTCTCGCCGCTTACGGGCGGCGATCCCGAGCCCGTGTTCGAGTTCCCCGAAGCAGAGGCGCGCATCGACTACCCGACCTGGTCCCCCGATGGCCGGTGGGTGCTCTTCGACCGCTTCCAGCCGGAGGGCGGGGACATCTGGGTTCTGGAGGATCTCTAAGGAACGGCCGCCCACCGGCCGATCGTTGTGAACGCGCTCCGCCCGCGGCGGGCGCACCCGCTCCACCCATCCGAGGACCGAATCGCCATGACCGTCGACCAGCTGATCGCGCGCCTGGACGAGCTCCAGCGCACCGGCGCCCCGCTCGAGCGCCTGCTCGAGGAAGCCATGAACGGGCTCCACGAGACCGACCCCCGGTTCCACTGGACCGGCATCTACGAGCTCTTCGAGGACCAGATGCTCCGCCTCGGTCCTTTCGTGGGCGCGCCGACCGACCACGTATTCATCGGCGTCGGGAACGGGGTGTGCGGCACCGCCGTCGCGCAGGGCCGGAACATGAACGTCCCCGACGTGCGCGAGATCACGAACTACCTCGCCTGCAGCACCGAGACCCGTTCCGAGCTGGTCGTGCTGATCCGGGACGGCGAGAAGATCTACGGTCAGATCGACATCGACAGCCACCGCGTGGCCGCCTTCGACGAGAAGACGGTGGCGGAGGTGCAGCGGGTCGCCGACTGGCTCGCCGGCGCCTACGCCGCCGCGTCCGCCGCGAAGGGCGCGCCGCCCACCGCCCGGGCGGCTTCGAAGAAGACACCCGCCTAGACCATGGAGCGCCTTCGCTGATGGATGGTCCCGGCCGGCTCGCCCACCAGCTCGCGGAGGTGTGGGCCGAGCCGGACCTCTCCGGCGCCCTGCGGCGCGGGGCGGCCCTCCTGGCCGCGGCGACCGCGGCGCGCGAGGGGGCGCTCTTCCTCGTCACGGACGATGGCATCGCGGAGGAGGCATGGTCCGACGGCCAGGCCCGGGAGATCGAGCGGCGGGTCCGGTACCAGCGCGCGGCGCTCGAAGGGCCGCACGCCGATCCCCGTCACTTCGCGACGAGCGGCGCGGTGGTCTTGCGCCGGACGGTCCCCGTTGCCGGCGAGGCCGCGGCCGGCGTGTCGCTCGCGTGGGTCCGCGAGGACGGCGCGGCGCAGGACGGCGCGGCGCGGGATGCCGACGGTGCCGCCGCCGGGGAGGCGATCCTCGACATCCTCGCCTGGAAGATCGTCTCGCTGCGCGATCAGGTGCGCCAACGGGCGCGCCAGGAGCAGTACGAGCGCTGGTTCAAGACCCTCGACGCCCAGCTCCGGATCCTCGACCGCGAGCGGCAGAAGTTCGCCGCGATCGCGAACCAGAACGACACCTGCTCCTTCGTCACCGACGGCTCGCGCACGGTGCGCTGGCACAACAAGGCGATCGCCTTGCTCGCGGGTTCCCATGCGCACGAGGAATTCGGGGGGCGCGCGTGCTCCGATCTCTGCAGCCGCATCGGCCTCCTCCGGCCGGCGGAGCCATGCGATTCGTGCCCCGTGATGCGCGCCTTCGACACCAACGCGGCGATCCACCTCGAGATCCCCGATGCGCCGGGGGGACGCGAGCTCTACCTGACGGCGCTCCCGATCAAGGGCCCGGACGGGCGGGCGTTCGAGGTCCTTGCGCAGATCCAGGACCTCACCGACCTCGAGGTGGTCCGGCGCGCGAAGGACCGGCTCCAGACCGTGATCTCGGGCGCCCCGATCGTCCTCTTTGCCCTCGATCGCGAGGGGGTCTTCACGCTCTCCGAGGGGAAGGGGCTCGAGTCGCTGGGGCTCTCGCCCGGCGAGGCGGTCGGCCGCTCGGCATACGACCTCTACCGCGACTATCCGACCATCGAGGCCTCCATCCGGCGCGCGCTCTCCGGCGAGACCGTCACCGACACGATCGAGCTCGGAGCGCTCGCCTACGAGGCCTACTTCGTTCCGCTCCGCGGCGCGGAGGGAGCGATCCAGGGGGTGATCGGCGTCGCGACCGACATCACGGAGCGGCGCCGCGCCGAGCGCGCCCTGCAGGAGAGCGAGGAGAAGCTCCGTCATGCGCAACGGCTCGAATCGGTGGGGAGCCTCGCCGGCGGGATCGCGCACGACTTCAACAACCTGCTCACCGCGATGTTCGGGCATCTCAAGTTCCTCCGCGAGCGCGCCGGCGCCTCGGGCGAGATCCATGCGGAGCTCGACCTGGTCGAGCACGCCGCGCGCCGCGCCGAATCCCTCACGCGCCAGCTCCTCGCCTTCAGCCGGAAGCAGGTGCTCCAGCTCCGGGCGGTCGACCTGAATGGCATCGTGCGGGGAATGGAGCCGATGCTGCAGCGGCTGATCCGCGAGGACGTCGAGCTCGTCGTGCGACTCGACGCCGCGCGCCCCTGGATCCACGCCGACGCCGGACAGATGGAGCAGGTGGTGATCAACCTCGTCGTGAACGCGCGCGACGCGATGCCGCAGGGCGGGCGTCTCACGATCCGGACGATGGACGCCGAAGCCGGCGTGGCGCTCGTCGTGAGCGACACGGGGATCGGCATGGACGAAGCGGTGCGCGCCCGCGCCTTCGAGCCGTTCTTCACCACGAAGCCGGTCGGCGAGGGAACGGGCCTCGGCCTCTCCACCGTCTACGGCATCGTGAAGCAGAGCGGAGGCGACGTCCTCCTCACGAGCGCGCCGGGGGAGGGGACCACGTTCACGCTCTGCTTCCCGCGCACCGGGGAGCCGGCGCGCGAAGCGCGCCCGGCGTCGATCCCATCCCTCACCCCCGGGCACGAGACGATCCTGCTCGTGGAGGACGAGCCGATGGTGCGGGAGCTCTTCCGTGACGTGCTCGAAGCCGCCGGCTACCGCGTCCTCGAGGCGAAGAACGGCGCGGAGGCGCTGGAAGTGGCCGCGCGATCGGGGCGCCCGATCGACCTGCTCGTCACGGACGTGGTGATGCCGGGGATGGGGGGCGGCGAGCTGGTGCGGCGCATGGCCGAGGTCCGCCCCGAGACGAAGGTGCTCTACGTTTCCGGCTACACCGACGACGTCCTCGTCCGCCGCGGCGTGATCGAGTCCGGCGTCTCCTTCCTCCAGAAGCCGTTCATGCCCGACGAGCTCTCGCGCGTGGTGCGCGAGATCCTCGGCTGATCGTTCCCGCCGGCAGCTCGTCCTACCCCGGCCGATCGCGCCCTAGATCCGGAACCAGACCTTCCGGTGGAACGGGCTCTCCTCGTGTCCGATCAGGAGGAACGAGAGCGGATCGCTGTCGCCCACGTAGAGGCGCGGCTCCGGCGCGGAATCGGGCAGGTCGAACGCGAGGAGCGTCTCGTACGACTCGCCCGGACGGAGGGGCCGCGTCACGGGGACGCTGGAGCGTCCCGCGGCCGCGAGCGCCCGCTCGGCCGCGGCGGAGGGCTCGTAGCGCCGGCCGGCGGCGTCCCGGACGTACACCTTGCGCGGATTGGGTTGGAGGGGCGCGTCCCCGCGCCAGGGCGCGATCGTGCTCGGGTCGAACCAGGTCCGGAGGTGGACGAGTCGCCAGCGGCCGCGGGCGCGGAGCGGTTCGAGCGCCGGTCCCACGGTGGGCGTGATCTCGACGCCCTCGACCGAGTACGCCAGATGGCAATCGAGCTCGCAGAAGTACTTCTTCTCGCCGGACAGGAGCACGCGCTGCCGGCTGACGGCCGAGTCGACGAGCAGCACTGCGGCGTAGCCGGACACGACGAAGAGGCCGAAGCCGGCGATCCAGGGGATCAGCCGCGTCTTCCGGAGGACCGCGGCCGCGAGCAGCGCGAGCGCGGTGAGCCCCACGGCGGCGCCGAATGCGAGGAACGCGAGGGCGACGAACGGAGCGTAGGGGGGCGTGTACACCATCGGCAGCGTCCTTTCGTTATCGGCAACGTACTTTGCCAGACAAAGTGACTCGCCGCCGTTCCAGCCGGGCCCCCTGGCGGCGCGCCCCGTATCGGCGCATCCTTGAGTGGCAATGCCCCGATGCCTCCATCCATGGCTTCGCTTCGCCGGCATGGCCGCGCTCGCGGCCTGCCTGACCGGCTGTAGCCTGGACCTCGTCCGCCCGCCCGGCCGGACCCGACTCCACGCGATCGGCACCAGTCCCGTCGGGATGGTCTCCGAGTACCTGGTCGCATGGCAGCGCCGCGACCCGGAGCGGGTCGGGAACACGCTCGACTCCGCCTACGTCGGTACGAGCACCGACGCGACGCCAGGGTCCTTCTCCGTCGCGAGCTTCACCCGCGCGACCGAGATCGACGCCGTTCGTCACATGAGCCGCGATACGACGATCACGCAGATTTCGGTCCAGATCCCTTATAGCGCGCTTCGCCGTGTCGCAGTAACGGGCAGTCCCCCAGGTTGGGCCACCGTCCAGGTCGCGGGGGGCCGCGTCGTGGTGTGGCGCTCTTCGGTCACGTCCTGGATCGGCCGCTGGGACACGATGGAATTCCAGCTCAAGCCGAGGATTCCGTTCCGCGAGTTCCCCGACGACACGCTCTGGACGATCGTCCGCTGGACCGAGGCGCGCAGCACCTCCTGATCGATCCGTCACGCCGACCGCCCCGCCGAGTATAGTTGCCGGATGCCCTTCTTGCTCACCCGGTACGCCCGCTGGCTGCACACCCGCTGGCCGGCGGGAACGGTCGAGAAGCTGCCGGAGGCCCGCGCGGACGGGAGCACCACCGTCCCGGGCGTCTACGTCGTGGGCGACCTCACCGGCGTGCCGCTCCTCAAGGTCGCCCTCGACACCGGCGCCAGGGCGGTCGACCGCATCGCGGGGGAGATCCGGGCCGGCGTCGGTGTCCCTCAGGCCGCGGACCAGGCCGTCGCTGGTCGCTCCGCCGAATCATCGGCCTCCCGCTCCCCCGATCAGCCCGCCGACCTCGCGATCGTCGGCGCGGGCGTCTCCGGGATGGCCGCCGCCATCGAGGCCGCGCGCCGGGGGCTCTCCTTCGTGGTGATCGAGAGCGCCGAGCCCTTCTCGACCATCGTGAACTTCCCGAAGCGGAAACCGATCTTCACCTACCCCCGCGCGATGAAGCCGGCCGGCGCACTTCAGATTTCGGCCGACGTCAAGGAAGCCCTGGTGGACGAACTGCAGCGCCAGGCGGCCGCGGCCGACATCGCGATCGAGCGCGGCCGCGCCACCCGGATCGCTCGCGGGAGCGGCGGCGTGCTGGAGGTGCATCGCGTCGAGGGCGCACCGCTCCGGGCCCGGCGCGTGCTCGTCGCGATCGGGCGGAGCGGCGACTACCGCCGGCTCGGCGTCCCCGGCGAGGACCGCGACAAGGTGACCAATCGTCTCCATGACCCCAAGGACTTTGCCGGACAGAGCGTGCTGGTCGTGGGGGGCGGCGATTCGGCGGTCGAGTCGGCGGTGCTCCTCGACCACGCGGGCGCGCGCGTGACCCTCGCCTACCGGGGCGCCGCGTTCACTCGTCCCAAGCCGGAGAATGTCGAGCAGCTCGAGCGCTCGGGGGTTGCGGTCCGCATGAAGACGCGGATCCGCGCGATCGGCGCGGACGACGTCCTGCTGCGGCACGAGGGGGGCGCCGAGGAACGCCTCCCGAACGACGCCGTCTTCGCGATGATCGGACGCGATGCCCCGCTCGATTTCCTCCGCCGCTCGCGCATCCGGATCGCGGGCGAACGCGGCGTCCTCTCCTGGACGGCAATGGGCCTCTTCCTCCTCTTCTGCGCCTGGCTCTACAACTGGAAGTCTGGAGGAAGCATGTCGGCGTTCTTCCAGGCGCGCGGTTGGTTTCCGTTCGACCTGGGCGCCCTCCTCCACGCCGCCGGGGGATCGATCGCGCGCCACGCGGCCGATCCGCGAACGCTCCTCGGGACGCTCGCCATCAGCGCCGCGTCCCCCTCGTTCTGGTACACCCTCGCCTACTCGCTCATCGTCGTGACCTTCGGCATCCGGCGGATCCGAAGGCGCCGGACTCCCTACGTGACCGCGCAGACGTCGACGCTCGCCGCGATCCAGGTGCTCCCGCTCTTCCTGCTGCCGGAGGTGGTGCTCCCGCTCCTGGGACACAACGGGCTCCTTCCGCGCGGCGTTGCCGACGCGCTCTTCCCAGCCGTGACCTACGGCCACGGCCGCGAGTACTGGCGCGCGTATGGGCTCATCCTCGCCTGGCCGCTCGACGTCTACAACGTCTTCAACCACGAGCCGCTCGGCTGGTGGCTCGCGATCAGCGCGGTCCAGACGCTGGTCCTGATCCCGCTCGGCATCTGGTTCTTCGGGAAAGGGTTCTACTGCGGCTGGATCTGCTCCTGCGGCGCGCTCGCCGAGACCCTCGGCGACACGCACCGGCACAAGATGCCGCATGGCCCGGGTTGGAACCGCCTCAACCTGGCAGGGCAGGTCGTCCTCGCGACCGCCGTCCTCCTCCTGCTGATCCGGATCGCGGGATGGGTCCTCCCGCAGGGGAACGCAGCCGATCGCATCTTCGATCCGTTCTTGAAGACACCCTACAAGTGGGGGATCGACGTCTTCCTCGCGGGAGTGCTCGGCTACGGCCTCTATTTCTGGTTCTCGGGGCGCGTCTGGTGCCGCTTCTTCTGCCCGCTCGCCGCGCTGATGCACGTCTACGCGCGCTTCTCGCGCTTCGCGATCGTCCCCGACAAGAAGAAGTGCATCTCGTGCAACGTCTGCACGTCCGTCTGCCACCAGGGGATCGACGTGATGAATTTCGCGAACAAGGGGGAGCCGATGCGGGACCCCGAGTGCGTCCGCTGCTCGGCCTGCGTGCACGACTGCCCGACCGGTGTGCTCACGTTCGGACGTGTCGACCGCGCCGGACGGACGATCGCGCTCGACCTCCTTCCGGCCTCGCCGGTGCAGATGCGGGAAGGGCCGTGACGGGGGGGATGATCGGCACGCCACGCACGCGGACCGCGCGCGCGTGAACCATCTCTCCCTGCGCGAGACGCTGCGCTTCCTCGAACGATTCCTCCCCGCGGCGCCCGCCCGGGTGCTCGAGGTCGGCGCGGGCGAGGGAGCGCTCGCGCGCGCCCTCGCCGCGCGCGCCTACGCGGTCACGGCGCTCGATGAGGCGCTGGATCCCGAGGTCACGGCCGCCGCCGTCGGGCTGCCCGCTGGAACGCCACCGATCGTCTGGGTCCAGGAAGACTTCCTCCAGTTCCAGCCTGCCGGACTCTACGACGTCGTTGTCTTCACGCGATCGCTCCATCACATCCAGCCGACCGGCCGCGCGCTCGACCGCGCGCTCGAGGCGCTCGCTCCCGAGGGCCTCCTCCTCGCCGAGGAAGTCGCGATCGATCGCGTGAACGTGGTCACGGCACGCTGGCTCTACGATCTCGAGGCGGTGCTCGTCGCCGCCGAGGTGATCGACGATCCGGAGCCCGCCCACGCCGCCGAGACGCGCCCGCTCGCGCGGTGGCGCCTCGAGCACGCGTGGGATCCGCCGCTCGCGTCCGGGCACGACATGCTTGCCGCCGCGCGCGAGCGATTCGACCTGATCGCGGTCGAGGAAGCGCCTTATCTCTACCGGTACCTCGCGGCGCGCGCGCGCGAGGGTCCTCGCGCGGGGCCCCGCGCGAGACGCGTGGTCGAGGCGCTCTTCGAGCTGGAAAGCCGCCTCATCCGGGAGCGGGACATCGCCGCCGCGGGGCTCCGCTTCGCCGGCCGCCGCCGCGACTGACCACGCGCCAGGTTCAGGTTATACTCCCCCGCTCGCGGTTGACCCGGAAGGAGGCGGACGGCGGAACTCTCGGCAGGAACCGTCGCGGCCCTCTGCGGCGCGACGCTGTTCGCGGGCGCGGTGGACGCGGTCGGGGGAGGCGGCGGGCTCGTGACGGTGCCGGCGCTCCTCGCGGCGGGGCTGCCGCCGCACCTGGCGCTCGGCACGAACAAGGGCCAGGCGGTCTTCGGATCGTTCGCGGCGCTGTCCCGATACACCCACGCGAATCTGGTCGACCGGAAGGCGGCGCGATTCGCCTTCCCGCTCTCGATCGTGGGCTCGGCCGCCGGCGTCCTGATCGCGCTCGCGATCCGCGCCGAGGTGCTGCGGCCGATCGTCCTCGTCCTGCTCATCGCGGCGGCCGCGATCGTGCTCGTGGCTCGCCCCGAGGAGCGGCCCGGCGCCACGCCTTCGGGTGCGCGCGGGAACTGGATCTGGGCGGCGGCCGCCCTGGGGATCGGGGCCTACGACGGGTTCTTCGGACCGGGGACGGGGACGTTCCTGATCCTCGTGCTCGTGGCGTTCCTGCATCGCCCGCTCACGCGCGCGACCGCGGACGCCAAGGTCGTGAACTTCGGGTCGAACCTGGCGGCGGTCCTTGTCTTCGCGAGCCGCGGATCGGTCCTGTGGAGGGTCGCCCTCCCCATGGCCGGCGCGCAGCTCGTGGGCGGATTCCTGGGCGCCCACCTGGCCGTGCGACGGGGAGACCGGTTCATCCGCGCCGTCGTGGTCGCGGTCGTGCTCGCGCTGGTCGTGAAGATCGCGCGCGACATCGTCGTGCAGGGAGCTCACCCCTAGCCGTGGGGCCGGGAGCCCGCACGTCGCAGGCGCCCGACGCCTCACCGACATCGAAAGGAGGATCCGCTTGATCCGCCGGAACGTTCGCATTGCCGCCTTCGCCGCGCTCTGCCTCGCCGCCGTCTCGTGCTCCAAGGGCCAGCCCGGGGCTGGCGCCGGCGCCGACTCCTCGGCGCAGGCCGCGGCCGCGATGACGCCCGTGCAGCGCGGTCAGTATCTCGTCGCCGTGATCGGATGCGGCGACTGCCACACGCCGGGAACGCTCTACGGCGCGCCGGACATGAGCCGGCAGCTCTCGGGGAGCGAGCTGGGCTGGCAGGGCCCGTGGGGCGTCTCGTACGCGCGCAACCTCACGCCCGACTCGACCGGTCTCGCGAGCTGGACGGACGAGGAGATCATCCGCGCCATCCAGAACGGCGTGAAGAAGGACGGCTCGCCGATCATGCCTCCGATGCCGTGGCCGGATTTCGCGCACCTGACGAACTCGGACGTGCACGCCATCGTGGCCTACCTGCGCAGCATTCCACCGGTGCATCACGTGGCTCCCGACCGGCTCCCGATGGGCGCCAAGCCGAAGACGCCGGTCCTCACGTTCCCGCCGGCTCCCGACTGGGACAAGCAGCACGCGGCGGCCGGCGCTCCGTGACCGCGGTCATCCGAAACGAGATCACGCCGCTTCCGGGCTTTCGCTCGCCGGAAGCGGCTGTCTTTCTCGCGCAGCTCGACGACCAGCTCCGGCTCGTGCGAGAGGCGACGCGCGATCTCTCGCCGGAGGATCTCGCGTGGCAGCCGGCGCCCGGGCAGAACACGATCGGGATGCTGCTCACGCACATGGCGATCGCCGAGGTCGGATGGGCGAAGGTCATCCTCGGCGGCGAGGCCCCCGGCGCGGACGTGGACGACGTTCTCGGCATCCACCAGGAGGACGACGGCATGCCGATCGCCGAAGGCGCGCCGGCGTACGGACCCCTGAGCGGGAAGACGATCGGTTTCTACGACGATCTCCTCGAGCGTTCCCGCGAGCACCTGAAACGCCTCGCCCGGGAGCGTCCGCCCGAGGACATGGACCGGGAGATCCGCCGTGAGCGGCCGGACGGCTCGGTGCGCGTGCTCAACGTGCGCTGGTTCTACTACCACATCCTGGAGCACTTCTCCGGCCACTACGGCCAGATCCTCCTCCTGAAGCACCTGCGCCGGGCCGCCGGGTGAGCGGACTCCGCGACAAGCTGAAGCGCTCCGTCCAGGGCGCGGTCCGGGACGCGGGCGAGGTACCCGAGGAGCTGACTTCCAACTTCGGCCACCTCTTCCGCTCGGTGCCGCGGCTCCTCGTCGAGCCGGCCGCGCCCGGCGACGTCGCGGCGGCGGCGCGGTTCGCGCGCGAGCAGGGACTCACCGTGGCGACGCGGGGCGGGGGACACAGCCAGAGCCACGTCGGGATCTCGAACGGCGGGATCCTGATCGCCATGGCCTCGCTCGACAAGGTCCTGGCCATCGACGCCGACCGCATGACCGCCGACGTGGAGGCGGGGGTGCTCTGGTCGAGCCTCGTCGCGCGCCTGAAGCCGCTCGGTCTGGCGCCGCCGGTTCTCACCAACAACCTGAACGTGACCGTCGGCGGCACGCTTTCCGTGGCCGGGATCGGTGTCGCGTCGTTCCGCTACGGCACGCAGGGAGACCAAGTCGAGGAGCTCGACGTGGTGACCGGGACGGGGGAGACGGTGACGTGCGGCCCGGGGAAGAACGAGGACCTGTTCCATGCGGTGATCGCGGGGATGGGCCAGTGCGGCATCATCACGCGCGCGCGGCTCCGTCTCCGGCGCGTGAAGCCGATGACGCGGACGTACTACCTCCTCTACGACGACCCGCACCGCTTCCTCGACGACGCGCGAATCGCGATGGACTCGGGGCGCTGGGACCACCTCGAGTCGTGGGCCTCTCCGTCGCCGCAGGGGACGAAGCCCGTGAACGGCCGGCGCCAGGTCTTCGGGCGCTGGTTCTACCCCTTTCACGCCACGGTCGAGTACGAGGAGGGGAAGGAGCCGGACCCGAGGTCGCTCCTCGAGGGGCTCCATCCCTACGAGAACCTCTACGTCGACGACCTGCCCACGTACGACTTCTTCGCGCGGCTCGATCCCGTCTTCGACCTCTGGAAGCGCGGCGGCACCTGGGAGCACGTGCACGCCTGGACCGAGTGCGTGATGCCGTGGGACACGGCACACGGCCTTCTCGAGGCGATCCTTCCCGACCTCCCCCCCTCGATCCTCGTGGGTGGACACGTCCTCCTCTGGCCGGCCAAGGGTTCCGCGTCGCGCTCGCGCCTCTTCATGCGGCCCGAGGGAGAGAACCTGCTCGGATTCGGGATCCTCCCCGCGATCCCGCCGCGCTACTGGGAGGACGCGAAGGCGATGCTCGACCTCGCGAGCCGGCTCGCGGTCGCGATGGGGGGAAAGCGGTACCTCTCGGGCTACGTCGACTTCACGCCCGAGGAGTGGCGCGAGCACTTCGGGCCGATGTGGGAGCCGTTCCTCGAGGCAAAACGGCGATACGACCCCGATGCGATCCTGAACCCCGGTTTCATCCCGCTCGATTCGCGGCGCCCCGCCGCGGTCCCGGACCGGTGACCGCCCCGGCGCCCATCCCCTTCGGCACACCCGCCTGGGCCACGGCGCTCCGCGACGCGCTGAACCGCTCGTCCGAGTACCGGAACGCGGCGGCGAAGTGGGGGGTCGGCTTCAACGGGGCGCTCCTCCTCGCCTTCGAGGCCGACGCGACCCTCGCATCGCCGATCCACCTCTTCCTCGCCCTTGCCTCGGGGCGCTGCGACGCGGCGGAGTTCGTCTCCATTCGTAGCGATCCCCGCGCGGGGTTCACGCTCCGGGCCCCGTTCACGCTCTGGCGCGAGATCCTCGAGCGGAGGACGATGGCCGCGGCGGCGATTCTCACGGGGAAGATGCACGTCGACGGAGAGAAGATGACGCTGCTCCGCCACGCGGGGGCGAGCCGCGCCCTCATCCACGTGGTGGCGAGCGTGCCGACGCTCTTCCCGGATGCGGGCGCCGGAACGGCGCCCCGGCCAGCCGCGTCCTGAGCCGCCATGCCGGCCCCGCTCGTCGTCCGAACCGCCCGGACGCCCGAGGATTTCGCCCTCGCGCGCGCCCTGTTCCTGGAGTACGCCGCGTCCCTCGGCTTCGACCTGGGATTTCAGGGTTTCGACAAAGAAGTGGAGTCGCTTCCGGGGCTCTATGCAGAACCCCGGGGAACCATCCTGATCGCGGAAGCGGACGGTGAGGCGATCGGCTGCGTTGCGGTGCGGCCGCTGGACGAGGGGACCTGCGAGATGAAGCGTCTCTACCTGCGTCCGCAGGCGAGAGGCAGAGGCGCCGGGCGTGCCCTCGCCGAAGCTTCGGTCCGCGAAGCTCGCGCCCGCGGATACCGGCGCATGCGGCTCGACACGGTACCGGGCATGGACGCGGCGATCGCGATCTACCGCGCGCTGGGTTTTCGCGCGATCGAACCCTATCGTCAAAACCCGATTCCCGGCGCCCTGTACTTCGAGATCTACCTCCTGGAGCTTCGGGACGTCACTCGACCTTCACCGGAATCGCGGCGCCTTTGACGGCCTTGGTCTTCGGGAGCCGGATCGTGAGCAGGCCGTTCTTGAAGAGCGCCGTGACGTTCGTCGCATCGACGGACACCGGAAGCGTGATGCTCCGTGTGAACGTGCCCATCGACCGCTCCATGCGATAGTGCCGTTCGTCCTTCTCCTCTTTCTCGTACTTCTTCTCGCCGCTCAGCGTGAGCACATTGTCGTCGACGCCGACGGTGATCTCCTTCGGATCGACCCCTGGGAGCTCCACTTTCGCGACCAGCGCATCGCCCTTGTCGGCGATGTCGAGCGCGGGGATCCAGACGCCGTAGGTGGAGGACTGGGTTTCGGTTCCCCAGAACTGATCGAAGATCCGATCCATCTCCCGCCGAAGCGCCGCGATCCCGCTTTCTGAAATGAGCGGTTTCATGCCGTTCTTCCCCCTCGCACGCCGGTCTCGATCCGCCGGAGGCGGGCGGCGGTGCGCTCCCCGTTCCCCCGTCGGGCCGCGTCGTTGACTCGACCGTAAGCGCTGAAATCGCACGAAGCGTGCCGCCTCCCGGCCCGTCGCGCGCGCCGGGAGAGGCGGTCCGAGCGCTCTGGCCGCAATACACTTCGAGGACAGAGGTTTGGGGAGTTCTACCTAGGTACCGTATCGCCGAGGGGCCTCCGTCTGCCAATCTGTCAGAGAACGGAGACGCCCATGTCAGTCGACGAATCCATCCATGTCGTGAGCGACCGCGGCGAGCTGGAGCGCCAGCTCAGCCACAGTGAGCGTCTCGCGTCCCTCGGCATCCTCGCCGCGGGCGTCGCGCACGAGATCAACAACCCCCTCGCCTCGCTCCTCGCGGGCGTGGAAGCGCTGCGGAGGCGGCTGCACGACCCCTCCCAGAGCGGCGCCGTCGACGTGGATCGCCTCCTCGACATCCTCGACCGCGAAACGCGGCGCGTGCGGGACATCGCCGACAAGCTGATGCTCCTCGCGCGCCCCGAGTCCGAGAAGGCGAACTGGTTCAACCTGAACCGCGCGGTCGACGACACTGTCGCGCTCCTCGGATATCAGATGACCGTGCAGGGCGTCCGCTCGGCGCTCGAGCTGGCGCCGGGGCTCCCCTGCACCTGGGCGGGCGAGGGCGCGATGCGAAGCGTCTGCCTCAACATCATGATGAACGCGATCCAGGCGATGCCGCGCGGCGGCGTGCTCACGGCGCGCACGCGCTTCACGGAGGCAACCGTGGTCCTCGAGGTGGACGACACCGGCCCCGGCGTTCCGGACGCGATCCGGGACCGCATCTGGGACCCCTTCTTCACGACCAAGCCGCCCGGGCGAGGGACGGGTCTGGGGCTCTCGATCTCGCAGAGCATCGTGACCCGGCACGGCGGCCTGATCCGCACCGAGAACCTCCAACCGCACGGCGCGCGCTTCACGGTCGAGCTGCCGATCCATTTCCGCGGAGGAAACGATGGCTGAGCCACGGGTGCTTCTGGTCGACGACGAAGAGTCGTTCCGCGTGATCGCGCATGAAGAGCTGCGCCACGCCGGCTACTCGCTCGAGACGGCCGGCACGCTGGGACAGGCGCGGGAGCTCCTCGCCGAGCGCGCCTTCGACGTGGTTTTCCTCGATCTCCGTCTCCCCGACGGGAACGGACTCGATCTCATCCCCGAGATCCATGGCGCCTTCCCGGCCACGCAGGTGATCGTCCTCACCGCCTTCGGCACGGTGCAGGAGGCGATCTGGGCGATGAAACAGGGGGCGTTCGACTTCCTCGCGAAGCCGTGCACCCTCGGTCAGATGGAGGCGGTGCTCCAGAAGGGGCTTCAAGTTCAGGCGCTCGCTCGCGAGAACCTCGCCCTGCAGCGCGACGTGGACCGTCTGAAGCCGAGCGACCGGATCGTCGGCTCGACGGCGCCGCTCAAGGAAGTGATGAGCCTCATCTCGCGCGTGGCGGGCACCGACTCGACGGTGCTGATCCGCGGCGAGAGCGGAGTCGGCAAGGAGCTCGTCGCCCGCGCGGTGCATCGCTCCAGCCGGCGCGTGCGGCGGCCGTTCGTCGTCGTCGACTGCGCCTCGCTCCACGAGAACCTGCTCCAGAGCGAGCTCTTCGGGCACGAGAAGGGGGCCTACACCGGCGCGGTGCGGCTGAAGCACGGCCTCTTCGAGGTGGCCGACCGCGGGACGCTCTTCCTCGACGAGATCGGGGAGGTGACCCCCGCCCTCCAGGTGAAGCTCCTGCGCGTGCTCGAGACCGGGATCTTCCGCCGCGTGGGCGGCACGTCGGACGTGTCGGTCGACGTGCGCGTGATCGCGGCCACGAACCGCGACCTCGAGGCGATGATGCGCTCGGGCGCCTTCCGCGAGGACCTCTACTACCGGCTGAACGTCTTCTCGATCCAGATCCCGCCGCTCCGCGACCGGCGGGAGGACATCCCGCTCCTCGTCGAGCACTTCATCCGCTCGAGCGGCGTGGTCGCCAAGCGCGGGGCCCGTGTGAGCCCCGAGGCGATGAACGTGCTCATCCGCTACGACTGGCCGGGGAACGCGCGGGAGCTCCAGAACGTGATCGAGCGCGCGCTCATCCTCGCTGACGGCGACGTCCTCCAGCCCTCCGAGCTCCCGATCGGGGTGCGGGCCGCACCGGTCCGGGGAGGGAACGGGCAGTCGGCGCGCATGACGCTGGCCGACGCGGAGCGGCGCTACATTCGCCAGGTGCTCGGCGAGTGCAACGGGCACCGCCAGAAGGCGGCCCGCATTCTCGGCATCAGCGAGCGGAACCTCTACCGGAAGCTGAAGGAGCTCGAAGCCGAAGCTCCGTGCTAGGATCGCCGGCCATGCCGGCGCGATCCTTCCGCAGCAGCGTGGTCTGGACGCTCCTTCTGCGTCCCGGGCTGATCGCCCTCCCGCTCGCCCTCTTCTTCTACTTCCAGACCGGCATGAAGCCCGGCGCCCTCGGCGGATACCTCGTCACCTGCTTCGTCTTCTCCTACATCATCGCCGCGTGCATCGAGGCCAACACCCGATGGATCCGGCCCCACCTCTCCCGCGGCCAGGAGACCGACCGGGGCCCGGCTCTCATCCGGGAGGTCGTGAGCTACTTCGTCACGAGCCTGTTCGGAAGCCTCCTCGCCGCAGTCGTCCTCCACTTCACCATCGTCCCCGGGCTGCTCCGCTCCGCGCGCGTTGTCCTCCAGATCCTCCTCTGGTCCATGTTGCTCGGTGCGGGGTTCCTCGCGGCCGCCTACGCATTCGTCATCCAGCGCCGCTACGTCGGGAGGATCGTGGCCGATGCGGAGCGCCGCGGGCGCGAGGAGCAGGAGCTCCGTACGGCCGCCGCGATCCAGCAGGCCCTCCTGCCGCCGCGCGCGTACGAAGGGGACGGTCTCGTGGCGGTGGGTGCCTCGATCCCCTGCCGGACCATCGGTGGGGACTTCTTCGACACGTTCGAGCTGGGGGAGGGGCGGCTCGGCTTCGCGCTGGGCGACGTGGCCGGAAAAGGTCCGCCCGCCGCGATCCTTGCCGCGATGGCGCAGGGGATCCTCGCGTCGAGCGTGGGCGCCGGCGTGCCCCCTTCCACGACGATCGACCGCCTGAACCGGGCGCTCCTCCGTCGCGCGATCGAGGCGCGATTCGTCACCCTCTTCTACGGGTGCCTCGACCGGGAGGGGCGGCTCGTCACCTGCAACGCCGGGCACAACTCGGGGTATCTCCTCCGCGCCGACGGCGCGCTGGCCCGCCTCGACGCCGGCGGGCTCATGGCCGGGGCTTTCGACTTCGCCGCCTACGACGAGGAGGAGACGCGACTCTTGTCCGGGGACACCCTCGTCCTCACCAGCGACGGCGTGACCGACGCCGAGTCGCCGACCGGCGAGCAGTTCGGCGAGGAGCGGCTGCTCGCGTGCCTCGAAGCCGTTCGGACGGCTCCGCCGTCCGCGATTCTCGACGGAGTGCTCGAAGCGGTGCGCGGCTTCGTCGCGGGGCATTCGCAGGCTGACGACGTCACGGTGCTCGTGCTTCGCTACGGGGACGGTCGGCCCGCGAGTCGAGCCACGTCTTGAGCACGGTCGTGCCCAGGATGAGCAGCCCGCCCGCGTTCTCCCACGGGCCGGGCCGCTCCCCGTGGACGATCCACGCCCAGAGCGGATTCAGCGCCGGCTCGAGGAGAAGGAGCACCGAGGCTTCGAGCGCCGGGACGTGCTGCAGCGCGCGCGTCAGGAAGACGTAGGCCACCCCGATCTGCACCACTCCGAGCCCACCCACGATCGCCCAGTCGAGCGGGCGCGCAGCCGCGACCGGAAGGGCGAAGGGGAGCGCCGTGAGGAACGCGATCGCATTGCCGGCGACCACCACCGCCGAAACCGAACCGGATGATCCTGCGGCCCGTCCGATCCACCGGAGCCCCATGACCGTGAGAGCCCACGTGATGCCGGCGATCGCGGCAAGGATGTTCCCCGCGACTGGATTCGGCGCCGTCTTCACCGGGGGCTCGGCCCCGATGAAGAAGAAAGAAAGACCCACGGCGAGCAGCCCCACGACCAGGATGTCGAACGGACGCGTCTTCTCGCGCAGGAGCGCCGGCGCCAGGAGCAGGATGTAGAGCGGCGCCGTCGACTGGAGGAAGATCGTGTTCGCCGACGTGGTCAGCTTGTTGGCGAGGACGAAGAGGAGCACCGTGGCGGCGTAGGCGAGCGACACGAGCCAGACCGGGCGGCTGAAGCCGCGGCGCGCCTCGGGCATCATGAGCCAGACCGCGACCGCGGCGATCCCCGAGCGGAAGCTCGCCACCTGCCAGCTCGTCAGGGCGCATGCCTTGATCCCGGCCCCGCCTCCAGAGAAGAGAAGCGCGGCCGCGAGGACGGATAAGCGGGCCCCGGTCAGTCGGTTCACGTAGCCCTTCTATAGCAGAGCCGCGAAGCCGGGGCCTAGAAAAGAGCAGAGCCGCGGAGACCCGGGTGGGACGAAAAAGTCTCGACTGCGGGGTTGACCGGTTTCAGAGCCTGGCCTACCGTCCCATTGAATCGCGCGGCCGGCAGGCCGGGCGCCGCGCGGAGGAAGGTGGGCCACCATGCGTTCTCGCGCGCTCGTGCCCCTGGGTCTCCTCGTACTCCTGCTCTCGGTCCCCGTACAGTCGCAGTACCTCTACCTCGACACCAACGGCAACGGCATCCGTGACCCGGACGATCGGCTTTCCCCATCGGGGACGACGAACGTCGACATCTGGCTCGTGACCGACCACGACCGGGACGGGACCCCGGTCACGTGCGATGTCTCCGACTCGGGGAACGGCCTCACGGTCAACTCGTACACGGTCGTGCTCCACACGGCGGGGGGCGACGTGAAGTGGGGACCGATGCAGAACCGGCTCCCATTCCGTGATCCCGCGACCACCCCCGTCTGCTTCGCCGCGTACGGGGATACGACCGGCGCGGATTGGTATCACAATGGTTGGGGCTCCATCGACCAGTTCCCGCCCGGCCGGTACCTGCTCGCGACGCTCCCGGTCACGGTGACGTCCGGTGCGCCTTCGATCTTCATCGAGCCATTCCTGCCGTCGCGGACCGTCGCGATCACCCAATTCGGCACGAGTTGCATGGCGACCGACGGCGACAACACGTACAAGCTCGGCCTCGACTGGCACGATGCGGACGGTATCGGCCCGGTGCACGCCGACGCCGGCGGACCCTATCTGGTGCAGGCCGGACGCCCGCTCCAGGTGAACGCGAGCAGAACCCAGTCCCCGACGAGCGATCCGCTCGCCTACGCGTGGGACTTCGGTGACGGAGGAACGGGGGCGGGCGTGACGGCAAGTCACGTCTATGCGAATCCAGGCGACTACCGGATCTTCCTCACCGCGACGAGCACCGTGTCGTCCGACTCCGACACGACGACGGTCCACGTGGTGCCGCCCTCAGCCCCGATCGCCCAGTTCACGGCTCCGTACCGGGGCTACATCGGGGTTGCCGTCACCTTCGACGGGAACGCCTCGTACGACCCCGACGCCCAGATCATCCACTATGACTGGGATTTCGGCGACGGCACGCACGGGAGCGGCGCCAGGGTGCAGCACGTCTACGCGTCGGCCGGGACGTTCACCGTGACGTTGACCGTGGACAACGGCCTGCTCACCGACCGCAAGAGCCGCGACATCACGATCCTCACCGTGGAACATCCCCCGATCGCGGTCGCCGGCGGACCCTACTCCGGAATCATGGGTCGCCTCGTGCAGTTCAACGGGACGGGATCCTCCGATCCCGACGGCGACGCGCTGCAGTATGCGTGGGGTTTCGGCGATCGCACGAACGGCGTGGGCGCCGTCGTGTCCCACCGTTACGAGGCGCCCGGAGCCTACTCCGTCCGCCTCATGGTGAGCGACGGGGCGATGTCGAGCTCCACGACGACCACCGCGACCATCACCGAGTCGCTTCCCGCGCGGGCCTTCACCACGGGTCAGGCGGTCTACATGATCGGGCAGAACACGCCCATGGCCGTGCGCGTCGAACCGGTCGACGGCTCGTTCCGCCTCCAGGACGTCGCCCCCTGGCCGATGGAGCTCCACTCCGCGGGGACCGGTTCTGTCGCACAGATCTATTCGGTCGAGGATGCGCAGGTCGTGCCCGACACGGATGGAAACGGCGTGGCGGAGGTCCTGTTCACCTTTGGCCCCGAGGAGCTGGCGCTTCTCCTCGGCCGCGCGGAACCTTCGACCACGGTCGCGACGACGATCCGCGGCAGCTTCTACGGCGGCGGGTACTTCACCGCCGATCTCTCTATCTCGATCGACGCCTCCGATGCGATGTGGCAGCCGCTCAGGATCGCGCCCAACCCGTTCAACCCACAGGCGATGGTCAGGTTCTCGACGCGACGGGCAGGGCCGGTGAGCGCCCATCTCTTCGACGTGCACGGGCGGCTCGTCCGGACGCTCCTGGATCACGCGTCCCTCGTCGCGGGACCGCATACGCTCACGCTCGAGGCGCGGAGCGAGGGCGGCATCACGCTGGCCTCCGGGATCTACTTCTTCCGGCTCACCGATCCGGACGGCATCACGACGCGCCGGGTCGCGATCGCCAAGTAGCGCCGGCACGCCCCTGCGAGCGCGCGGCTGTCCGTGAGGCGCCGCTCCTGTCCGGAACGGGACAGGGCGGCGCCTCGAACGCGACCGGCGCCGGCGCGCCCGCGCCTCTAAGCTTCGCCCAGTTCGTCCCTTTTCTTTTTGCGGCTCCTTCCGCCTCCTGCTGGCATGTCCGTTGATGATGGTAGGTCACCTCGGCGTCGCCATGACGGCGCCGGGATGAATCGAGGCGGCCAGGGTGACACGACTCCCGAGCACGGCTTCTCCTCCGCGCCCCACCTCCGGGTGTGGGCGCGAGGACCCTGGCCGAATTTTTTTTCCCGCGGAGGCCACTGGGTCCCGCGTCTCCGTTGCGCGTTCGGGACGCGCGGCCCTTCCACGAAGGAGTCCCCATGAAGCGCTTGATCGGAATCGTCGCGACCCTCTCCGCGCTCGCCCTCGCGGCGGCTCCGGCGCTGGCACAGGATCCGGCCACGCCGCAACCGTCGCAGCAGCAGAGCACTCCGCAGGCCACGCCGCCGGCGACCGCGCCGGATGCCACGCCCGCGCCGGCCGTCCAGCCCGCCCCCGCCGCGCAGCCCGCGATGGGGAACGACGCCGCGACGCCGAACGCCGACCCGCTCGTCGCGATCCGCGACGTCGGCAAGAAGGCTGATCCGAAAGCGGACCAGAAAATGACCGCGGCCCTCGAAAGCGTGAACAGCGACGTCGAGAAGAACGCCACGACCGACGGCGACCGGAAGATCGCCGAGCGGCTCGCCGGCGAGTTCGGCTCGACGCCGGACGCGCTCATCGCCGAGAAGGGCGATCTCAAGGCGAGCTGGGGGCAGCTCATGATCGCCCACTCGCTCATCGCAAACGACGGCAACAACCTCACCGCGAAGCAGCTCTTCGATCTGCGCGCCGAGGGGATGTCGTGGGGCCAGATCGCGACCGGAATGGGCTTCCGGCTGGGTGACGTCATCCGCGCCGCCAAGGAAGAGGCCAAGGTGGCGAAGGGCCTCGAGAAGCCCGACGGGAAGGTGGCCGTCGTACATCGCGGCAACCCGGCCGCCGCCAAGGCGGAGGCGAAGGGGCTCGCGAAGACCGAGTCGAAGTCCTCGGCCACGCCGGCCGCGGCCCCCGATGCGGGTGCTTCGGGTGGAGGCTCGGACAAGAAGTAGCGGGATCGATCGATTTCGGCGCGGCCGCGCACTGAAGGGCCGGCCGCGCGTCGGGGGCGGACTTTCGGGTCCGCCCCCTCTTATTTCGCCTCGGCGGTGACCGCGGCGCCCGCGGGCTCGCGGCCCGGCGCGCGAGGGCGCGCGCGCGCGACGACGATCAGGACGACCCCCGCGAGGATGAACGCTCCCGCCACGAGAACGTTCGGACCGACCGGCTCCCCCGCGAACGCCCAGCCGAGGAGGACCGCCACCGCGGGATTCACGAAGGCGTAGGTTCCGACGCGCGCCGGGGTCGAGGCGTGGAGGAGCCAGTTGTACGCGCTGAACGCCACGATCGATCCCGCGAAGACGAGGTAGAAGAGAGCGAGCACCGAGCGCGCGGAAAGGGCTCCCGCGTGGAGCTTCGGTCCCTCGCCGATCGCGAGCCCGACCACGCAGAGCGCCACCCCGCCCGCGAGCATCTGCATCGCTCCGGACTGGAGGTGCGAGGCGGGGTGGGGAAGCCGGCGCGAGAGAACCGAGCCGAGCGCCCAGCCGATCGGGGCCACGACGAGCACGGCCGCCCCGGCGTGGTCGATCCCGCCGCCCGGGCCATGCGCGCCGACGAGGAGGAGCACGCCGGCGAACCCGGCGCCGATCCCGACGATCGTGCGCGCGCCCGGGCGCGTGCCGCCCCGGCGCGCCCAGTCGAGGATCACGATCCAGAACGGGATGGTCGCGACGAGGAGCGCGGCGAGGCCGGAGGGGACCCTCGTCTCGGCCCACGATACGCCCCCGTTTCCGACCACGAAGAGGAGGATTCCGAGAATTGCCGCGGACCGCCACTGCGCGCGGGTCGGGCGCGGCGCCTCGCCGCGCAGCGCGAGCCAGCCGTACAGGAGCCCGCCCGCGATGAGGAACCGGATCCCCGCCATGAGGAGCGGAGGCATCGTCTCGACCGCGAAACGGATCGCGAGGTACGTGCTGCCCCAGATGACGTAGACGCACGCGAAGGCGAGGACCACCCGGAAGCGCTCGGAGCGGAGCGTCGCGGCCGTCATGGAGCCCTCCGGGGCCGAGCCGCCGGCGCGGGCCGCGGCCGGGCCGCTCGCGGGCGCGTTGCCGGGAGCGGCAACTGCGCCGATTCCTTCACCGAGGAGAGGACGATCGTCGTGCGCGTGGATCGGATCGCGGGGAGCGACCCGAAGGAGTCGCGGAGGAGGCGCCCCAGCGCCTCCGTGTCGGCGACGCGCACCTTGACCAGGTAGCAGTCTTCGCCGGCGACCTGATGCACCTCCTGCACTTCGGGGAAGCGCGCGATCTTCTTCCCGGTCTCGACGCTGCCGATCTTCTCGTTCGCGTGCACGAAGACGAAGGCGAGGAGCGGCACGCCGACCGTGGCGGCGTTCAGGCGCGGCTCGTACCCGCGGATCGTGCCCGAGCGCTCGAGCTTCCGGATCCGCTCGAGGACCGCCGAGGGGACGAGACCGACGCGGCGGCCCACCTCCACGTTCGAGGCGCGGGCGTTCTCCTGAAGAATCGACAGGATTTCGGCATCGATGGCGTCGATCATTCGGTACCTCCTTCGATGCCATGAATTATATTCGTAAAGGCAGCTTAACGCACTCCGATTCGTGCGGGGGAATTCCGGCTCGGAAAACCCCGCCGCGAGCGTAAGATGGAGTTGAAGCTTGTCCGGCCCTCGGGGGGGATCCGACGTTGTTCCTCGTTCTCTTGCTCGTGACGCTCGTTGTCGCGCTCGCGACATCGGGGATCGTCGTCGTCCTCTTCCGCCGCCCGATCCGCCAGATTCTCGACCGCATCATCGGCGTCGAGCTCGCCTCCGCCTGGCAGCGCTTCCTCCTTTTCGCCATCTACGTCGTGGGCGTCTCCTCCGGCGTCCAGATCTGGAAGCTCGAGCAATACATCCGCGCGGAGCCCGGACCCGCGGGCGCCGGCCGGCCGCCCTTCGTCCTGAACGCCGAATCGATGGGGCTCGAGGTCTACCGCACCATTCTCCAGGTGCTGCAGGGGGTGGCCTGGGCCCTTCTCGTCTTCTTCGTCGTGGCGCTGATCGCGTTCGTCCTGATGCGGCGCGGCGAAGCGGGGCGGGAGCGGGGCGCGTCGTGACGACCGCGCGCCCGGCTCCGTAGAAGTCCGGTCGTATCCCGTCCCGGCGCGCCGGCGCCCGGAGGGAAGACAGGTGCGCATGGAACGTCGCTACCGCTCTTGCCGTGCCGTCGCCCTTGCTCTCGCACTCGCGGTTCTAGGGACCGCCTCCACCTCCTCCGCCCAGTACATGTATCTCGACGCCGACGGTGACGGCGTCCACACCGCCGCCGACGTGGTTCCGACGACCGGCTCCGTCACCTTCGACGTCTGGCTGAAGACCGACACGAACCGGGACGGCTCGCGCGCCGTCTGCGCCCAGGACACGACGGCCTCGTTCACGATCAACTCGTACACGGTGATCCTGCGCGCCACGAACGGCTCCATGAGCTGGACGCTCACGAACCGGATGAGCGCCTTCACCCTCCGGTTCGAGTCCGGATCGACCTCGTTCGAGCTCTGGGATGGGTGGGGGTCGGGAACGATCTTGCCCGCGGGAACGTACCGACTCGCGACGGTCACGGCCACCCCGACGGGCGGAACGCCATCGATCGCCATCCTGCCGACGACGCAGAGCGACCCGTACGCCATCACTTCATTCGGATGCCGCTGCGACGGCATCGACCTGGACAACACGCTGAAGCTCGGCAACGACTGGTCGGACTGGGATGGCCTCGCCTACGCCGGCGTGACGAACTACAACCCGGTCCTGACCCAGCCTTCGCCCATGGGCGTGGTCGAAGGACAGGTCGCCGACCAGGACCTGCATGCGACCGATGCGGAAGGAGAGCCGATCACGTTCTCGGCCATCGGCGCGCCGAGCTACATGACGCTCACCGATTCCGGTGGCGGCACGGGGCACGTGCGCCTCGCCCCTGGCTACTCGGACGCCGGGTCGGCCAACGTCACGATCCGCGCGAGCGACCCGGTCGGCTTCGACGAGAAGAATCTCTACATTCGCGTCGACAATGGCAACCGGCCGCCCGTGCTCGATCCCATCGCGGACATGACGGTGGCCCCGGGGGATACCGCCTCCCAGGTCGTCACCGCCCACGACCCCGACGGCGATCTGCTCGGATTCCACAAGGTCACCCTGATCCCCTGGGTCGCCCTGCTTCCGCTCGACACAGGGTCGGCGAAGGTGGTGGTGACGCCTCCGGACACGGTCGGCGGGATCTTCTCGGTCACGATGTCCGTTACCGACGCGAGCCTCATGGATCAGAAGACGTTTTCGGTGATCGTGCCCGGAACCGCGCACGCGCCCGCGATCACGAGCTCGATCAGCCCCGTCGAGGTGGCGGAGGGGGGCTTCGAATCGAGAACGGTGGACGCGACCGATCCCGACGGCATCGAGACGCTCCGGTTCTTCATGCAAGCGGGACCCGCGTTCGTCACCGTTGGTGAACCCTACTTCTTCCCCTGGGGCTGGGCGGAGACCTACATCTGGATACGCCCGCACGCAGGGGATCGGGGCGACTACGTCGCGACGATCGCGGTCACGGATGGCACGACCACCGTGACGACTCCGCTCGCCATCCAGGTCACCAACGGGTATCCCGGGGACACGTCGGCCTTCATCTCGGGCGCGCCCGGAAACCCACTCCTCGACGGTGAGTCATGGCGTGCCGCCGCCGAATACGTGGGCGGCTCGGCCCAGTTCATGGTCAACGTGAGCGCTTCGCTGCAGAGCGGCGGTGCGGTGGCCTACTCCTTCGCCGGAGGTGAGCCGCCGCAGGATATCGAGCTCCTCTCACGCCGGGACCAGCGGTCTAACTGCGCCACCATGCATGGCGGCACGGTCCTCTTCTCGCCCCCGACGGGCGACTCGCTCCGGGTCGGCTCCTACACCGGTGCGACCCGAGACGCCGACGGGTCCCATCCGGGCCTCGACATCACGGTCGGCTGCGCGCGCGCCGCATCGGTGAGCGGACGGTTCGACGTGAAGGAGCTCGTCGTCCGTTACGGATTCGTGCAATCGTTGCGGATCACGTTCCAGGCGTACGTGAACGGCTCGCCGGCGCCGATCACGGGTGAGGTCCGTTACAAAGTGCGCAGCCTGCCGGTCAGCGTCTACGCGCCGGCCCGCCGGCTCGTCGGAGTGGGCGACGACGTCTCGATGACCGTCAGCGCCGCCGACTCCTCCGGACGCACCGTCGCCCTCACGTGCGACGTGCCATCCGGCGGCGTGTTCCGGCCCAGCACGTACCAGCCGAACACAGCCGATTTCAGCTGGCGGCCCGGCTTCGACCAGGTCGGCACCACCCGCGTCTATTTCCGCGGGCGGAACACCGCCGGCGACACCGCCTCCGCGTTCTGCGACATCACGGTCCAGCCGCGGAACGCCGTCTCCGCCCCGCTTGGCGCCAATAATGTCCTCCTGATCACGTCGAATCGTGGCGCGTTCGGCTACGACCTGCGGGACAGCACGGCCGGGCTGACGACGAACTTCCTCGGCGTTGGGGAGCCCGCGGCGTCGAGTGCGGGACTCTGGATCGGCGCGCTCGTCGATGGACAGCCGCGCGTGGCGGTCGGTGGACGCACACCGGAGTTTGTCCCCGGTCCCGCACCGGCGGGACAAGCGCAGCCATTCGACCCACGCTACAAGAACTACAAGCTCGTACGCGGGGGAATCGACGCCATCGATTGGCGCGAGTGGCCCATCACGCAAGGAGCCCCGACCGAAGCGGGCCAGCCGGCGCTCGCCGGGGACGAAATGGCCTGGAGCGTCTACAACGACGCCGATCCCACGGCCCACCGGGCCCCCAATGGACGGACCGCGCCGCTGGGCGTCGAGGTCCGGCAGACCACGTGGGCCTATTCCCACGTCGGGCCCCTGGCGAACACCGTCTTCGTCAAGTACCTCATCCGTAACGCGGGTCCGCACACGCTCACGAACGCGTACGCCTCGATCTGGGTCGATCCCTATGCCGGAAGGGGCACCTGGAACGGGATCGATTCCGTGGTGACCTTCCCGTTCAACGATCGGGTCGGGTGCGACTCCAGCCGCGCCATGGCCTACGCCTACGGATCGATGAACGCCCCATTCCCGTCGCCGGACGTAGCCCTCGGCGTCTCGCTGCTGCACGGTGCGGTCCAGCATCCTGGCGCCCCGGATTCGATTCCGCTGGGTCTTGCGTCAGTGCGCCGCCTGACCGCGCAGCCCGCGACCGCGGCGGGCCTCTACGAGGTGATGCAGGGGCTCCAGGAGAACGGCACGCCGCTGTTGGACCCGGCGGGACAGCCGGCGCGCTTCGAGGTGACCGGTGATCCGGTGGCCCACACCGGGTGGCTCGACACGCTCTCCACCTCTTCGCGGGTGTTCGTTCTCTCGACCGGCCCGTTCACCATGGCCCCCGGCGACAGCCAGACGATCGTCGCCGCGCTCGTCGCCAATGCCGGGAACGATCGGCTCGCGTTGGTCACGGACCTCCGGACCTCCATGGACGCCATCCGGTCGGCAACCCCGATCGCGAACACGCCGCCGGTCCTCGATTACCAGGCGCGCACCTACACGTTCAATGAAGGGGACGACATCGCCTTCTCCATCAACGGCTATGACAACGAGCGCGACCGGCTCGCCTACACGGCGACGGAGCTGCCGACGGGGGCCACACTCACCGGCGAAGGGGCATTCAGCTGGAAGATCGGCTACGACCAGGCCGGCACCCACCTGGCTCATATCATCGCCACCGACACGTTCGGCGCATGGGATTCGACCACGATCGTCTTCACGATCCGCGACGTGAACCGCGCGCCGGTCGCACGGAGCGGCGGGCCGTACCGCGGTGTCGCGGGCACGGCGCTCGAGTTCGACGGCTCGGCTTCGAGCGATCCCGACGGCGATCCCGTCATGACCACGTGGACGTTCGGCGACGGAACGACCGCGGACGGCGGGCACGTCCTCCACACCTACGCCGCGCCGGGCCTCTATACGGTCGTCCTCCTCGCGATGGACCGCGCGCTCGATGACCGGGACACCACCACGGCGAGCATTGCCGCGCCGATCCAGGTTCGGGCGTTCGTCCCCTCGGGCGGCGGCCTGATCCGGCTCGCCTCGCCGGCTCCCAAGGTGGAGATCTGCCTCGAGATCGTGAGCGGAGTCGTCTCCCTCCCTGATCTGCAGAGCACCTCGTTCGCGCTGGAGAGCCACGGCACGGGATCTGTGAGTTCGATCCTCGCCATCGACACGGACGCGAGCATCGGCGGCGATCGGGACGGGAACGGCATTCCGGAGCTCTCGCTCGCGTTCCGCAAATCGGACCTGCGCGCGCTCTTTGGTGGGTTGCCCCAGGGCCGCACGAACGTCAGCGCCTTCCTCACCGGGGTCGCCGGGAAGAACACGGCGGTCGCCGCTCCGGTCACACTGACGATCGAGGCGAGCCACGAGCCGCTCGCCGTTCTGCTGGTGCCGAATCCGATCAACCCGCGCGGCGTTCTGACGTTCACGACGACCCGAGCCGGGTGGGCCCGGATCGCCCTCTTCGACGTGCGCGGCCGGCTCGTGCGCCGGCTGTTCGAGGCGAAGACGGTCGCGGCCGGCTATCACGACGTGCCGATCGACGGCATGGACGACGGCGGGCGCCCGCTCGCCTCGGGACTCTATTTCTTCCGGATCGACGCCGCCGAAGGCACGCGGTCGGGGCGGCTCACCGTTTTGAAATGAAGGAGGTCACGCCGGCCCGCGCTACACTGGAGACATGAACACGACGCTGCTCGGCCTCGTGCTCGGCACCGGGTTCGCCGCGGGACTGAACCTCTACGCCACGGTGGCGACGCTCGGGCTGCTCCACCGCTTCGGGGCGGTCACGCTCCCCGATTCGCTCCGCCCGCTCGCCCACCCTGTTGTCATCGGGCTCGCGATCCTCCTCTACGTCGTGGAGTTCTTCGCCGACAAGATCCCGGCGGTGGACCACGTCTGGGACGCGGTCCACACCTTCATCCGTCCGCCCGCAGCGGCGATCCTCGCCTTCGCGGCGGTGGCCGGGATCGGGGAGCCGTGGCGGATCGGGGCGGCGCTCCTCGCCGGCGCGGTGGCGCTGGCCTCCCACGGCGGGAAGGCGAGCGCGCGGGTGGCGGTGAACACCAGCCCCGAGCCGTTCAGCACGTGGGGCGTGAGCCTGGGGGAGGACGCGATCGCGGTCGGCCTCACCTGGCTCGCCGCGGCGCACCCGGCGCTCGCGATCGGGATCGCGATCGTGCTCACGATCGCGGCGGTGGGGGTGGTGCTGCTCGTCTATCGCATCGCGCGGCGGATCGCCCGGAGGCTGCGCACGGCGTAGGCGGCGCCCGTTATTCCGCGGCTTCCCTCGAGTCCGCCGCCGCCGACTTCCGCTTGTGGTGATCGAGCAGCCGCTTCCGCACCCGGATCGCCGCCGGCGTCACCTCCACCAGCTCGTCGTCGTTGATCCACTCGATCGCCTGCTCGATGTTGAGGCCCCGTGGCGGCGTCAAGCGGATCCCCTGGTCGGCCGTCGAGGCGCGCATGTTCGTCAGGTGCTTCCGCCGGCAGGCCTGCACGACGAGGTCGCCGTCCTTCACCTGCTCGCCCACCACCTGGCCCGGGTAGACCGGCTCCGTCGGCTTCACGAAGAAGGTGCCCCGGTCGCCGAGCTGATCGAGGGCGTAGGCGGTCACGTCGCCTCCCTCCTTCGCCACCATCGCGCCGCGCTTCCGGTTGGGGAGCGGCCCCCGGTGCGGGCCGTACTTGTCAAAGAGGTGGTTCAGGAGCCCGGTCCCCTTCGTGAGCGTGAGGAACTCGGTGCGGAAGCCGAGGAGGCCGCGCGAGGGGATCGTGAACTCCATTCGCGAGCGGTCGCCGTGGCGGCCGAGGTGCTGCAGCTCGCCGCGCCGCTCGCCGAGGGCCGCGATCACCGCGCCCGTGAACTCCTCGGCGCAGTCGATGATCAGCTCCTCGTACGGCTCCAGGGTGGAGCCGTCGTCGGCGGTGCGGAAGATCACCTGCGGCCGTCCGAGGGCGAACTCGAACCCCTCGCGCCGCATCGTCTCGGCGAGGATCGCGAGCGAGAGCTCGCCCCGGCCGAGGACGAGGAAGGAGTCGGGATCGCCCGAGCGCTCCATCCGGAGTCCGACGTTCCGCTCCAGCTCGCGCTCGAGGCGTTCGAGGAGATGCCGGCTGGTGAGGTAGCGCCCCGAGCGTCCCGAGAAGGGGGAGTCGTTCACCCGGAATTCCATCGAGAGGGTCGGCTCGTCGACGCGGATCGCGGGGAGGGGCGACGGGTCCTCGGGGTCGGCGATCGTCTGCCCGATCTCGATCGTGGGAAAGCCCGACAGGACCACGATGTCGCCGGCGCGCGCCTCGGCCACCTCGACCCGCTCGATTCCCTCGAAGAGATAGATCTTCCCGACACGGCCGCGCTGCGCCACCGCGCCGTCCGGCCGGACCGCGGCCAGCTCGGCGGCGCGCGTGATCGTGCCCGAGTGGATGCGGCCGACGGCGAGCCGGCCGAAGTAGTCGGAGTAGTCGATGTTCGCGACGATCATCTTGAAGGGCGTGGCCCCGATCGGCGGCGCCGGCACGTGCTGCATGACGGCGTCGAGGAGCGGTCGGAGGTCCCCGGACGTGGCTCCCGGCGAAGAGGAGGCGAAGCCGAGGCGTCCCGAGCCGTAGAGCACCGGGAAATCGAGGTGCTCGTCGCGGGTGGCGAGCGAGAGGAAGAGATCGTGGATCTCCTCCTCGACCTCGAGCGGACGCGCGTCGGCCCGGTCGATCTTGTTGATGAGGACGATCGGCCGCTTTCCCGACTCGAGGGCCTTCTTCAACACGAACCGGGTCTGGGGAAGCGGCCCCTCGGCGGCGTCGACGAGGAGGAGGACCCCCTCCACCATGGAGAGGATCCGCTCCACCTCCGAGCCGAAGTCGCGGTGGCCGGGGGTGTCGACGATGTTGATCACGGCGTCCCGGTAGCGGATGGCCGTGTTCTTCGCGAGGATCGTGATCCCGCGCTCCCGCTCGAGGTCGCCGGAGTCCATGACGCACTCGTCGACGTGCTGCCCTTCGCGGAACGTCCCCGACTGCTTCAGGAGGGCGTCCACCAGGGTGGTCTTGCCGTGGTCCACGTGGGCCACGATGGCGATGGCGCGGCGGTCCGCGCGGCGTTCGACGGCGATCATGGGGCGAAGGAGAATACCAGAGGGAGCGCGATCCCGTATCATGCGCTTTCGTATGGATGCGCGGAGACGCCGATGCGTTTCGCTTTCCCGCTCCGATCCACCCTCCGCCAAACGCCTTGAGGAGAACTCACGATGAAGCCCCACGACCTCGCCCGCCTCTTCGACTTGAACCACCACGCGCTCCATCGGAACCTCGACGGGGTAACCGACGAGGAGGCGCTCCTTCAGCCGGTCTCCGGGAACTGCCTCAACTGGGTGGTGGGGCACATCGTCGCCTCGCGGAACGGGGTCCTCAAGGTGCTCGGCGCCGAGCCGTACTGGCCGGCCGACCCGGCCGCGCGGTATGCCCGGGGGAGCGCGCCGGTCACGGGGTCCGATGGGTCCGCCGTTCCCTTCCGGGAGATCGTCCAGGCATTCGACGCGTCGCAGGAGCGGATCGCGACGGCTCTCGCCGAAGCGTCCGAGGCGGACCTCGCCAAGCCGCACGCGCAGGACCAGAGCGTCGGGGAGTGGCTCTCGTTCCTCCACTTCCACGAGGCCTACCACATCGGGCAGACCGGCCTCCTCCGCCGCCTCGTCGGGAAGGAGGGAGCCATCAAGTAGGCTTTCGACTGGTACCAGAGGACCGGGTCGCGCGGCTGGTCGCCGGGCGCACCGGGTCGTATACTGTCCCGCCGTGCCAGGATATCGAGAACGGATCGACCCCGATTCGGGGCAGACCTACTGGGAAGTCGCAAAGCGCGGACAGGAGCTGCTGGAGGACCCCTTCCTCAACAAGGGCACCTGCTTCACGGCCGAGGAACGCCGCGAGCTGGGGCTGGACGGGCTCCTCCCGCCGGGCGTGGCGACCGAGGAAGAGCAGCGCTCCCGCAGCTACGAGAACTTCCGGCGCGGGGCCGACGACGTGCAGCGCTACCTCTTCCTGGCGGGACTTCAAGACAGGAACGAGACTCTCTTCTACCGACTCCTCCTCGACCACGTCGAGGAGATGCTCCCGATCGTCTATACCCCCACGGTCGGCAAGATCTGCGAGCTCTACAGCCATCTCTACCGGAGGCCCTACGGCCTTTACGTGAGCACGCGCGACCGGGGCCGCGTCCAGGACCTCCTGCGCGGCGCCGGCCTGAGCGACGTTCGCATCATCGTGGCCACCGACAACGAGGCGATCCTCGGGCTCGGCGACCTCGGCGCGGGCGGCATGCCGATCGCGATCGGAAAGTCGATCCTCTACTGCCTCGGCGCGGGATTCCATCCGAGGCACGTCCTCCCGGTGAGCCTCGACGTGGGCACCGACAACCGGAAGCTCCTCGACGACCCGCTCTACCTCGGCGTGCGCCATCCGCGGCTCCGGGGGGAGGCGTACGTGTCGCTCCTCGACGAGTTCGTCTCCGCGGTGCGCGCCGAGTTCCCGCGTGCGCTCGTCCAGTGGGAGGACTTCGCGAGCCGGAACGCCTTCGACGTGATGAACCGCTACCGGAAGCAGGTTCCCTCCTTCGACGACGACGTGCAGGGGACCGGCGCCGTCATCGTGGCCGGGATCCGATCGGGCCTCTCGCGCGCCGGCCGCCGCCTCGCCGACGAGCGGGTCGTCTTTCACGGCACCGGCGCCTCGGGCGCGGGATGCGCGCTCGCGCTGCGCGCCGCGATGGCGGCCGACGGCGTGCCGTCCGAGGAGCTCGGGCGCCGCGTCCTCTGCCTCGATTCGCGCGGGCTCATCCTCGCCGATCGGCCGGGCCTCGACGGCGAGAAGCGCGAGCTCGCCGCGGACCCGGCGCTCGCGCGCGGATGGACCGCGGACGCCTCGGGCCGCATTCAGCTCGAAGAGGTGGTCCGGCGCTTTCATCCCGGCACCCTCGTCGGCGCCTCGGGGCAGCCGGGCGCCTTCTCGGAACCGGTGGTCCGCCACCTGCTCGCCGGCTGCGCGCGTCCCATCGTCCTTCCCATCTCCAATCCGACCAGCAAGGCCGAAGCGACGCCCGCCGACCTCCTGGCGTGGACCGACGGCGCGGCAATCGTGGGGACGGGGAGCCCCTTCCCGCCGGTCACCTGGAAGGGGCGCGTCCACGAGATCGGGCAGGGGAACAACGTCTTCATCTTCCCGGGCGTGGGGCTCGGCGCCGTCGCCGTCGAAGCCCGCTGGCTCCCCGACTCGGTCTTCAGCGCGGCGAGCGACGCGCTTGCCGCTGCGGCCCCTTCGAACGGGCCGATCTACCCGGCGCTCACCCGGCTCCGCGAGGTCTCGCTTTCCGTGGCGCTCGCCGTGGCGCGCGTCCTCGTGCGCGAGGGCGCGGCGCCCTCCATGCCGGACGACGCGATCGTCCATCGGGTACTGGGCCTCGTCTGGGAGCCCCGCTACGTGCGCTACCGCTCCGCGGAGCACGAGGTACCCGCGGCGTGAGGGTCGTCCCGAGCTGCCCCCGCGGCGTGACGGCCGCCCGGCCGGGGCCGACCGCCTGAGGCGCCGCTGATGGACGAAGCCCTCGTCGTCCACCGGCTGCACTTCGCCTTCACCGTTACCTTCCACTACCTCTTCCCGCAGCTCACGATGGGGTTGGCGCTCCTCATCGTGATCCTGAAGACGTGGTATCTCCGGACCGGCGATGCCCGCTACAACGACGCGGCGCGATTCTGGGCGCGGATCTTCGCCATCAACTTCGCCGTCGGCGTCGTGACCGGCATCCCGATGGAGTTCCAGTTCGGCACGAACTGGGCGGAGTTCTCGAAGGCGGCGGGCGGCGTGATCGGGCAATCCCTCGCGATGGAGGGAGTCTTCTCCTTCTTCCTCGAGTCCTCCTTCCTCGGGCTCTTCCTCTTCGGCGAGAAGCGGCTCGGACAGGCGGGGCACTGGCTCGCCGCGTTCCTGGTCTTCCTCGGCTCGTGGCTCTCCGGCTTCTTCATCATCGCGACCGACGCGTGGATGCAGCACCCGGTCGGCCACGAGGTGCTCCCCGGGGGAGCCGTGGCGCTCCGGAGCTTCTGGACCTTCCTGCTCAACCCGTGGGGGCTCTGGCAGTACTGGCACAACATGAACGGCGCGGTGCTCACCGCCTGCTTCGTGATGGCGGGCGTCGGCGCCTACTACGTCCTCGCCGGGAGGCACGAGGAGCACGGGCGTCTCTTCCTCCGCGTGGGCGTCCTCGTCGGTGCGGTCGCCTCCCTCATCCAGCTCTTCCCGACGGGGGACATGCAGGGGCAGATGGTCGCGCGCCACCAGCCGGTCACGCTCGCCGCCATGGAGGGGCTCTTCAACACGGAGCGCGGCGCGCCGCTCGCGATCGTCGGGCAGCCCGACCTGGAGCGGCAGACGCTCGACAATCCGATCGTCGTCCCGCGCCTTCTCTCCTTCCTCACCTACCGGCGCTGGCTGCACGAGATCCGCGGGCTCAACGACTTCCCGCGCGACGAGTGGCCCGACAACATCCCCCTCCTCTACTATTCGTATCGGATCATGGTGGGGCTCGGGACCTTCTTCATCGCGATCCTCTGCGGCGCGGCCCTCCTCTGGGCGCGCGGCGCGCTCTACCGGACGCGCTGGATGCTCTGGATCCTGATGCTCGCGGTCCCGTTCCCCTACATCGCGAACACGGCGGGGTGGATCACGGCCGAGGTCGGGCGCCAGCCGTGGCTCGCGTACGGGCTCTACCGCACGGCCCAGGGGTACTCGCAGAACGTGTCGTCGGGGAACGGGCTCTTCACGCTGATCGGGTTCATGGGGATGTACACGGTGCTCGCGATCCTCTTCCTCTTCCTGGTGCGGCGCGAGGTCGACCACGGACCCGAGGGGCGTCCCGCCCCGGCGGTCCCGCCCGCGCCGGTGCGGGGATAGCGCCGTGTCGACCCTCTGGTTCTGGCTCGTCGCCGGGATGCTCGTCGGCTACGTGATCCTCGACGGCTTCGACCTCGGCGCAGGCGCGGTCCACTTCTTCGTCGCGAAGACGCCGGCCGAACGCCGGACGGTCTTGAGCACGATCGGCCCGGTCTGGGACGGGAACGAGGTCTGGCTTCTCGCCGCGGGCGGCACCCTCTACTTCGCCTTCCCCGCGCTCTATGCGACCGCGTTCAGCGGGTTCTATCTCCCGCTCATGATCGTCCTCTGGCTCCTCATCCTGCGCGGCCTCTCGATCGAGTTCCGAAACCACATCGAAAGCCCGGCGTGGACGCCGCTCTGGGACGCGCTCTTCGCCGCCTCCAGCGTCCTCCTCGCCGTGGTTTTCGGCGCCGCGCTCGGGAACGTCGTGCGCGGCGTTCCGATGGACGCCGACGGGCGCTTTTTCGAGCCGCTCTGGACCCACTTCCGGCCCGGGCCGGAGTCGGGGATCCTCGACTGGTACACGGTGCTGGTCGGTCTCGCCTCGCTCGCGGCGCTCACGATGCACGGGGCGCTCTGGGTCGCGATGAAGACGCACGACCCGATCGCCGCGCGCGCCCGGCACGTCGCCGCGCGGGTCTGGTGGGCCGTGCTCGCGCTCACCGCGCTCATCACCTTCTTCACGATGCGGCTCCAGCCGCAGGTGCCCGCCAACCTCGCGCGGTGGCCGCTCGGGATGCTCGTCCCGGCGCTCGCCCTCCTCGGCCTGATCGGCGTGCCGTGGTTCCACTCGCGCCATGCCGACGGGCGCGCCTTCCTCGCCTCGGTGGCCTACCTGGCGGGCATGCTCGGGAGCGCGGCGTTCGGCCTCTACCCGTACGTCCTTCCTGCGAGCACCGGCGTCGAGCGTGGGCTCACGGTTCACAATGCGGCGACGGCCGACATGGGACTTCGGATCGGCGCGGTCTGGTGGACGATCGGCATGATCCTCGCCATCGGCTATCACGTCTTCATCTACCGCCACTTCGCCGGCCGGGTCGCGACCGGGCGCGGCGAAGGCTACGGGCACGGAGCGGAGTCGGAGGCTTTGTGAGCGGGCGGCTGGAAGGGCGCGCGATGCTCGTCACGGGCGGCGCCCGCGGGATCGGCGCTTCGACCGGCGCCGTGGCGGTGCGCGAGGGCGCGGCGGTGCTCGTGGCCGACATCCTCGACGCCGAAGGCGAGGCGCTCGCGGCGCGCCTCCGCGGCTCGGGCGCCCGCGCGGTGTACGCGCGGCTCGACGTTTCGCGGGAAGAGGACTGGGCTGCCGCGATGCGTCGCGCCGAGCGCGAGCTGGGCGGGCTCGATACGCTGGTCAACAACGCGGCGATCGCGCGGGACGGAGACCTCGAGGAGGAGACGCTCGAGGGATGGAACCGCGTCCTCGCGGTCAACCTCACCGGCGCCTGGCTCGGCATGAAGTCCGCGCTCCCGCTCCTCCGCCGCCGGCCGGGAGGGTCGATCGTGAACGTCTCCTCGATCTACGGGATCATGGGCGGGACCGGCTACGCCGCCGCCTACCACGCCACGAAGGGCGCCCTCCGGGTCATGACCAAGAACGCCGCGATCCGCTACGCGCGGGACGGCATCCGCGTGAACTCGGTGCACCCGGCGTTCATCGACACGCCGATGATCGCGCCGGTCATGACGACCGAGACGGGGGAGAAGAGCCAGATGGCCCAGTGGATCCTGCGGCGGACGCCGATGCGGCGCGTGGGAAGGCCCGAGGAGGTGGCGGAGGTGATCGTCTTCCTCGCGAGCGGCGCCGCGTCGTACATGACGGGATCGGAGGTCCTGGTGGACGGAGGCTGGTCCGCCGCCTGATCGCTACTCGCCGTCGCCGTTCCTGTCGGCGTTCTCCTCGTGGGATTCGTGGGGCCGGTGCTGCTTCTTCTGCGCCTTTTCGAAACTCTTCGTCAAGGCGCGCGTCGCGCGCTCGATCTGCGACCCCAGGTCCTCGAGGCGCTCGGCGGAGCGGTCGAGGCGCTTCTCGATCACCTGGTCGACGATCCGGTCCATCCGCTGCACACGCGCCGAGGCGGCGGCCATGGCGCGATAGATCTGGATCGTCCCCTGGAACGACTGGAGGTCCATCCGCGCCGAGCAGTTTCCCACGCAGAACTGGAAGCGCTTCGGGTTGTGGGTCCCGCTCAGCGTGACCGGGATGTTGGATTCGAAGTCGCCGGCGAACGTGGAGACCGCGACCGCCGCGTTCGCGTCGCGGGGGACGGCGACCGCGACGTCACCGTTGTGGCTCGCCAGGCGGTAGACGCCGTTGTCGCGCACCGAGCCCTCGTAGACCACCGTGCCGTTCACCGTGGAGACGTCGACACTGTCCGACTCCGTGCGCCAGACGTAGGCGTCGCCGTTCACCGTCTCCGCGCGGACGACGCCCGCGGCGTCGAGGACGCAGATGTCGTCGTTCACGGTGTTCAGGTCGATGCGCCGTCGCCCGCCGCGCACGATGACGTCGCCGTGCACGGTCTCCACCTTCACCTGTCCCTTCGTCCCGTCGACGATCACGTCGGTATGGACGCCGCTCACGGTGACGTTCATCCAGACCGGAACCTGGAGCCGGAGGTTGGCCTCGCGGTCTTCCTGGTGCTTCGAGGCTGTCTGGACTGTCAGGAAGCCGCGCGCCGGGATCACCGAGACGCGCTCGTCGTCGTCCTCATCGCTGCGGATGCGGACCGCGTCGCGGTTCCACCCCTCCACGAACACCTCGCCCGAGTAGTTGGCCACGTTCAGGCTGAACCCGTGCGGGACGGCGATGGTGGTATCCGCGCCCGGGGCGAGCGAGAAGGCCGTGAGGCCGGCGGCGACCGCGAATGCAGGGAGCATGGGGGGGTTCCTTCAGCGCGTCGCGCTGGCGAGCATCGTCGCGCGGTGGAGAAGCTCCACCTTGCGCCGCATCGTCTCGTCCAGGTGCGCGCGGATGTAGGGATTGCGCGGGTCGGCCGCCAGGGCGCGCTGCCCCTCGCGGATCGCGACCTCGATGATCATCAGGCTCTCTTCCAGGGTGCGCACCGTCTCGGGATCGAGGTCGTTGCGCTGGTTGGCGAGCGCGCGGCGGAGATCCTCGACCGCGGCGCTGCTCGCGCCCGGGTTCGACGCCGCGGGCTGGACGGCGACGGCCTTGTCCGAGCCGGGGATCAGCTCGCCCGGCTCTCGCGGCCCGGCGCTGCGGAGATACCAGACCAGCGCGCCCGACAGGACCGCCGTCGCGAGGCACGCGGCGATGAGCTGCGGCATGGAGAAGCTGAAGCGCCGCCGATCGAACGCGCCGGCGCCGCCGCGTCCCCGCGCCCGCGCGGAATCCGCGCGCTCGGAGCCGGCCCGCGCGATGCGGGCCTCGATGCCGGGCCAGAGATCGCGCACGACGGCGGCGTCCGCGAGCGCGTCGGCTTCGGCGATCGTTCCCGCGCGGACGACGACGCGCCGCAGATCGTCGAGCGTCGCGGCGCAGGCGGGACACGCGCGCAGGTGCCGCTCGGTGTCCGAGCGCTCGGCCTCGGAGAGCTCCCCGTCGAGGTATTCAGAAAGTCGTTCGCTGTAGCGGTCGCTCATGCGGGTGCTCCGTTCAACGGTCCAGGTGCTGCCGCAAGATCATTCGGGCGCGATGGAGCTGCGCCTTCGTCGTTCCCGAGGTCACGCCGAGCAGCCCGGCGATCTCCTCGTGCTTGAATCCTTCCACGTCGTGCAGCACGAACACCATGCGCGCGCCGGCCGGCAGCTTCGCGATGGCGCGCTCGAAGTCCATGCCGAGATCGGCCGTCGAGGGGCGCGCCGGCGCGGCTTCGAGCGCGGCCTCGTCGTCCGAGATGCGCTCCCGCTGAATGCGGAGCGCGTTCCGTCGATGGAGGATCACGCTCACGGCCACGCGATGGAGCCAGGTGCCGAAGGCCGCTTCGCCCCGGAACGTGCCGATCTTCTCCCACGCGCGGACGAACACGTCCTGCGTCACCTCGGGCGCGTAGTCCGTCCCCATCATGCGACGGACCAGCCCCAGGACGCGCGGAACGTGCGTCCGGTAGAGGCGCTCGAACGCGCGCGTGTCCCCGTTCTGGGCGCGCGCCACGTCGACCCCTTCCCCTGACGTCGGCAGCGTATGCAATAGCGTCGTCGGCGCGGTCACCCCGGTCTCCACCAGCGCTTCGTGCAACGAGTTGGACGCACCCGGGGGAGGGATGGTTGGAAGGCGGGGAGGCATCGGCAAGGAGTCTACGCGCCGGCGCGCGTTCCCTGGTAGCCTCCGGGCATGGCGGATGTTGGCAGCTTCGGCCGGCTCTTCATCGTGCTGGGGATCGTGCTGGTCCTGATCGGGCTGGGGTTGACCCTAGGCCCCCGCATCCCATGGCTGGGGAAGTTGCCGGGCGACTTCACGTTCGGAGGGAGCACCTGGCGGGTCTACGTGCCGCTCGGGACGTCGATCCTGATCAGCGTGGTGGTTTCGCTGCTGCTTTTGCTCTTTCGCCGGAGATGAAGCAGCCCGGGGCCACCCGCCGTCCTGGGAACCAGCCCCGGGCCACGCCCGCGCCCCGGGACGGGCGGCGTCAGCGCCCCTGGACGGGCGGCGTCAGCGCCCGTCCCCGTCCAGCAGGTTCCCCAGCCCGCCCAGGATCGACCCCTCCTCCTGCCGCTTCCCGCCCGTCTGCGGGGCGGCCGCGTAGATCCGGCTCGCGAGCCGGCTGAAGGGGAGCGACTGGAGCCAGACCTTTCCGGGTCCCTTCAAGGTCGCGAAGAACAATCCTTCGCCCCCGAAGAGCGCGGTCTTCACCTTCCCGATGTACTGGATGTCGTACTGGACGGTGGGCTGCAGGGCCACCAGGCAGCCGGTGTCGACGCGGAGCATCTGGCCGTCCGCGAGCGTGTGCTCCTCGAGCGTGCCGCCCGCGTTGACGAAGACCCATCCGTCGCCCTGGAGGCGCTCCATGATGAATCCCTCGCCGCCGAAGAGACCGACGCCGAAGCGGCGCTGGAAGGCGATCCCGATGCTCACGCCCTTCGCGGCGACGAGGAACGAATCCTTCTGCGCGATGATCTCACCGCCGAGCTGGGTCAGGTTCATCGGCTGGATCTTGCCGGGGTAGGGGGCCGCGAACGCGCACCAGCGCTTGTCCCGCGACTCGTTGTGGAAGACCGTCATGAAGAGCGACTCGCCGGTGAGGAGGCGCTTGCCGGCGCCCATCAGGGCGCCCATGAAGCCCTGGTTCTGCTGGGAGCCGTCGCCGAAGACCGTGTCCATCTGGATCCCGTCCTCGAGGTACATCATGGCGCCCGCCTCGGCCACGACCGCCTCACCCGGGTCGAGCTGGATGCGGACGAACTGCATATCGTCCCCTTTGATTTCGTAGTCGACTTCGTGCATGGTCGGCATCGGCGCGATCCCCCTTCGCGAAAAGCGTTCAGCCCTGGCCACGATTCGTGATCCCAAGAATACGCCAGGTTGCTAGACTCGAACACCGGTACGTCCGCCGGCCGGGCGGGGTTCCATGGAGATCTTCATGGTCCGTATTCGATTCAGGATCTGGATTTTCGGGGTACTCGCCGCCGCCACGGCGGCGGCGTTCACGTCCCTTGCCGCGACCGCGCAGCCGCGCGAGCGCGAGACGCGCTCGGCCGCCCCGCGCGGGGTCCCGCCCGAGATCGCGGAGAAGACCCTTCCGAACGGGCTCAAGATCATCGTCTGGCCCAACCACGACATCTCGAACGTGGTCCTCTACCAGTTCTTCCACGTCGGGAGCCGGAACGAGCACCTGGGCGCCACCGGGCTCTCCCATTTCTTCGAGCACATGATGTTCAACGGCTCGGCGCACCACCCGCCCGGGGACTTCGATCGCGTGATGGAGGAGAACGGCGGTTCGAACAACGCCTACACGACGAACGACGTGACGGTCTACCAGGACTGGTTTCCGCGCACGGCGCTGGAGCTCATCTTCCAGCTCGAATCCGACCGGGTCTGCTGCCTCTCGTTCGACTCGACCGTGGTCGAGAACGAGCGCAAGGTCGTCTACTCCGAGCGGCGGACGAGCGTGGAGGACGACAACGCCTCGCTCCTCGACGAGCAGGTGGAGGCGACCGCGTACGTCGCGCACCCCTATCAGATCCCCGTCATCGGGTGGCCGGACGACATCGAGCACTGGACGCTGAACGACCTGAAGAGCTACTTCCATACCTACTACGCGCCGAACAACGAGACGATGGTCGTGACGGGAGACGTGACCCCGGGCGAGATCTTCGCGCTGGCCGAGCGCTACATGGGGCCGATCCCGGCCGAGCCGCACCCGGGGCGGGTGGGACCGGCGGAGCCGGCGCAGCTCGGGGAGCGCCGCGTGGAGGTGCGGAAGGCCGGACAGGTGCCGCTCCTCGAGGTCTCCTATCACGTCGGTACGCCGCGCGACGCGGACGCGCCGGCCCTCGATCTCCTCCACATGATCCTCACGACCGGCGAGTCGTCGCGCCTCTATCAGCGCCTCATCGACAAGGAGCGCGCGGCGGTGAGCGTCTCGTCGTACGTGATGGAGGGGTTCGATCCGGGGCTCATCACCTTCTCGGTCACGCTCGTGTCGGGCCGCGCGCCGGCCGACGTGGAGCGGATGCTCTACGACGAGCTCGCGCGCATCGGGCGCGACGGCCCGAGCGAGGCGGAGCTCGCCAAGGCGAAGAACATCCAGCTTGCGGCGTACTGGGAGACGCTCGAGACGATCAACGGCAAGGCCGCCGCGCTCGGCGAGAACGAAGTCTTCAAGGGGGACTGGCGGAAGCTCTTCTCGAGCCCCGCGCGCTACGCGGCCGTCCGCGCGCGCGACGTGCAGGCGCTCGCGCGCCGCATTTTCGACGAGAAGAACCGCACGGTCGGCACGCTGATCCCGGTCGAAGAGCGGAGCGCTGGAGCACCCGCGCGCGCGGAGGGCGCGCGATGAGCCGCCAGCCGGATATTCGCCCATCTGGCCCGGCGGTCCTCGTCCCGCATTTCGCCTCGATCCTGCGCCTCGCCTCCGCCGCGCTCGTCGGCGCCGCGGCCTCTCTCGCCTCGGCGGCGCTCCTGGCGCCGCCGGGTTTCGCACAGTCCGCCGCCGCGCCGTCGCGCGTCGTGATTCCCTCTGCGCACACGATCACGCTCCCGAACGGGGCGCGGCTCATCCTCGCGGAAAAGCACAGCCTCCCCCTCATCTCCTTCCAGGGGACGCTCCGCGGATGCGGCTCGATCGTCGATCCCTCCGGGAAGGAGGGGCTCGCCTCCCTCACCGCCGACATGCTTCGAAAGGGAGCTGGGAAGCGCTCGGCGCGCGAGATCGCGGCCGTGACCGACGGCGCCGGAGCGGACCTCTCGACCGGCGCCGGCGTCGAGACCGCCGCGATCTCGGGCGAGTTCTTGGCGCGCGACCAGGACCTCATGATCGACCTCGTGCGCTCGATCCTGCGCGAGCCGACGTTCCCCGATTCCGAATTCGTGAAGCTGCGCGACCAGACGGTCGACGCGCTGCGCGCCGACAAGGACGATCCCTCCGCGATGCTCGGCCTCTACGCCGCGGCCTACTTCTATCAGGGGCATCCCTACGGCCGGCCGACCTCGGGCGACGAAACCACGGTGGCGAAGCTCACGCGCGACGACGTCCTCGCGTGCTACCGGGAGAACTACGGCGGCGACCGCCTCATCCTCACGGTCGTGGGGGACTTCGACGCGCGGGCGATGGAGAACAAGCTGCGGCGCGCGTTCGGGGACTGGAAGCCGGCCCCGGCGCAGCCGCCGTCGATCCCGCCCACGTCGCGCCGAACGGGACGGCACGTGCTCCTCATCGACAAGCCCGACGCGACCCAGTCCTACTTCTGGATCGGGAACCTCGGCATCGCGCGGACCGATCCCGACCGTGTCACCGTCGACGTGGTGAACACGGCCTTCGGCGGCCGGTACACGTCGATGATCAACACGGCGCTGCGGATCAAGTCGGGCCTCACCTACGGCGCGCGCGTGCGCATCCCGCGGCCGACCCGGCCCGGCACGGTGGCGATCAGCAGCTTCACGAAGACCGAGTCGACGCAGAAAGCGATCGACCTCGCCCTCGAGACGCTCGCGCGCTTCCGCGCGTCGGGGCTCGACGCCACGACTCTTCACTCCGCCACGCAGTACATCGAGGGGCAGTACCCGACCTCGTTCGAGACGAACGGACAGATCGCGGGGACGCTGAGCGACCTCGCGTTCTACGGGCTGCCGCCGACCGAGGTCACCGAGTACCCCGCGCACGTCGCGGCGGTGAGCCGCCCCGACGCGCTGAAGCCCCTCATCCAGCGCGTCTATCCTTCCGCCGAAGACTTGACCATCGTCGTGGTCGGCAACGCGAAAGCGATCCGCCCCATGCTGCGGAAGTACGGCCCCATTCTCGAGACCTCGATCAACGAACCCCTTCTCACCGGCGTGCGCGGCGCGAAAGCCAACGCGGCACGCTAGTTGCCTTTTCACACCGGTACCATGGGCGGGATGAGGCAAGCCCCGCCCAACCCGTTGTGCCGCAACCAGAGCGAGGAAGGAGCTCAGCGTATGCGAAGGAGCACAGTGTGGCGCCGCGGAATCACGTGGCTCGGCGCCGTAGTCCTGAGCGCGATGGCGGTCACTGCGTCGGCGCAGCCTGGCCAGGGCGGGCAGGACCGCGACATGCGGCGGGACCGTGACTCGCAGCAGGACCGCCGGGAGCTGCGCCAGGACCGGCGGGAGATCCGACAGGACGTGCGCGATCTGCGCCAGGATCAGATGGACGTGCGGCGGCTCGCGCGGCTGATCGCATGGCATGACCGCGCGATGGCCGACCACGACTTTCGGGCGGAGCGGCGCCTGCGGAACCGGATCCGCGTGATGCTGGTCCAGCAGACCGTGGAAGCGCGCGGAGACCTCGCGCGCGATCGCGCCGAGGAGCGACGGAGCGGCGACGACATGCGCCGCGACGTGCGCGACGACACGCGCGACCTGAGGGATGAGCGGCGTGACCTCCGCGACGATCGACGTGACACCGCCGCGAGCCGCCGGCGGCTCGATCAGATGCTCGAGATCCGTGACCGGCTCCGCGAGATCCAGCCCGACGTGCGGCGGGGAAATCGCGGCGCGCTGCGGGAGGAAGATCGCCTCTTCGGCCAGTTCCTCCGGGTCGCGCGCGCGGACGCCCGCGCGAACCGCTGGGAGCTGATGGAGGACCGTCGCGAGCTGCGTGACGATCGGAACGATCGCGATCAGGACATGGACTGGCAGCGCGGGGAAGGGCGCTACCACTAGAGTGACACGTCGCCTGGCCAGGCGACGTGCGACCACAAGAGGATCGGCCGGAGTCGCGTGGTGCGGCTCCGGCCGTTTTCGTGGGCGCCAGGCAGCGCGTGGCTGCCTACGTCCGGACGGGTTGCGCGTGGCTGCCTACGTCCGGACGGCGGCTGGCTTCCCTTACGGAGATCCCTCCTTCTTCCCGGCGCGCTTCGCGGCCGATCGCCGGCTTCGGCCGGCCGACTCCACCGCGCGCGCGAGAAGGTATTCGATCTGACCGTTCACGCTCCGGAGCTCGTCGGCGGCCCACTTCTCGAGCGCTTCCCAGAGCGCGGGGTCGATCCGCAGCAGGAACGCTTTACGGTCCGCCATTCCGCCCCTATTGGTGCAGCGTGCCGGCGTTCAGGACGGGCGTCGCCGCGCGCTCGCCGCAGAGCACCACGAGCAGGTTCGACACCATGGCGGCTTTCCGCTCCTCGTCGAGGTCGATCACGTGGTTCGACGCGAGCCGGTCGAGCGCCATCTCGACCATTCCGACGGCACCCTCCACGATCCGCTGCCGCGCCGCGATGATCGCCGCGGCCTGCTGGCGCTGGAGCATCGCGCCGGCGATCTCGGGCGCGTAGGCGAGATGGCTGAGGCGCGCCTCGACCACTTCGACGCCCGCGGGTTGGAGCCGCTGCTGGAGCTCCGAGCGCAGGAACTCGGAGACCTTGTCGATGCTCCCGCGCAGGGAGATCGCGTCGGTCCCCTCGCTGTCGTACGGGTACTCGGTGGCGAGATGGCGCACCGCCGTCTCGCTCTGCACCGCCACGAACGACTCGAAGTTCTCCACGTCGAACGTCGCCATCGCGGAATCGCGGACCTTCCAGACCACGACGGCGGCGATCTCCACCGGATTGCCCATCGCGTCGTTCACCTTGATCGTCTGTCCATTCAGGCTGCGCACCCGGAGCGAGATCCGCTTCTTCGTGTTGAAGGGGTTCGTCCACCACCACCCGCTCTGGCGCACCGTGCCGACGTACGTGCCGAAGAGGATCAGCACGACCGCCTGGTTCGGCTGCACCGTGAAGAGACCGGCCGCGGCCAGCGCCGAGAGGAGGATCAGCGGCAGCCCCACGAAAACGATGATCAGCGGGGCGTCGTGCGCGATTCCGTGCGCGATGACGGCGATCCCTGCCGCGAGGAGGAGCAGGCAACCGATCAGACCCGCGGCGCCGCTCAGCGCCGAGGTGGGACGTTCGGTGGTCATGGGACGACGGCCTCCTTTCGAACACGTGGCGCGTCGGCATCCGCCGCGCGCCATATCAACATGATATCATAATGATACCTTTTGTGCCAGGGGTGTTGGAGCGAGAACGCGTATCTCAGCGTGCCGGTCCAAGTTGTGGGCCGCGAAGGCACATCTTCCCGAGATGTTGAAATCGTCCTGGGACGAGTCCGAAGGAACTCGCGACGTCAAATGAACTCGCTCTGGGGCGAGTCATGCGCGCTCTGGCACATCTCCTGGGAGATGTGGAAGTCGGTCGCGAATGCCAAACGCCGCACGACGAGAACTCGGTCTGGACCGAGTTGGCAGGAGCCGAAGAGGATTACTTGGTGCTCAGGCTGTCGTGAGAGCCGGGGCAGTTCGAGTCGACTGGGTAGTCGAGGTGATAACCACGCTTCCAGCGCAGCGCGCCGGTGAGCGCCTGGCCGGACCAGACCGCGGGATAGAGCAGGTCGCCCGAGCCGCAGCTCTGGAAGATCTCCGGGGTGCCGTCGCGGTCGAGATCCGCTTCGGCGCGTCCCGCGACCTTGCGAAACAGGTTCCGGGGCGCGCGCACCGCGTACCCGAAGATGCAGCAATCGAGGGCGCCGGCCGGCGCCGCGAGCCGATAGAAGACGTCCCCCGGTTCGGGAATCATCTTCGCATTCGGGACGCTGCGGAGCCGCTCCTTCACCGCGGCCGAGATCAAGGTGACGTACGTGGACGAGTCGGGATTCGGCTCGTCGGAGATCAGCGTGAGCGAATCGCCGGTCGCGAGCGTCGAGTCGGGGATCATGACCCAGAGGCTGTCCTTGCGCTCGCCCTCGACCAGGCCGATGCCGCGGGCAAAGTCGAATCGATTCATGGGTATTGCAGTAACAACCAGGTCATCACCGCCATATCCACGGGGTCGGGGCGGCCGGATCTTGGTCACGAGAGGCTCTCCGGCCCCAGCCGCCGTCGCGAGCATTGACGCGAGACCGGCGACCACTGCGATCGCGAGGGCTCGCCTCACTCCCGCACCAGCTTCTTGTACTTGAGCCGGTGCGGCTGGTCGGCGGCGGCGCCGAGCCGCATGTGGCGGTTCGCCTCGTAGTCCTGGAAGTTCCCCTCGAACCAGACCACGCCGCCGTCGTCCTCGAAGGCGATCATGTGCGTGGCGATCCGGTCGAGGAACCAGCGGTCGTGGCTGATCACCACGACGCAGCCGGCGAAGTCGAGGATCGCGTTCTCCAGCGCGCGCAGCGTATCGACGTCCAGGTCGTTCGTCGGCTCGTCGAGCAACAGTAGATTTCCACCCGACCGCAGCAGCTTCGCGAGGTGCACGCGGTTCCGTTCGCCGCCGGAGAGGTTCTTCACCGGCTTCTGCTGGTCGGCCCCCTTGAAGCCGAACGCGGCGACATAGGCGCGCGAGGGGACCTCGCGGGAGCCCATCCCGAGCAGGTCCTCGCCCCCCGAGATCTCCTCCCAGACGTTCCGCGATCCCTCGAGCGTTTCGCGCGACTGGTCGACGTAGGCAATGCGCACCGTCTCGCCGAGGCGGAGCGTCCCCGAATCCGGTCCCTCGGTCCCCGCGATCATCCGGGCGAGCGTCGTCTTCCCGGCCCCGTTGGGGCCGATGATCCCGACGATTCCTCCGGGGGGGAGCGTGAACGAGAGGCCGTCGATCAGCACGCGGTCGGCGTAGCCCTTCACGAGATCGCGTGCCTCGACGACGAGCCCGCCCAGGCGCGGCCCGGGCGGGATCGTGATCTCGGTGATCTCGGCCCGCTTCTCGGTCTCCTGCGCGAGGAGCGACTCGTACGCCGTGACGCGCGCCTTGCTCTTCGCCTGCCGCGCCCGCGGCGACATGCGGATCCAATCGAGTTCACGATCCAGGGTGCGCTGCCGCGCGCTCTCCGCCTTCTCCTCCAAAGCCAGCCGCGCCTTCTTCTGCTCGAGCCACGAGGAGTAGTTCCCCTCCCACGGGATTCCGCGCCCGCGATCGAGCTCGAGGATCCAGCCGGCCACGTTGTCGAGGAAGTAGCGGTCGTGCGTGACCGCGACCACCGTTCCGGGAAATTCCTTCAAGTATCGTTCGAGCCATGCCACCGACTCGGCATCCAGATGGTTCGTCGGCTCGTCGAGGAGCAGCATGTCGGGACGCGACAGCAGCAATCGGCAGAGCGCCACGCGCCGCCGCTCGCCGCCGGAGAGCGTCGCGACCGCGGTGTCGCCCGGAGGCACGCGGAGGGCGTCCATCGCGATCTCGATGGTGCGGTCGAGCTCCCACGCGTTCCGCGCCTCGATCTCGGTCATCACGCGGCCGTGCTCCTCCATGACCGCTTCCATCGCCTCCGCCGACATCTCCTCACCGAGCTTCACGTTCAACTCGTTGAAACGGTCGAGAAGTCCCTTGGTCTCCGCCACGCCCTCGAGGATGTTCCCGAGCACGTCCTTGGCGGGATCGAGCACCGGCTCCTGGGGAAGGAACCCGATCCGGATTCCCTTCGCGGGGCGCGCCTCGCCGATGAAGTCCGGATCGACCCCGGCCATGATGCGCAGCAGGGAGCTCTTTCCGGCGCCGTTCGAACCGAGCACGCCGATCTTCGCGCCGGGGTAGAAGGACAGGGAGATGTCCTTCAGCACCTCGCGGTTGGGCGGGTGCACCTTCCCGACCTTGTACATGGTGAAGATGAACTGGGGGGCCATCGGGAGAAGTATATACTGAGGGTCGGCGGCGAGAAACGGGCGTACCGACGCGCCGCCGCGCGCAACCTCATGGAGGAGCCATGCCCGCTAAAGTCACGATCCGCAACAACGGTTCGATCCGGATCGAAGGCGAGTTCACGATCGTCGACCAGGAGGGTCGCCCGTTCGACCTGGCCGGCCGAACCGTGATCAGCCTCTGCCGCTGCGGCGGATCGTCGAACAAGCCCTTCTGCGACGGTACCCACAACCGATGCGGGTTCGAATCCGTGGTGGAGGCGCGCGCGCTTCCGCCGCCGGCTCCCAAGCCCGCTTCATAGGAATAAGACGATGGCGACTCGAGCCAACACACGCGCCGCGGTCCCGGTGCGGTCCTTCCGGGCCGAAGATCTGCAGCAACTCCTGGCGGTCACCGGGGGGCCTTGCGTCTCGATCCATCTGGCCACGCATCGCCGCTATCCCGAATGGACGCAGGACCCGATCCACTTCAAGAACCTGCTCGGGCAGGCGGAGGCGCAGCTCGCCGCGCGCCCCGGCGCGCGCGAAGCGGCCGCGACGCTCGAGCCGGCGCGACGGCTTCTCGATGATCCGGGCGTCTGGGAATACGCGCTGGACGGCCTCGCGGTCTACGTGTCCCCGCCCTACGCCGTGGCATTCCGCGTCCCGATGCCGCTTCCGGATGCCGTGGTGGTCGCGGATACGTTCCACACGAAGCCGCTCTTCCGGTTCCTCAGGACGAACTCCCGCTACTACGTCCTCGCGATCAGCCAGAACGCGGTGACCCTGTATCACGGGAGCTCGTTCGGAGCGGAGCCGGTCGATCTCCAGACGCTCCCGGCCGATCTCTCGACGGCGCTCGGCGCGAGCGAGCTGGACGAGCACGAGCGGAGCGTCGTCGTGCACGGCGGCACCTCGAGCGGCCGCGCGTTCCATGGGCGCGGGCCCGGCAAGGAAGAGCGCAAGGAGACGCTCCTCAAGTTCTTCCGCGCGATCGACAAGGGGCTCCACGAATACCTTCGCGCCGAGCGCGCGCCGCTCCTCATCGCGGGCGTGAAGTACTACCGGCCGATCTATCGCGAGGCGAGCACCTATCCGCACCTCCTCGCGGAGGGTCTGGACGGCAACTTCGAGCGCGCGAAGGGAGACGTGATCCACGCGGCCGCCTGGCCGATCGTGAGCGAGGATCGGGAGCGGCGGGTCGCCGAGTGGAGCGACCGCTTCCGCTCGCTCGCGCCGAAGGGGCTCGCGATCGATGGCGCGGAAGCGGTGGCCTCCGCCGTGGTGCAGGGGCGCGTGCGCGCGATCCTCGCGGCCGAGAACGGGGACACGTGGGGGCGTCTCGACCGCGCCACGGGAGAGGTCACGCTCCTCCGCGGTCCGAACGGAACGGCGAGCCCTGACCTCCTCGACGACATCTGCGAAGAGGGGTGGAAGCGGGGGGCCGAGATCTACGTGCTCCCGCAGCCTTCGCTGCCGACCGTCCGGCCGATCGCGGCGGTGCTTCGCTTCTAGCTTCCCGGGGTGGCGCGAGGCCCCGGCCGGCGGGGTCGCGCGCCTCGTCAGGCCTTGAAATCCGGGGCTAAGTCATGTATATTCATGCTCTTGTGACCCCCGAGGCAGGCTGGCCCTTTGAGGGGATGTCGTCAGGTGCCCGCTCCACTCCGTGACGACGGCGACGGCCGTGAGCTGAACCCGACGTTGAGGCTGCTGGATCTCGCCAAGAAGGGGGACCAGCGCGCCCTCTCCGAGCTGTTCCACCGCTACCACCTTCCCCTCACGAACTGGGCCCACGGAAGACTCTGTCCCGCAGCGCGTTCCCAGAACGAGACGAGAGACGTTGTGCAGATTGCCTTTCAGAAGGCGTTTCAGTCTCTGGATGGCTTCGACTATCGCCATCAGGGGTCGTTCCTGGGTTACCTGCACCAGATCCTCCGGCACGAGATCGCGAGCGCGAACCGTCGCTGGATCAAGAAGAAGCCGACCATCGAGCTGGACGGGGACCACGTCGATCCGGCGCCCGATCCGCTCGAGGACGTGATCGAGAGCGAGCGGCAGGAGCTGTTCGACCGCGCCCTCGCCACCATGACGCCGTACGAACAGAGCCTCATCCGAATGCGTGAGATGGGCTTCAGGAATTCCGACATCGCCGAGGAGCTCGACATTCCATCGCCCAACGCGGCGCGCATGGCCGTGGCTCGCGCGGTGGAGCGGCTCGCGGCCATCATCAGTGGGATGACCCATGATCGAGCCTGAGTCCCGCGCGCCGGCCCTCCGGCTCGCCGAAGCGGTCACCGACGGCGCCGCGATCGACTGGAAGCGCGAGGGCGGCGAGGCGGACGCCTCGGGCCAGGTGCGTTCCCTCGAGCTGATCGACTCGGTCTTCCGCGGATACGAACGCGCGGCCGAGGCGGTGCGCGAACGGCTCCAGGAGCCGCTCCTTTCGCCCGATTCCCGCTGGGGGCCGCTGCGGGTGCTCGAGCGCATCGGCTCGGGGGCCTTTGGCCAGGTCTATCGAGCCTTTGATCCCGCGCTCGCCCGCGAGGTGGCGCTCAAGATCTTCCGCGACGATCCCCGCGGGACCCATGGCGTCCCCCTCTATCTGGAAGAGGCGCGGCGGCTCGCGCGCGTACGGCATCCCGGCGTGCTCACCGTGCACGGGGTCGCCGTGCATCAGCGGCGCGCCGGGATCTGGACCGAGCTCGTGCGCGGGCGCACGCTCGAGCAGATCCTTGTCGAGGACGGCCCGCTTGCCCCCGACGAGGCCGCGCGCATCGGAGTCGCGCTCTGCGCCGCGCTCTCGGCCGTCCACGCCGCCGGCCTCATCCACCGCGATGTGAAGACCCAGAACGTCCTGCGCGAGGAGGATGGCCGGGTGATCCTGGCCGACTTCGGGGCGATGGACGAGCGCTTCGACGAGGAGCGCGCGACCCGGGCCCGGTACGGATCTCTCCTCTCGGTCGCTCCGGAGCTCCTGAACGGGGCCCGGGCCACGCCGGCTTCCGACGTCTACTCCCTCGGCGTCCTTCTCTTCCGTGTCCTCTCGGGACGCTACCCCATCGAAGAATCGTCGCAGCGCCGCTTCCTCGAGGCGGCCCGCCGCGGCGCGCCCCCCCTCCGCGGCGTGGCGCCGGGAGCGCCGCCCGCGCTCGCCGCCGTGATCGACCGCGCCCTCGATCCCGATCCGGCCGCGCGATTCGCCGGACCGAACGCGATGGGGCAGGCGCTCCAGACCGCCCTCGATCCCTCGCTGCCCGCGAGGCCGGCACCCGCCGAGAGCTACGCTCCGCCCCGACGGCGCGATGCCTCGACGTGGATCGTGGCGGTCGCGAGCCTCGCGATCTCGATTGCCGTGGCCGCCGGCGTCTACGGTTTCGGGATTCCCTGGCTCGGTAGCCACGTCCCCGTGCAGCCGCTCCAGTGGGAACAGGTCGCTCCTGCGTCGTCCCTGCCGCCCGCGACCGAGGCGGCTCCGGCCGCGCCCGCCGCGCCCGCCGCGCCGGCCGGTCTTCGCGCCGATCCCGTCCTGTACCGCGTCGGGCGCATGGGGCACGAGCCTCTCGCGGACGGCTCCGTGATCCGCGCCGGCGATCAGCTGCTGCTCCAGGTCGAGACCGGAGCCGACCCCGTGACCTGCTTCATCCTCGACGAAGACCAGGCCGGCAACGACTACGTGCTCTTCCCGGCTCCCGGCTACCACGTCCGGAACCCGCTTCCGGCCGACGGGAAGGTGACCCTTCCCGATGGGGAGCCCGGCACCCCGGGGCGGGGCTTCACCTGGCTGGTCGACTCGGAGAACGGACGCGAGGACATCGTGGTCGTCACGTCGCTCGGCCGGATTCCCGGATTCGAGCGGAGCCTGCGCGGGATCCCGCGCGCCGGGCAAACCGCGCCGCCGCGCGAGCTCGCCGGCACGCGTGGAATCGGAAGCACGGCGCCGCCGCCTCCGACGGGACGTCTGGCCGCCATCCTCGACCGACTCCGGTCCTCGCAGGAGTTCCAGGCCGGCCGCGCGGGGATCTGGCGGATCGGCCTCGAGGCTCCCCCCGCTCCTTAGAGAAGTCCCGCTCGCCTGAGCCCGGCGCCGAGCCCCCATCCCCGAAGCCGCCATCATCCCAACCAGACGAAACCATGTGCGGTTTCCGGGCGCGTCTGCGTTTACACGTGCAGTCAGAAGGCCAAGTGGGGAGGACAGGACGCATCGGCGCCCAGACGTCGGGGCGTCGCCGGAGCGGGGTTCGGCCGTGGGGAGCGGTCGGCCCCGCTTCTCTCTTTCCGGGCTCCCGCCGAGGGCCTATATTCGAAGGCCGACTATCCAGTAGCCGCCTCGGGCCCATCCGATCCCTTCCCCGGAGGAGCGCCTTGCATCTCGCCGAGCGTCAATCCCGCACGTCCACGGTCCTCTATCCCGCCCAGAACCCGAATGGACGGCGGTTTTCCGCCGAGGACCTCTGGCGGATCCAGCGCGTCGGCACTCCCGCGTCGGCCCCGAACGGGAGCACGATCGTCGTGCCGGTCAGCACGTTCGACCTGGAGAAGAACCGGGGACGCGGGCGGCTCTGGCTCCTCCCGTCCGAGGGAGAGCCGCGTCCGCTCACGTCCGAGGAAGCGAACGCGGGCGACGCCGTCTATTCGCCGGATGGAACGCGTCTCCTCTTCCCGCGCTCGCTGAACGACGAGCGCCCGCAGGCGTACCTGCTGCCCCTCGACGGCGGCGAGCCGGAGCGCCTGACCGACATGCCGCTCGGAATCTTCGACCCGCGCTGGCTCCCCGACGGGGGCCGCATCGTCTTCGGGGCGATGCTCCTCAAGGACGCGCCGACTCCCGAGGGGACGAAGGAGCTGCTCGAGCGGCGCGCCAAGGATCCGGTGAAGGCGCACGCGACCGAAGACCGGCTCTACCGCTACTGGGATCGCTGGCTCACCGGCGGCGAGACGCCCCACCTCTTCGTGCTCGATCTCGCCTCGCGCGCCCTCACCGACCTCACGCCGGAAGGAACCGGGTGGTTCGACTTCATGGAGCCGGTGGGGCAGTACGACGTCGCGCCCGACGGCTCGGAGATCGCGTTCGTCGCCAATTCGAGCCTGCCGCCGCACCACCTGCTCCGCTGGGCGCTCTACACCGTATCGACGGCGGGGAACGGATCGGTCCGCTGTCTCACGCCGGAAGGCGTGCCGGAAGGTTATCCCGCCGACATCTCCCGGCCGCGCTATTCCCCCGACAAGCGCTCCATCGTCTACGGCGCCCAGAAGGACCACTACTTCTACGCCGACCGCGTGCGGCTGATCCGCTACGACCGGACCACGGGCCGGCATCAGGCCATGGCCGAGACGTGGGACCGCTCGCCGGCCGCATGGGAGTTCACCCCCGACGGAACGCTGATCCTCGAGTGCGAGGACCGCGGGCGCGTCTCCCTCTTCGCCATGGCGCCCGAAGGCGGCGCGCCGCGCGTCATCCACGAAGGAGGAACCGCGGCGGGACTGCGCACCGGCGGGAACGGCCGCGTCACGTTCACCCTCCAGACGCTCTCGCAGCCGGCCGAGGTGGTCTCGTGCCTGCCCGACGGGGGCGACTTCCGCCGGCATTCGGCGTTCAACGCGCCGCTCCTCTCCGAGATCGCCTGGGGCGAGGTGCGCGAGATGGAGTTCGAGGGCGCGGGCGGCGAGACGGTGCAGATGTACGTGGTCCTGCCGCCCGGCTTCGACCCCGCGAAGAAGTGGCCGCTCGTGCACGTGATCCACGGCGGACCGCACGGGATCTCCGGGGACAACTTCCACTTCCGCTGGAATCCCCAGGTCTTCGCCGCGCCGGGATACGTCGTGGCGTGCGTGAACTTCCACGGCTCGACCTCGTGGGGGCAGGAGTTCGCGGCGTGCATCCAGGGCGGCCACGGCGACAAGCCGTTCACCGACATCATGAAGGCGACCGACGCGCTCCTCGAGACCGGCTGGATCGACGAGACCCGCATGGCGGCGGCCGGCGGGAGCTACGGCGGCTACCTCGTCTGCTGGATCGCGGGTCAGACCGACCGCTTCCGCTGTCTCGTGAACCACGCCGGCGTCTTCGACCTCCTCGCCGAATACGGCAGCGACGTGACCCAGGGGCGCCACCAGGCCTACGGCGGCGAGCCGTGGGACCGGCTCGAGGCCATCGACCGGTGGAATCCGGCCCGCTTCGCGAAGGGCTTCACGAGCCCGATGCTCGTCATCCACGGCGAGCGCGACTTCCGCGTCCCGCACAACCAGGCGCTCGCGGTCTACAACATCTACAAGGCGAAGGGCGTCGACGCCCGGCTCCTCTTCTTCCCCGACGAGAACCACTGGATCCTGAAGCCCCGGAATTCCCTGGTCTGGAACCGCGAGGTGAGGGACTGGCTCGCGCGTCATCTCGGACCGGCTCCCGGCGGGAGCCCGGCCGGGGCCTGACGCGCCCGGAGGATACCGGCGGTGCGGTGGTCCTGGCAGATCGCGAAGGTCTCGGGGATCCCGATCCGGATGCACGTGACGTTCCTGCTCCTGATCGGATTCATCTTCTTCAACGTGCTCGCGGAGGAGCATCAGGTCGACGCCGCGGTCGCGAACGCGCTCATCATCCTGGCGCTCTTCGTCTGCATCATCCTCCACGAGTTCGGCCACGCCCTCATGGCGCGCCGGTACGGGATCCACACCCGCGACATCACGCTCCTGCCGATCGGCGGCGTGGCCCGCCTCGAGCGGATCCCGGAGCGGCCGTTCCACGAGTTCCTCGTCGCCCTCGCGGGCCCGGCGGTCACGGTCGGGATCGCGGCGGTCGTCTTCGCGGCGCTGGCCATCTTCTGGCCCAGGATCCCGCACGTCCTCTTCGCGAGCGGCGCGCCGCTTCCCGTCGTGATCCGGAACGTCTGGAACGCGCTCGAGACCGCCCCGATCGGGATCCCGGCCGGCTTCGTGACGGCGCTCTTCCTCATGAATCTCATGATCCTGGTCTTCAACATGATCCCCGCGTTCCCGATGGACGGCGGCCGGGTGCTGCGCGCGATCCTCGCCACGCGGCTCGACTATGTGCGCGCCACCCAGATCGCCGCCGGCGTGGGCCAGGTGATCGCGGTCCTCTTCGCGGTCTACGGGATCCAGGCGCACAGTCTCACGCTCCCCCTGGTCGCCCTCTTCGTCTTCCTCGCGGCGGGGCAGGAGTCGTCGATGGCCCAGATGCGGACGGCCTTCGCCGGCGTGCCGGTCGCGCGGGCGATGATCCGGGACTTCCGGACGCTCCGCGCCGACGAGCCGCTCGCGCGCGCCGTGGAGCTCCTCCTCGCCGGCGACCAGCAGGAGTTCCCGGTCCTGAGCGTCGTGCCCGGCGGGCCGCCGGTCGGGGTCCTCACGCGGCGCGACCTGATCGCGGCGCTCGCCGCCGGCGGGAAGGACCGGCCGGTGGGAGAGGTCGCGCGCCGGAGCTGCGGCACCGTGCACCCGCGCGAGTACCTGGAGGACGTCTTCCAGCGGATCGACCGGAGCGGCTGCCCGGCGCTCCTCGTGGTCGAGAACGGGCAGGTGGTCGGCATGGTGACGCTCGAGAACGTCGGGGAGCTCGCGATGATCCACGCCGCCCTGGGCCGCGGCCGGCGTCGTTCGGGCGGCATGGGCGGCGCTACCGGCATGGGCGGCGCGGGCGGCATGGGCGGCGCGGGCGGAACGGGGCCGATGGGCGGAACGGGCCGACCCTAGACCCGGACGGGCCCTCCGGGTAGAGTCTCCGCTCCATGAGCGTCCTCCGGAGCCATCTCAAGATCTCCTCGCCGGAGTTCCAGGCGAACCGGAAGCACCACGAGGCCCTCGCCGAGGATCTCCGCGCTCGTCTCGACACGGTGAAGCGCGGCGGCTCCGAGCAGGCGGTCGCGCTCCACCGGAGCCGCGGAAAGCTCCTCCCGCGAGAGCGCATCGAGCGGCTCCTCGATCCCGATACGCCCTTCCTCGAGCTCTCGGCCCTCGCGGCCGGCGGCCTCCATGGCGGCGAGGTCCCCTCGGCCGGCATCGTGACCGGCATCGGCGTCGTCTCGGGGCGCGAGTGCATGATCGTGGCGAACGACGCCACGGTGAAGGGCGGCACCTACTACCCGCTCACCATCCGGAAGCACATCCGCGCGCAGGAGATCGCCCTCGAGAACCGGCTGCCCTCGATTTATCTCGTCGACTCGGGCGGGGTCTTCCTCCCGCTCCAGGCGGAGGTCTTCCCGGACAAGGACCACTTCGGCCGGATCTTCTACAACCAGGCGATCATGTCGGCGGCGGGCATCCCGCAGCTCGCCGCGGTGCTCGGCATGTGCACCGCGGGGGGCGCCTACGTGCCGGCCATGTCGGACGAGAACGTGATCGTGCGTGGAACGGGAACGATCTACCTCGGCGGTCCGCCGCTCGTGAAGGCGGCGACCGGCGAGGAGGTGACGCCCGAGGAGCTCGGAGGCGCCGAGGTGCACTCCCGCCAGAGCGGCGTCACCGACCACCTGGCGGCGAACGAGGAGGAGGCGCTCCACATCCTGCGCGACGCGGTCGAGCGGCTCGGCACGGTGAAGCGCGTCGACCTCGACCTCGCCGAGCCGGAGGAGCCGCTCTATCCGACCGAGGAGGTCTACGGCGTGCTCCCGCCCGACACGCGGCAGCCGTACGACGTGCGCGAGCTGCTCGCGCGGCTCCTCGACGGGAGCCGCTTCCACGAGTTCAAGCGCGAGTACGGCGCCACTCTCGTCTGCGGCTTCGGACGGTGGCTGGGCTATCCGGTCGGCGTCGTCGCGAACAACGGCGTCCTCTTCTCCGAGAGCGCGCTCAAGGGGGCGCATTTCGTCGAGCTCTGCGCTCAGCGGAAGATCCCGCTCCTCTTCCTCCAGAACATCACCGGCTTCATGGTGGGGAAGCGCTACGAATCGGGCGGGATCGCGAAGGACGGCGCGAAGATGGTGCAGGCGGTCGCCACGGCCGAGGTGCCGAGGATCACGGTGCTGATCGGCGCTTCGCACGGCGCGGGGAACTACGCCATGTGCGGGCGCGGCTACCGCCCGCGCTTCCTCTTCACCTGGCCCAACTCGCGGATCTCGGTGATGGGCGCCGAGCAGGCGGCCTCGGTCCTGGTCCAGGTGAAGAAGGACCAGCTCGCGCGCGAGGGGAAGACACTGGGCGACGCCGAAGCCGCGGCCATCGCCGACCCCGTGCTCGAGAAGTACGAGCGGGAGGGGAGCCCGTACTTCGCGACCGCGCACCTCTGGGACGACGGCGTCATCGACCCGGCCGAGACGAGGGCCGCGATCGGCCTCGCCCTCTCCGCCGCCTTGAACGCGCCGGTGACCCGCGGCATGGCGCCGGTCTACCGGATGTGACATGGCTCGCGCGCTCGGATGCGACAGGACCCACCCGGCCCCGGAGGTGACGTGACGACCGGCACCGCACCGCCCAAGGTCCGGCTCGACGTCGGTGGCGCCGTCGCCCGTCTCACCCTCACGCGACCCGAAGTGCGGAACGCGTTCGACGACGGGCTGATCGCCGAGCTCACCGCGGCGCTCGCCGTGATCCGGAAGACGTTCGAGAGCGACGGCGACAAGGCGCCGCGCGCGCTCGTCCTCACCGGCGAGGGGAGCGCCTTCTGCGCCGGCGCCGACATGAACTGGATGCGCCGGAGCGTCCGGTACAGCCAGGCCGAGAACGAGGAGGACGCGCTCCGGTTCGCGCAGATGCTGATCGGGCTGGACGAGCTCCCGATACCCACGATCGCGCGCGTGAACGGGGCCTGCCTCGGCGGCGGCATGGGGCTCATCGCCTGCTGCGACCTCGTGGTCGCCTCCGACGCAGCCGATTTCGGATTCACCGAGGTGCGGCTCGGGATCGCGCCTGCCGTGATCTCCTCGTTCGTCCTCCCAAAGGTCGGCGCCGCGGCGGCGCGGCGCTGGTTCCTCACCGGCGAGATCTTCAAGGCCGATACGGCGCGCGCGATCGGCCTCGTGCACGAGATCGCGCCGGCCGCGGAGCTCGATGCGGCCGTGGACCGGCTCGCCGACGCGATCGCGGGGAACGGGCCGCTCGCGGTCGCGGCCGCGAAGAGGCTCATCCGCGAGAACACCACGCTCGCCCACGACGACGCGATCGACAACTCGGTGCGCGCGATCGCCGCGCTTCGCGCCTCCCCGGAGGGGCAGGAGGGGCTCTCGGCCTTCCTCGAGAAGCGCCGTCCCGCCTGGAAGAAGTGACCCGCGAGCCAGGCCGCAGACCGGAAGGAAGCAAGGTGATCGGCAAGGTCCTGGTCGCGAACCGGGGGGAGATCGCGATCCGGATCTGCCGCACCCTTCGCGCGATGGAGATCCCCTCGGTCACCGTCTACTCCGACGCCGATCGCGCGGCGCCGCACGTGGAGGCGGGGGACGAGGCGGTGCGGATCGGCCCCGCGGCGCCGGCCGAGTCGTATCTGAACGCCGCGGCGATTCTCTCGGCGGCGCGGGCGACCGGCGCCGGCGCGATCCACCCCGGTTACGGCTTCCTCTCCCAAAGCGCCCCCTTCGCGCGCGCCTGCCGCGAGGCGGGGGTCGTCTTCATCGGCCCCTCGCCCGAGAGCATGGAGCTCCTCGGCGACAAGGTCTCCTCCCGCCGCACCGCCGCGCGCTGCGGCGTCCCGGTGGTGCCCGGCGCGGAAGGGATCGAGGACGCCGCGCGGGCCCGCGTGGAGGCCGGCCGGATCGGGTATCCCGTCCTCCTCAAGGCCGCGGGCGGCGGCGGCGGGCGCGGCATGCGGCGCGTGGAGTCGGCCGCGGAGCTTCCGGCCGCGTTCGAGAGCGCGCGCCGCGAGGCCGGCGCCTCCTTCGGCGACGACCGGCTCTTCGTGGAGAAGCTCATCCATCCCGCGCGCCACGTGGAGATCCAAATCCTCGGCGACGGCAGGGACGCGATCGCGCTCGGGGAGCGCGAGTGCAGCCTCCAGCGCCGCTACCAGAAGGTGATCGAGGAGTCGCCGTCGACCGCGGTGACCCCGCCGCTCCGGCGCGCGATGGAGGAGGCGGCGGTGCGGCTCGCGCGGGAGGCCGCGTACGCGGGAGCGGGGACGGTGGAGTTCCTCCTCGGGCCGGACGGCGCCTTCTACTTCCTCGAGGTGAACACGCGCCTCCAGGTGGAGCATCCGGTCACCGAGCTGCGCTTCGGGCTCGACCTCGTGCGGGCGCAGGTGGAGATCGCCTCCGGCGGAGGCCTCCCGAAGCCGCGACGTCCCGAGGGGCACACGATCGAGGCGCGCGTGAACGCGGAGGATCCCTACCATGGCTTCCTCCCGCAGACGGGGAAGATCCTCCTGCTCGCGTGGGGCGCCGGGGAGGGGATCCGGGTCGACGCGGGGATCGGCGAGCGGCAGACGATCCACGCCTACTACGATCCGCTCCTCGCCAAGGTGATTGCGCATGGCGCGACGCGAGAGGAGGCGCGGGAGCGCCTGCTCGAAGCGCTGCGCGGGACCGCCCTCTTGGGCGTGATCACGAACCAGGGCTTCTTGATCGACCTTCTCGAGAGCGACCCATTCCGAAACTCGGCCACCTACACCGACACCATCGAATCTCGGAGCTGGCCCGCGCCCGCGTCGGTTCCCGACGAGGCGCTCCTCGCCGCATCGGTCGCGCTCCTCGCTCCCGCGCGCGCAGCCGGCGCCCCCGGCCGGGGCGAGCGCGACGACGACGACCGGTGGTCTCCCTGGCGGCGGCTCGGATCGTGGGGGCGCGCATGAGCCGGCGGGATTCCGTGAGGCGACGGTGGCTCCCATGAGCCGGACCGTCCCGCTCCGCCACGGAGGCCGCGATGTCGAGGCGACGCTTGCCCTGACCGGTGCCGCCGCCGCGCTCGAGAGGGACGGCCGGCGGCTCGAGGCCGTGGTCACGCGCGACGGCCCTTGGCTCGAGCTCGAGGCGGGCGGACGCGCGCTTCGCGCCGCGACCGCCCGCGACGCGCGGGGGATCTGGGTCTCGCTCGAAGGGCGCGTCTACCTGTTCGAGGTGGCGCAGGCGCGCGGCGTGGCCGAGGCGCCGGAGGCCACGGGCGAGGTCCGCGCGCCGATGACCGGCCGCGTGGCCTCGGTCGAGGCGCGCGCCGGATCGCGGGTGCGCGAGGGAGATCTCCTCCTCACCATCGAGGCGATGAAGATGGAGTTCAAAGTGCTGGCTCCCGCGGCGGGAACGGTCGCGATCGACTGCGCGGCCGGCGACCGCGTCGAGCTGGGGCAGATGCTCGCGCGCATCGAGGAAGCGAACGGAGCGGAAACGTGACCGTGCCGCCGGCGCCGGGAGGACCCAAGCCGTGAACGTCCGGATCGTCGAGGTCGGCCCGCGCGACGGGCTCCAGAACGAGAGCCGCCCCATCTCGACCGACGCCAAGGTCGCCTTCATCGACGCCCTCTCCGAAGCCGGGTACGAGGAGATCGAGGCGACCGCCTTCGTGTCGCCGGACCGGATCCCGCAGCTCGCCGACGCGGAGGAGGTGCTCCGGCGGATCCGGAGGCGCGAGGGGGTCGTCTACTCGGCGCTCGTCCCCAACGAGCGCGGTCTCGACCGCGCGCTCGAGGCGCGGGCGGGGAAGATCGCGGTCTTCACCGCGGCGTCCGAGACCTTCAACCGGAAGAACATCAACGCGACGATCGCGGAGTCGATCGATCGCTTCCGCCCCGTCGTGGCGCGTGCGCGCGAGATCCATCTTCCCGTTCGCGGCTACGTCTCGACCGCGTTCTGGTGCCCCTACGAGGGGAAGATCGAGCCCGCGGCGGTGGCGCCGGTCGCTCAAGCCCTCCTCGACCTCGGGGTCGAGGAGATCTCGATCGGCGACACGATCGGGAAGGCCGTCCCCGACGAGGTGCACGCCCTGCTCGACGTCCTCCTCGACGTGGCGCCGCAGGACGCCCTCGCGATGCACTTCCACGACACCTACGGCACGGCGGTGGCGAACGCGCTTGCCGCGTGGGAGCGCGGCATCACGACGTTCGACGCCTCCGCCGGAGGCGTGGGCGGCTGTCCCTACGCCCCCGGCGCCGCGGGGAACGTCGCGACCGAGGATCTCCTCTGGGCGCTCACGCGCTCCGGCGCTTCGTCTTCGCTCGACCCTTCGAAGCTGCAGCTCGCTTCGGACGTGCTGGCTTCCGCGCTCGGGCGCCCGCTCCGTTCGCGCGTCCGCGAGGCGAGGAAAGGGTCCGCTCCCGGACCGTGATCTTGAGCTCGTGCCGGCCGATCTCCTTGAGGAACGCCTCGGCCGGGATCGCCCGCTCCATCGCGGCCACGCCGCGGAAGGGGACTTCGCCGCGCGCCATCATGAGCGCGGACGCCGTGGTCGGGTAGGCGGTCGTCCGGGCCATCGCGCTGACCCCGCGCTTCACGTCCATCTTGTCGAGCATCTCGAAGGAGACCTCGCGGCGCTTCCCGCCCTTCACGCCGGTCACCGTGACGCGCATCACGATGAGGTCGGGCTCGTTCGGGAACGTGAGGAGCGGCTCCACGACCGCGGCAAAGAGCGACCGCGGCGAGACCGGCACGCCGTCCACCGGCACCGGCGTGGTCTCGAGGAGCCCGAGGTCCCGGAGCAGGCGGATCTTCCGCGCGTGCCCGGGATAGCGCACCGTCTTGTAGTCGAGCGTCTTCACCTTCCCCTCGAACGTCCACGGCATCGTCGAGGTGCCGCCGAGGGTGACGAAGGCCTCGCACTTGCCGACCGGCTTTGGAAACGTGAGCTCCTCCTCCTCGCTCAGCGTCTCGACTTCGACCCGCTTCCCGTTCCGTAGCACCGTCGCGTGGCCGAGGTACTCGTTCAGGAGCCCGTACATGGAGAAGACCATCATGTAGTCGAGCGGAGGACGCGGGCGCTGCGGAAGGCCGCCGACGCGGATGTGGACCTCGTCCGCCTTGTCCAGCCGGCCGATGCCGGCCGCCGCGAGGACGTTCGCCATGCCCGGGGCAAGGCCACAGTCGGGGACGATCGTGACGTCGGCGTCGCGGGCGCGCTCGTCGAGCGCCTCCTGCTCGCGCACGAGGTCGGTGTTGCCGCCGAGATCGCAGAACGAGACGCCGGCGTCGATCGCGGCCCGCGTGAGCGTGAGGTTCAGGAAGTACGGGACGGCCGAGATCACCACGTCGTAGCCGCGCAGCCGATCGACCAGCCGCGGCTCGTTCGCGACGTCCAGCGTCTCGGCGCGCACCGCGGCGCGCGAGCCCTGTAGCCGCTCCACCGCGCGCTTCGCGCGCGCGGCGTCGACGTCGGCGACCACCACCTCCTCCACGTCCGACGCGCGGGCCAGATCGAGCGCCGCCGCGAACCCCTGATAGCCTGCACCGAGCACGAGAAATCGCATACGCCCCCCTCTCTCCTTTCTACGTAGCCGGCGCCGCGCGCCGCCGCCGGAAGCTCCACTGGAGCGCCGGCGGGGTCACGAGCGTCGTGACGATGACCATGATGACGACCGCCGCGTAGAGCGGCGGGGTGATGATGCGCTCCCCCGACAGCATGAGACCCGTTCCGATGTTCGCGAAGATGAGCCCCACCTCGCCCCGCGGGACCATTCCGATCCCGACCGCGAGGCGGTTCACGCCCGGTCCCCAGACCCCGAGCATGCAGGCCTGCTTCCCGATGAACGCAGCCACGATGAGCACTCCCGCGATCCCGAGGATCCGGACGTCGGCGAACGTGCGCAGGTCGACGAGCATCCCGGTCCGGACGAAGAAGACCGGGACGAGGATCGTGGAGATGGGATGGAGCAGCGACCGGAGCGTCTGGCCGCGGCGCGTCTCCTCGAACGCGGCGAAGAAGGCGGGCTCGAGGACGAGCCCCGCCGCGAACGCTCCCACGATCGGGGCGAGCCCCACGGTCGCGGCGAGGTAGGAGAGCACGAAGCAGACGACGAGCCCGCCGGTGAGGAGCATCCCCGGCAGGCGAGCCTCGGCGAAGAAGCGGAGCGCGTGCCGCGCGAGGAGCGAGCCGAGGACGATCGCGAGCACGAGGAAGAGGAGCGCCTTCCCGGCGATCCAACCGATCCCCGCGACGGAAACGCCGCCCGCGCCGGTCGCGGCCGCCGTGATGACCCCGGTCACCACGGCCAGGATCACGAGCCCCATCACGTCGTCGATCACGGCGGCGCCGAGGATGATCTTCGCCTCGTGGCTCCTGGTCTCGCCGAGGTCCCGGAGCACGCGCGCCGTGATGCCGACGCTGGTCGCGGTGAGGACCGCGCCGAGGAAGACGTGGACGTAGACCGAATGGCCGGGCATGAGCCAGGCCCCGGCGATCCAGCCGAGCGCGAAGGGCGCGACGACGCCGAGCGTCGCCACGAAGAGGGCCGTGCGGCCGACCTTCAGCATGTCGCCGATCGTCGATTCGAGCCCCACGTCGAAGAGGAGGACGATCACGCCGAGCCCTGCGAGCGCGGCGAGCTCGGGGTTTTCCTTGAAGGGCTCGAGGCCGTGGAAGCCGGCGAGCCCCAGGTTTCCGAGCACGATGCCCGCGACGATCTCTCCGAGAACGCTCGGCTGTCGGATCCGCTCGGCGAGCCACCCTCCCGCCGTGGCGGCGGCGAGAATGACCGCCACCGCCAGGAGGAGCGGGGCGAAAGTGTCGTGGGGCATGGGGGCAGAATACCGGTCCCCCAACGCCAAGTCACCCAACGTCGCTCGACCTCACGCACGGTTCGCTCGACCCAGGCTGGCGCGTAACCAATTGTATCGTAAAGAGTTGAGCGCTGCCCGGCGTGGTTTCGATGTGGCCGCCGGCGACTCCGTCGGTCACGGCCGCGAGGTGCGGGCGTAACGCTGGTGCCCCCCGCATCGCGACCCGTCGGCGCCCCGGGTCGATTTGGTAGGATCGGGCGAGCCCTAACCCCCAGGAGAAACCCATGACCACATCACGCCATTTCCGATCGAACCTGAGCTGGGCCGTCGTTGCCTTCGTCCTCGCGGCGACGCTCGCGGCCCCCCGTTCGCGCGCCGCGGGCACGCCTCCGTCGCCGCCGCCTCCGTCCGAGCCGCCCGCCGCGCCGGCCGCGGCGCCCGACCAGCCGCCCGACTCCGCCACAGTCGCGAAGGAGAACCGCGCCCGCGCCGAGGGTCTCTACCGGAAGGGCTACAAAGAAGCGCAGGACGCGCAGAAGGATCTCGACGCCAAGAAGACCAAGGACGCGACGAAGAAGTTCGCGAAGGCGCTCCAGCGCTTCCAGGACGCGGTGAAGCTCGATCCGAGCTACTTCGAGGCGTGGAACATGGCCGGCTTCTGCTCGCGGAAGAGCGGCGACGTGAAGAGCGCGTTCGAGTACTACGACAAGGCGCTCGCGCTCCGTCCCGACTACGAGGAGGCGCACGAGTACCTGGGCGAGGCGTACCTCCAGAGCGGCGACGTTCCCAAGGCCAAGGAGCAGCTCCAGTGGCTCAAGGACCACCAGAGCGCGCAGGCCGCGACGCTCGAAGCGTCGATCGCGACGGTGGAGAAGGGTGGTTCGGCGGGAGCGGGCGGCGGCGGCGGTAGCGGCTGGTAGCGCCCGCGGTCAGCGGATCTTCTGCTTGGCGACGCTCGGCGAGACCTTGGGCCAGCGGAGCTTCATCGAATCCATCGTCTGGAGGAGGACGCGCGCGACCATCGCGTCGCGCGCCCACTTCACGTTCGCCGGGACCACGTACCACGGCGCCCATTCCGTCGAGCAGCGGTTGATCGCCTCCTCGTAGGCCGCCATGTAGTCCCCCCAGCGCTTTCGCTCCACGAGGTCCCCTTCCTGGAACTTCCAGTTCTTCTGGGGATCCTCGAGGCGCGCCTCGAGCCGCCGCTTCTGTTCCTTCTTCGAGATGTGGAGAAAGAACTTCACGATCGTCACGCCGTTCTGGGTGAGGATCCGCTCGAACTCGTTGATCTGGGCGTAGCGCTGCCGCCAGACCTCCTTGGGCACCAGCTCGTGCACGCGCACGACCAGCACGTCCTCGTAGTGGGAGCGGTTGAAGACGCCGATCACGCCCCGCGGCGGGACCGCCTTGTGGATGCGCCAGAGGAAGTCGTGCGCCATCTCCTCGGCGGAGGGGACCTTGAACGACGTGACGGCGCAGGCGACGGGATTCAATCCGCTCATCACGTGACGGATCGTCCCGTCCTTGCCGCCCGTATCCATCGCCTGGAGAACCACGAGGAAGGCGTGGCGGCCGTCGGCGTAGAGGAGTCGCTGCCGATCGCGCAGCCGGTCCAGGTCCATCGAGAGCGACGTGCGCGCTTCGTCCTTGTCGGCGAAGCCGCCGTGGGCGTCGGGATCGATGTCCTCGAGCCGGATCGCCCGTCCGGGTCGCACGCGGATCGCGCCTTTCATGCCCGGGAGGGTAGCACGCGCGGGGCCCCGCGGGACCCCGCGCGCTTCGTGCCGATTTCCGTCCGGGGCGAAGACCGCCGCGGCCTTACTTCAACAGCGAGAGCCGGCGCACCTGCGTCTGGCCGTCCGCCTCGAGCTTCATGAAGTAGATCCCGCTCGAGAGGCGGTCGCCGTTGAACTCGAACGTATGGTTGCCGGCGGCGAGATCCCGGTCGACCACCACGGCCATGAGCCGGCCCCGCACGTCGAAGACGCGGACGCTCGCGTGTCCCGCGCCGGCCAGGCCGAACTCGATCTTCGTGCGCGGATTGAACGGATTCGGCGTCGCCTTGAAGTCGACGAGACCCGTTGCGGCCGCCGCGGCATGGACGCCGCCCAAAGAGCCGGCCGCACTCGCGAAGCGGGCCGAGCCGATGAGCGGACGGTAGGTCGACATCATATAGTCGGCCCGGGCGTCCTGGCCGGAGGTGAAGTTGTTGTAGCAGGCGTCGGTCGAGTAATCCATGTAGTTGTGGACCGGATCGGCGCCCGGCTCGGGGCAGGTGTCCTTGCTGCTCGGGCAGCCCGACGTCGCGGTCGCCTCGCCGGGCGTGTCGCAGACGAGGTCGCCCGCGCCGGAGCAGTTCCCGCCGTCACATCCGCCCTGGAACGTGTGGTAGAGCCCGATCCAATGCCCGATCTCGTGCGTGGCCGTCCCGCCCAGGTTGTACGGGGAGAGGTAGCCGCCCGGAAGCGAGCCGTAGTGGATCACCACGCCGTCCATCTTGCCGTTCGAAGCGAGGTCCCAGGGGAACGTCGACCATCCGAGGAGGTTCTGGCCCGGCTTGGCCGTGTAGAGGTTGAGCGCGCTCGTCCAGTTCACCGCGAGCGAGGTCTTCGCCTGCTTCTCGGCGCGCGAGCCCGGCGTCATCTTGAACCACTGCTTGCTGCTCGTGCGCGTCACGCCGGCCCTCACGAAGGTGTAGCCGGTGGCGGCGGCGCCGGAGACGACGTTGCCGTTGTAGTCCTTGCCCGCGTAGTTGTTGTTGAGCACGGCGATCTGCGCGTCGAGCTGGGCGTCGGAGACGTTCCCCTCCGAGCCGCTGTAGATCACGTGGAAGTAGACCGGGATCACGCCGCCTGCCTGGATCCGGTTCTCCGAGATCCAGAGATCGATGTCCGACTGCCTCGGCGCCTTCCTGTCGGCGCCCTTGGCGTCGGTCGCGCAGCGATAGACGGTCTCGCCGTTGTCGGCGCTGCGCGGGCCGTGCGCCTCCGTCGCGCGGAACTCGGGAGTCTTGGGAGCCGCGAGGGCCACCGATGCCGCGAGAGGCGCGACGAGGAAGAGCATCGTTCCGCAAATCGAAAGGATGGAGCGTGAGCGCTTCATCTGGGACCTCCTGGGATGCTGCGTGGGGGAACGTCACCGGCACGAGGGTTGGACCGACTCCCCGCGATGGAACCGGGGAGGGTGGCGCGGCGGAGATCGGCCACGCTCGCGCCCTGAGCGCGGCGGCGGGGCGGACCGGTGCGGCCGGTCGCGGCCGCCGGAGGGCGACGCCGCGAGCGAGGAAACGCCAAGAGCACTCGTCCTGGACGAAGCCAACGAGTCCCGGTTCCTCGATGTTTGGGTTGGGTGGGAGGCTGATGGTCCGGCCGCGCCCCCCGGAGGGCCGGAATTGCTCCCAAGAGCCGCTATTTTACCAGAAATACGTCACTTGCGTCAATCGAAATCGATCCGCGAAGCGTCCTCCTGCGCGCTTTTCACCACCCCGCGAAAGCGTGGGATGCCGTGATATCCTCCGCTCCGTGATCGGAACCACCCTCGGCCGCTACCGCATCCTCGAGCCGCTCGGAGAAGGCGGCATGGGACGGGTCTACCTGGCCGAGGATCCGGCTCTCGGGCGGAAGGTTGCCGTGAAGGTGCTGCCGCCCGAGTTCTCGCGCGATCCCGAACGGCGCCAGCGCCTCCTGCACGAGGCGCGCGCCGCCTCGGCGCTCAACCACCCGAACATCCTCACCGTCTACGACCTCGGCGAATCCGACGGCGCGCTCTACGTTGCAATGGAGCGGATCGAAGGATGCACGCTCCGCGAGTGGGCGCGCGGCCAGAGCCATGCGCCCCTCGAGGTGCTGCGCCTCGCGCGCCAGGCGCTCGCCGCTCTCGGCGCCGCGCACACGGCCGGTCTCGTCCATCGCGATCTAAAGCCCGAGAACATCATGGTTCGTGGAGACGGGCTCCTGAAGATCCTCGACTTCGGGCTCGCGCGGAGCGTGAGCCCGGGCACGGTGGCCAGGACCGAGACGCTGCCCGGAACGATCCTCGGCACCGCGCCGTACATGTCGCCCGAGCAAGTCCTCGGCCAGCCCGCGGGCCCCGCGAGCGACCTCTTCTCGTTCGGGACGATCCTCTACGAGCTGCTCACCGGACGGCATCCATTCGCGGCCGGCACCGCGGTCGAAACGATGCATCGCATCCTGCACGAATCGCCCGAATCGCCCTCGCGCGTGAACCGCGCGCTCACCGCCGACTTCGACTTCGTGCTCGCGAAGGCGCTCTCCAAGGACGCGACGCGGCGCCATGGGTCGGCCCACGACCTGGACGTCGACGTCGAGACGCTCGAGTGCGGCTGCGGCATCGCGGCTCCCGTCACGGGGGGCGGGGATACCGGCCCGCGCGCGATCGCGGTGCTCCCGTTCCGGAACATCGGCGGCGACCCCGAGCTCGGCTACCTCGGCGTCGGCCTCGCCGATGCCGTGATCACGCGCCTCTCCTCCTCGCCCGACCTGGTGGTGCGCGCGACGAGCAGCGTGGCCGCCTACCAGAACCAGGCGGTCGACCCGCGGCGCGTCGGCGCCGAGCTCGACGTGAGCGCCGTGCTCGACGCTTCGTTCCAGAAGATCGGCGAGCGCTTCCGGGCCACGGCGCGTCTCGTGGAGACCGCGAGCGGGCGGTCGCTCTGGGCGGGGAAGGTGGACCTCCGGTTCGACGATATCTTCGAGGTGCAGGACCAGGTCGCGCAGGGGATCGCGGACGGGATGACCGCGCGGCTGGAGAAGGGGGGTGCGGCGGGATCGGCCTACGCGCCGTCGGCGGCGGCCTACGAGCTCATGCTGCGCGGGAGCGAGGCCTTCCGGGCGGCGGACATCGGCGGCGTTCGGCGCGCCATCGACCTCTTCGAGCAGGCGGTACGCCTCGAGCCGCGCTACGCCGACGCGTGGGCCCATCTCGGATGGGCCTGCTTCGCCATGCTGGACGGCGGCTTCGATTTCGATCCCGAGTGGAAGACGCGGGCGCTCGAAGCGCTGGCGCGCGCGCTCACGCTGGACCCCGAGAACACCCAGGCGCGGTTCGGGATGGCGGCGGTCCGGCTCACGCAGGGCGCCAAGTCCGATGCCTACGCGGCCCTCGTGGACGTCCGCCGCCGGGCTCCGAACCACAGCCTGATGCACCACTACTTCTCGTACCTCTTCCGCCTCTGCGACATGCTCGACGAGGGGCTGGCCGCATCCACGGTCGCACTCGAGATCGACCCCGCAAGCCCGTGGCCCTGGAGGACGGCCATTCAAATCCGGGCGCTCCAGGGCAACCTGCGGGGGGCTCGGGAGGAGCTCGAAGCCTTCGCAGTCCAGTTCGGCCAGCGCGCCCGAACGGAGAGCAGCGAAGTCGCCCTCCTCGCGTTCGAGGGGCGCTATCAGGAGATGAGCGACCTCGTCGCCGGGGGAGCCGTGCTGGCCGGGTCGGCGATGTTCGATATCGCTCTCGCGTGGATCAAGCTCGGGAATCGCGCGAACGCGGCCGCATCCATCGACCGATGCGAGCGCTTCGCCACCTTCGACATGGACGCCGCGGCCCACGCCGCGGCCCTGCGCGCGCATCTGGGCGAGTCCGACGCCGCGTTCGTCCACCTCGAGCGCGCGGCCGCGCTCGGGAACGACTGCCTTCACTTCTACGAGAATCCGATCTTCTTCGAGCCGCTCTTCATCGATCCGCGCTGGCAGCCGTTCCTCGACGGCGTCCGTGGCCGCGTGGCGCGATGGAAGCGCGAATTCAAGTGGCCGCCTGACTGAAATCCCCGCGTCGCAGCGGCTGAGCCTCGCGGCGCGAGCCCCAAAAAAGGCAGCGGGGCCGTGCAGACTGCCGCGGCCCCGCCTTGCCCCTTCCCGATCCGGACGTCTCGCCGCGCGTGAGCACGGCTCGGCGATCCTTCACCGGCTTGGAGAACCCCCCTCCCATCCCCCGCACCACATCCCCGCGGGGATTACTCCTTCGGGGCGAGCCCTCGCTTCTCCGATTCCTTTCGGAGCGTCTCCTTGTTCAACACGCGGAACTCCACGCGGCGGTTGCGGGCCCGCCCCAGCACCGTGGTGTTGGAGGCGATCGGCTGCGTCTCGCCGTAGCCCTTCGCGGTGAACTGCTCGGGCCTGAGCTCCGGGAACTTGTGGATCAGGTACTCGCGCACCGCGTTCGCGCGCGCCTGGCTCAAGGCCAGGTTGCGCGCGTCGCTGCCGCGCGAATCGGTGTGTCCGGCGATCTCGATCCGGAGGTCGGGCCAGCGCCCGAGGATGTTTCCCACCTCGTCGAGCGCGGCAAACGACTCCGGCTGGATCGTCGCCTTGCCGGTATCGAAGTTCACGTCCTGGAGCCGGATCATGCCCGTCTCGAGCAGCTCCGTCTCCTTGGTGCTCACGGTGATCGGACAGCCGTTCGCGTCGACGCGCGCGTCGGGAGGCGTGTCGGGGCACTTGTCGAGCCCGTCGCAGACCCCGTCGCCGTCGGAGTCGGTGGGACAGCCGTTCCGGTCCACGACGCAGCCGTTCGGCGTGTCCGGGCACTGATCCAGGCCGTCCGGAACCGTGTCGCCGTCGGTGTCGACGGGGCAGCCCTTCGCGTCCACGCGCGCGCCCTGCGGCGTGTTGCTGCACTGGTCGATGCCGTCGGGGACGCCGTCGCCGTCGCTGTCCATCGGGCAGCCGGTCGCGTCCACCGTGGCTCCGCGCGGGGTGTTGTCGCACCGGTCGATGCCGTCAGGGACGCCGTCCCCGTCGGTATCGATGGGGCAGCCGCTCGCGTCCACGCGGGCGCCGAACGGCGTCCCGGGGCAGCGGTCCTTCTTGTCGGGCACGCCGTCGCGGTCGCTGTCCCGCGAGGGAGCGCCGAAGCCGAACGAGAGCGCGGCGAACGCCTCGGGGCCGTGCTTGTAGACCTCGCCCTTTTCCTGCGAGACGAAGACCTTGTAGGCGACGTCGCGTCCGTCCACGCGCAGGGCGAGCCGGTCGGTCAGGGGGATGTGGAAGCCGAGCCCGCCGTTCAGCGCGAGCTTGGTGGCCGAGACGCCGGCGCCGTCGAGGTGCATCGCGCCCGCGCCGGCGAGGAGATAGGGACGCACGCGGCCGTGCAGCAGGAACCAGGTCAGATCGCCGCTCGCGTGGAAGAGCTTGAGGTTCCCGCGTCCGACCGTGTCGCTCGGCGAGGAGGCCACGATCCCGCGCGCTTCGAGCGCCCACGAGGGCGAGAGCGACACGCCGAGGATGCCGCCGAACATCGGACGGTGCGGCGTCACGCCGAATTCGTTCGGGATCCAGAGGACGCCTCCGCCGGGAGCGACCCAGCCGACGGGGTCGTCGGCGCGCGCGAACGACGGCGCGAGCGCGGCCGGGAAGGCGAGAACGACGAGAACGGCGGCGCCGAGCAGCCGGCGCATTCGCGGGCTCAACGTAGAGTTGCTCCTCTTCGGGGAGAATGGCGGGCGCGGCGAGGCGTGCTGCCGCACGACCGCCGCGGACTGTAGACGACAGGCGCACGCGGGAGCAACCGGTTTGTGCCCGCGCTCGCAGAATGCGCGTGCGTACGCGCACGGGACGCGGCGTTGACGCGCGCTCCGATCACTGGCAGCATCGCGCCCATGGCCGATTTCAAGGAAACGATGGCGAAGGGCTACGCGTTTTCCGGCGAGAGCATTCTCCTCGGCGGCGGACTCCGCGACGGAGCCGTCGTGCCGGGAGCCGTGGTCCGCGTGCCGCTCGCGATGATGAATCGGCACGGGCTCGTCGCGGGAGCGACGGGGACGGGGAAGACGAAGACGCTCCAGCTCATGGCGGAGCAGCTCTCGGCGAAGGGCGTTCCCGTGTTCCTCGCCGATCTCAAGGGCGACCTGAGCGGGATCGCGGCGCCCGGCGAGTCGAATCCCAAGGTGGTCGAGCGCGCCCAGGCGGCGGGGACGACGTTCACCCCGGCGGCGTTCCCGGCGGAATTCGTCTCCATCACGGGCGCCCACGGCATCCCGCTCCGGGCTACGGTCTCCTCCTTCGGCCCGCTCCTCCTCGCGCGCGCCTTCGAGCTGAACGAGACGCAGCAGAGCGTGCTCGCGATGGTCTTCAAGCTCTGCGACGACCAGAAGCTGCTGCTCCTCGACCTCGCCGATCTCAAGGCGGTGCTCCAGTATCTGACCGGCGAGGGGGCGGGGGAGCTCGCGGGGTACGGCGGGATCTCCAAGGCCACGGTCGGCGTTCTCTTCCGGAAGATCGTCGAGATGGAGCAGCAGGGCGCCGACCGCTTCTTCGGCGAGCCGGAGTTCCGGGTCGAGGATCTCCTCCGGACCGACGCGTCGGGAAAGGGCATCGTCACCCTCCTCGAGCTGGACGACATCCAGGATCGCCCGGCGCTCTTCAGCACGTTCCTCATGTGGCTCCTCGCCTCGCTCTACCACGAGCTTCCCGAGGTCGGCGACGTGGAGAAGCCCAAGCTCGTCTTCTTCTTCGACGAAGCGCACTTCCTCTTCGAGGACGCGAGCAAGGCGTTCCTGAGTCAGGTGGAGCAGACGGTCCGGATGATCCGCTCGAAGGGAGTCGGCGTCTTCTTCGTGACGCAGAACCCCAAGGACGTCGCGGACGACGTGCTCGCCCAGCTTTCGAACCGCGTCCAGCATGCGCTCCGCGCCTTCACGCCGGACGACGAGAAAGCGCTGAAGGCCGCGGCGGACACCATGCCCCGCTCGGAGTTCTACGACATCCCGAAGACCATCCTCTCCCTCGGGATCGGGGAGGCGCTCGTGACCGTGCTCTCGGAGAAGGGGACGCCGACCCCCGTGGTCGCGACGCGCATGATCCCGCCCTCGAGCCGCATGGGACCGATCGCGCCCGAGGAGCGGCAGGCCCGGATCGACCGCTCTCCACTCATGGCGGCGTACGGCAAGGCGATCGATCGCGAAAGCGCGCGCGAGATGCTCGAGGCGCGCGCCAAAGGGCCCGACGCGGCGCAGCCGGCCCCCGCGGGAGGCGGGCCGGCATCCGCACGCGGCCGCGGGGCCGCGGAAGCTCCGACCATGGCGGAGGCGGTCGGCAAGGCGATCAACTCGCCCCTCGGCCGCGCGGTCGGGCGCGAGCTCGTGCGCGGGCTCTTCGGCGTGCTCGGCGTCTCCACGTCGCGTCGCCGGCGCGGTACCTTCTAGGAGGCCGCTGGTGTATCCTCAGGCGGTGAACGCCGCGCCGGGGCAGGTCCGCATCCGTCCCCTCTCCGAGCTGGATATCTCCCGGGTCGTCGCGATCGACGAACGTCTCACCGGAATCTACCGTCCCGAGGTGTGGGAGCGGCGCGTCGGCTACTACATCCGGCGCGACGCGGAAGCCTGTCCCGTCGCCGAGCTCGACGACAAGGTGGTGGGATTCATGTTCTCGGACGTGCGCGGCGGGGAGTTCGGTCTCGAGGAGACGAGCGGCTGGATCGAGCGCTTCGGCGTCGATCCCGACTACCAGGGCCGCTCCATCGGCCGCCGCCTCTTCGAGGCCGTCGTCGGACACATGCGGGAGCGCGGTGCCTCGGTGCTCCGCACGATCGTGGACCAGAAGGACGAGGAGCTGGCCTCCTTCCTCCGCGCGGTGGGCTTCCGGAATTCGCCGCTCACCGCGCTCGAGCTTCCGACGGCGGAAGCCGGGGGAGCGCGGCCGGAGCGCGCATGAACATCGAGCAGACCACCCTCCCGAAGAAGTTCCACGACGCCGTCCTGCACTGGCAGCGCCACAACTTCCCCGACTACGACCTGCTTCCCAGGTACTGGGAGACCTACTTCCCCAACGAGCCCGAGTTCTGCCTCTGCGCCAAGATGGAGCTCGGGATGACCGACACGATCGAGGTCGGCGATCGGAAGGGGGAGCCCCGGATGACGAAGCCCTCGGAGATGGGCGAGGACGCCGCGGCGCACCTCCTCGCGATCATCCGCGCCCAGGCCTCGACCGAGTTCGGCTCGATCCAGCAGCACGAGGCGACGCTCGCCCGCGCCCAGGACGACGAGGACCGCTTCTGGGTGCTCCGCGTCATGGCCGAGGAGCTGCGCCACGGATATCAGATGTTCCACATGCTCACGTCCCAGGACTGGTCGTCGGTGTCGTCGCAGAAGGCGGAGGAGATGGTCGAGGAGATCCTCTCCATGCGCACCGGCTCCCACGTCCTCGACGCATTCAACCTCGACTACGACTCGTTCGTCGACAACGTCGTCTTCGCCGCCGTGATCGACCGGGTGGGGAAGTACCAGCTCTCGATGCAGCGGGTCTGCGCCTACAAGCCGTTCGCCCAGTCGATGCCGCCGATGCTCCGCGAGGAGGCGTTCCACCTCGCGGCGGGCGTGATCCCGCTCCGCCGCTGGGTGCAGCGCGCGGCGCAGGGGAACGAGCTCGTGACGATGGAGGCCATCCAGAAGGCGTTCCACAAGTGGATGCCGCGCGGCCTCGAGATGTTCGGCCATGAGAAGGGCGGCGACTCCAACGTGCGCTTCGGCTTCAAGAATCTGAAGAACGCCGAGGCGCAGTCGCAGTACTACGATGAATGTCGGAAGATGATCGCGGACCTGAACCAGCGCTACGTGCGCGCCCGGCTGCCGCACCTTTCCCCCGACCAGGCGGAGTCGATCGCCGCCGGAATGCTCAAGGACGGCGGCCGCACGGAGGGCATCACGCGCCAGGATCTCCTCGATCTTCCCGATCGCCGATTCTTTCGCAGGAAGGGGGAACCCGCATGGACCATGATCGGGACGCGCGGCGAGACGTTCGACACCGTGGACGACTACCTCGCCCATCTGAAGCGGCAGCTCCCGGAACCGTATCTGGCGAGCCGCGACCTGAGCGTCTACGTGGCGACGCTGCGCGAGGTCACGGCCGGCACGCTCGCGCCCGAGCAGGCCAGCCGGCGCATGCCGTCCTTGAAGCGGGTCGGAGGGGTCTGTCCCTGCTCGAAATCGGTTCGGTGGATCATGGAAGAGCCCGAGGGAGCGCCCGCCATGCCGCCGCCCCGCGGACCCGCGGCGCCCGGAACCGCCGGAGCCCACGGACCTTCCTGACCGCGCACCCGCTTCCCGGACGGAGCCTCCAGTTCCTGGTGGGGCTCGCCCTTCTTGGCGCCATCATGGCGGTGCTCCTGCTGATCGCCCCCTGAGGGACCTTCCCCCCTTCCGAATTGTGGTAGGGTCTACGTAGGCCGGCATGAGGGCCGGACGGAACGTTCCAGGGAAGCAAATGGGGGGGCCATGGTTCCGCTGAACGTCCGGGAGGGGGGCTTCCGCGCTTGGCGTTCCCACGCGGCTCTGGCGCTCCTTCTCGTCGCGTCCCTCCCGGGGTGCGCCCCGGCGACCAAGCACGAGGGACCGGCCGAGGTCCGATCCGCGATCGAGGCCTCCAACAAGCAGTTCACGGACGCGTTTTCCCGGAGAGACGCTGCCGCCATCGGACTCCTCTATGCCGAGGACGGCGAGGTGCTTCCACCGGGAGCAACGCCCCTCGACGGTCGCGACGCGATCGTCACGATGTGGCAGAGCGTGCTCGCCCTGCCGATCGCGGGGCTCCAGCGCCAGACCACCGAGGTCGGAGTCGGTGAAGACTCCGCATGGGAGACCGGGCGGTACACGATGACCGCGCCGAACGGCTCGACGTCCGAGTCCGGCAAGTACGTCGTGATCTGGAAGCACGACGAGGCGGGATGGAAGATCTATCGAGACATCTGGAACAGCAATACCCCGGCGGCCGTACCCGCCCCGGGAGCGAACCCCGTAGGGCCCTAGCCTCCGCACACCCCGATGCGGAGCGGGGCCGCGTGAGCCACGCCGCGGGCGAGGCGGCCTGGGCGTGGGACCTAACGCGCGGGACGGTGACGCGCGGCGGAGCGCTCCTCCAGATCACCGGCTTCACGTCCGACGAGATCCCCGACGACCCCGCCTGGTGGCGCGACCGCATCCATCCCGAGGACCGCGCGTCGGTGCTGGCCGCCTTCGACGCGGCGCTCGTCGGCGAGCGCCGGGAGCTGATCCTCCTCTATCGCTTCCTCCGGAAGGACGGCGCCTACGCACTCCTCCTCGACCGCGCGTTCGTCCTCGCGCCCGAGGGATCGACGGAGCGGATCGTCGGCTTCATGCACGAGGTGAGCGCCCCGGCGCCATCCGAGCCTCATCCGGAACCGGCGTTCGCCGGCGGCCCGAGCGACGAGCCGCCCGCCGCGGAGTCGGAGGACGACGGTGCCCTCGAGCACCGCATCTCGTCGTTCGAGAGGGAGCGCCTGCACGTCTCACGGGAGCTGCACGACGAGGTCGGCCAGCTCCTGACGGCGCTCCGGATCGTCCTCCGCTCCGAGTCCTTTTCGCACGCGTCCGCCGAGGAGATCATCGACGAGCTTTTCGCGCGGGTGCGCGACATCGCGGCGGGGCTTCGTCCGCCGATGCTCGACGATCTCGGACTCGGTCCGAGCCTGACCTGGCATTGCGACCGTTTCACCGCCCGCACCGGCATTCGTGTCAGGCTCATGGTCTCGGGGTATCTGCGCCGGTATACCCCCCACCAGGAGCTCGCGGTCTTCCGGGTCGTGCAGGAAGCGCTCACGAACGTGGCGCGCCATGCCGGCGCGTCGGAGGCGTCGGTCTCGTTGCAGGGGAGGGGCGACCAGGTCACCGGGATTGTCCTCGATCACGGCCTGGGATTCGATCCCGAACCGCGTCCACCCGCTTCCTCGAGCGGCATCAGTGGCATGCGCGAGCGCGTCCGGTCGCTCGGGGGCCGACTGATGATCACGTCCAAGCCGGGTCGTGGGACCCGTGTATTCTTCCGTATTCCGACCTCCCCCCCGGAGAAGGGAACGCCCTTCGCCCACGAGGTATCCCGATGACCAACTCCCCCATCACGATCGTTCTCGCCGACGATCACCGCATCGTCCGGGAAGCCCTGCGCTCGCTCCTCCAGACCGAGCCCGATTTCAAGGTGCTCGCCGAGGCCGCGGACGGGCTCGCCGCAGCCGAACTGACCGAGAAACTGTCACCCAACGTCCTCGTGCTCGACCTGATGCTCCCCGGTCTGAGCGGCCTCGACGCGCTCCGCCGCATCTCGCGCCGCTCGCCGAGCACGCGCGTCGTCGTCCTGTCGATGTACGTGACCGAGGCGCACCTGGTCGCGGCGCTGAAGCACGGCGCCAGCGCCTACGTCGCCAAGGACGCCAGCGCGGCCGACCTCGTCACGGCGATCCGGAAGACGGTCGCCGGCGAGCGCTACGTGAGCGCGCCCTTCTCCGCCACCCTCCTCGACGAGTATGTCGGCCGCGCGGCAGGGGGGCAGCCCGACCCCTACGAGACGCTGACGAACCGCGAGCGCGAAGTGCTCCACCTCGCCGCGGAGGGGCGCTCGAGCGCGCAGATCGCCGACCGCCTCCGTATCAGCCCGCGGACGGCGGAGACCCACCGCGCGAACGCGCTCAAGAAGCTGAAGCTCCACGGCCAGACGCATCTAGTCCTCTACGCGGTCGAAAAAGGGCTCCTCCCCTCGCAGTCCATCGAGGCGCCCGAGAGCTGACCGGTCCGGCTCTTGCTGCGCGATCCATCGCGCGAAGCGCGGGCTTGAACCGGCGGTTTCGCGGGCGCACGATGAACGGAAGGCTGTTGGGCGGCATCCACGAGCGGCGGAGGACCGATCATGACGGAACGCAAGCGGACGGACTCGGAAGAGCTCGAGCAGACGATCCGCGAGCTTCGAGATAGCGAGGAGCGGTACCGGAGGCTCGTCGAGCTCTGTCCCGACGGCGTCTTCGTGCAGAGCGAGGGATCGATCGCGTTCGCGAACCTGGCCGGGGCCAAGATGGTCGGCGCCGACCGGCCGCAGCGCCTCTTCGGCACCCCCATGCTCGAGCTGTTCCACCCCGACCACCGGAGCGACGCCCGCGCCCGCCTCGAGGAGGCACGCGCGAAGGGCCCTGCCGCGCCCTTCGAGGAGAAGATGATCCGCCTCGACGGCGCCGTCATCGACGTCGAGGTCGCCGCGGCTCCCTTCACCTACCAGGGGAAGCCGGCCACCCAGATCATGGCCCGCGACGTCACGGCGCGGAAGGAGTCGGAGGAGACGCTCCGGCGCCAGGCGGAGTTCATCCGCGCCGTCGCCGAATCGACCGGCGAGGGGCTCTACGCCATCGACCGCGCGGGGCGCGTCACGTTCATGAACCCCGCGGCCGAGAAGCTCATGGGGTGGACGCGCGAGGAGCTCTTCCTGCGCGACCTCCACCAGATGACGCACTACCGAAAGCCCGACGGCTCGGCACTCCCGCGCCACGAGTGCGCGATCCTGATCGCGATGGAGAACCGGACCACGATCGAGCGCGACGACGTCTTCATCCGGAAGGACGGATCGATGCTCGCGGTCTCGATCTCCTCGGCGCCGCTCCGCTCCGCGAGCGGCGAGACGGTCGGCGCCGTGATCCTCTTCCACGACGCGACCGAGCGCCGGCGGCTGGAGGAGCAGCTCCTCCACGCGCAGAAGCTCGAAGCGGTGGGGCGCCTCGCGGGGGGGATCGCCCACGACTTCAACAACCTCTTGAGCGTCATCGCGGGCTATGGCGAGCTCGTGCTGGCCGACTTGAAGGAGCCGGGGCCGGCGCGGAGCCGCGTCCTCGAGATTCTCCGCGCCACCGAGCGCGCGACCGGCTTGACGAGACAGCTCCTCGCCTTCGGTCGGAAGCAGGTGATCGAGCCGCGCGTCCTCGACCTCAACGGGACCGTCCAGGACGTCGAGCGGATGCTCCGGCGCCTGATCGGCGAGGACGTCGACATCGCCCTGAAGCTCGCCCCCGACGTGGGGCGGATCCGCGCCGACGCGGGGCAGATCGAGCAGGTGCTCATCAACCTCGCCGTGAACGCGCGCGACGCCATGCCGCGAGGCGGCAAGCTCACCATCGAGACCTCGAACGTGACGCTCGACGAGGACGCCGTGCGCGGCTATCTCGACGTGAAGCCCGGCCACTACGTCCGGATCTGCGTCTCCGACACGGGCGTCGGCATGGATCGCGAGACGCGCGAGCACCTCTTCGAGCCGTTCTTCACGACCAAGGAGGCGGGGCGCGGCACCGGCCTCGGGCTCGCGACCGTCTACGGAATCGTGAAGCAGAGCGGCGGGCACGTCTGGGTCTACAGCGAGCCGGGGTGGGGGACCACGTTCAAGGTCTACTTCCCTCTCTTCGGCGAGGTTGCCGAGGCGGGGCGCCCGGCGCTCGAGCCGGGACCGGCCCCGGGCGGTACCGAGACGATCCTCGTCGTCGAGGATGACGAGATGATCCGCTCGCTCATCCGCGACATTCTCGAATCGACCGGCTATCGCGTCCTCGTCGCCGACGATCCCGAATCGGGGATGAAGGCGATCTCCGAGCAGGAGGAGATCCACCTCCTCCTCACCGACCTGATCCTCCCCGGAATGAGCGGGCGGGAGCTGGTCGACAAGGTTTCGGAGCTCAAGCCCGACCTCCGCGTCCTCTTCATGTCGGGCTACAGCGACGAGGCGGTGGCGCGCCACGGCATCCTCGAGCCGGGGCTCGCCTTCCTCCAGAAGCCCTTCTCCCGCGACGCCCTCGTGCGCAAGGTGCGGGAGGTCCTCGACTCGGCGGGCTCGCGCATCAGCGGATGACGGCGCCCGCCTCGCACATCGGCGGATGACGGCGCCCGAAGTCTCGCGCGTCCGGCACGCGGTCGAGCCGATGCGCGCGGAGGACTGGCCCGAAGTGAGCCGCATCTACGCCGAGGGGATCGCGACCGGGAACGCCACCTTCGAGACCGACCTGCCGACTTGGGCCGCGTGGGACGCGGCCCACCGGCGCGACTGCCGGCTCGTCGTGCGGGACGGCAACGGGCTCCTCGGCTGGGCCGCGCTCTCGCCCGTCTCCGGACGCTGCGTCTACGGCGGCGTCGCCGAGGTGAGCGTCTACGTGGACGATGCCGCGCGCGGACGCGGCGCGGGGAAGGCGCTCCTCGCCGCGCTCATCGAGGAATCGGAGCGGGGCGGGATCTGGACCCTGCAGGCGGGCATCTTTCCCGAGAACGAGGCGAGCCTCCGGCTCCATCGCGCGGCCGGGTTCCGCGATGTCGGGCGGCGCGAGCGGATCGGCCGCCTGAACGACGTCTGGCGCGACGTCCTGCTGCTCGAGCGCCGGAGCGGCCGGGTGGGAGCGGCCGCGTAGCGCCGGTACGCGGCCGGGGCCGGCGGGCCCGCAGCCGCCTAGCGCCGCGCGAGCCGGTAGATCGACCCGTTCAAGAGGATCAGGTAGAGCTCCCCCTTCGAATCGACCCCGAACGACGAAAGCCCCTGCATCGGTCCGCCCGCCTGGGTGCGAAGCGCCGCCGTCCAGTCGAGCGGCTGGGCGGCCGCGCCATCCACGATCCGGAGGCTCCGGATCAGGCCCGTGCAGTAATCTCCGTAGAAGTAGGTCCCGCGCAGCTCGGGGAGGTCGGCGCCGCGGTAGACGAAACCGCCCGTGATCGAGCAGCCGACGTCGTGCCCGTACTCCGCGACCGGGAGCGTGATGCCCGACGGATCGCAGGAGGAGCCGGGCGGATAGCAGTGCGTCCCCTCCATCCGGTTCCAGCCGTAGTTCCTGCCCCCGTGTCCCGGCGACTCCCAGTCGACCTCCTCCCACGCGTCCTGCCCGACGTCGGCGATCCAGAGGTCGCGCGTCTCGGGATCGAACGAGAAGCGCCAGGGGTTGCGGAGCCCGTAGGACCAGATCTCCCCCTTGGCGCCCGTGCGCCCCACGAACGGATTGTCGGGCGGGACCGCGTACGGGGAGCCGGCGTCGACGTCGAGGCGCAGCATCTTCCCGAGGAGCGTGCCGAGGTTCTGGCCGTTCCCCTGCGGATCGCCGCCGCTTCCGCCGTCGCCCATCCCGATGTAGAGCTTCCCGTCCGGACCGAAGACGATCTGGCCGCCGTTGTGGTTCGCGTACGGCTGGTGGACGAAGAGGATCTCCTTCTCGTCCGCGGAGGCGCTGTCGGGATTTGCGGAGACCTTGAACTCCACGACGCGCGTGTCGCCGTTCACGTCCGTGTAGTCGACGAAGAAGCGGCCGTTCGAGGCATAGCCGGGATGGAACGCGAGCCCGAGGAGCCCCTGCTCGCTGCCGCTGCTCACGCGCGCGTGCAGGTCGAGGAAGGGGCGGGGAAGGAGCGCGCCCGAGCGGCGGATCCGGATCGCGCCGGTCTTCTCCACGATGAAGAGGCGGCTCGTGTCGCCGGGAGCGGTCAGGAGGCCGAGCGGCTGGCTCAAGCCGTCCTGAACGAGCACGGCGCGGTAGCTGCCGGTCGAGGCGGGCGGCGGTGGAGGCTGCGCGGGGGTGCGGGACGACTCCCCGCAGGAATTCACGACGAGGACGAGAAGGATGAGGGCGGCATTGCGCCCGCGAGTTCGGATCATGGGCCGACTCCCGAAGGGAGGGCGCTGCGCTCCCGGTGCCTACGGCGCCGGTCGCAGTCAAAGAACAGCCAGCGCGATGCGAAGATCGCGCTGGCCGCTTGGAGTGGGAGAACGGGTTTCCTTGGGTCCGGTGGTTGTTCCTGCCGCCAGGCCGAGCCCGTTCATCCCTGCCCCTACTTCCGGGGCGATGGCCGGCCTATTTCTCCGCCAGCCCTACGCAGTAACGATAGGCCGGTCGGCCCAAAACGCAAGGGGGGAGGCGGATCGAGTCCGCCTCCCCATGGCTCCCCCCCGGTATCTCGTTAATCGTCGTCGTCTTCGTCGTCCCGGTCGTTCCGATAGGAGCGGTCGCGGTCGTCGTCGCGGTCGTTCCGATTCCACCGATCATGGTCGTCGTCGCGGTCGTCGCGACCGTAGCCCTGGTCGTCACGGTCATAGCCCCGGTCGTCACGGCCGTAGCCGCGGTCATCGTCCCGGTCGCGGTCGTAGACGTGATAACCGCCGTAAGGGCCGCAGTCTCCGCCCTGGCCGTCGTCATCCCGCCACCCCTGATCGTCCCATGGACCGGCTCCGTTCCAGTCGTTGCACTCGACCCGGTAGCCGCGGGGACGATGGCTGCACGTCAGCACGTGGGCGCGGTACGCGTCGTAGGTCCGGAAGCGCGCGTCGCAGAAGTTGCAGCCGTAGATGTACCCGTCGTCGTGCCAGCTCCCGCGAATCGCAACGCCGCCGAAGACGCCGGCCACGACGAAGCGGATCGGACGGACGCGGATGAGACGCCGCGAATAGATGTACTCGGGCGGGGCATAGGTGCGCCAGGCCCGGTAACGGGGATAGCGCGTCGAGCGGATCACGATGACGTCTCGGTAGATCCGTCCGCCGCCCCAGGGCCGCCACTGGCGGCTGAACGCGCGGGGCGCCGGGCGTTCCATCCGGAATCCGCCCCCACGCCCGGGATTCCACCACTTCCCGCCCGGGCTGGCCTGGGCCGTTCCGGCTCCGGCCAGGAGGAGCGACGCTCCCAGCAGGGCCGCGACCGCCACGCCCATCCTCGTCGTTCGAACCATCGAAAGCTCCTTTCTGAGTCCCATCTCGTGGATCACCTCACCGGCACTGCGCGCGGCGGGCCGCAGCAATCGACGTGCCCTGTGGCGGCCCTCGCTCCAACACGCCTGTTTTCAGTGGCTTGGGCGTAGGGCGCGGAATCCCGCAGCGCCGTTTTCCGTGACGCCGACACATCAGCGGCGCACGGCTGTCACACATCCGCCATCCGCACATGCGGATATCGATCGCGCTCACCTACGGACGGGTACCTGCCGATAAGTCAAACGGCCCGCGGGGAGCGGGTCCTTCGCGAGTCCAAGATGAACCGCAAAGGGGGACGACCATGGCTGCTTTCTCCGATTGGGATAGCCTCGAATATCAGGCCCTGATGGCGCGCGGCCGGGACGCCGAGCGCACGTCGCTCGTCTGCTGGACCGCGTCCGGCATCGCGGCCGCGGTGCTCCTCTCGTGGGGCGTCGCCGCGAAAAGCTCGAGCCTGATGCTGCCCGTCATCTTCGCCACCGCGTTCGGCTTCTACGCCGCGATCCACGGCCGGCAGCAGGTGCGCCTGATCGCCGGCTACGTGAAGGAGTTCATGGAGAACGGGTCGAGCCCGCAGTGGTTCACGCGTCTGGCGCAGCTCGAGGTGGTGCCGGGGTTCAACACCTCCGGCGACTGGGCGCTCGCCGCGCTCGCCAATCTCGTGGTTGTGACCGCCATGGCCTTCTCGTGGATCTACGCGACCGGCGCGCCTCGGGGCGACCTGATGGCGGGGATCTCGACCGGACTCGGTCTCGTCTTCTGCTTCCATTCGGTCACGGAGACCGCGCGCATCCGCCAGACCAACGCCGGCGCGCTCTGGCGCCAGGTCGTGGCGAACACCGAGGAGCGGCGCGGACCGCGCCTCGCTTCGCGCGGCTGATTTCCTGGCGCGGCGCTCCCGCGCTCGCGTCCTGTTCCGAACGGCTCCGGCGGTATCTCGCCGGAGCCGTTTCGCTTCGATACCGGCCCCACGTGGGAGCTTCAGCGCTCCATGGGACGGGACCTCAGCGCTGCGCGGGGCCCGGTGAGCCTGGCGCGGGGCGCTCCGAGCGCGGCGCGGTATACGCCTTCGCGTCGGCGATGGTGAGGAAGCTCGGGCGCGGGAGGGTGACGCGGCGGCCGCGCACGTCCTGGCCGGCGAAGAAGTCGACCACGACCTGCTGCGGATCGTGGAACGGGAGGAGCTCGTGCCACCCGTTCTCGACCACGATGTGGGTCCCGTTCGGGAATCCCCATCGCACCTCCTCGGCCTGGAAGGGCGGCGTGATGCCGTCGAGGTCCCCCGTGAGGAAGAGAGTCCGGACCGGGCTGTAGATCGGCTCGCGGAAGGCCGGTCCCAGGTCGACGTTCCCGACCAGGTCGCAGAACGCGGGGTTCACGAGCATGTTCTTCACGTTCCCGAGGAGCGCCTTCTCGGCCTCGCGCGCCACCAGCGACTTGCGCTCCACGGAAGCGCCCGACGCGCAATCGGTCGCGATCTGCATCACCGAGATCCCCGAGCCGGTCGTGTTCACGAGATCTTCGACGCGCCGGAAGAAGAGCGTGGAGTCGCCGCGCGCGAGCGAGGCGAAGATGGCGGGGAGGAGCGGCGCGCGCGCCCAGTCGTTCAGATCCGAGCCGAGGATCGCCTGGACGCCCGCCTGCCCGACCCGAACGCGCACCCTCTGTCCCGTCTTCACGTCGGTGATCGACACCGACACCGGGCGCCAAGCGAGCCGCTCGAGCAGATGGCGCAGCGTCCCCTCGAAGTCGGGGAGATCCTGGCCCCATTTCGGATCGGCGGCGACGAACCCGGCGAAGCGCTTCAGCTGGAAATCGCTGGCGGCAGGGAGGCGCCAGGCCATGTCGGGGCCGCGCGTCCCCACGAGCACGGCGGCGTCGATGCGATCGCCGTGGCGGCGGATCGTCTCGAGCGCGAGCTCCGTCCCGTAGGAGACGCCGATCAAGCTCAGCTTGGCGGCGCCGAGCGCCTGGCGGAGGTCCTCGAGATCCTCGGCGCTCTCGACCGTGTTGTACGCCTCGATCGCGATCCCGTCGTTGCGAACCATGTGAACGCAGGGGCGCACCATGCTCCCGAGCGCGCCCGCGGTCTTGACGTCGGTCTCGAAGGCGTCGAGCGGCAGGGATCCCCGCACCGCGCACTGGAGGGTCGGCTCGGACAGCCCCGACCCGCGCTGGTCGATCACGATCACGTCCGACCGGGCGCGGAGCTTCTCGAAAAGCGCGATGTACATCGGGGTGCGCGCGAGGAGCGTCCCCGGATAGCCGGGCCCCCCCGGCAGGAACACGATCGGCGGCCCGGGGGTCGGCGAGGGGGTCTTGAACCGGAGAAAGACGACCGCGATCTTCTTCCCCGTGGGGCGGGCGTGCAGCTCGGGCACGACGAGACGCCCCATCTCGACCGGGTGATCGATACCGTCGAACGCCTTGATCGTGTAGGGGCGGAACGTGAGCCGGGTCGTGTCCGTTGCCGCGGACGCCGCCGTTGCCGTTGCCGGCCCTGCGGAGGCCGCCGCGGCCTGGGAGCCGGGCGCGGCCGCCGCGAGCGCGACCGCGAACGCCGCGATCTTCATGAAATGGGGCACGTCTCTATTCTCCGCCACCCGGCGCCGATCCTCCAGCGGGCGAATGGGGGTTCGCCCCGCGGAGGATTCCCGTCTTCGTGAACTCGGGGAAGCCGTGGCGCCAGACGCCCCAGACCGCGAAGAGGACGAGCGCGGTCGCCGCCGCGGCGAGGAAGAACGCCCGGATCCGCGGCTCGCCGCGACCGCCCTTCCGCGCGCGCCAGAGCAGTACGGCCGCGACCAGAGCGTAGAAGGGGAGCGCGACCGGGACGGTCTGCCCCTCGACGGCGGACGCGAAGGCGATGAAGCCGTAGGCGGCCCCGCCGAGGGCGGCGAGCGCCGCGCCCTTCGCGGCCCCGCGCGGCGCGGGCGCGCCGAGGAGCGAGACGGCGAAGAGGACGCGTCCGATCTCCACAAGGTAGTGGCCGACCCGTTCGTCCCAGAAATCGAGGAGTCCGATCGGATCGCCGGCGTGGCGAAGCTCGGCGAAATCGTGGATCGAGTTCGCGGCGACATGGATACCGTGGCCGAAGGCGTAGCTCACGGCCGCGACGCCGGCGAGCGCCGACGCGACGCTTCCCGGACGGGCGAGGCGTCCCGCGCGCGCGAAGAGCGCGAGCACCACGAAGACGCCCGCCGCCTCGATCGCGTCGCCTGCGGTGATGCCGGGACGGAGGAAGGGCGTCTTGATGAGCACGCAGCCGACGTCGAACGCGGCCGATGCGACGCCGAGGAGGAACAGGGCGGCCGGCAGCTCCGCCCGGGGCGCTAGGGCGCCAGCGTCGTCTCGGTCCACCCGTTCCCCGCCCGCGTGTAGAGCACGCGCCGGTGGAGCCGGTTCTCCCGTCCCTCCCAGAACTCCACGGTCTTCGGGATCACGCGGAATCCCGACCAGTAGTCGGGGCGCGGCACGTTCTTCGGCGGGAGCTTCCGGTCCCAGTCCGCGAACGCCGCCTCCAGCTCCTTCCGCCCGCCGGGGAGCGGCTCGCTCTGCGGCGAGGCATAGGCCGCGACCTGGTGCCCGCGCGGGCGGGTAGCCCAGTACGCGTCCGCCTCGGAATCGGCGACGCGCTCGGCGGGGCCCTCGACGCGCACCTGGCGCGCGAGCGGCGGCCAGTAGAAGCAGAGCGAGGCGAGGGTCGGGACGCCGGGGCGGAGGAGCTCCTTCCCCTTCCGGCTCGTGAGGTTGGTGAAAAAGACGAAGCCTCGTTCGTCGAGCCCGCGGAGGAGCACCATGCGGACCGAGGGCTGCCCGTCGGCCCCCACGGTCGCGAGCGCCGCGGCGGCCGGCTCGGGAAGGCCGACGTGATGCGCGGACTCGAACCAGTCCTGGAAGAGCGCGATGGGATCGGGGCTCACGGGCGCCACGCATCCTACACCAGCCCGGGCGGAGTGGATATACTCGGGGGGACCGGTGCGGCGGGCCCTTTTCCAGACATCATGCGTCAGTTCGCCCGGGTCCGCCCCCGGTCGCCGCGTCGTGCTATCGTTTTTGGCCATGAACACCTTCCCGATCGGGGTGGGCGAAGTGTCTCCCGACCGCACCTCCATCAAATCGCTCTCCAAGTCCCGCGTGGCCGCGGGCCTGCAATGCCACAAGCGCCTCTATCTCGAGTGCTACGCGCACGAGCGGCGCGACCCGCTCGACCCGGCGCGGCAGGGGCTGATCGAAGTCGGCCGGCAGGTGGGGATTGCGGCGCGGGAGGCGTTTCCGGGCGGGGTGCTGGTCTCCGAGGAGCCGTGGCGCCACGAGGACGCCGCGCGCGCCACGCGCGAGGTGATGCAGAACCCCGCGGTGCGGGCGATCTTCGAAGGGGCGTTCACGTTCGACTCGATCCGCGTGCGCGTGGACGTGCTCGCCCGCTCGGACGACGGCGCCTGGGACGTGGTCGAGGTCAAGTCGAGCAAGCAGGTGAAGGACGACTACCTCTCCGACGTGGCGCTCCAGCTCCACGTGGTCGAAGGGTCGGGCGTTCCGGTGGCGGACGCCTGCGTTCTCCACCTGAACGGCGACTACGTCTGGAACGGCGGACCGTACGAGCCGGAGGAGCTCTTCACGCGGCGCGAGCTGACCGAGGAGGTCCGCCGCCGCATGCCGGAGCTGTTGCGCCGCATCGAGGCGATGCGCGGCCCGCTGTGGGGCCTCGTGCCCCCGGACATCGCGATCGGGGCGCACTGCGAGCGGCCGCACCGCTGCCCGTTCCACGGCACCTGTCACGTGAACGGCGCCGAGCATCCGATCCACACGCTCCCGCGCATGGACCAGCGTCTCCGCCGCCGGCTCGCCGGCCTCGGGGTCGCGGACATCCGCGAGATCCCCGACGACTTCGACGGGCTGAGCCCGCTGCAGCGGCGCGTGCGCCAGTGCCTCATCCAGAGGCGCGCGTTCGTGGATCCCGATCTCGCCCGGGAACTCGCCGCCGTCCGCCACCCGATCCACTTCCTCGATTTCGAGTCATGCAGCGTGCCACTCCCGGTGATCCCCGGGACGAGGCCGTTCGAGCAGACGCCCTTCCAGTGGAGCGACCACGTCCTCCACGAGGACGGCCGCGTGGAGCACCGCGCCTACCTTCACGGGGCGCGCACCGATCCGCGCCGCCCGCTCGCGGAATCGCTGCTTACGACGCTCGACGGGGCTGGGGCGGTGGTGGTCTATTCCGGATTCGAGGCGCGCACGATGAGAGGGCTCGCGCAGGCCTACCCCGATCTCGCCGCTGAGCTCCTCGACCACGTCGAGCGGCGGATCGTCGATCTCCAGAGGCTCGTCCACGCGCACTACTATCATCCCGATCTCAAGGGCTCGTTCTCGATCAAGGACGTGCTCCCGGTCGTCGTCGACGGTCTGGGCTACGACGATCTCGAGATCCGCGAAGGCAGCCAGGCCTCGCTCGCCTTCGCGACGATGACCGATCCCGAGCGCCCGCCGGGCGAGCGCGCGCTCCTGCGCGACCGGCTCCTCGCTTACTGCAAGCGCGACACCGAGGCGATCATGCGGCTGTTCCTCAACCTGAAGGAGGGTTCGTGAGAGCGACGTTTAGAGTCCTCGGCGTGGCCATCGCGGTCGCCGTCTCGACGCCGCTGGTCGCGCCGGGGGTTGGCGGAACGGCGACCGGGATCGCGAGGGCGGATACGCCCCGCGCACCGCTCCCAGGCCGAACCTACTCCTGGTCGTACGCGGCCGACACGCTTGGATCGGCGCCGGTCGGCACGCGCTCGAGCAGCGGCCGGTGGGCGGTGGTCGAGGATTCCTCGGGAACCGCGGGAACGGCGTCCGAGGGATCGGCCGCCGCGCGTCTCCTGCGCCAGCAGGAGGACGACGACGGGCTCGCCTCGCACACGATCCAGTTCCTGAAGCCGTGGCTCGGCGATCAGGAGGCGTCGGTCCGCTTCCGGATCCGCTCCGGCGAGATCGATCCCTCGGCCGGCATCGCCTTCCTCCTCGATCCCAAGGGGAAGAGCGGCTACCTCATTCGCGTGAGCGGGCGGACCCAGGAGCTGATCGCGCACTACATCCTCGGCGGCAAGCGCCGCGACATCAAGATGGTCTCGATCGCATCGCCGAAGCCGGACGAATGGCACACGCTGACGGTGCGGCGTGTGGGCGAGCGGATCGAGGCGTCCTACGACGGCGTCCTGAAGATGAAGCTCCGGGACGAGCGATTCCACGAGGGCAACGTGGGACTCTGGACCGAGGACGACACGGTGGCGGACTTCACCGGGCTGAGCGTCCGGTCGCTCTAGTCGGAAGTGGCCGGATGGATCCGGCCGCGCGCTGGGGGGCGGCGTTCGGGCGGTGCGCAGCGGAGTAGGGGCGCGCCGTTACGGAAGGGCGGAGTCGGGTGCCGGTGAGAACCACGAGCTCGGACCCTGCCATCGTTCGCGCCCCGTCATCCTTGACGCGGGGCACATCCACCAGGCCTTCCTTGGCCGGAGGAAGCACCACGTACAATCCCGTACCCCTTTAGATGCTTCCTATCCGGCGCAGCATACTTAATTTCAAAAGCACAACAAATGTATTTCTAACGGTTTGACGCGATCCCCGCGCGGGCACCGACCAGGTGCAGGTAGGCGGCCGCCGAGCGCGCCCCGCCGAAATAGCAGTCCAGGGCGTAGTGCTCGTTCGGAGCGTGGAGGTTGTCCCCCGGCAAACCGAAGCCCATCAGCACGCAGGGGGCGCCGGTCGTCTTCACGAGCGGCGCCACGATCGGGATCGATCCGCCCATGCCCATCACCACAGCCGGCTTCCCGAACCCGGCCTCCAGCGCCTGCAATCCCGCCTTCACGAAGGGGTTGTCGAGCTCGGCCTTGAACGGCAGGCCCGCGCCGAAGCGCTGGAACGAGACCGTCCCCATGTCGCCGACCAGCTCGCGCACCCGCTTCTCGAAGAGATCGGCGATCCGCTCGGGATCCTGGTCGTGCACGAGCCGCATGCTCACCTTGGCCTTCGCCTGGTTGCCGATCACCGTCTTGAATCCGGGGCCCGTGTAGCCGCCCCAGATGCCGTTCACCTGGAGCGTCGGCCGGATGACGCCCGACTCGCGCGGCGTGAATCCCTCTTCGTGGAAGAGGCGCGTGACGCCGATCTCCTTCGCCTTCTCCGCGTCGTCCCATGGTCCGTTGCTCATCGCGTCCCGCTCCGCCTGGCCGGGCACCGTCACGCCGTCGTAAAAGCCCGGGACCAGCACGCGCCCCGTCTTGAAGTCCTTGAGCGACTGGAGCACGTAGCGCATCACGTCGATCGGCTCGTAGAGCATCCCGCCCCACTCGCCCGAGTGCTTGTCGCCGGTCGATGCGCCCGTGATCGTCACCTCGACGGCCTGGATGCCGCGCAGGTAGGTCGTGAGCGCGGGATGGTCGAGGTCGGGCATGTGCGAGTCGGAGACGACGATCACGTCGCAGCGGAGCTTGTCGCCGTGCTTCGGGAACTCCGCCGCCATCGCCTCGCCGTCGTACTCCTCGTCGGCTTCGATGATGAACTTCACGTTCACCGGCAGCCCGCCGCCGGCCTTCAGCATCGCCTCGACGCCGATGATCTCCGCGTAGTGCTGCCCCTTGTTGTCGTCGGCGCCGCGCGCCCAGATCACTCCCTTCTCGAGCCGCGGCTCGAACGGGGGCGAATTCCAGAGCTCCAGCGGATCGACTGGCTGGACGTCGACGTGCCCGTAGATCAGGACCGTGGGCAGATCCGGGCTCGTGATCCGCTCGGCGAAGAGCCCCGCGTGCGCGCGCGTCGGCCAGACCTCCGTCCGGAAGCCGAGCGACTCGAGCTTCCGCTTGTCGTAGTCGAGCGCCTTCGCGACGTCGGCGTCGTTCTCCTTATGCGCGCTGATGCTCGGAATGCGAAGGAACTCGATCAGCTCGTCGGTGAGTCGGTCCTTGTGCTCGTCGAGGTAGCGGAAAACGGGCACCAGTTTCGGGTCGGTCTTCATGCGCGCGGTCTCCAGTCCGGACTTCGGTGGGACGTCGGAAGCGGTTGGTTTCAACCATCCTAGCGGCACAAGGACTTGGGGACAATTCCGGCCTTTCGCTGGGTGATCTCCCCCAGTTTCCGGGCCCCCGGCGTGCGTCCCGCCGACCGCGATGCGCTTTTCACTCCTGCTAATCCCTGTCGCTGCCGATACGTAGGAACGCGCGCCGCTCCGCGATAAAGAGACGGCATCGAAGTTGCCCTTGCGTGTGAGTGCGCGTGGTCCAACGCCTCGCGGCGGAGGTCATCCGCCACGCGCCGGTAGTGGGCCGTCCGACCGGAAGAGACCGTTACGAAACGGACCGGTTCGGGCAAACGCAGTACCACAGCGGTGTAGTGGGAGGGTGCTTCAATGCTGAAGAACTTCATGCGGGACGAGCGTGGCGAGGACCTCATCGAGTACGGCCTTCTGGCGGCGTTCGTGGCTGCGGTCGCGACCGCGGTGATCATCGCGGATCCTCTGGGCCTCCGTACTGCGGTCCAGGACGCGTATCAGCGTGCGGTCGACGCTCTGAACGCGATGTAATTCGAAGACCCAATCGACATGACCTCACATTGGATGGCCGGCGGCGCGGTGATCCTGTGCGGTGTGGCGAGTTGGACGGACCTGCGTTCGCGCAGGATTCCGAATGCTCTGACCATCCCGGCCCTCGGAGCGGCGCTGTGCGTGCACGGCGCCCTCGGGGCCGGGCAGGGCCTTCTCCTCTCCGCATGCGGCGCACTGGCGGCCGGGGCGCTCCTCCTCCCCGGCTACCTGTTTCGCTTCACCGGTGCGGGAGACGTGAAGCTCCTGATGGCGGTCGGCGCGATCCTGTCGTTCCCGGCGGCCCTCTTCGCGGGGCTCGCCGCGCTGATCTTCGGCGGACTGCTCGGACTGCTCACGGCGATCCGCCTCGGAAGGCTTCGCGAAATTCTCGGCCGCACGGCGGGGCTCGCCCGCTGGGCGGCGGCCCGGGCGGCCGGGGTGCCGGTGGCCGCTCCGGAAACTTCCAGGATCCACATCCCCTTCGGCGTCGCGGTCGCGCTCGCGACGGTGACGCTGGTGCTCGTACCCCAGTTCGGAGTCACTCGATGAGCCGTTCGCACGACATCGTCGCGCCCGCCTCCACGCGGCGCGACTCCCGGAGCGCCGGGCGGCGGGAAGCCGGCGTGGCCTTGATCGAGGCCGCGTTCGTCCTCCCGATCCTCCTCGTGCTCGCGATGGGCATGCTCGACTTCGGCCGCGCGTTCCACACGAAGAGCCTGCTCGACCAGGCGGCGCGCGAGGGCGTCCGTCTCGCCGTGATCACGACCCCCGATGCCGGGCTCGTGACCGATCGCGTCAACGCCATCCTGGCGCCGGCGGGCATCACGGCCACCTCCGTCACAGTCGCCGGTCCGACGGCCGGGACCAAGCTGGACACGGTCACGGTCACCGCCACGTTCACGTTCATGACCCCCGGCATCTACGCGCTGGTCGGGGGCGATTACGGCAACACCATCTCGATGTCGAGTCAGTGCGTGATGCGTCACGAGACCGGCGCCCTCTGATCGGCGCCGGGACCTAACGAAGCAACAGGAGGAGACGATGTCCCGATCCAAGTCCGTACTCGCGTTGGCCCTCGTGCTCGGCGCCCTCGCCGCCCTGGCCGGCTACGCCGGCCTCAAGGCGACGGCAGAGAAGGTCGCGCAGAACACGTCCAAGCACTTCGTCCCGGTGGTGGTCTCGGCCACCGACCTGACGTTCGGGACGAAGCTGGACCGGGCGCAGCTCCGCGTGGCGCGCTATCCGAAGGAGAGCGTGCCGGCGGGGGCCTTCTCCGATCCCGATTCCGTGGCCGGTCAGACCACCAAGATCTTCCTGGCCGCGCGTGAGCCGATCACCGCGACCAAGCTCTCCTCGCGCGGCGGCGGCCTCTCGATGCTGGTCCGGCCCGGCCTGCGCGCCACGAGCCTCGAGGTGAACCAGGTCTCCGGCGTGAGCGGCTTCGTGCTTCCGGGCGACCGCGTCGACGTCCTCTGCACCGTGGACGGCCGCGGCGCCGAGCAGGAGGCGCAGACCAAGACCATCCTCCAGAACGCCGAGGTGCTCGCCTCCGGCCAGAAGACGGCGCAGCAGGACAACAAGCCGATCACGGTCCAGGCGGTGACGATCCTGGTCGATCCGGCGGGCGCCGAGCGCCTCGCGCTCGGTCTCCACGAAGGCAAGCTCCACCTCGTGCTCCGGAACCCCGAGGACGCCGACACGTCGCGCGTCGCGGGTCTCTCGACCCAGGAGATGCTCGAGGGCAGGACGCCCGCCACGAGGCTCTCGAAGGCGGTCCGTCATGCGGTCAAGCGAGCCACCACGACGGTCGCCGCGGCCAACCCGACGCCCCGTCCGATGCCCATGACGCGCGCCCAGAAGCCGACGGTGCGCATCATCCGCGAAGCGAAGGTCACGGAATTGCCAGCGCTGCGTGACAGCACCCGATGAGCCCCAACCCAAGGAGCCGGAAGATGGTTCGCTCGATGCTCGTTGACGTGGAGCGCGGTGCTCGCCGCGCGGCGGTGGCCCTCGCTGTCCTGGGCCTCGCATGGATCGCAGTGCCGGCCTCGCCGGCGTCGGCCGGGAAAGCCGAGCCGCTCACGGTGGGCGCGGGCCGCTCGCTCGTCCTCGAGATGCCGAACGAGGTGAGCACGGTCTCGATCGCGGACGCCAAGGTCGCCGACGCGGCCGTCGGCTCCGAGCGCAGCGTCGTGCTGAACGGCAAGGCTCCGGGCCACACCTCCCTCGTCGTGTGGGAGGAGAACGGCCAGTTCACCCTCTACGACGTGACGGTCACGGATCAATCGTCGAAGCCCCAGGTCCTGCTCCAGTGCAAGATCTCGGAGCTGAACGTACAGAAGGCGAAAGAGATGGGCTTCGACTGGACGGCCATGCTGAACGACGCCAAGCGGGTCAACGGCATCGTCTCGGGCGGCCTCTTCGTGACCAAGGTGGAGACGCCCTTCAATCCACCGCTCCTCGGTCCCGAGACGGATGGATTCGCCACGTGGCGGCGGAGCGACGGCAACGCCAACTTCCTCACGACCTTCCGCATGCTCGAGGACAAGGGCGCGGTGAAGACGCTCGCGAGCCCGAACCTGGTCGCGACGAGCGGCGACAGCGCGGCGTTCCTCGCCGGCGGCGAGTTCCCGGTCCCGATCGCGAAGAGCGCGAACGACCAGGGAACCACGGTGACGATCGAGTGGAAGGAATACGGCATCAGCCTGAAGGCGATCCCGACGGTGCTCGACGGCGGCCGCATCCGCCTCTACGTCGCGCCGGAGGTGAGCGCCCCCGACTACAGCCACTCGGTGCTCCTGAACGGCTACGTGGTGCCCGGCGTCTCGACGCGGCGCGTGGGGACGACGGTGGAGCTGGGGAGCGGCGACGTGCTCGTGATCGGTGGGGTCAAGCACACCGAGGTGACGAAGAGCGTCCAGAAGTTCCCGATCCTCGGGGACATCCCGCTCCTGAACTTCTTCTTCCGGCACACGAAGAACGAAACGCTCGAGCGCGACCTGATGATCGCGGTGACCCCGTCGATCGTCACGGACGTGGGGCACACGTTCCCAACCCTCCCGACCGACGACGCCAAGGATCCGGCCCCGGCGGGGAACACGACTCCGGAGAACAAATAACGTCATGAAGCCGTCGGATCGAAACCGCCGCAGCGACGAACGAGGGGTCGCCCTCATGTACGTCGCCATCTTCCTCCTCGTCTCGCTCTGGTTCGTCTCACTGGCGATCGACGTGGGGAAGCTCATGGCCGCCCGGACGGAGCTCCAGGCGGCGGCGGACGGGGCGGCCCTCGCGGGCGCGTCGGCGATCAATCCTCTGACCGCGCAGCTGAACGAGGACGAGGCCAAGGCGCGGGCGGCCGGCACGGCGTCATCGAACCATGCGTATGAGGATCTCCCGACATCGGTGGTCATCAATCCCGACACGGACGTGGAGTTCCCAGCCACACGGACGGTGACCGTGAGCGTCTATCGCGACGCGGCCCACTCGAACCCGGTGATGCTCTACTTCGCGCAGACGCTGGGGCTTCGCTGGATGGGTGTGAGGGCGAAAGCGACGGCGAAGGTCGGTCCGCTGACCGACATCTGCCAGGGGCTCGCGCCATTCGCTCCGACCGAGCCGCCGTACGGCGACTTCTCCAAGAGCTGCGACAGCACGTACACGATGGTCGTACCCGTCGGACAGTCCCAGCAGGGCAACTTCCACTGGATCGACTACCCCAACTGCGCGGAGAACGATTCGACCGCCACCAAGCAGGGCGGAGCCCAAGAGCTCAGCTACTACATCGTCAATGGCTACAACTGTTGCTTCAACATTGGCGACCAGGTCCCTGAGACCAAGCCCGGGGCCAACATCGGACCCGTGGAAAGGGCCCTTCAGGAGCGCTGGGACGCCGACACGGATCACACACCCGACATCTGCTACCAGCAGTACACGGGAAACGAGAGCCGCGTCTTCCTGTGCCCCATCGTCGGCACGTTCGATCTGAATGGAAAGAAGGCGATCCGGATTCTCAAGTTCGCGGCCTTCTTCATGAAGGATCGTCCCGTGAACATGCTCCAGAACGGGTTCAAAGGGCAGTTCATCGACTACATCGCGGTCGGGACCGTCGATGACGACCTCCCGCCGGACAGCACCGCCGTCTACGGCGTGCACCTGGTCCCGAACCCCTAGCTCACGAACTGCTCGGAGGTGAGCGCCATGCGATTCGACGATTCGGAACAGAACGGGAGTCCCGCGAACGGGACGAACGGCGGCGGGAACGGGCATGACCACGCCCCGACTCCGGTCCCCGAGCGGCTCGTGCCGGCCGGCGCCGCCTCCGGCGAGGTCACGGTCCTCCTGATCCTGGAGGATGACGTGAACCGCCGCGCCACCCGGAACGCCCTTCAGGGCCTCCCCGGCGTCGAGATCGTCGGCGAGCGGAACGAGCTCCGGAGCGGACTCCTCCTCGCGCGCCAGCGGATGCCGCGCGTGGTGATCCTCGACCTTCCCGACGACTACGAGGAAGCGCTCACCGCGGCGGGCCAGTTCAAGCTGGACGCGCCCGACACGGCCCTCTTCCTCCTGTCGAGCAGCCTGGATCCTCAACTCCTCCTGAAGGCGATCCGGGCGGGGGCCCAGGAAGTGCTGAAGAAGCCCCTCGACCGCGCGCTCCTTCAGGAAGCGGTCGAGCGTGTCTCGCGAAGCGGCGCCGCCCGCTCCGCATCGGGTACCCGAGCGCGCTCGATCGTGACTCTCTTCACCATCAAGGGCGGCGTGGGGAGCTCCACGGTGGCGGCGAACCTGGCCGTGGCGCTCAAGTCCAACATGCAGGTCGAGACCGTGCTCGCCGACTTCGACGCGCAGACCGGCAGCTCGGCGCACCTCCTCGGGCTGCACCCGGATCGCTCGATGTCGGACCTCCTCCGGGCTCCGCGGATCGACTCGGCCACGCTCCGGATGAACCTGATGCCGCACTCGAGCGGGATCAACGTGCTGGCGCAGCCGGACGACCTCACGAATCTCGAGCCGATCACGCCGGCCCTGGCCGGCGCGGTCCTCGACGCGCTCTCCGCGACGCACGACATGGTCGTGGTGGACGCGCCCCACACCTTCGACGAGGTCTCGCTCGAGATCCTCGACCGGAGCACGACGATCCTCGTGATCGCGGAGCTCTCGATCCCGGCGATCCGGGCGGCGCGCCGCGCCATGGAGCTGCTCGAACGGCTCCATTTCACGAACGTCCCCGACCGCGTCCGCCTCGTGGTGAACCGGTCGACCGGGACCCGCGGGCTCATCACCCTGGACCAGCTGGCCGAGGCGATGCAGATGCAGCCCTACCACACGATCACGAACGACTACCGGCGCGTCTTCGCGTCGGTGAACGCGGGCCGGGCGCTCTGCGAGCACGATCCGGAGTCGCCCGCCGCCAAGGACATCATCGCCCTTGCCGCCAAGCTCACGGGGAAGCAGGCGCCGGCCCCGCAGGCGGAGGAGAGCATCCGGCGCGGCCTCTTCGGAAAGAAGGTGCTTCGATGAGCTTACGCGAACGCTTCCGGCGCGCGCCGGCCGCCCCCGCGACGTCGTCGTCGGCCCCGGTCGTCGAATCGGAGCCCCTCGCCGCCGCGCGAAACGGACACAGCCAGCTGGACGAGTATCAGGAGATGAAGCGGCGGTTCCACCGCGAGCTGATCGGCAAGCTGAACATGGCGAGCCTCGAAGGGCTCGACGAGAACCGACGGCGCGAGCAGGTCGAAGCCGTGGCGCGCCGGCTCCTCAGCGAGTCGGACCTCCGGCTCGGCCGCTCGGACGAGGAGCGCCTCGTGCAGGAGCTGCTCCACGACACGTTCGACCTCGGGCCGATCACCCCGTTCATCGTGGACGAGGAGATCTCGGACATCCTGGTCAACACGCACCGCCAGGTCTACGTGGAGCGCCTGGGCCGCCTCGAGCTGACCGACGTGCAGTTCCGGGACGACGCCCATCTCCGCCAGATCATCGACCGGATCATCTCGCGGGTCGGCCGACGCATCGACGAGTCGAGCCCGCTCGTGGACGCCCGCCTCCCGGACGGCTCGCGCGTGAACGCGATCATCCCGCCCGCGGCGCTCGACGGACCGATCCTCTCGATCCGCCGTTTCCGCCGCCGGGCGCTCTCGATCGACAACCTCCTCGAGCTCGGCTCGATGACCGAGTCGATGGCGGCCCTGCTCCAGGGGGTCATCAAGGCGCGCATCAACGCGCTGATCACGGGCGGCACCGGCTCGGGGAAGACGACGCTCCTGAACATCCTCTCCCGCTCGATCCCCGAATCAGAGCGCATCGTCACGATCGAGGACTCGGCCGAGCTCCAGCTCCAGCAGCCGCACGTGGTGCGCCTCGAGACCCGCCCGCCGAACCTGGAAGGGAGGGGAATGATCACCCAGCGCGACCTCGTTCGGAACGCCCTGCGCATGCGCCCCGACCGGATCGTGGTCGGCGAGGTGCGCGGCGACGAGGTGCTCGACATGCTCCAGGCGATGAACACGGGGCACGACGGGTCGCTCACCACGCTCCACTCGAACGGACCGCGCGACGCCCTGCACCGGATGGAGAACCTGGTCCTCATGGCGGGGCACACGCTCCCCGACAAGGCGATCCGCGAGCAGATCGCGTCCGCGCTCGACTGCGTGATCCACGTCTCGCGGCTCCAGGACGGCACCCGCAAGATCATGAGCGTGCAGGAAATCGTCGGCATGGAAGGCCCCGTCGTGACGATGCAGGAGATCTACCGCTTCGTCCGCACGGGCATCTCGAAGGAAGGACGCATTGAAGGGCGCTTCGAGGCCACCGGCGTGGTGCCGCACTTCGCGGAGCACGTCCAGCTGGCCGGCACCGATCTCACCGGACTCTTCGACCGGGGGGTGACGAAATGATCTACCTGCTGGTATCGCTTCTCATCTTCGGTGCGACCGCGACGCTCGTCGTGGCCCTGATCCTGCAAAGGCGGGAGAAGGGAACCGCGAGCCTGCGGGACCGCATCGGCGCCCAGGACGCGAAGGCGCGGATCCGGACGTCGGGAGGCATGGCGCTCGCCATCGAACGCGACACCCGCATGAGCTCCGTGCCGTTCCTGGACCGGATCCTCCGCCGCATGACCGTGGCCCGCGGGCTCGAGCTCCTGCTCTACCAGGCGGGATCGTCGATGCGGGTCGGCATGTTCCTCCTGATCGTGGCCGCCGGCGCCATGATCGCGTACCTCGTCGGGTACGTCGTGTTCGCCCGGCTCCTCCACGCGCTGGTCTTCATGGTGATCGGTGGCGTCACTCCCCTTCTGATCCTGCATCACAAGAAGAGTGCTCGCATGCGCGCGTTCTCGGAAGAGTTCCCGGACGCGCTCGATCTCCTCGTTAGCGCGCTTCGCGCGGGCATCTCGTTCTCGTCGGCCCTGCAGATCGTGGCCGACGAGTCGCCGGAGCCGATCCGGTCCGAGTTTGCCATCGTCGTGGAGGAGCAGGCATTGGGTCTCGACCTGCGCGAGGCCCTGACGAACATGGCGAACCGGGTCGACTCGATCGACCTTCGCTTCTTCGTGACCGCGGTCGTGCTCCAGCGGGACACGGGCGGCAACCTGACCGAGGTCCTCGAGAACACGAGCCGCCTGATCCGGGACCGGTTCCGGATCCTCGGCGACATCCAGACGTTCACGGCGCAGGGGCGGCTCACGGGCGTGATCCTCACGTGCCTGCCGCTCGGGCTCGCCATCTTCATGGTGTTCGTGGCCCCCGAGTACTTCCACAAGATGTGGGACCTTCCGAGCGGTCGGGCCGTGCTCGGATTCGGAGCGCTCATGCAGGTCCTTGGATCGCTCGCGATCCGCAAAATCGTCAACATCAAGGTGTGACGCCATGTTCCTGATCTCGACCGTCCTGCTCGCGTTTGCGCTCGCCGTCGGAACCATCGCGCTCTACCAGGTATTCGTCCGCGACCGCGACCCGGTCGCGGTCCGTCTCCGGGATCTCCGCTCGCGCGCCCTCGCGGCGCGCCCGGACCTCGACCCCGAGACGCCCGGCCCGATCGCGGGGCTCCTCGCGACGGTGGGCGGATTCCTGCCGACCTCGGACAGCAACGAGGCGCTCCAGTCGGGGCTCATCCGGGCCGGCATCCGCGACCCCAAGGCGAGCCTCGTCTTCCTCGGCGCCAAGGCCGCGCTCGCGGTCGTCTTCGGCTTCGGCTGGATCGGGATCAACTTCGCCCTCGCGCGGCCGATCGGCTCGATCCTCTTCCAGGGCCTCATCGCCGCGACCGTCGGCTTCTATGTCCCGACCGTCTGGCTCTACATGAAGGGCCAGACGCGGATGGCGCACATCCAGACCGCCATTCCCGACGCCCTCGACCTCCTCGTCGTCTGCGTCGAGGCGGGGCTCGGGTTGAACGCCGCGATCGAGCGGGTCGGCCGCGAGATCGCGATCGCCAGTCCGGCCCTGAGCGAGGAGCTGCTCCTCGTGGGGCAGGAGATCCGGACCGGGGTCACGCGGGCCGACGCGCTCCGCCGTCTCGCGCGGCGCACCGGCGTCGACGACCTCTACGCCCTCACGGCCATGCTGATCCAGGCGGACCGGCTCGGGACGAGCATCGCCCAGTCGCTCCGCTCGCACGCCGAGTCGATGCGCACCAAGCGCCGCCAGCGCGCCGAGCAGGCCGCGCGCAAGGCGGGCATCAAGCTCGCGTTTCCGCTCGTGTTCCTGATCTTCCCCGCGCTCCTGATCGTCATCCTGGGCCCCGCCGCGATCCAGCTCGCACAAGCGATCGCCGCCCAGAACGCTACTCAATAAGTCTCGAATAGCGAGGAGGTGATTGTCCGTGCTGGTCAAGATCGTCATCTGGGTCGCGGTCATCGCTCTGGGGCTCATGTGGCTCACGCGTCGTAATCAGAATCGGAGGAAGGCGCGCTAACGCTCGCGCCGTGTGGGGGGTGGTGCAGGCCGGCCGGTCGTTTTGGGCCGGCCTTTTTTTGCGTCCCGCCGAAGAAGCCCTTCGCGGGAGCATTCGCTGGCGAATGCGCGAATTGACCCCGTGCCTGTCTCCGCAATCCGGAATACCGCTCCCGGCCCCGGCGTAGTACATTGCGGGCCGATGGCACCGGCCCGTCCCGACCGCTCAGCCCTGAGCGACGGCGAGCTCGTTCGCCGCATACGCGAAGGCGAGGCGGATGCCTATGCCGAGCTGGTACGCCGCACGCGGCGGAGCGGCTATCGTCTGGCGCGGCGGATCACCCGCAACCACGAAGACGCCGACGACGTGCTTCAGGATAGCTACGTCAAGGCGTTCCGCGCCCTGGACCGCTTCGCGGCCGACCGACCCTTCGGCCCCTGGTTCCTCACCATCGTGGCCCGCACCGCGCTCACCTGGCTGCGCGCCGGCAAGCGCCGCGCCGCGGAGTCGCTGGACGAGCCGGGGCGGGACGGATCGGCCCCGCTCGGCGACCGGATCGCCGATCCGGACGACGAGGCGGCCGTGCTCGAGCGGCGCATCCAGGTCGAGCGCGCGTACGCGCGGCTCTCCGACGACCACCGGGTCGTGCTCGCGCTGCGCGTCGACGCCGACCTGTCCTACGCCGCGATCGCCGAGGTGCTCGAGGTTCCGGCCGGCACGGTGATGTCGCGCCTCGCCCGGGCGCGGGAGGCCCTGATCGAAGTGCTGAACGAAATGAGGGAAGCGGAGCCGCGATGAGCCCGACCCTGCCGAATCCCCACCATCCCACGTCGGAGGAGCTGTTCGCCTATCGCGACGGCGAGCTCCCGGCCGACCGGCGCGCCCTGATCGAGGCGCACGTGGTGGCGTGCGCGCAGTGCCGCGAGCGGATCGACGCCATGTCCTCCGCCGAGGCGGACCTCCGATCGCGCCCGGACGGGGTGGACGAGGAATACCTCGAGCGCATGACCGAATCGGTGCTGGCCAAGGTCGGCGCCGGCATGCGCGTCGTGAGAAGGGAGCCGGCGCGCGAGGAGGCGGTACGCGCTCCGGAGTCTCGAGAGCCTGCCCGAGAGCCCGCTACCCGAGAGCCCGCGACCCGCGAGCCCGCCGTGGCCGCGCCTCCCTCGGGCGCGCGTGAGCCAGCGGGCCCGGACCTCCCTCGCATCGACCGCCGGCGTCCGGACTACATGGAAGTCGGAGTCGAGCCGAAGCGGCGGCTCCGCATGCCCTGGATTGGAGTCGCGGGCGGCACCGCGGCCGCCGTGGCCGTCGTGATCGTCGCGGTGGCGCTCTTCCAGCGGCAGGGGGAGTGGATCCACGCGCCGCGGCCCGCGGTGGTCGGCGAGCCGCGCGAGGCTGCTCCGCCGCCGGAGTCGACGATCGCCCCGACGCAGGCCGAGGAGCAGGCGCCGGCGGCCGGGGCGGTCAATGCGCCGAAGCGCGAGCGCGCCGCGTCCGCGAAGGACAAACTCGCCGGGTCCAAGAAGGCGACGCGCGGCGGCGCGCCCTCGGCGGAGTCCGCGCCCGTCGGGAAGTCGGGAGCGCTCCGCGACGAAGCGCTCATGAACCGGACGCAAGCCGCGCCCGAGACGGCGCCGCCTTCGATGCAGCAGCGGAAGGCGCTCATGGCACCGAGCCCTGTCGCCGGCGCCGCGCCTCAGGCGTCGAGCCTCGCCGCGCCGGGCGAGGCCTTCGGCAACGTGATCCGCACCTACCGGCTGCCGCCGGTCTGGAATCCGGGCGTCCCTTCCGACGCGGTGGCTCGCGCCGAAAAGGACCTCCGTTTCCTCTACCAGATGGGACGCGCGGGCGCCGATTCGGCGCGGATCCGCCTCTATCTCGCCGAAGCGGAGCGGGCGCGCCTCACCAACCCCTCGGACATCGCGGCCGTGCAGAGCATCTCGCGTCACTACCGCCGCGCCATCTCCCTCGCGGGGAGCGACGCCGCGCTCGCGGCCACGGCGCGCCAGCGGCTGAACGAGTTCGAGCAGGAGATGATCCGGAGGCGCAGCGCCACGCCCTGACGCCTGGGCTACTGAATCAACCGCCTCTTCATCCGCACGAGCGACCACGCCGCGAGTCCCGGCGCGAGCACCGCCACGTACGCCACGCTCACCGGGATCATCGGATGGCCCACGCCGAGCACCGCCGATCGCACCAGGATCGAGAGGTGCGTGAGGGGAAGGCACCACGCCACCGCGAGGGCCCATTTGGGCAGCAGGTCGAGCGGGAAGAAGGTCCCCGCGAACGTGAACATCGGGAGGATGAAGGCGAACATCGGCACGTTGAACTGCGAGATCGTCTTCACCGCCGACGTCATGATGAGCCCGAACGCGGAGAAGAGGAGCCCGCCTCCGGCCGCGATCGGGATCACCCAGAGCCCGGTCGGCCACGACACGAGCCCGAGGACCGCGAGCACGCCGAGCATGATCGTGCTCGCGATCACCGACTTGGTCGTCCCCCAGAGCAGCTCGCCCAGGATCACGTCCTCCACGAGGAGGGGCGTGGCGAGGATCGCGTCGAAGGTCTTCTGGTAGTACATCCGCACGTACGACGAGAAGGTCGTCTCGAAGAAGGCCCAGAACATGATCGCCACGGCGAGGACGCCCGGCGCCATGAACTGGAGATAGGAGATCGGCCGTCCCTGGTAGTGCACGTCGTGGACGAGCTGGCCCAAGCCGAGCCCAAATCCAAAGACGTAGAGGATCGGCTCCAGCAGGGGCGGCAGGAACTCTGTCTTCCAGACGGTGAAGTAGACGTCGGCGTCCCGCTGCCAGACCCGGAGCGAGTGGAAGGACAGGTTTCGCAGGATCTCGCGCATGGTCAGTCCCTGAGCGCCCTCCCGGTGCGCTTCAGGAAGACGTCCTCCAGCGTGGCGCGCCGAAGGAGCCGGTCCTGGCCGGGGAAGCGCGACTCGAGCATCCGCTCGGCGGCGTCCTCGTCGTCGGCGTAGAAGTAGAGCCGGTCGCCCACCTCCTCGAGCCTTCCCCGCAGCTCGCGCAGAGCGGCCGCGACCGCGGGCTCGTGGTTCCAGACTTCGATCACGGCGTGCCCGATCTCCTGGCGCACGAGCAGCTCGGGCGTCCCTTCGAGCAGGATCCGCCCCTCGTCGATGATGATCACCCGGTCGCAGAGCTGCGCCGCCTCCTCCATGTAGTGCGTCGTGAGGAGCACCGTGACGCCGGTCGAGCGCAGCGCGCGGACCCGCGTCCAGATGGCGTGCCGCGCCTGCGGGTCGAGGCCGGTCGTGGGCTCGTCGAGCACGAGGACGCGCGGCTCGTTCAGGAGGGCGCGCGCGAGGATGAGCCGCCGTTTCATCCCGCCCGAGAGCGCGGCCACGGGCGATTCGGCCTTCTCCGAGAGCGACATCATCTCGAGGAGGGGGAGCGCGCGGCGGCGGACCTCGGCCCCCGAGATGCCGAAGTAGCGCCCGTAGACGAGCAGGTTCTTCAGCACGTCGAAGTCGGGATCGAGGTTGTCTTCCTGCGGGCAGACGCCGAGCATCCGCTTCACCTCGCGCGGCCGCTCCCGCACGTCGACCCCGAAGACCCGGGCCGTCCCCGCGGTGGGCGGCAGGAAGCAGGAGATCATCCGAACCGTGGTCGTCTTGCCGGCGCCGTTGGGTCCGAGGAAGCCGACCACCTCCCCGGGAGCCACGTCGAAGGAGATCCCCCGGACCGCCTCGACATCCGAAAAGCGCTTCACGAGGTCGCGGGCCTCGATGGCCGCGTGGCCGTTCGAAGTCACGAGCGGCCGCCGGGGTCCGCGGGCTGGAACGGGGGCTCGAGGGTCATGGGCCGGCTACTCTACCGCTTGCATGCCCATCGCGGCCACGGTAGCCTCAATCCTTCGTACCCCACCATCACCCCAAGCTCCAGGAGGAGCCACCATGAACCGCATCCTTGTTATCCTCGCTGCAGCTCTCGTCTTAGGAGTTTCCGCCCAAGCCATGGCGGCCGACGCGCCAGCCAAGGGATCCAAGTCCAAGGCCGCGAAGGCAGAGCCCGCCCCCGCCTCGGTGGTCTCCAAGAAGAGCACGCAGATGGGAAAGCCGCCGGCCGAGCTCCAGAAGCTGGCCGCGCTGCTCGGCTCGTGGAACGGCGAGACCAGCACCTTCGGCGGCCCGGACTCCAAGAGCCCGAGCAAGGCCACCTACAAGTGGACCTTCAACGGCATGCACCTCGAGGGCGACCACGAGTACACGATGAACGGCAAGCCGTTCCATGGCCGGAGCACCTGGGGCTACGACCCCGATCGGAACCAGTACCAGTGCGTCTGGACCGACGAGATGTCGTCGGCGACCTCGGTCTACACCGGGTCGTTCGCGGACGACAAGACGCTCTTCCTCTCGTCCGCGTCGGTGATCGACGGCAAGCCCGTGACCGAAGTGATGACGGTCAAGTTCGACGAGCCCGGCAAGTACACGCTCGCGATGACGAGCGACGCCTCGGGCGCCCCGAAGCCGGTCCTGCAGGAGATCGCGTCGAAGGAGGGCGGGGCGGAGAGCGCGTCGGACAAGAAGGACGTGAGCACGAAGTAGCCGGGCGGGAAGCTCGACAGCCTGCCGCCCGCTAGCGGTCGGCGATCACGATCTGACCTCCCATGCCGGGGTGCGCGCAGCACGTGTAGGCGATGCTCCCCGTCGAATCGGGCATGACGACGGTGACCTCGCGCCGCTCGCCCGGCTCCATCGGCTTGCCGCAGGGAACGCCGAGGGCAGGGATCCCGAAGTTGTGCACCACGTGCGTGTCCTCGTCGTTGGTCAGGACGAAGCGCACGCGGGCGCCGCGCGCGAAGCGAAGCGTGGGGTTCGGGTGTGCCAGGTCCGCTCCGAGGTAGAAGTAATAGTTCCGCATGTGGAGCGTCACGGCGGATTCCGGCGACGGCGTGAGGATCTGGAGGAGGCCGAGGAGGACCGGCACGGCGAGGACCATCGCCACGACGGCGCCCGCGGCCGTCACGATCCACGCTCGCACGGACACTATTCCAGCAACTCCGTGAACGCCTCGTACGGCGTCGTGCAGGGTGCGCCCGCGGCGTGCAGGTAGCGCTTCGGGCCCATCCCGCCGATCGCGATCAGCGTGCTCGAGACGGTGGGGAAGCGCTCGCGGTGGAGGCAGACCCCCGGCACGCCGTGGTCCGGATCCTCGTGCGCCGCGAGGAGCGAGGCGATTCCTTCCAGCGCCTCCGCGACGTGGATCGGCCAGAAGCGCTCGAGACGGTCGAGGAGCCAGCGCGTGCGCGGCTCGTTCCGGTCGTTCACGTCGGCGTGCGTCACCACGTTCCACCCCCGCTCGAGGATCCGGATCCCGGTCTCCACGCCCGTCTCGGCGAGCATCGCCCACGACGGCTCGTCCAGGTTCAGTCCGACGAGCGTGCACGGGCCGTAGGTGTCGCGCTCGATCAGGCCGAGCGCCGCGTGGAGGCGGCGCGGATGGCGCTCGCCCGTGCCGGGATCGATCCGCGCCGGCGCGTCGCTCGCCCATCCCGCCGCCGCCGCGTCGAGGCAGAGGAGCCCGCGGGATCGGAGTGCCTTGCCCTCGGCGGCGGCGGCCGCGGCCGGGTTGGGACGGCGGTTCATGAGCGCCGTCACCGCCAACGCTTCCCGGACGGCGAGCCACGTCCCGCCCGCCTCCAGATCGCGGCCGCCGACGACCCTCGGCCGCTCGCGAAGGACGCCCGGCCCGGCGGCGGCGCGCTTCGGCGATTCGTCGCGATTCGCGCCCAGAACGAGCGTGCGGGGGCCGAGAACCTCGACCCCCGCGATCAGCGTGCACATGGCGCGCCTCCCGATCCGATCCCGACGCGCTCTAGACCCGCTCCTCCACCGGGATGTAGGGCTCGTCGTGCGACCCGGTGTAGATCTGGTCGGGCCGGTAGATCCGATTGTCCTGGAGCTGCTCGAGCCAGTGGGCGAGCCAGCCGGAGACCCGCGCGGTCGCGAAGATCGGCGTGAAGAGCGCGGGCGGAAGCCCCATCGCCGTGTAGACCACGCCGGAGTAGAAGTCGACGTTGGGGTAGATCCGCTTCGCCGCGAGATGCTCCGCCGTGACCTTCTCCACCTCCTGCGCCACGGCGAGGAGCGGATCGCCGCCTCCCTTGGCGATCAGCTGGCCCGCCAGCTTCTGGAGCACCAGAGCCCGCGGATCCTTCACGCGATAGATCCGGTGCCCGATCCCCATGATCTTCTGCTTCCGGTGGATCAGGTCCTCGATGTAGGGGCGCGCCTTCTCCGCGTCCCCGATCTGCTGGAGCATGTGGATCACCTGCTCGTTCGCGCCGCCGTGGAGCGGTCCCGTGAGGGCGCCGATGGCCGACGAGACCACGGTGTAGGGATCGGCCAGGGTAGAGGCGGTGACCCGCCCGCCGAACGTCGAGGCGTTCATCGAGTGCTCGGCGTGGAGGATGAAGCAGATGTCCATCACGCGCGCCGCGTCCTCGTCGGGGACGTCGCCGGTCAGCATGTAGAGGAAGTTCGCCGCGTGCGTCAGGTCCTCGCGGGGCGGGATGTAGTCCTTGCCGTGGCTCAGGCGATGGAACGCGGCGACGAGCGTCGGCGTCTTCGCGATCAGCCGCACCGTCGATTTGTAGCGGTCTTCCGCCTTCATCGGGTCGCGGTCGGGATAGAACATGCCGAGCGCCGCGATGGAGGCCTGGAGCGCCTCCATCGGATGGCCGGTGTCAGGGAGGCACTTCAGCAGATCGATCAGGCGGTGGCGGACGTCGCGGTTCGACCGGAGGTCGCGCGCGAACTTGTCGAGCTCCGCGCGGTTCGGGAGCTTCCCCCAGAGGAGCAGGTAGGAGGTTTCCTCGAACGTGCTCTTCTCGGCCAGCGCCTCGATCGGGATGCCCCGGTACTCGAGGACCCCCTGGTCGCCGTCGATCCAGCAGATGCTCGACCGCGCGGCCGGCACGCCGTCGAGGCCGGGGATGTAGGGGACGGGCGAGGCGCCGGCCGAGGCCTGCGGGGTCGATGTGGTGCGTTCCGCCATACGGTTCCTCCGTTGCCCCGGTCGGCCGGGGCGGATGCCGGCCCGAGAGGCGCGCTCTCGAGCCACCGCTCAGGGGTGGTCGGACCCGATTCTATCGCGCGCGGGACCGCGCCGGGGGCGCAAGAGCTTGGATGCGCCGGATCGACTTGGGATCGTCCGGAAGGAGATCGGCTGGAACCAGCCGCGGCGTGAGCTCGACCCACCGGCGGTCGTGCGCGAAGACCTTCCGGAAGAGCGGGGTGGCTTCCTTCTCCCGGCCCAGCTTCCAGAGGGTCGCCGCCTGCCAGAAGAGGAGCTCATCGTTCCCCGGAGCGAGCCGCGCCGCCTCTGCGTAGGCGTGGAGCGCGTCCTCCACCTTTCCGGCGGTGATGAAGTTATCCCCCTCGTCGCTCTTCCTGTACGCGCGCCAGAGCCCCACGAGCCGGCGGAGCTCCGCGATCGGGTGCGGGTTGTCGTCCACCCGGAGGTCCAAAATCCGGTCGGCCCATGGCTTGTCGGAGCGCGTCCCCTTCACGATCACCATCGCCGCCGACTGCTGCCCCCGGATGTCCCCGCCCGCGCGCTGTCCGGCCTCGAGCGCCTGGAGGAGGCGCTCCGGGAAATCCCCCTTCGCCTTCCGATAGGCCTCGGCCATCGCGGGCCAGATCCGGTCGTTCGACATGAGATTGGCCTCGCACGTGAAGTGGTCGCCCGCCACGTCGCCCGCCGAGGGGATGCACTTCTTCCCGGTATGCACGGCGACGTCGCCGTGGGCGTCGACCATCGCGACCTGGCGCACCTCCCGATATTCGTCCTGGTCGAGCAGCTTCTTCAGAGCGTCCTTCGCGGAGGCGCCGTCGCGCATGAGGGCGAGGCCGCGCGGGCCGTAGGCGATCTCGACGAGCGACTGCGTGGCCACCGCCCCCACGCCCGGCTCGGCCCAGGGGACGACCGGGCCGACCGCGAAGTAGTGGGACTGGACGGCGACGCCGAGGTCGCCGGTCTCGGGGTCGCGCGCCACGATCGAGAAGGTAGCCCGGGCAGGCGCGGCGCAGGCGGCGAGCAGCGCTGCGAGCGCGAGAGCGGTCGGGAAGCGGAACCGGTTCACGGCGTCTCCTTTCGGTGAGGCGGCGGCGCTACGGTCGGGAGGGCCGGCGGGCGGAACGGGCATGCCAGCCCAGGCGGCCGGACGGATGATCGTCTACTACCCTTCGTGCGGCAAGGAGATACCGGCCTCGGAGGACGCCCCCGGCTGCGCCGGGGTAGTTGACTCCCGCAGGCGGAACGGCTAAGGTCTCCGCGATTCGCCAACGCCCTCCGGCGGCTCGCGACCACTCGAAAGCCCCAAGCGACGGGGACAACCCCAACACCAAAGGTGCGCGTGGACATTTTCGACAAGTGTAACGAGTTCAACGAACACCGGATGGCCCAGCGGGCCGGCTTCTACCCCTACTTCCTCCCGATCGCCGAGAACCACGGGACCGAGGTCACGATCCACGGCAAGCGCCTGATCATGGCCGGGTCCAACAACTACCTCGGCCTCACCAAGCACCCCAAGGTGATGGCGGCCGCGGAAGACGCTCTCATGCGGTTCGGGACGTCGAACAACGGCTCCCGATTCCTGAACGGCACCCTCGAGCTGCACGCCATGCTCGAGGAGCGGCTCGCCCGGTTCATGAAGAAGGAGGCGGCCCTCGTCTACTCGACCGGCTACCTCACGAACCTCGGGTCGATCTCGGCGCTCGTCGAGAAGGGGGACGTGGTCATCCTCGACAAGGACGCCCACGCCTGCATCGTCGACGGCGCGCGCCTTTCGCACGGACAGGTGCTTCGGTTCAAGCACAACGACCTGCACAGCCTCGAGCGGATGCTCGCCGAGCGGGTGCCGCCCAAGGCCGGAAAGCTGGTCGTGGTGGACGGCGTCTACAGCATGGAAGGAGACATCGCGCCGCTCCCCGACATCGTTCGCCTGGTTCGCGAATACGACGCGCGGCTCCTCGTCGACGACGCGCACGGAATCGGCGTCCTCGGCGCGCGCGGCGCGGGCGCGTGCGAGGCGCAAGGGGTCGAGGACCAGGTCGACCTCGTGATGGGGACCTTCAGCAAGTCGTTCGCCTCCCTCGGCGGCTTCATCGCCGGGCCGAAGGAAGTGATGGACTACCTCCGCCACCACGCGCGGGCCATGATCTTCAGCGCGAGCATGACCCCCGCGAGCGTCGCGGCCGCGCTGGCAGCGCTCGACGTGATCGAGAGCGGCGAGGGGCCGGTGCTCCGCGACCGGCTCCGCGTGATCGCGGACAAGATGCGGAAGGGCTTCCAGGACCAGGGGCTCCATCTCGGAACCGGGAAAGGGACCCCGATCATCCCGATCTTCATCGGCGACCGCATGAAGTGCATGCACTGGTGGCGCAAGATCTACGACCGCGGCGTCTTCGTGAACGCGATCCTCGTCCCCGCCGTGCAGCCCGGCCGCGACCTCCTCCGCACCTCGTACATGGCGACGCATCAGGACGCGCAGCTCGACACGATCCTGCGCGTGGTCTCCGAGGTCCGCCAGGAGATCGGCGGCCCCGAGCTGGCTTCCCGGACCGAGTAGAGCCCCGCTCTCACGGTGGACGTCGTCCCCGTCCAGAATCCGAAGGATCTCGACCGCTTCATCGGCTACGTCTACGCGCGGTATCGCGGCATGCCGAAGTGGGTGCCGCCGCTCGCCGACGACGAGAAGGTCCGCCTCACCCCCGGCAAGAATCCCTTCTTCGAGCACGGCGAAGCCGCCTGCTTCCTCGCGATGGACTCGGGCCGGATCGTGGGCCGCATCGCGGCGAGCACCGACAAGAACCACGACGCCTACCACGGCGAGCGCCAGGGCGCCTTCGGCTTCTTCGAGGCCGAGTCGGCGGAGTCGGCCCGCGCGCTCCTCGCGGAGGCCGAGCGATGGGCGCGGGGAAAGGGAGCGCGGGTCCTGCGCGGCCCCTTGAGCTTCACGACGAACGACGAGTGCGGGCTCCTGATCGAGGGGTTCGACGTGCGGCCGATGCTCATGATGCCGTGGAACCCGCCCGAGTACGCGGGCTGGATCGAGTCGGCGGGCCTCCGGAAGGCGAAGGACCTCTACACGTGGCGGATCGCCGTCCCCGAGACTCCCCCCGCCGCCTACCAGCGGATCGCCGGGCTCGTGAGAAAGCGCGAGCGCGTCACCGTGCGCCCCCTCGAGATGAAGCGCTTCAACGAGGACCTCGGCCGGCTGAAGACGGTCTACAACGCGGGGTGGGAGAAGAACTGGGGCTTCGTCCCGATGACCGACGCCGAGATCGACCACATGGCGAAGCAGCTCAAACCCGCGGTCGTGCCGAGCCTCGTTCTCTTCGCCGAGATCGACGGCGCGCCGGTCGGCTTCGGGTTCGTGATCCCCGACGTGAACACCGCGCTCGCCAAGGTCGGGGGGAAACTCTTCCCGTTCGGCATCGTGAAGCTCCTCTGGACCCTTCCCCGGATCCGCGAGGGAAGGCTCATGGCGCTCGGCGTCCTTCCCGAGTACCAGAAGCGCGGCATCGGCGCGATCCTCGTGGAGGGGCTCATGCGGGCCACGCGCGAGGCCCGCTACACGACGTGCGAGCTCGGGTGGACGCTCGAGGACAACGACTCGGTGCACGACCTGATCATCACGTCGGGCGGGAGCAAGGTCGCCGCGTACCGGATCTACGAGAAGCCGATCGCCGCGTGAGCCGCGCGCCGATCCCGCCGCCGCGCCCACGACCCCGGTCGTGAATCCCGCCTCCGCCCCCCTTGCCGTCGTCACGGGGGGATCCGGCTTCGTCGGAAGCCACATCGTCGACGAGCTGCTGCTGCGCGGCGCCCGCGTGCGCGCGATCGTGCGCCGCTCCTCGTCGCGGCGCTGGCTGGAGGGAAAGCCGGTGGAGCTCGTGGATGCCGCGCTCGAGGACGCCGGCGCGCTGGCCGCCGCGCTCGAGGGGGCCGACTGGGTCGTTCACGCCGCGGGTCTCATCAAGGCGCGCCGCGCCGAGGAGTTCCACGAGGTGAACGTGCTCGGGACCGAGCGCCTCCTCCGCGCCGCGGCCGACGCCCGCGTGCGGCGGTTCCTGTACGTCTCGAGCCAGGCGGCGGGCGGGCCGAGCGCCGACGGACGCCCCGTCACCGAGGAGCAGCGCCCCCATCCCGTCTCCGCCTACGGCGAGAGCAAGCTTCGCGGGGAGCAGCTCGTGCTGATGGCGGCGAACCGGCTCCCCGTGTCGGTGATCCGTCCGCCCGCGGTCTACGGTCCGCGCGATTCGGCGATCCTCAAGGCCTTCACCCTCGCGAAGTGGCACCTCGAGCCGGTGCTCCGTCCGGGAGGCCGCTTCTCGATGGTCCACGTCGCGGACCTCGCCACGGCCGCCTACGCCGCGCTCACCCACGAGGCCGCGGTGGGGGAGGTCTTCTTCGCGTGCGAGCCCGACGTCACCGACTACGAGGAATTCGGGAGGTGCATTCGCGAATCGCTCCGGGCCTGGACCGTCCGGCTCACGGTGCCGCGCTGGCTGCTCGCGCCCATCGCGCTCGCGGCCGAGGGGTGGGCGCGGGCCGCGGGGCAGGCGCCGCTCCTCTCGCGCGAAAAGCTCCGGGAGATCGCGGCGGGGGATTGGATCTCCTCCTCGCGGAAGATCCGCGACCGGCTCGGCTGGGAGCCCCGCACGCGCCTCCGGGAGGGAATCCAGGCGACCACAGACTGGTACCGCGAGGCGGGCTGGCTGTAGACTTTTCGGGCGGGCGCGGACCGGCGCCCGTCCGGAGCCCTGGTTCGTGACCCTTCGTTTCACCCCGTTCCTCCACGTTCTCGCCCTCGGGACCACGCTCGTCCTCGCCCCGGCGCGCGCCCTCGCCGAATCGGGTCCGATCACGCCCGCGACGGCGCCGGTTTCGAAGAACGTCCAGCTCCTCGCGCACCTGAACGCCTACACCCGCTACTCCGCCTGCGCGAGCTACGTCCACCCCGACGGGCGCGAGTACGCCGTTCTCGGGACCGAGACCGGCACCTCGATCGTGAACATCACGAATCCCTCCTCTCCGTACGAGGTGGCGTCCATCCCCGGCCTCGACTCCTTCTGGCGCGAGATGAAGCAGTACCGGACCTGGATCTACGTCACGACCGAGGCGGTCGGCGGCGGCATCCAGATCATCTCCATGGCCGATCCCGAGCATCCCGTGCTCGTGAACACCTGGACCGGCTCGTTCAATCGCGAGCACACGGTGGAGGTCGACACGACGCGGGCGCTCCTCGTCCTGAACGGCACCCGGCTCACGAACACCATGGCGGGCATGCACGTGATGTCGCTCGCCGATCCGGCGAACCCGGTCGACCTCGGCTCGTACAACGACGACTACGTGCACGACTGCTGGGTGCGCGGCACGCGCCTCTACGCCTTCTGTCTCAGCAGCAGCGGCGCCGTGCGCGTCTTCGATTTCTCGAACCCCGCCCTCCCGGTGGAGCAGGCGTCGTGGGTCGACGCCGACGCGCACGCGCACAGCGGGGAGCCCTCGAAGGACGGCCGCTACCTCTTCGTCTGCGACGAGGTGAACTACTCGACGCTCAAGGCGTTCGACCTCGAGGACCTGAGCACGCATCCGCTGGCCTGGTCGGCGACGGTGAATCCCTTCGCGATCGTGCACAACGTCCACGTGGTCCAGGACACGGCGTTCGTCGCCTGGTACACGGAAGGGGTCCGGCTCTTCGACGTCACCGACCCCTCGCTCCCGGCGGAGTGGGGGTACTACGACACGTATCCTTCGTACTCGGGCGGGTTCCACGGGGTGTGGGAAGTGGCGCCGCGCTTCCCCTCGGGGACGTTCATCGCGAGCGACATCGAGTCGGGGCTCTGGGTCTTCCGCGCCACGCCGGACTATGGAGTCGTGAAGGTGCGCGCGCGTGACGGCGCCGGGCAGCCGATGGGCGGCGTCGACGTGGTCCGGGCCGGATTCCCGCTCGACTCGACCCGGACCGGAGTCACGGGCGGCGCGCGGATCGCGCTCCCGCCCGGATCGAGCACGCTCCGCGTATCCCGGTTCGGATACGAGACCCAGTACGTCACCGACGCGGTTGCGGTCGGAAGCCAGGACAGCTTCGTGGTGGTCATGACGCCGCTCCCCGCGGCGACGCTCGGCGGGGTGGTGCGCCGCGCGGGCGACGATGCCCTGATCCCCGACGCCGTGGTCACCGTGGACGGCACGCCGCTCCGGGGGACGTCCGGCGCGAACGGCGTCTACGCGATTCCCGGCACTCCGGGCGGAATCTGGACCGTCCGCGCCGATCGTCCGGGATACGCGCCGGCCTCGCGCACGATCCCGATGGATCCGGGCGCCCCCCGCGCGCTCGATTTCAAGCTCCTCGCCGCGGCCTGGTACGACTCGTGTGACACGGACAAGGGATGGAGCCTCGCGGACGCCGACGACAACGCCGATTCGAGCGGGCGATGGGTGCGCGCGATTCCGAACGGGACGAGCGGGCCCAACGCGGCGCGGCTCCCGCGGTACGCCGCCGCGCGCGCGCCGACGGACGCGGCGCTCCCCGGCGGACTCGCTCCCCAGCACGACATCCCGGCCGAGGGAATGCTTCCCATCGGGCCCGTGGCCCCCGACGCCGACGCGACGCCCGGCCCGGGGAGCGGCTACTGCTTCGTGACCGGGAACGGGCCGCCCGGCTCCGATCCCGGCTCCTGCGACGTCGATTTCGGGAAGACGACGCTCGCGACGCCCCCTCTCGATCTCACGGGCATGACCGAGCCGACCCTCGCCTGGCAGCGCTGGTTCCACATGAACACGCCGGGGGAGCCCGACTCGTTCGTCATCCAGATCACCGGCGACGGCGCGACCTGGGTGACGGTGCGCTCGATCATCGAGAGCCACCCCGCCTGGAAGCAGGACATCGTCCGCGTGAAGGACTACATCGCGCCGAGCGCGGCCGTGCGGGTCCGCTTCATCGCCCAGGACCAGCCGCCGGTCGAAGGGATCGTGGAGGCGGGCGTCGACGACTTCATGGCCTACGACGCGGCGCTCCAGGCCGCTGCCGCCGGCGACAGCGCGGGCGGTGCGTCCGGCGGGGCGCCGGCCGCGCTGGAGTCGCCGCGCCCCAATCCGGCGTCACGTGAAGCGACGGTCATGCTCCATCTGGGTGCGGCTGGCCATGTCCGCGTCTCGGTGTTCGACGCGGCGGGACGCCGCGTCGCAGCTCTCTACGACGGCGACGTGCCGGCGGGAGCGCTTGCGCTGCGCTGGAACGGCAGGGACACGCGGGGGAGGGCGGTCGGGAGCGGCCTCTACTGGATCCGCGCCGAGGCGGCGGGGGAGCGGCTCGTGCGGAAGCTCGTCTGGATCCGGTGAGCGGGAGGGGGCGCGGGCGCGGCGGTCTCTAGAACAAGCTGAACTTGAAGTACTTCTTCGGGTCCTTCTCGATCTCCGACATGAGCCGCTTCATGGAGCTCATCAGCGCGCGCGTGTCGTCGTAGAGGGTCGAGTCGGCCATCATCTTCCCGAGCGAGCCCTTTCCGGATTGCAGCAGCGCCATGATCGAGTCGGCGCGCTGCGAGCTCTCGGTGAGGCTCCGGTGCAGCTCGCCGCTCGTCATGAGCTGCGCCACCGTACCCTCGCCGTGCTGCATCCGCCAGGAGAGGCTGTCGAACGAGGCGGCGAGCGCCATCAGCCGGTTCGCCACCCGCGACTGCGTGTCGTTCATCCGGGAGGCGAGCTCGTTCGCGTTCCGACTCATGGCGACCAGGTTGTCGTAGAGGCGCTCGTCCCGCGCGAGGCGTCCGAGCGTGCCGCGCCCGCTCGCGAAGCCGCGGGTCGCCGCGTTCAGGTTGGAGAGGATCACCTCCACGGTGTCGGCCATCTGTTTCACCTGGCTGATCAGGACCTGGGGGTCGGTCATCAGGGCCCCGTTGATCTCGTCGTCGCGGTGGATCTGCGGCAGCGCTTCGTTCCCGGCGTCGATGGCGACGTATAGCTCCGAGAGGAAGCCGACGGTCGTGATCCGTGCGGTGGCGCCCTGGTGCAGGCGGGCGCGCGTCCCCTCCTTCACCCCCAGCACGACCTCCACGATGTTCGTCTTCGGCTCGAACTCGATCTTGCGCACGGTGCCGACCGGGACCCCGTTCAGGCGCACCTGGGAGTCCTCCTCCAATCCGCCGACGTTGGCGAAATGGACCGTGATGTTCTCTTCCTTGCCGAACTCGAACGCACCCGACTGGAACGTGGCCCAGAGGATCAGCCCCAGCGCGATCACGGAGAGGATCCCGACCTGGAGCTTCATGAAGGGCACCTGTCCCGTTCGCCTCACGCGCGTCCTCCCCTCATGGCGTCGCCGGAGGCCGGGGGTCGGCCGGGATGGAGACGACCCGCTTCGTCGCGGCCACGACCGCCTTCCGGAACGGCGCCAGGAACTCGTTGATGAACGGCTCGTTCGTTCGCGCCAGATCGGCAGGGGTGCCGTTGAAGACGAGCCGCCCCTCGTTCAGCACCGCCATCGCATTCGCCACCTTGAATGCATCGGCAATGTCGTGCGTCACCATCACCGACGTCTTCCGCATCCGGTCCCGCAGCTCCACGATGAGATCGGTGATCCGCTCGGCGCTCTGCGGGTCGAGCCCCGTCGTCGGCTCGTCGTAGAGCAGGATCTGGGGATTGCGTGCGGCGAGCGCCCGCGCGATCGCGACCCGCCGCTGCATGCCGCCCGAGAGCTGGTCGGGCATCCGGTCGAGCAGGCCGGGATCGAGCCCGACCAGCGTGAGGTGGGAACGGACCGTCTCCTCCAGCTCCTCGTCGGGCACGTTGGCATGCTCGATCAGGGAAAACGCCACGTTCTCGCCCACCGTCATCGAGTCGAAGAGCGCCCCCTGCTGGAAGACCATCCCCATGCGCTGGCGGATCTGCCGGAGCCGCGCCTCGCTCACGCGCGTGATGTCCTCGTCGTCGACCCGGATGTGCCCGGCGTCGGGCCGCGCGAGACCGAGCAGGAGCCGCAGCGTCGTGCTCTTGCCCGATCCGGAAGGGCCCAGGATCACCGTCGTCTCGCCGCCCGCCACCTGGAACGAGATGTCCTCGAGGATCGTGCGCCCGTCGATCGAATAGGTGACGTGCTCGAACTCGATCACTCACCACCCCAGGAGACGGAAGACGAGCCGCGTGCAGATTCCGTCCGTGACCAGGATCCCGACCGAGGAGATGACCACCGACTCGGTCGTCGACACCCCCACGCCCTTCGCCCCGCCCTCCGAGCCGAAGCCGCGCCAGCACGCCACCGTCGCGATCATGATCGCGAAGACGAAGGGCTTCACCATGCCGACCAGGACGTTCTTCGGCGTCAGGTACTTGAACACTCCCGAGAAGTACGACTGCAGCGGGAGGTGGTACTGCAGCCCCACGAGCCCCCCGCCGATCACCGCGAGCGCATCCCCGATGATCACGAGGACCGGGAGCGCGATGAGGAGCGCCGCGACCCGCGGCACCACGAGGCGCTTCATCGGGTCGGCACCGAACGCCACGAGCGCGTCGATCTGGTCGCTCGAGCGCATCGCCCCGAGCTCGGCCGTGATCCCGGCGGACATCCGCGACGCCACGACCATGCCCGTGAGCACCGGCCCGAGCGCCCGCACCACCGAGACCACCATGAAGTGGCCGAGCTGCGACTTGGCGCCGGTCTGCGCCAGCTCGCGCGCGAGCTGGATCGCGAGCGCCTGTCCCGCGACGGCGGCCGAGAGGACCACGATCACGAGCGAGCCCACCATCGCGAAGTGGAGCTGGCTCATGAACTCCCGCCCGTAGTAGGGCGGCGTGACCGTCGCGCGGATCGCCGCCCACGCGAACAGCACGAAATCCTGGACGATCTCCAGGGCGCGCCGGATCCACTCGACGATCGCGGCGATCACGCCCACGGCGAGCTGTCCGGTCGCCGCGGCGTGGTCAGCGGCCCTTCGGTTTGGTGCCGAAGATGTAGTCCCAGAGAGGCGTGCTGACCCCGAAGCGGCGCTCGGGGGTCTTGTAGTGGTGGAGCAGGTGGTAGCGCTTCACGAACTTGAGGAAGCCCCACTTCATCGAGAGGTGGTGCTCCGCGTAGTGCATCATGTCGTAGGCGATGTAGCCGGTCACGAATCCGGCGAAGAGGGGCGCGATCCAGAGCGGCACGCCGAGGACGGTTCCGAGGAGCATCTTGAAGAAGCCGTAGAAGAGGAACGCGAGCGGAATGCTCAGGATCGGCGGCATCACGAGGCGCGTCTTGCACTGCGGCTGCTCGTGGTGCACGCCGTGCACGAGGTACCACGCGCGCTTCAGGGCCGGGGAGCGCGGCTCCCAGTGGAAGAGGAAGCGGTGGAGCACGTACTCGGTGAGAGACCAGGAGGCGAGCCCGACCGCGTAGACGCCGAAGACCGGCAGGATCGCCGCGCCCCCCTGCTCCGAGAAGGCGCGCGCGAGGAAGAAGAGCACCACCGGGACGTAGAGCACGAGGACGACGGCCGGGTGGATGTGGGTGAAGAATTCGAGGAAGTCGGACTTGAAGAGCCGGATCGGCTCGTCGCTGTGGTTGATCGGCAGGTCGCCGTAGTTCGCCTTCGCCATGTCGCGCAACCTCCGTCCCGGTGGCCGGCTGCGGCATCGGGCCGGCCGGAGCTGATCGCGGGGATTGTACGAACCGCTACGAGTGAGGTCAACTGCCGGGGGAAACCGGTAGAATCGTCCCGTGTCCCACCCCGACCAGAAGCCCTTTCGCGTGAACGAGATCTTCCTCTCCGTCCAGGGAGAGGGGGTGCACGTCGGGGAGCGCACCGTTTTCCTTAGACTCTATGGATGCCCCCTGCGGTGCGTCTGGTGCGATCAGCCGGAGGCGCTCGCGACGAGCGGCGTCGGGCATTTCGAGACGCTGTCGCCGGAAGCCGTGCGCGATCGCATCCTGCATTACGGGCCGGTCCGGCGTCTCTGCCTCACGGGCGGGGAGCCGCTGATCGCGCCGGCCGAATCGCTCGACTGGCTCCTCGGCGGGCTCCGCGCGGCGGGATGGTGGATCTCGGTCGAGACGAGCGGCGCGCGCTTTGTCGAGCCGCTCCTCGAGCTCATCGATTTCTGGACCATCTCTCCCAAGGGGGCGAGCGCGGAGACCTTCGACGGCGATCCGGTGGAGGCGCAGCTTCCCGCGCTGCGGCGGCTCGTGGAGGCGCTCCCCGCGGACCGGCGCCAGCTCAAGTTCGTGATCCAGTCCGAGGCCGACGTGCGCGACGCGGTGCGGCTCCTCGATGGGCTCGGGACGCGCGGGGCCGTCGTGCTCCAGCCCGAGCACGAGCGCGGCGACGGACGGGCGCTCCTCTCGTGGTGGCCCTGGGAGCGCTGGCCCGACGCGCGGATCATCCCGCAGACGCACAAGGCGGTGGGACTCCGATGAGGGTGTCGCTCACCCGCGACTTCACCTTCGAGGCCGCGCACCTCCTCCCGAACGCCCCCGAGGGGCACAAGTGCCGGCGCCTCCATGGGCATTCCTTCCGGGTCGAGGTGGTCGTGGAGGGAGAGGTCGACCCGCGCACCGGCTGGTTCCTCGACTACGGCGTGATCCGGGACGCCGTCGAGCCGCTCCGGCGCCAGCTCGACCACTACTACCTGAACGAGATCGCGGGTCTCGAGAACCCCACGTCGGAGAACCTGGCGGC
>JBLMWD010000125.1:0-18971 GCA_050257045.1 Bacteroidota bacterium | reverse complement strand
CGGACGGAACGTTCCCGGTCTGCACGGCGGTCCCGAGAAGCGTTCCGGGACCGATGAGGGCGGCGCCTCCCTCGAACTCCTCGAACGTCCGCGGGCGCATGCGGTCGGCAAGGGGTGCGCGGACGGCGGAGGGGCGCCCCTTCGATTCCGGGAAGAGGTCGAGAGGATCGCTCACGGGCCTGTCTCCGAAGTTGTGCCAACAGGGCGCAAAGAACATCTCCCAGGAGATGTTAACCGCACCTCAGTCTGGCCGAGTCGGGAGGTAGCCAGCTCCGGACACGAGCCGCTCCGCGGCTCGTTCATAACAGCGTGAGAAGCACCGACCGGACGCGCGGGCCATCGAACTCGCAGAGGAAGATCTCCTGCCAGCGCCCCAGATCCAGCGAGCCCTCGCGCACCGGGATCATCACCGAGGAGCCGACCAGGATCGTCTTCACGTGGGCAGCCGAGTTTCCCTCGGAGTGCCGGTAGTCGGCCTTCCACGGCACGAGCCGCTCGAGGACGCGCCCCACGTCCTCCACGACGTCGGGATCGTACCCCTCGTTCACGCAGACGCCGGCGGTCGTGTGCGGGACGCTCACGACGAGCATCCCGTCGCGGGTGAGGAGCGAGCCGGCTTCGGTGCGGATCCGCTCCGCCAGGGGGACGAACTCCGTGCGCTGGCCGGTCTCGACGCGGAGCCGGCGATTCGCGGCCACGCTACCGGAGTCCAGGCGCGCGCTCACGAGCTGGCTCGGGCCGGGCCGATTGGGCGCGATCGGGACCGGCGGTCTCGTCCGGCGGCGGGATCTCGGTGAACGGGACGTCCACGGCGTCGCTCCGGTCGATCGCGCGCCTCGTGCCGAATCGGGGGCCACGGCGCGAATCGACCCGCTGACGCGGGTCGTCGCTCAGCTCATCCGAACGCGGGCGGCGTCCAAACAGCAGACCGATGAAGAAAAGGACGAGGGCGAGCCACACGCGAAACAGGAAGCGGAGCATGGACGCGGTCCGGGCCTGGCCCGGCCTCCGGGGCTAGCGCGCCGCCGGGACGCGAAGCAGCGGCAGCGCGCGGTCGGTCAGCTCCGCGAGCGGTAGCCGGTTCAGGTCCGGCAGGGCCTGGAAGATGCGGATGCGGCGCTCGATCAGCTGGTCCTCGCGCTTCGCCGCGAAGAACGTCCCCTTGTTCGTGAGCACGTCGCGCTCGAAGAACGTGGGGAGCGGATAGTCGCGGTGCTCCTGCGCGGGGATGTGGTTCTCGAGGAGATAGCGACGCTCCTTGATCTCCTCGGCGGGCATCGGCTCGTCCACCGGGAGCGGCTGCAGCACCTGGTAGGCGCGGAGCGCGAGGTGTTCGGTCCAGAGGTCGGCGCTCGCCACCCCGCCGTTCGGCGTCGCGTGGAACGTGAAGAAGGGCTTGATCTCGCGCGAGAGCCCCGTGTCCTCGCCCACGATCAGGGCGAGGCGCGTCAGGCGCGAGAGCCCGCAGACGCCGCGCACGTCGGGCACCGCCTTGGTGTCGGCGAACCAGTGGAGCAGGGCCAGGAAGTCGGCCCTGCTGAGCGGACCCATCTGCGAGATCTCGGCCTGCGGGATTCCGGTGCTCACGTACGCTCCTCCTGGGTCAACGCGCGGCGGCGCGGGACGGCGGCCCGACGTCGATGCTCCCGTTGGTCGTCTCGAGCGCGATCCGGGGGCCTCCGCCCCCGATGGTACCGCGAATGCTCTTCGAGCTGGTCACGCCTTGCGTGGTCAGCGGGTAACCGATGTTTACACGCCCGTTTGTGGTCTCGGCCTCGAGCGTCGCATGAACATCGCGCGGGAGGGTCAGCGCGAGGTTTCCGTTCGTGGAGCGGATGTGCATCTTCCCGGTGTCCGGCAGCGCGAGGATCTCCACCTCGACGCTCCCGTTGGTCGTCGTGGCATCGGCGGTGCCCTGGATCCGCGCGAGCCGCACCCCCCCGTTGGTCGTGCTCGCGTTCACGGAGCCGCGTACCGCGCTCGCCTCGATGTCGCCGTTGGTCGTCCCGGCGTAGAGCGACCCCTCCGTCGCCCGGACCCGGATCTCCCCGTTCGAGGTCCCGAGATCGAGCGAAGTCTGGCGAGGTACTTGAAGGTAATAGTGAATATTCACCGAGCGCGCCCCGTGCCCCAGCCAATCCCAGAGCCCGACCACCTTCTTCTGCTTCGGATAGACGCTCACGATGTGGATCTGGTCGGGGTGCACCGTGATGTCGGCGGAGAGCTGCTTCATCAGCTGCTCCGACTCCCCGACGCTCGTCGCGCGCACCTCCCGGGTGATCTGCACCCGAACCTCGGGGCGATCCCAGGCCTCGACCACGATCCGTCCGTTCTGACTCTCGATCTTGATTTCGCCGCTGGCGGTGAACGGGAATGTCCGCTCGCTCACCTTTCGGACGACCGTGGCGCCGGCCGTCGGAGCGGCTGCCGCCGATCCGAAGACCGCGCACGCGATCGCGACCGCGGCAATGTTCGTCCGTCGTTTCATGGCCGCCCTCCTCGTCCGATCCGGTCGCAGGAACCCCATGCCCTCACTACGGATCGGCGCTCCGGAGAGTTCCGTTCTCACACGCTGAAGCGGATGTTCACGACGTCGCCGTCCCGGACTCTATAATCTCGCCCCTCCGTCCGCAAGAGGCCCATCTCCTTGGCTTTGTGCATGTCGCCGGTCCGCTTCAGGTCGTCGTAGGCGATCACTTCGGCCCGGATGAATCCCCGCTCGAGGTCGCTGTGGATGGCCCCCGCGGCATCGGGAGCGAGGGAGCCCTCCCGGATCGTCCAGGCCCGCACCTCGTCCGGCCCGACCGTGAAGAACGAAAGGAGCCCGAGGGTGGCGTAGGAGAGCCGGATCATCCTCGTGAGCCCGGGCTCCTCGATCCCGAGCACCGCCATGAACTCCCGCGCCTCCTCGTCCGAGAGCTGGACCAGCTCGGCCTCGGTCTTCGCGGAGAGGGCAATCACCGGCGGCGGATCGGCGCCGAAGCGCGCCGCCACCGGGGCCGTCAGCGCCGCTTCCCCGCGCTTCAACGCGGCGTCGTCGGCGTTCACCACGACGATCCAGGGCCGCATGCTGAGAAGCTGAAACCCGCGCAGCGCCCGCTCCGCCGCCTTGGAGAGCCCGGCCTTGCGCGCGGGCTGCTCGTTCTCGAGCGCTTCGCGCACCTGCTTCAGTCCCTCGTACTCATTCGGATCCTCGGGCTTCTTCCCCACCTTGACCGCCTTCTCGATCCGCTCGAGACGGCGCTCCACGATGGCGAGATCCTCCAGGATCAGCTCGCTCAGGAGCCACCCCGCGTCGCGCGCGGGATCGACGCTGCCCTGGAAGTGCGGCACGGAGGGGTCCTCGAACGCGCGCACCACGAGGACGAAGGCGTCCACGTCGCGAAGCGCCGCGAGCGCGGCCAAGGCACCCCGCTCGGCGCGGCCGGTCTCGAGCGGCGGCGCGTCGACGTAGTCGACCTTCGCGGGGGTGAATTTCTTCGGCTGGTAGAGTTCCCGGAGATGGTCGAGCCGCGCGTCGGGCACCTTCACGGATCCGAGGTGGACCGTCTCCCCGCGCGCGGAGCCCGCCTGCGCCTGGCCCCTCGTGAGGGCGGCGAAGAGCGTGGTCTTCCCGCTCTGGGGAGGGCCCAGGATCCCGAGCTTCATGCGATGGAGTGGGTCGCCCGGTGGAGAGCCGGGATCAGGCGTGGTTCCCGTTATGGAGCCGGACGCTCAGCGTGTCGGCCTGTTCCTTGGCCCACGCCGCGTCCTCGTCCGCCGGGAAGCGCTTGTTGTAGTCGAGATAGATGTCCCGGGCCTGCGCGAGCTTGCCGTCGCGCTTCAGGGCGCCGGCCATCTCGAGGATCGCGGGCTTGTACATGTCCGAGTCGGGATAGCGGTCGACGATCTGCTTCGCGTACATGCGGTCCGTGGCGTAGTCCTTGTCCTTCCGGCTCATGCGCGCGAGGCTGTAGAGCGCGTCGTCCACGAGCCCCGATCTGTTCCCTGGATCCATCGCGATCAGCTTCTTGTAGCGCGTCTTCGCTTCGTCGTAGAGGCCGTGGTAGAGATACCGCTCCGCGAGGCGCCCCTCGTAGCCGGGGCTCGTCGAGCTGTCCTTCTCCATCGCCGCGTACGAGGCGAGCGTGTTCCGGCCGGCGAGGTAGTCGTTCACCTGGCCCATGAACTCGGGGGCGCGGTAGTACCCGACGACCCGGTCGATCTCGGTCCCGTCCTTACGGAGGACCATGATCGTGGGATAGCTCTTCACGCGATAGCGGGCCGCGGTGAGGGTGTCCTTCTCCGCGTTCACCTTCACCATCGTGAAGCGCTTCGAGTACTGGATGAAACTGGGGTCAGTGTAGGTAGACTCTTCCAGAGCCTTACACCACTGTCACCAGTCGGTATAGAAGTCGAGGAGGATCGGCCTTCCGGTGCGCTGCGCGTCGGCGAGCGCGGCGTCGTACGCGGTGTTCCACGCGATCGACGCCGGCGCCTTCTCGAGCCCGTTCTTCGCGCACCCGGCCGCGAAGACCATCGCGACCGCTCCGGCCAGCCCCCAACCTCTCAGGGCAGCGCTATTCATGGGCCCGATCATCGGTTCCGCCGCCCGGCCCTGTCAAGGTATCATCGGGATACACGGAGGTGTACGGATGAGCGCGTGTTTCTTCTGCGGTGCGGCCCTCGATCCCAAGATGCGGATCGTCCGCGACACGTCCTGCCCGCAGTGCGGGCGGGACCTGCACGCGTGCGTCCAGTGCCGCCACTTCGACCGGAACGCCCACAACCAGTGCCGCGAGCCGCAGGCCGAGTGGGTCACCGACCGGGAGCGCCGGAACTTCTGCGACTATTTCCAGCTGAATCCGGCCGGCAAGGGCTCGGGCGCGGCCGACCGCGAGAAGGCGGCCCGGTCGAAGCTCGACAGCTTCTTCTCGGGAGGGCCCAAGTCCGGGCCTGCCGACGCGCGCTCCAAGCTCGACAGCCTCTTCAAGCCCGCCTCGGGCAAGGACCCGGAGCCGGACCCCGAATGAAGAAAATCGACGTCCTCGTGTTCGGCCCCCATCCCGACGACGCCGAGATCGGAGCCGGCGGCCTCCTGCTCAAGATGAAGGCGCTCGGCTACACCACCGGCATCGTCGACATGACGCGCGGCGAGATGGGCTGGGGGACGCCGGAGGAGCGCGGGGCCGAGTGCGACGAGGCGTGCGCAATTCTCAAGTTGGACGTGCGCGAGAACCTCGACATGGGCGACCACCGGATCGAGGACACGTTCGAGAACCGGTGCGCGGTGGCCGCGGTGATCCGGAAGCACCGCCCCGACCTCGTCTTCGCGCCCCACTTCGCCATTCCGCCGGGGCGCGGGCTCGGACACAACGACCACTACAAGACCGGAATCCTCGTCGCGCAGGGGCACAACCTCGCCCACCTGCGCAAGGCGCCCCTCCCGGGCGAGCCGCACCAGGCCAAGGCGCTCTTCTACTACTTTCTGCCCCCGGGCGTGCGCCCCACGTTCGTCGTCGACGTGAGCCCCTACTTCGAGGAGTGGATGCGCGCGCTCCGCTGCCACAAGTCGCAGTTCTTCAATCCCGACCGCCCGAAGCCGAAGCAGGAGATCCAGAGCGTGGTGGACCGGATCGAGAACATCGCGCGGGCCAACGCGTGGATGATCGGCGGGAGGTACGCGCAGTCGTTCTACTCCGACGCGCCGCTCAAGGTGCCCGATCCGCTGGAGCTCGTCCGGGAGGTCGAGCCTCGGCCGTAGAAATCGAGCGAGGGCGGCGCTGCCCCGCTACGGCGAAGCCGCCGGCCCCGCCCTCATCGCGAGTCCCAGCTCCGCCTCGGCCGGATCGAGCACGACGGTGTCTCCGGAGCGCAGCGATTCGAGCGCGCGCTGCGCGGACCGGCGATCCTCCGGCCGGTGCTTCAGCTGCCAGAGCCGCCAGTAGAGCCATCCCGCGTCCAGGTTCCCCTGCTCCGGCTTCTCCCCCGCGGCGAGCCGGCCGATGGCATCCGGAGCCCGCGGCGCGTAACGGAAGCCGCCCGCGACCTTGTCCTCGAGATGCGCGCGCATCCAGACCGCGAGCGACTCCGCGCGCGCGAGATGCCGCGCCTCTCCCGTCACGGCGTACGCCTGGAGATAGGCGACGCCCGCCTCGGCCTGGTCCATGAGGCGCCCGGGCAGCGCCCTCCGGCCGTTCCGCCACTCGTGATAGAGGGAGCCGTCGGGGGCGCGCTGCGACGACCAGAGCCGGTCGAGAGCCTTCACCGCACGCGCGACGGGCGCCCCCTTCCAGAGCCCCGCCGCAGCGCCGCGCAGCACCGCGGCCGCCATGCGCGCGTTCTGCTCGGCGTAGAGCGAGGAGTCGACCGCGGGCGCTCCCTGAAGCCGGCGGAAGTGGTCGGGAAGGCCGTAGTAGACGTCCCCGCCGATCCAGCGGCCGCTTCCGTCGGAGGCGATGGCATCCGCGCTCTCGCTGCCGTACCAGCCGCCGCGCGTCGTCCACAGCCTTTTCCCGGCCCACGCCTCGGTGCGCCGGGCGGCTTCGCGGTAGGGGGCGCCGCCTCCCTGCTCTGTCGCCGCCACGAGCGCGTCGATCGCCCGCGCGTTCACGTCGAGAAGCTTTTCGGTCCGGGGATTCTTCCAGTCGGCGTCGGACGCCATCCGGTAGAACCCGCCCCACTCGGTGTCCTCGAGGTGGAAGGATGCGTCGAGGAGACGGAGGCCAAGCGACCGGAGCGGCTCGTCGGGGTGCGTGGCGGTGACGGCGAAGAGGAAGCGCGCGGCCTCGAACGGCGGATTCTTCGGCGCTCCGAGGAGGCCGCCGTGATCGTGGTCCTCCGCCTCGCGCACGGCCGCGAGGTTCCGGTCGACCCAGTCGTCGAGCGACATCTCGGGCGGCGGCGCCGGCTCGCTCTTCCAGGTGCCGGCCACGCGGCGCGCCGATTCCTGGGATCGGAGCTCGAGCTCGGAGCGGCTCTTGCGGTAGAGGTCGAGCATGTGAGTGAGGAACTGCCGAAGACCGCGCGGCTCGACCACCGGCTGGGCGAGCAGCTCCTGCCCGTCTGCGTTCAGAACGGCCGTCGTCGGCCAGCCACCCGCGAGGTAGCGGTCGGCGATGTCGGGACGGCGGTCGGCGTCGACGCGGATCGGAATGAAATTGTCGTGGACGAGCCGCACCACGGCGCTGTCGGTCCAGGCCTCGGCGTCCATCTGATGTCCTGAGTGCGACCAGGACGCGGCGATGTGGAGGAGGACGAGCTTGCGCCCGTGGCGGGCGTCGTCGAAGGCGGAGCGCTCCCAGCCGCGCCAGGCGATGGCGGAGGGGGCGTTCGCGCGCGGGACGATCGGGGCGGTGCCGCGCGCGCTGGGTTCGGCGCGCTGGCCGGGTTCGGCGCCACGCGCCGTGGACGCACCCAGCAGAAGGAGCAGCGCCAGCCATCGCGTTGCGGCGGACCGCGGGAGCAGGATCGATCCGATCCGGGCGGGGGCCGATCTTCTGCCGGCAGCTAGGCGCCGGCCGGATCCTTCGCCGCGCGCCGTGCCTCTCGCTGTGCCTCTCGCCGGGCCTTTCGACGGGCCTCGCGCTCGGCGAGGAACCGCTCCAGGTCCTTTTCGTCGCGCAGGAGGATCTTCTCGGCGGGATCGGGACAGTAGCGCTCGCAGTCGGCCGGATCGTACTCCCGGCAGACCTCGGGACGGTGGACGTAGTGGCTGCACCGGCCGTCCTTCAGCCAATCGCAGGGGGTGTCGAACTGGACCATCCATGAGTCTTCCCAATCGCAGAGGACGGAGACGTTCCGGTGGAGGAGATACCATCGAATGTTGTCGAAATCCCGGCGGGAGCGCGGCCGGTCAATGGGAATGGTAACGTAACGGCAGCAATGGTCGCATCCCTCGCACGGGTTCCCCTCCGGGAGCTGGAAGCAGCCGCTCGGGAGCAGCGGGAGTCCGATCGGCGGGCGCGGCGGCCGGAGCGGCCCCCGGCGCGCACCGTCCTCGTCGTGGTGTCCGGGCGCGTGCGGCTTGGCGCTATGCTCGTCGGCGCGCGGCTTGGCGCCATGCTCGTCGTCGTTGCTGCCGCTCAAGCTCGAGCTCCTTTCCGTCCGGGTGTCATCGCAGCATAGCGTAGGAGAGATCGGAGGCAAACGGGTGCGCGATTCGGGAAGCCTCGTGGGACGCCGGCTCACGCACTATCTCGTGGAGCGGCGGATCGGCGAGGGCGGGATGGGCGAGGTCTACCTCGCCCGCGACCTGGCGCTCGGACGGAACGCCGCGATCAAGGTCCTTCGGGCCGACCTCGCCGGCGATCTGGCCGAGCGCCTCCGCCGCGAGGCGCACGCCTTCGCGCGCCTCCAGCACCCCTGGATCGCGACCTTCTACGAGGCGGACGAGGCCGACGGGGTCTCGTTCCTCGCCATGGAGTACGTCGAAGGCGAAACGCTCCGCGAGCGGTTGCGGCAGGGCCCGCTCCGCCCCGAGCACGCGCTCGCCGTTGCGTCGTGCCTTCTGGAGGCACTCGCGCACGCGCACGCGGCGGGGATCCTCCACCGCGACCTGAAGCCGGAGAACGTGGTCGCCGTCGGATCGGACGCAGCGAAGCTCCTCGATTTCGGGATCGCCGCGCGCTGGAGCGAGGGCGCCGCGGGGCCGCCCGCCGGCGCGACCGTGACCGAGTGGGGCGAGTCCACGGCGGGGACGGCCGGCTACTCGGCGCCCGAGCAGCTTCGGGGGCTCCCCGTGGACGCGCGCGCCGACATCTTCTCGGCGGGAGCGGTCCTCTACGAAGTCGCAACCGGGCGCCCCGCGTTCCCCGGCGCGAACGCCGCCGAGCGCCTCGCCGCGATCCTCGGCGGCACGGTCACGCCTCCGTCCGTCTCGGGGCTCCCCTCGGAATGGGACCCCGTGTTGAAGCGGTGCCTGGCGCGTGATCCGGCCGAGCGCTACCCCACCGCCGCCGCCTTCCTCTCCGACGTCCGCCGGCTGCGCGGAGGCGACTCGGCGAGCGCCCTTCCCGACACCATCGCCGTGATCGACTTCGCGAACCTCTCGGGTGAAGCCGCCGACGCCTGGATCTCGAGCGGGGTGGCCGAGAGCGTCGCCGCCGACCTCGCGCGCGTCCCCGGCATCCGCGTCCTCTCCCGAGAGCGCGCGCTCCGGGCACGCTCCGCGGCGGGGCCCGGCGGGGAGCCGGACCCCCTCGCCATGGGACACGCGCTGGGCTGCCGGTGGATCCTCTCGGGCGGGATCCAGCGCTTCGGGCCGGCGCTCCGGATCACGGCGCGGCTGACCGAGGTCCCGACCGGACTGGTCGTCGCGTCGGAGAAGCTCGACGGCGCGATGGAGACGATCTTCGCAATGCAGGACCGCCTCGCGGAAGCGGTCGCGGCGCGTCTTTCGCCACGCACGCCGGACATCGCGACGCCGGCGGGCCCCGAGCCGACCGTCCGCGCCTACGAGCTCTACGCGCGCGCGAAGCGCCTCGCCGACCGACTCGAGAAGGGGACCTTCGACCAGGCGCAGGAGCTCTTCGAGGAGACGATCGCGATCGAGCCGCGGCACGCGCCCGCCCTCGCCGGCCTCGCCAAGGTGCACGCGATGAAGTTCACGTACACGACCGATCCTTCCGAGCTCGAGCTCGCCACGGCGTACGCGCGCCGGTCGATCGAAGCCGATCCGGATCTCGGCGAGCCCCACTCCTGGCTCGCCTACGCATTGTTCCGGCAGGGCCGCCACGACGAGGCCATCGCGGAGGGCGACCGCGCCACGGCGCTCGAGGCGACGGGCTCGTACGGCACCTACTTCGCGGCGTGCGCCTGCGCCGCCGCGGGCGACGTCGCGCGCGCCGTCGGCTTCTTCCAGCGCACCGTCGAGGCCGACCCGCAGCACGGGTTCGCGTGGCTCGGCCTCGGATGGTGCCATCTCACGCTCGGGAATTCGGAGGAGGCGGTGTGGTGCTTCCGCCGCGTGGTCGCGCTCGAAGGGACCGGCGGCGCGGGACCCACGGCCGGAGCCGGCGGCGCGCTCGCCGAGGCGCTCCGGCTGAGAGGCGACCTCGCCGGCGCGCGCGAGGCAGCCCTCGCCGCCCTCGCCTCGGCCGACCGGAGCGATCACATGTACCGCGACACCTTTCGGGGAATCAGCCTCGTGAGCCTCGGACGGACGTCGCTCTCCATGGACGACCCCGACGCGGCCCGCGCCGCCTTCGGCCAGCTCGTCGCCCACGTGAAAGGGCGCCCGCGCGCGCTCGGCGCGGGGCATCTCATGGTCCAGGCGCTCGCGGGACTCGCGCGGGCGTCGAGGAATCCAGCGGACCTCGATCGCGCCCTCGCGCTCGCCGAAGGGCGCGAGGGATACGACTTCTCCTGGAGCTGGTCCTGCTCCGAGGGCCAGACGGGCGCCGACGTCGCGGAGGCCTGCCGCGCCCTGGGGCGCGCCGAGGAGGCCCGGCGGTGGGAAGCCCGAGGTAAGCGGCCTTAACCCTGTGCGTTTCACGACACCCCCTCGTTCTCTCCAATAGGCAGCCACGATGACGCAACCATCGGCGCGTCCACGAGGGGGTAATCCGATGAAATCGAGTGCGAAGTACCTGGTACCGGTCTGCTGCACGCTACTCGCGGCGGCGGCGCTGCTATCCGGCTGTTCCCGGAAGAACGCCCCGCTCGCGGACAATGTCGTAGGCCCGTCCCTGGCCGGCCGGTCGGCGGTCGAGGGGGCGACCACGATCCAGATCCATCCGGTCGCGCCGTCGCCGCTCGCGAACGTGACGGTCGAGGGAACGACGCTCTCCCTCTGGCCGTACACGGGCGCGTCGTTCGACCCGGCGTTCGATCCGATCGACAGCAGAGACCCGATGAATCTCATCTTCGTCGGTGACGTCGACCCCCTGAAGATCCGCGAGGTGCTGCTCGGGTTGGACGGCGATCGGACCTCGTTCGGCTTCCCGAACGCATTTCCCTTCAACGAGCGATGGGCCGATGCGCACGGGAGTGCGCAGACCGCTTATGCCGATCCAGCGGGGTGGGTCGGAAGCGTGGTCCAGCTCCGACTGGGGCAGTACGGACCCGTACGAATCCATCTCCGCCTGTTCCGCACCGGCGCCCCGTTCGGTGACACGGGAACGTGGACCGTGGGCGGCGTCCATTTCGAATTGATGATCCCGGGCACAGCGCAGCATCAGGCGCTCGCGTGGAACATCGCACGGGATGTCGTGACGGCCGACCTCGCGAGGAGCGGTTTCCTCGTGGCCCCGCCATCCATGACTGGAGAAATCTATTCCGCGCCGACGTACCGCACGATCCCCGGATTTATCTGGGATCAGCTGCCTCCCGAGCTCAAGGCGCTGGGTGGACCGGACATCCCGTCCGACGGAAAGGCAGCCGTGTTCCACCTGGAAGGGACGCCGGCTCCGAAAGCGGGGACCTTCACGCAGCAGTTCACGATCCCGTTCGCGCAGATGATTCCGAAGCCGTTCTGCGACAGCGGGCCATATGACATGGTCTACGTCGAAGGGCCGCTCGATCTGTCGGCGTCGGCGACGGTGGACGCGGACGGACGCTACACCATGGACACCCGCTATACGGGCAAGCTCACGATCACGCCGATGAACGTGACGGTGAATCCGCCGGTTCCGGCCGGGACGCCGTACACGGCGATGGTGAGCGAGATCCAGACCGGCCAGACGGGGGGCGGAATCGACGCGGTCTTCTCGCGCTCGACCCTGCTGGGCACGCAAGCGGGCTCGGGCCAGCTCCGCCACACCGACTTGAAGGTCTCCTCGGCGGGCGTACAGGAGTATCGCTTCCAGGAGATGTGCCTGGAGCCCACGCCGTAGACGCAGGACCCAACTGCGAAAATCGAAGGCCCGGCGCCTCTACGACGCCGGGCCTTTTCGATGTAAGGCTCGAGTGGTTCGGTGTGGCTGCCTCCGCTCACCGAGGCGCTTCGCGCCTCGTTATTCGTGACACTCCGCGCAGGCGGTCTTCTTCAGCGTCGGCGTGGGCCCGCTCACCTCGTGGCAGTCGGTGCAGGTCTTCCCCGCGTCCTCGATGTGGAGCTTGTGGTCGAAGTCGCCGCGGAACGACTTCACGACCCTCGCCTTCACGTCGGTGTGGCAGGTCGTGCAGTTCTGCACCGGCGGCCGGTGATGGCACGTGACGCAGCCCTCGGCGCCGTAGCGGACCACCTCGCCCGCGGGCTTCTCCTGGTGCGACCGGTGGCAGGCCTGGCACTGGAGCTTCGCGCCGATCACGTGCGGCTCGTGCGCGTAGGGGTGCCCGAAGATCGTCCCCGTCTGGTCTTCGATCCCGGCGTGGCAGGAGAGGCACGGCGATTCGTACGGCGCTTCGCGCCACGGCGCAGCCATCGGGGCGAGCCCCTTCGCCCGGCGCGCCGCGTTCAGGTCGTCATGCGAGCGGCGGAGCAGCGCGTACGCGTAGGAGACGTTGTGCACGCCGTGCCCGCGCTCCACGATGTCCAGGTTGAAGCGCGCCTCGGCGAGCTGCGGCGAGCCCGAGCCGACCGCCGCCTGCGTGGAGGCGACCTCCGCCCGCACCGCCGCCGCGCGCCGCGTGGTCCCTTCCACCCAGCTCTGGAAGATCTTCCGGTACTCGGGCCCGTGGCAGGTCATGCACGAGATGTCCGACGCCCGGTTCACCTCGGAGGTCTGCCCCGGAAGCTGCTGGTGGCATCCCTCGCAGCGCACCCCCGCGACGTACATCGGGCTCGGCATGGCCGGCACGCCGCGCCCGCCCGTGCCGGTGTAGAGGGCGAGCTGCGGCGAGTGACCCGTCTGGTGGCAGGCGTTGCAGTCGGTGGCGGCCTGGTGGATGCGCGTGTTCGCGAGCTGCATCATCCCGGCGAACGTCTTCGCCGTGATCGGCGCGACGTGCTCCAGGTGGAGATGGCAGTCCATGCAGTCCACCTTGTGCTTCGTGACGTGCATCTGGTGGAGCAGGTCGGTGTCGGAGTACTTCGCGAGGCGCGCCGGCTGGTTATGGCACGTGACGCAGCGCTCGACGGGCACCTCCCCCTGGCTCCCCGTCGGCCGCGCGTGGCACCAGCGGCACTCCATCCCGAAGCGAGACACGTCGGCGTGATCGAAGCGGATCGTGCCGATCGTGTAGGACTTCGACGGCACGGTGTGGCAGAGCTGGCACCGCGTCGTTCCCTCCCCTTCCTTCGCGTTCTTGAAGTGGCAGAGGATGCAGGTCGACGTGGTGACGGCAATGTGGCTCCCCTGGACGATCTGCGAGTGGCAGGAGGTGCAGCGGAGCGTCTTCCCGCGGCGCATCTCGGAGAGGTGCGTCGAATGGTCGAAGAGGACGTCCCGGATCACTTCCTTCCCGGCGAGGAGCCGGCGCTCGTGGCAGCGGAGGCAGGCCGCGTCTTCCACCTCGGTCCAGGGATTGGTGCCGTACGTGCCGGTGAAGTAGCTCACCACCATCGAGAGCGCCTCGTACTTCTTCCGGATCTCGGCTCCCACGCCGGGCGCGATGTGGCATTCGACGCAGGCGATGTTGTGGTGGGAGGAGTGCCTCCACGACTCGTAGTACGGCTTCATGATGTGGCACGAGCCGCAGAAGCGCGGCTGGCTGGTCACCTGGACCGACGTGAACATGAAGATGATCGCGAGCGCGAAGAGCAGCGCGACCGTGAAGCCGGTGACGCGGATCGGCGGGATGACGATCCGGCCACGCGTGCGGGAGAGGAATTCGCGGGGGTTCCAGGCGCTCAACGCGGGGGCTCCGTCAACGCTCCGGCTCCGAGGCGGCGCGGCTACGCGCCCGCCAGACGATGCGGGCCGTGAGCAGGAGGTAGAACCAGAAGAGCGCGAGCCCCACGCCGCGCCACCAGCGCCCCGAAACCTTATCGTGCACCTCGTCGCTCACCATCATCGCGATCGAGCGGGCGCGCCGCGTGTCGGGCTCGACCTGGGTGGAGTCGAGCGAGTGGGTGGCCGGCGCCGCTTCGAGGAGCGCGGTGCGGGCGTCCTGGAGCCGCGAGCGGTAGTCCTCGACGTAGATCGGGATCTTCGCGGCCGCGGTCACCATGGAGTCGGCGCGCTGGATCTCGCTCGAGGCGTCGCCGATCATGCGCCGGAACGTGGCCGCCGTCTTCGCGCCGTCGTCTCCCTTGCTGTGGCACTCGAGGCACTTCGTGTCGAACATCGCGGCCGAGGGGGTCGCGGTCTTGTGGTTGTGGTGGCAGGCGACGCACTCCGGCTCGCCCGCGGCGGCCATCGCTTCCTTGTGCACGCTCGTGAGGAAGTAGCTCCGCGTCTTCGCGTGGCAGGTGCCGCAGACCTTGTCGACGTCGGCCGCGCCGGGAGGCGTGGCGCCGTGGCTCCCGTGGCAGCGCGTGCACTCGGGCGCCGCGTCGTTCCCGCCGAGGAACGCCTTCCCGTGGGCGCCCGCACGGTAGTCGGCGACGGGATTGTCCTTCCGGCCGTACCTCGCGATGAAGCCGGCATTCCCATGGCACTTCCCGCACGTGGTCGGAATGTTCCGCGCGAAGACGCTGCTCTTCGGGTCGTCGCGCGGGCGGATCTCGTGGACGCCGTGGCAGTCGGTGCAGACCGCGACGTTCTCGTCCCCCTTCGCGAGGCGGATCCCGTGCTGCGACGTCTGGTAGAGCTCGTACTGGTTCGACGGCAGGTTGTAGACGCGCATCTTCGCCACGTCGGCGTGACACGAGGCGCAGAGCGCGGGGATCGAGCGGCGCGCCGGCTTGCCGCGGAAGTTGCCGGCGTGCGCTCCCTCGACCGTGAGCGCGTCCGCGTTCCCGCCGTGGCACGACGTGCAGGGGATCCCCTCCGTCTTGTGGACGCCCTGCTCGTACTTCACGCGCACCTCGGAGTGGCAGACGCCGCACATCCTGGAGGCGGCGCCCGCCTTGGCGCCCGGCGGAACGGCGCGCGCGGGCGGCCGCGTCTCCTCCCCGCTGACCGGGGTCGGCGCGAAGACGACGCCGGCGTTGGCGGCGGGCGCCCGGGCGGAAACTGCGGCCGGGGGCACGGCGGCGCGCGGAATCGGGGTGCGAGCAGCCCCCGGCGGCGCCACAGGCGTCGAGGCGGCCGGCGTTATCTTGGCTGCGGGCGCCGGCGTCTTCTTGGCCGCGGACGCCGGCGTCTCCTTGGCGGGTGCCGGCTTCGCATTCCCGCTCGAGTCGGCAGCGGTCTGCGCCCCTCCGATTCCCGGCATGAGCCAGAGCGCGACCAGCGCGATCGCGAGCGCGGCCGCGACGTGACCCCGGCGCGGCCCCACGAGGTCCCCTTCGCGCGCCCTCATCGCCGCACCTCCAGCATCCATCCCACGGCCGTGAGTACCACCCAGAGCACCATCATCGCGTAGCCGATGTTCCGGAACCGGCGCCGTCGCACCGGGTCGGCCGAGCCGGGACCGAGGAACGGCACGAAGATCACCGCGAGGAGGATCGCCTCGGGGAAGATGCCGCGGATCGTGCGCGGCACCCATGCCGGGAAGGCCTCGAGCAGCGCGTGGGGCGCGAGGAGATACCAGGGCGGGCGCGCGTTCGGCGGCGTGTTGAACGGATCGGCCATCACGTCGAACGGATAGGGCGCGAGCACCGCGAGGGACAGGAGCACACCGACCATCACGATGTTGAGCAGGATCAGCTCGTACGTGACCACCTGGAGCGAGCGGACGCCCGAGGGCGCCACGCCCGGGCCGGTCGGCTCCGTGCGCGAGAGTCCCACGCGCCGGACGCTCGAGAAGTGGAAGTAGAAGAGCCCGAGCAGGACCAGGGGAAAGACGACGACGTGGAGCACGTAGTAGCGCGTCAGCACGAGCGAGTCGAGGCCGCTCCCCCCGACGAGGAACGACGTGAACGGGCCGAGGAGCGGGAGCGCGTCGGTCACCTCGCGCGCCCGCACCGTGGTCCAGTAGCCGCGCGCGTCCCACGGCAGGAGCCGCCCCGTGAGGTCCGCGATCGTCGCGGCCATGAACGTGAGCACCGCCACGATCCAGACCACCTCGCGACCCTGGTGGTAGAGGCGCGCGAAGAAGAAGCGGACGACGCGCGCCCCGAGAAGGATCAGGAAGAGGACCGCGGCCCAGTGGTGCACCTGGTGCGTCAGGTTCCCGAAGGAGATGTCGCGCGCGATGAGCGTGACGCTGGGATAGGCCACGTCCGCGGTCGGCTGGTAGTAGAAGGCGAGCATCGTCCCGGAGACGGCGAGGAAGATGAAAAGGATGAACGACAGGACGCCGATCACCTGCGGCCACCGCGCGTAGTTGGGCAGCGGCTGGGACATCGCCTCACGGAGCGCCTCCTTCAGCGGCTTCCGCGAATCGAGCTCCACCGGGAGGAGCCCGAAGACGGTGAGGAACGAGACGATTTCGGTCAGATTGACGCGCGCTTCCAGCCAGCCGAGAAGGCCGCCGCGTTTCTGTTCCACGCTCTCTCCGATCAAGTGTGAATGACGATCTCGTCCGCCCGGACCTCGGCGGGAAACTGGGTGAGCGGCTTCTTGGGCGGACCCGAGAGAACATTGCCGCCGCGGTCGAAGCGTCCCGCGTGGCAGGGACAGAGGAACGTCCCGGTGTCGCGGTTCCATTTCACGACACAGCGTAGATGGGTGCAGATGGCCGAGACCGCCACGACCTGGTCCTCCGCGACGCGCACGACGTAGACGGGATCGGTGCCGTGGCGCACCAGGCGGGCGTCCCCCACCGCGATCGACGACATCGGCCCGCCGCGCAGCATCCGCTCGCCGGGCCGGTTCTCGGGCGAGGGGGCCTTGAGGAAGGAGGCGGCCATGCCGGCGGCGGCGGGCGCCCAGAGGGCGAGGAATCCGCGGACCATCCAGACCAGGGCGCCGCGGCGTTCCGGATCGACGTCGCGCTTCTCGGTCACGATCTGCCCTCCTTGGCCTCTGTCTCGCGCTCGCGCCGGATCGCTTCCAGCTCGAGCGGGTGCTCGTCCTCCATCTCCTCTTCGGTGATCGTCCCCTTGAGCCACGCGAGGTTCATCGGGTAGACGTCGGGATTGAAGATCACGAAGTAGATGTGCCAGACCAGGATCGCGAGCGTCGCGAGGATCGCCTCGTAGAAGTGGATCGAGCGCGCCGCGTCCCAGCCGAGCTTGGTCAGGAGCGCGATGGCCGGGTCCTGGAACCAGAGGATCACGCCGGTCCCCGCCATCACGACCGTCCCCCACACGAGCGCCCAGTACTCCGCCTTCTCGATGTAGGAGAAGCGGCCGAAGCGCGGGCGATGTCGGGTGAGGCCGGCATAATAGCGCACCGCGCCCACGACGTCTCCCACGTCCGAGGGGCGCGGCAGCATGTCGCGGAGGAACTGCCGCCCCCGGGCCGTGAGCCCCAGGTAATAGAGGTGGAAGAGCGAAGCGGCGACCATCGCGACACCGGCGACACGGTGGACGATGCTCCGCGCCTCGAAGAGGTGGGGCCAGACCTTCCGGAGCTGGAGCACCGGCCACGACTCGGGGAAACGGAGCATGAACCCGGTCAGGACGAGCACGGTGAAGCTCACGAGGAGCGTGGCGTGCTGGGCCCGCTCGCTCCCGGTCATGCGGACATAGAGCGCGCGGCTCTCCGGCTCGTGCGCCGCGACCAGCCCGCGACGCACGCGCAGCTTGTGCGTGGCCTTCCGGATGAAGTCGATCAGGTTGTGGAGGAACATCCCCCCCACGACCCCGATGATGAGGATCGTGTAGATCGTCGCGATCCAGTAGAGGAGCGGCTCCTTCGCCTGCGTGACCTCGAGGTGCACCTTGCCGCGCGCGAAGGCGGCCGTGGCGCCCGCGTGGCACTTGCCACACGTGACGGCGAGACGCCGCGGGTTGATGCGGCTCCTCGGATCGCTCGAGGGAAGGATGTCGTGGGAGCCATGGCAGGAAGCGCAGTTCGCCGCCGAGATCTCGCCCCCGCGGATCGCGAGGCCGTGGAACGAATCGGAGAACGTCTTGAAGCGGTCGCTCTGGATCCCGTACTTGGTCGCGAGCCGGACCGAGGAGTGGCAGGGCGAGCAGACCTCGGTGGAGACGTTCCCCGGCGCGACCGGCGACTCGGGAGCGTCCGCCTTCTTGATCGTGTGCTCGCCGTGGCAGTCGGTGCAGACCGGCGCGTCGGCGTTCCCCTTCGCCACCGCGGCGCCGTGGACGCTCGTCTTGTAGACACGCGCGATGTCGGTGTGGCAGCGGCCGCAGGTGTCGGGGATGTGGAACTTCTCCGTCTTCGCGGTCGGCTCGAAGCCGCGCGCCATCTCGTGGCTGCCGTGGCAGTCGATGCACGTCGCCGCCTTGGGATTCCCTTCCCGGAGCTGCTGGCCGTGGATGCTCGTCTCGTAGGCGCGGATGAATCCGGTCTGCGGACCGACGCGCGCGCGCACGGCGGGATCGTCGAGGTGGCAGTGGAGGCAGAGCTGCACCTGCGCGAGCTTGAGGCGCGCGTCACGCTGGCCGTGGTCGCGCGCCGCGGTGATCGGGAGCCGGTGGCAGGTAAGGCAGGTCGGCGCCGAGGCCACGCCGCGCGCGGCGGCCTGCCCGTGCGCGGAGCTCTCGAAGTGTGCGACCTCCTGCTGGTGGCAGCGCGCGCACGCCGCGTCGAGGGCGCGCGCGCCGGCCGCCGTCGTGGCCGCGCCGTGCGGGGCGACGTCGTGCGCGCCGTGGCATCCCTTGCACGAGCCCGCGGCCGAGGCCGTCTTCGCGAACGTGGTCTTCGCGTGGAAGACGTGGACCGAGTCGGCGTTCGCATGGCAATGGCCGCAGTCGACCGGCGTCATCCGGGCCCGGTGCGGCTGCTCCTCGGGATTGAAGCCGACGTGGCACTGGATGCAGGCGAGCTTGGCGTGGGCCGAGCGTTGGAGCACCGAGCGGTCGATGTCGAGCGCCACCTTCTGACCGCGCACGACGGCGCTGTCGAGGTTCGCGCCGGTGTGGCATTCGGTGCAGACCGCGTCGGGGGTGCGGGCCGGCGCTGCGATGCGGGCGGACGCCGCGGTGCGGGCGG
>JBLMWD010000124.1:0-36838 GCA_050257045.1 Bacteroidota bacterium | reverse complement strand
GCGGATGTCGCGCGTGGGGTTGATCACGTGGTAGCACGTCGCGACCGCGCCGTCGGTGGTCAGCGGATAACCGCCGGCGAGGTTCACATGCCAGTCCTCGCAGTGGTCGCAGACATAGGCCCAGCCGACGCGCAAATGGCTGGCCCTGGCCGTGTCATAAAGTGCCCGGGCAGAAAGTTTGTTGGTGCCGGCAGCCGGAAGAGCCAGCGTGCAAGACGCGTTTTTGAGCTGGGCTTTCACCTCGGCGAGCTTGATGACATTGGTGCCCGCGAAGAGGTCTTTGCTGGCCTGGGCGATGCCGTCTTCGTATTGCGATTCGCGCCGGCCTTGTTTCACCAGGCATCCGATCGTTCATGACGCGATCCTCCGGGCCCGACGGGCGGAACGGCAGGGGAGTGCGTTCCACGGTGGATGGGCTTGAAGCGTGCCAGCCCCGGATAGCGGCAGGAGAGAGTCGCTAAGCGTCGGTCCTCTAGAGGATTCCGAATGCTGCGTTGGATATCGGCCGTGGTGATCGTCGCAGGGATGCCTTATGACACCATGTCACCCGTCTGACTGGCTGGCAGGGAAGTCTATTGGCGGCTCGGATCCTCCACGCGGCCCATGAAGAGGATCGCGCCGGTCACCCGCGAGCGGATCATGAAAAGGAAGGGGCGATCGGCCAGAAATGGAATCGGAGTGCGTAGCCTGTGGGCCCCGACCGTCTGCTTCGATAGGAACAGCGGTCGCTCGCGAGGCATCCCGGAGAAATCGGCGTTCCGCGTGAAGGCATCACGCATACCCATCGCGCCAAGAACACCGGCCAGCTCGTAGCCGGTCTCGAGGCGGAACTTGGGCAATGCCACGCGCACGAGTTCCGTCTTCATTCGGGACTCCCGGGAAGTGAGACTGTCAGGAGCAAGCCTCCGCTCGATCTCGCCCAGCGCATCCGGTTCTTTCCGGAGCAACGACAAGCATTCCAATCCGTTCGTCGCGATAGGGAAGTTCGAGCACCTGGACGTCCCCGCTCTGGCAATAACGAAGCTCCCGTTCGGCATTCATGAACGGGACCTTCGCGGCCCGGTCGCCATGAAGGTGGAACGCGGCATCCGCCGTGGACCGCGAGGAGCGGGCAAAACGCCCTCTCCGGGCCAGAAACAATGAAGCCGTACTGCGCAGTTGCATCAATGCCTTACGGGCTGCTCCCTAGAATCCGCTTGAACTCGTCGCTGCGCTATTGCATCATTGATGCACAGGGGAATCAGCTCCGCAGCGCCCGTCTCACCGGCAACGACCGATCTCCATCCCGCAGGGAAGCCTCGAACCGGGCAGGGTTCGCCCGAGCGGAGCTGTTCATGGTCTGCCTCGTCTGCAAGCATGCCTTCAGTTGGCGCATCGCCCCCTTGGAGCGGGTCTGCTCGCAGTGCGGCTCGCTGCACGTGCTCAGGTCCGGGATCTGGGAGCTCAAGACCCGCGGAACCGAGGCGGAGGCGCCGGTCGTCATGGCACGCCGCCAGCACACCGCGCGCGTGGCCCTCATGAAGATCGTCCCGGGTCCCGGCGCTGCCGGAGAGCGGCACGTCCGATGAAAGGCGCGTTGCGCATGAAGCGCATCCGCGCCGGGAGCAGTAAGGGGATGGTCCGCACCTCGGTCGCGCTGCCCGTGGAGATCCACCGGCGTTTCAAGCTCGCGAGCATCGAGACGGGCGCCGTGGTCACCGAGCTCCTGCGCCGCGCCGCCGCGGAATGGATCGAAAAATATCAGCGTGGGCGTTCCCGCCGATCCTGAGGCGCATCCGGACGCGGGCTCTGCAACCTATTCTACCGGCTACAGATCCCGGACGGGCATTCGCCTTGCATTCTCGCGCGGCCAAAAACGTCCCGCGAGGATCTACTTACATTTTTCTTGCATCGACTCCCGCCCGGTCGCGATCATTTGCGGGTCCTGAGCGGGACCGGTGACCCGCCGGGACGGCGACCCCTCGCGCGGGGAATCACGTCGAGACCCCTCCTGGGCCCCACAGGCCCCACTCTCGGCGCCTCCGCACACGAGCGAATCGCCAGCCGACGTCCCCATGCGCTACGGGACGTTCTTCATCGCATGGTCGCCGCGATTGCGGTCGGCCGCCCTGAACTCCGCGCGAGGAGCATCCCGCCTCGCGAATGATCCGCGGACCAAGGAGGGCTCCATGAAGCTCGCATCCAAGGTTGTCTCCCTGGGCGCGCTCCTGCTCCTGACAGTTTCGGCAGCGTATGCCGCGCCCCCGGTCGTCGTGACCATCCCCAACCTCTCCGTGAATGCCGGCACGACGACCACCATCAACGTCGTTGCGTACGATCCCGATAACGACGCCATCACCCTCACCTCGTCGCTGCCGGCCTGGGCGACGCTGAACGGCCCCACCACCGGGACCGGACTCGTATCCACGACGATCACCCTGAATCCGACGGCCAGCGACGTCGGCACGTTCAACGGCAGCGTCACCGCCACGGCGAACGGCGAGTCCGCCACCGCGAACTTCCAGATCACGGTGAATACATCGGGCTCGGACGAGGAGCCGATGGTCACCGCTCCGGCGACCGAGACGGTCACCGCAGGCTCGATGCTCACGTTCACGGTCACCGCGAGCGATGCGCAGACCATCAACTCGCTCACGGCCGCGTCGCTTCCTTCGGGCGCCACGTTCACCGCGAACGCGTCGAATACGTCGGGCACGTTCACCTGGACGCCCACGTCGGGGCAGACGGGTGACTTCAACGTGGTCTTCACCGCGGCGAACGCTCTCTCGGGCAGCGCGACGACGCACATTCATGTCGCCGCGGCCGGGACGAACACGCCGCCGGTCGTGACGGCTCCGGCGACGGAGACGGTCACGGCGGGGAACATGCTCACGTTCACGGTGTCGGCCACGGACGTGAACAGCGACCACGTGTCGCTGAGCGCGTCGGGGCTCCCTTCGGGCGCGAACTTCACCGACAACGACAACAACACCGGGACGTTCACCTGGACCCCGACCTCAGGCCAGACGGGTACGTTCACGGTCACGTTCACCGGCAACGACGGGCACGGCGGCACCGCCACCGCGACCACCGTGATCACGGTCAACGCCGCCGGGACGAACACGCCGCCGGTCGTGACCGCTCCGGCAACCGAAACGGTCACCCAGGGGAACCTGCTCACCTTCACCGTTTCGGCGACGGATGTGAACGCGGATCACGTGACTCTCACCGCGTCCGGGTTGCCTTCGGGCGCGTCCTTCACGGACAACGGCAACAACACGGGGACGTTCCTGTGGACGCCGAGCTCGGGCCAGTCGGGCACGTTCACGGTGACGTTCACCGGCAATGACGGCCACGGCGGCTCCGCCACCGCGACGACCGTGATCACGGTCAACACGTCGGGCGGAGGCGGCACGTTCACCGCCAGCGCGAAGCTGCTCGGCGCCTTCAACTCGCACCGGAAGTTCCTCTGCTTCCGGATCACGCCGGACAACCACACGTTCGACGTGCGCAACGTGAACCTCGGCTCGGTCACGCTCTCGTTCAACGGGCAGACCCTCACGGGCCGGACCTCGTTGGACTGGGAGTGCGAAGGCGAGGATGACGACAGCGGCGACTGCGGCGATTGCGACAGCCAGAATTCCACCTGCCCGAGCGACACGACGAACTGCTCCGTCACGCTGAAGACCTGCTTCTCGATGACGGCGCTGCGCACGTTCTTCGGGACCACGGATTCCATCGCGACGAACCTCATGAACGTGACCTTCACCGGGACGCTCAGCACCGGCGGCACGTTCACGGCGACGATGGGGAACGTGAAGGTGGCGGGGAACAATGGCAACAACGGCGACAATGGGAAGGGGCACGACAAGCACGCGCTCCACGCCAAGGCGACGCCCAATCCGCTGAACCCGGTCACCAAGCTCACGTTCAGCCTCACGAAGGCGGGCCTCGTCCGCGTCTCGGTCTTCGATACGCGCGGCCGCTTCGTGAAGACGCTGTTCGAGGGCGTTCGCGGCGCGGGCGACCAGTCGATGATCTGGGACGGCTCGGACGCGAACAGCCACAAGGTCTCGTCGGGCGTTTACATCTTCCGGATCGAAGCGCCGGAGGCCTCGGACGTCCAGCGGGTCACGGTTCTGAAGTAAGGCTTTCGTTCCATTTCGAACGCGATGGGCGGCTCACCGGAGCCGCCGGCGGGCGGGGCGCACCGGCGCTCCGCCCGCTCATCGTTTCGGAGCCGGCTCCGGCAGGAGCCGATCTCGTGAGAATCGGTCCCGCCATCAAATTGTGTTGACGCGCTCCGGACCCCGGCGAGTAATCTCGCAACCAGTTCGATCCTCCGTCCCCCGCGTTCCCCCCGAATCGCACTCCGAGCGCCCCCCGCTCCGTCAGCGCGCCCCCGCTCCCGAAACGATTGTTGCAGCGCGTCCCCTCCTCGCGCGACCACGTCCCCTCCCCGAAGCCGGTATCCGGCACCGGGAGGAACCGTCATGTCGCACTGGGAAGCCCGCCGCGCCGCTCCACGATCCCGCGAACACCGCTCCCGCATCGCGCCTCGCCCGGGTCCGCCGATCCGCTCCGCCGCGGCGCGCGTCCTGGCGTTCGTCCTCTCAGCGCTCGCGATCCTCGCGGGGCCGGCGGCCGGCGCCGACCGCCTCGGCTCCATCGCCGGGCGCGTGACCGACCACGAAGGCCGGCCGATCGCCGACGCCAACGTCGTGCTTCCGGAGCTGCGCGTGGGCACGCGAACCGACGCGGACGGAAGGTACCGGCTGCTCCGCGTGCCGGCGGGGAGCTGGAAGCTCCGCGCCCTGATCGCGGGGAAGAAGCCGGCGGACCGCCCGGTCACGGTCGACGCGAGCCGGACGTCGACGGTCGATTTCGCCCTCGTGGACGCGCCGTACCGGATCGACGGGATCACCGTGATCGGAAACCGCGCGACCGCGATCCGCACCAAGGAGACCACGACCAAGACGTACATCACCGACAAGCAGATCCGGGATTCGCCCTTCCTCGAGCTCAAGGAGAACATCAGCCTGACGGCAGGCGTCACGACGATGGAGAACGAAATCCACTTCCGGGCGGGCCGGGGGGACGAGATCCTCACGCTGGTGAACGGCGTCCCGAGCACCGACCCGCTCCTGTCGCAGGGAGTCGAGCTCGGGCTGCTCGCGCTCTCCTCGAGCGAGCAGGTGCTGGGCGGCATGGACGCCCAGTACGGGAAGGCCCTCTCGGGCGTGATCGCCTTGACCACGAAGGAGGGAGGGGACCGGTTCGGGGGCGAGGTGCGCTATTTCACCGACCGCTACGGCGAAGCCGACAAGTCGTTCACGAACTTCGAGCGGGTGAGCGCGGGGTTCGGCGGTCCCTTCATCGCGCCCGGGACGACGTACTACGTCTCCCTCCAGGGAACCTACACGGACACCTACCTCCCGAGCGTGGCGACCCACCGCGAGCACCGCTTCCTCGACTTCATCCGGATCGGAAACCGGCAGGCCAACGACGTGAATCTCTCGAGCAAGGTCGCCTGGACTCCGACCCCGAACGAGAAGCTGACGGCCGAGGTGATCCGGAACGCGTCGAGGCACACGCGCTACCACAACCGCTGGAATCGCGTGGGCTACGTCCAGGTCCGGGCCGACAGCACGGCGCCCACGGACGGTACGGTTACACAGCGGTACGGCACGTGGGCGTGGTATCCGGTCGATTCCACCTACGTGCCGATGAACACGGCGAACCACCTCCCGGTGCTCGACGAGGACTACCAGCAGCTCGCGCTCACCTGGAAACACGTGCTCGCCGGCTCGGCCATCTACAACGTCCGCCTCTCGCGCCAGGCGTGGTCGTCGACCGAGGACGTGCTCGGCCGCCAGCCGTGGGAATACCAGCAGCGCCCGAACCAGTACTACGACCCCGCGAACCGGGACGACGGCGCCTACTACGTCACGAACGGCGACTACCCGTTCTACGAGCACCGCCGGAGCACGGTCGGGACGGTGAACGCCGACGTCACCAAGGACTTCCGCAAGCACCACTTCATGGCCGGGGGCGAGGTCGACTACAACGACCTGAGCTATCTCGTGACCCAGTTCCCGAACGTTCTCGACCCGAACGGGAACTACGGTGCGACCCGGGACGAGTTTCGGAGCTTCAATCCCGAGGGGTCCTTCTTCGCGCAGGACCGCTGGCAGTACGAGGGGATGGTCCTGAACGCGGGAATCCGGTACGACGCCTTCTCGGTGGGGGATCAGATTCCGACGGCGGACGTCGCGCACCGGGTGAAGACGCAATGGAGTCCCCGGATCGGGATCGCGCACCCGATCTCCGACCGCGACGTGATGAGCTTCCACTACGGGCGCTTCTTCCAGATCCCCGAGCGGCTCTACATCTATCAGGGACGCACCCTGTCGGCCGAAGCGCGCGGGAACCCCAATCTGGAGCCGGAGACGGACATCGCCTACCAGCTCGGTGTGCAGCACCAGTTCAGCTCGATCCTCTACACGCAGGTCTCGGTCTACTTCAAGGACATCTTCGGGCTCCTCACGACCGTGGACCAGGAGGTCCCCGGCTATTCGGACACGCGTCCGACGTACGTGAATGGCGACTATGCCTCCGCGCGCGGCATCGAGGTCACGCTGATCAAACAGCCGAGCCACGGCTTTGCGGGGGAAGTGAACTACACGTACGGGAATGCGAGCGGAACCGCTTCCGATCCCAACCGCGCGCTCGCGTCGCGCGGAAATCTCCGGGATCAGTTCAAACCGAACTCGGAGCAGCCGCTCCGGTGGGACCAGCGCCACAACATCTCGGCCACGCTCCGGATCGGGAACGAGAAGAACTGGGCGGCGTCATTCGTCTATCAGTTCGGCACAGGATTTCCTTACACGCCGCTCCAGCGAGACCAGCGCCGGCAGGATCCCAGTCTCACGAACTCACGCCGTCTTCCGTCGGTCACGACGCTCTCCGCGCAGGCCGAGCGCTTCTTCACGATCTGGGGGCAGCGCGTGACGTTCTACGTCCAGGCGACAAACCTGCTCGACGCGCGGAACATCTCGGTACTCCAGCCCGACCTCAGGCCGAACAACCGGGTGGACGCGAATTCGTACGTCATCTACTACACGGAGACCGGACGGTCGGGAGGGGCGTTCCTGACGGCGGATCGCACCGGGGACGGGAAGGAGGACTGGTACCCGGTGACCGATCCGCGCGTCTTCCAGCAGGGACGCGTGATCCGGACGGGGATCGGCGTCCAGTTCTAGGTGCGGCTAATCCCCTTCATTCACCGTGACCGGACCGTTCGTCGTCACGACACGGACGGGGGCGCCGCCCGAGCCGATGACCGTCGAGACGTGGTGATGGCGGCGATTCCCGGAGGCGCCCATGTATGCGCCCGCGACCGGGCCGTTCTCGGTTCCGGTGATGAGCTCGGCGGAGTAGTGCTCGGGGATCGTGAGGTTCACCGGGCCGTTCGTCGTCTCGACGTCGAGTCCCTTGCCCGACCAGCGGGAACCCGCGAGCTCCACGTTGACCGGCCCGTTCGTCGTGCGCCCTTCGACGTCGCCGCCGGCGCCGTCGACCGCGATGGGACCGTTCTCGGTGTGGAGCGAGATCCGGCCGTGGATCCCCTTGACCGCGATCCCGCCGTTCAAGGCCTGCAGGTCGAGATCCATGGCGCGCGGCGCGTGGATGCGGAACGCCACGCCCCAGCGCGCGTCGTTGGTCTGCCAGGGGCCTTCGACCCGGAGCTTGCCGTGATCATTCTCGACGTGGATCTCGCGAAGGAGCTTCTCCGCGCGCCCGGCGTCCCGGGTCCACGCGGTGACGGCCGCGCAGATCAAGACCTCGTCCTTGTCCCAGTCGGCGATCTGGATCGAGCCGTTCTCGCCGGCGTCGATGTGCCAGGTCCCCGACGGGGCGGGCTGGTGGAGCTGCTGTACGTCGACCGCGGTCTTGCCCCCCTGTCCGAACTGCATGTTGCCCTGGAAGAACGCTTCGTCGCTGCAGGGGTCGTCGGCGGAAGCGGGCGTGAAGGCGAGCGCCGTCGAGGGCAGGAACAGGACCGCCGCGAGCAGGAGGAGCGCGGCGAGGGGCGAGAAGGGAACGGCTGGACGGAGCCGGCGGTTCATGGCGTACCTCCCTCGTGAGTGGGTGGCCTTCGCCCCCTTAGAGAGGAGCCGGCCCGAGGACGTTGGAATTGCGGTACAATCGTGGACCCGACAACGCCATCGCGGGGTAGATCCGGCCGTTACGTCCGGTACGGTCGCGCCTTCCCGCTTGCCGACGGAGACCCATGACCCGCATCCGCAACCGCATCCATATCGCGCTGTTCGCCTTTTTTGTTTCACTCGCCACCGTCCCGCCCGCTTCCGCCCAGACCTTCGCGCTTCCGGGAGGGAAGCCGTACATCCCGCCCAAGGACACGACCCTCACGATCCACGTGACGAAGCTCGCGCCCGGCGTGTACGCGGCCAAGATCGACTTCGTCTGGACCGGCTGGGTGGAGACGCCCGAAGGGATCCTGGTGATCGATTCGGGAATGGCGGACAGCGCCGGCGTCGCGCTCGCGGATACGATCCGCGCCCGCTCGCCGGGAAAGCCGTTCCGGTACCTCGTCCTCACGCACGCCCACGACGACCACATCCTGGGAGCCCGGCCGTTCCTCGCCGCCGGCGCGAAGCTCGTCGCGCAGGCCAAGGTGATTCACGAGATCGATTCGACTCTCGGCCTGCCCGACGATGCCGCGAAGGAGATCCGGATCCAGAGCCGGAAGCGGTTCGGATCGGCCGCGCGTCCGGTCGACGTGGTCTGGATCGGGCACGACGCCCTGACGGCGGGGGACCTGGTCGTCCATCTCCCGAAGCAGCGGATCCTCTTCAGCGGCGACCTCGTTTCCTACAAGTCGATCCCGTGGCTCCTCGACAGAGGATTCGACCTGAAGGGGCTCTACGCCGCGCTCGATACGCTCCAGTATTCGAAGCGCTTCGCGGCCCGGACGCTCGTGCCCGGACACGGGGTGATCGGACCGCCGTCCGACGGCATCAAGTTCATGCGCCAGTACCTGAATGACGCGACCGACAAGGCGAAGACCGTCGCGGGCTGGGGCGGAACGATGGCGCCGCCGCGAGACTGGGGCTACCTCGGCACGTACGAAGGGATGGAGTTCTACCAGGAAGTCCACTTCATGAACATGAAACGGCTCCTGGCGGAGGCGAAGGGGATCAAGACCCAGGGACGTGTCAAGGTCCGCGCCATGCGTCAATAGCCGCACGCCCCGACCGCGCCCGCGGCGCCGCCCCGGTTCGGCCCCGACCCGAATCGCGGCGGCGCTTGTTTTTTGGCTCATCGCCGCCGCAGGATGCGGCGGCGGGTCCTCGGATGTCCCCGATGCGCGCTCCACGGCCGAGCGATATCTCGCCGCGGTCGAGACGCGCGACGCACACTTCATCGGCACCCTCTCGACGTGCCGCGCGCCCGGTCCGGCATTTCACGGGGCGACCGTGCTGCGTGTGGAGGCGCTCCGCCTCGTGCCCGCGGCCACGCTCGATTCGCTGGCGGAAGCCGCGCGGGTCGAGGCGATCGCCGATTCCGCCGGTTTCGCTCGCGCGACCGAACTGGACGCCGATTCGCTATGGCTCCGCATGGATGCCGCGCGCCGGCGGGCCGAGCTTTATCGTGACGCCCTAGCCGCCGCAGTCCGTTCCGTCGGGAGGCGCACGGCAAGCCTCGTCCGGACCTGCCGCGTCCACGTCCGCATCCGCTGGGGCGGCCCGCTGGTCGGCCCCCAGCCGGTCGACCGCGAGCACATCCTTCGCCTCCTCGCCGCGCCGGGAGGCCCCTGGGTCGTCTTCTCGCTCCTCCCGCGCGACCGCGATCCCTCCGGCGAGCCGATTTGACCGGGGCAGGAGATGGTGGTACGCTCTTTGTCCGTTTCGCTCCCAAGAACTTACGACGAGGGCATTCGGCTTCGATGAGCGCGATTCGCGGCTTCTTCTGGTATTGGTACTTCGCTCGGGGGCTTGGGCGCGAGCAGGGATGAACGATCCCGGCTCACGCCGAGGCCCCGCCCATTGCCGGCTCTCCGGCAGTGGGCGTTTCTATTCCTGAGGATGCCATGGTCATCGTCCTCCGTCCCGATGCCACGCCCGACGAGCGCCACGCCGTCGAGGCGCGCCTGCGCGACCTGGGATTCCAGGTCGTCTTCGCGCCCAACGGCCCGGCGCCGACCCTGGCTGCCGTAGGAGAGGGAACGATGCCGCCGCTCGACGACATGAGAGCCATGCCGGGCGTGGCGGAGGTACGCCGGATCCCGTCCCCCTTCAAGCTCGCGAGCCGGGTGTTCCGGAAGGAGACGACGGTCGTCCGCGTCGGAGGCGTCGAGATCGGCGGCCCCGCGCTGGTGCTCATGGCCGGCCCTTGCACGATCGAATCCGAGGAGCAGCTCGTCCGGACCGGCGCCGCGGTGCGCGCGGCCGGCGCGCGGATCATGCGCGGCGGGGCGTTCAAGCCGCGCACGTCGCCCTACTCCTTCCAGGGCCTCGGCGAAGAGGGGCTCAAGCTGATGCGGCGCGTGGCCGACATGCACGGCCTCCTCGTCATCTCCGAGATCATGGACAAGAGCCAGATCTCCCTCATGGACAAGTACGTCGACATCTACCAGGTGGGCGCGCGGAACATGCAGAACTACCCGCTCCTCCGCGAGCTCGGCAGCGTGGAGCGCCCCGTGCTCGTGAAGCGCGGCCTCGCCGCGACCGTGGACGAGTGGCTCATGAGCGCCGAGTACGTGATGTCGGGCGGGAACGACCGCGTGATCGTCTGCGAACGGGGGATCCGCGCCTACGAGACCTACACGCGGAACACACTCGACCTGAACGCCGTCGCCGTCGCGAAGTCGATCAGCCATCTCCCGGTGATCGTCGATCCCAGCCATGCCGCCGGGATCCGCGACAAGGTGGCTCCCCTTGCGCGCGCCGCGATCGCGGCCGGCGCGGACGGGCTCCTGGTCGAGGTCCACTACGATCCCGAGAAGGCGATCTGTGACGGGCCTCAGTCCCTCTTCCCGGAGCAGTTCACCGAGCTGACGGAGCAGATTCGGGTCATCGCCGGAGCGGTGGGGCGCACCCTGTGAGACTGGCGGAGGTGCGTCGCCGGTGAAACGCCGGCGGCGTAGCGGCGGGCCGCAGGGGGAGCGCGGCACGCGTCCCCAGGGTGCAGCGCGAGGCGCTCACGGAGCGGCGTCGGCCGGCGCCACGCGATGGACCCGCTGGGTCGCCTATGCCTTCATCGCGATGTTCACGATCTACTGGGCGTCGCAGGCCTTCACCATCCACCGCATCGGAAACTACGCCGTCGAGACCGACTTCTACTGGAAGTACGGGCCCGCCGCGCGCGACCTCGCCCACGGCGCGATCGACATCGCCAACTACGACTCCAAGGGATGGGGCTATCCCGCCGTCGTGACGGCGGTCTCCGCGTTCGGGTTCGAGACCTTCCGCGCGGGGCAGATCGTGGCGCTCCTCTCGGCCGCGCTCGCGCTCTTCCTCCTCTATCGGCTGCACCGGAGCCTCTTCGGCCCCGGCGTCGCGCTCGCGGGGATGCTGATCCTGGCGGGGAACAAGATCTTCCTCGCGAACACGTACGAAGTCGGCACCGACATGTTCTTCCTCGCGGTGACGCTCGCCTCGATCGCGCTGCTCTTGCGGAGCCATGCCCCCGGATGGCGCGCGATCCTGGCTTCGGGGCTCCTCGGCGGATGGGCGTTCTCGACGCGGTACAACGGGCTCGTGCTCTGGCCCGGCGCGCTCGCGCTCTTCCTGTTGTTCCGCGTGCCGACGGGGCCGCCCGGGGCGCGATGGCGCCGCGCCGCTCTGTACACAGCAGGATTTGCGGTGGGCGCCTTGCCCTGGCTCTGGATCAACGCCGCGCATACCGGCAATCCGCTCACGAACTCCAACTACGTGAACGTCGGCTACGCGGTCTATGGGGAAGGGAACTGGGAGAAGTTCTTCTACGGTTCGCGGAACATCCACTCGTTCGCGGACGTGGTGAAGCTCGACCCAGGCCGGTTCGTTACCGCGATGGTCAAGAACGTGGGCGACCACCTGAGGCGCGACCTCTTCGAGCTGATGTCGCCGATCTGGGGGATCCTCGCCGTGCTGGGCGCCATCCTCCTCGCCCTCGAGCGCCCGGGACGGCGGATCTCCGGCTATCTCGCGTTCGGGCTGCTCACGTTCCTGTCGCTCGTCCCGGTCTTCTACGGCGCGCGCTTCTCGCTTCCGCTCCTTCCGTTCTACGTGGCGCTCGCCACGTGGCCCTTTGCCTCGCCGCGGGTGGCGCAACCCTTCGCCGGCATGGAGCGGGCGTTCCCGGTCCGGGCGTTCGCGTTCCTGGTGCTGTGGATTCCGGTGGGCGCTTCGGCCTATGGCTGGACCAAGGACGTCTCGAATCCCGAGAACGTCCAGTCGGGACCCCACGATCTCGACCCGGCGGTCTCGTTCCTGAGGGAGCAGCCCCCCGGCGCCGCGCTCATGGCGCGCAAACCCCACGCCGCGTTCCTCGCCAATATGCGGTTCGTACCGATGCCGGACGCGTCGAGCCCCGATTCGCTGCGCGCCGAGGCGCTCAAGGGAAACGCGCGCTACGTCCTCATCTCGGGGATCGAATACGGCACCCGTCTCGCCGCGCGCACGCTGGCGTCCCAGCCCGACCCGCCGCCCGGGTGGAAGCGCGTCTTCGAGAGCCAGGGCGCCCTCGTGTTCGAGGTCCAGCGATGAGCACCCTTCAGCGATGGATCACGGAGTCGGGCGCTTGCCGTTCCACGCGCGGGTCGGCATGGCGGTGGAGGAGCTTCCAGCCATCGGCTTCGCGCCGGTAGATGCACGTGACCCGAAGCGCGAGATCGCTGAGATGGTCCTGCCCGCCGACCTTGGTGCGGAATCGTTCGATCTCGACCGTGTAGGCAAGATCCGGCCCCACGTGCTGCATTACGGTCTCGAAGGCTGTCGCCGCTCCGTCCCGGTAATACGTGGCGGCGCGTTCGACCATCTCGAAGACCGCCTTCCTGCCGCATGCAAACCCTCCAAAGGGGTTCCCAAGCGAGATGTCATCGTCCGGAGAGAACAACGCCTTGTACCGTTCCGCGCTGCCTCTCGTGATTTCCTCGAGCGCGGCCCTCGCCTCGACCACCAATTCATCGAAGTCCATCGCACCCATCGTCAGACCCCTTTCCATGGATGAGCCTGGAAAACCGGGAACTTAGATTCTACGTGCCGAGGGAGTACCATGAGTACGGTGATCCTCCCGCGAGGAGGTGACGGCATGATCCGGATGGGGGTTCTCGCAGGTCTCGTGTTCTGCCTGATCTTCGTAGGTTGCTCGGATGGACATCGTGCTCGCCTGGTCTCTCCCGCGGTGCCGACCGTTCCCGCCATTCCCTCGTTCACCATGAGCCAGCTGCTCGCGGCACCCGACTCGCTTCGAATCGGGGGAGTGACGTTCCCTGTCGGTATGGCGGTGAACCGGGACTTCTTCCCGGATATCGACACCACCCGAAGTCCGCTCCGGGCGTTCACCCAAATCGACAGTTCCGCTTCAGGGCCCCGCCCTTCCATCACAGCGGTGTACATCTGGGTCATCCGAGACTCGTCCGAAGTATGGAGCGCGACCGCCCAGGAGCAGACGCTCTACTACCCGTACTGGTACTGGGCGACCAACGGTCCCGTGTGGCCGACGGGCACGGTGGTCGACATGGTCGTTGGAGTCCGGACTTCCCCCAAGGACGTCTTCCTCGTTCTCCATAGACGCCTCACGATCACGGCGGTGCTCTAGCCAGGGAACCGGGGGCTGGAACGCGCATCCAAGACCTGCTAAGCTCCCGTGCTTCCAAGGCCAAGGGCGATTAGCTCAGTTGGTTAGAGTGCCTGCTTGACATGCAGGAGGTCAGTGGTTCAAGTCCACTATCGCCCACCATTTCCCTCGTTCCAGCGAGCCCTGATTTCCGGATGGCACTGAATCTCGAACTGAACGGCCGCACCTTCCAGGCCGAGCCCGGCACCACCCTCGACGCCCTCTTCATGTCCCAGTACAAGGAGGGCTTCAAGGAGGGGATCGCGGCGAAGCTGAACGGGAAGGTCATCGACTTCCACACGCCGATCCGCGAGTCGGGGAAGCTCGAGATGATCACGGCCGAAACGCCGGAAGGACTCGCGGTGCTCCGCCACTCGACCGCGCACCTCATGGCGTCGGCCGTCGTGAAGCTCTTCCCGGAGGCGAAGCTCGCGATCGGGCCCGCGATCGAGGAAGGCTACTACTACGACTTCCAGGTCGACCGGCCGTTCCAGCCCGAGGACCTCCAGGCGATCGAGAAGCTGATGCACGAGATCGCGGACGAGGACCACCGGTTCGTCCGGGGCGAGATCCAGCGCGACGAGGCGCTCCAGAAATTCGAGAAGGAAGGGGAGCGGTTCAAGGTCGAGCTGATCCAGGACCTTCCCGATCCCACGCTCAGCACGTACACGCACGCCTCCTTCACGGATCTCTGCCGCGGGCCGCACGTGCCGCGCACGAAGATGCTCCGCCACTTCCGCCTCCTCTCGGTGGCGGGCGCCTACTGGCGCGGCGATTCGAACCGCCCCATGCTCCAGCGGATCTACGGCACCGCCTTCCCGTCGAAGAACCGCCTCGAGGAGCACCTGAAGAACCTCGAGGAGGCGAAGCTCCGCGACCACCGCAAGGTGGGGCAAGCGCTCGACCTCTTCAGCATCCACGACGAGGTGGGCGGCGGGCTCATCTTCTGGCATCCGAACGGCACGGCGATGCGCCGCGTCATCGAGGACTTCTGGAAGGACGAGCACGTCCGCCGCGGCTACCAGATGGTCACCACCCCGCACATCGCGCAGGTGGACCTCTGGAACCGGTCGGGGCACACCGGCTTCTACCGCCAGAACATGTACTTCCTCGAAGTCGACGAGAAGGAGTACGTGCTCAAGCCGATGAACTGCCCGTTCCACATCCTGATCTACAAGCGGAAGAAGCACAGCTATCGCGAGATGCCGATCCGGATCGCGGAGCTGGGGACGGTCTACCGCCTGGAGAAGTCGGGCGTGCTCCACGGCCTCGCGCGCGTGCGCGGCTTCACCCAGGACGACGCCCACATCTTCTGCACCCCGGAACAGGTCGAGGCTGAGATCCAGGGCGTGCTCGAGCTCGTGCAGTTCATGCTCACGACGTTCGGCTTCACCGAGTACAAGGTGGACCTCTCCGTGCGCGATCCGAAGCGCAAGGAGGACTATCTCGGGAGCGACTCGGAGTGGGAGCTGGCGGAGAACGCCCTCGAAAACGTCGTGAAGCGCGCCGGCCTTCCGTACCACCGCGCCGAAGGCGAGGCGGTCTTCTACGGGCCCAAGATCGACATCAAGCTGACCGACGCGATCGGGCGGGAATGGCAATGCTCGACCATCCAGTTCGACTTCAACCTGCCGCGCCGTTTCGAGGTCGGCTACGTCGGCGCGGACGGCCAGGAGCACCAGGCCTACATGGTCCACCGCGCGCTGCTGGGCTCGATGGAGCGCTTCTTCGCGACCCTGATCGAGCACTACGGCGGCGACTTCCCGGTCTGGCTCGCGCCCGTGCAGGTGCAGCTCATCACGATCGCCGACGCGCAGCAGCCCTACGCCGAGGAGCTGAAGGGCCTCCTCCGGGAGAAGGGGATCCGCGCCGACACCGACCTGCGCGACGAGAAGATGGGTGCGAAGATCCGGGACGCCGAGCTGCTGAAGATTCCCTACATGCTGGTCCTCGGCCGCAAGGAGGTGGAGGAACGGACGGTCTCGGTCCGCAGCCGCAAGAAGGGCAACGAGGGGTCGATGCCGATCGACGCCTTCGTCGAAAAACTGGTTGCGGAGATCCGATCCAGAACCTAAACTGCATCCCCATTCGGTGTTAAGTAGGAGCCCGCTGGCTTCTCACCCCGGGGCGCCGAGCTACCGGGGTTCTCGCCGTCGCAGGGTCGTCGGGCCCTCCGACGCGGTGCCGGGAATGCGACTCATGGACGCGTTCCGGGCCGCCCCCGCCAGCCAGTCTCCCCCGCGCCGAGGTTGTGTCTCCCAGGACGAATAAGGAGGAACGCTCGATCGCCACCACGAAGGAAATTCGCGTCAACGACCGGATTCGCATCCCGTCGGTCCGCGTGATCGGACCCGATGGGGAGCAGGTCGGCATCCTGGCCATCCGCGAGGCGCTCGCGTATGCCCAGGAACGGAATCTCGATCTCGTCGAAGTGTCGCCCACGTCCAAGCCCCCGGTCTGCCGGGTGATGGACTTCGGGAAATACAAGTACGAGCAGAACAAGAAGGCCCAGAAGGCGCGGAAGAAGCAGCACGTCACGCACCTGAAGGAAGTGAAGCTCCGGCCGAAGATCGAGGACCACGACTACAGCTTCAAGGTCGAGCACGGCCGGCAGTTCCTGCTGGAGCACGACAAGGTGAAGTTCACCGTCATGTTCCGCGGGCGCGAGATGGCCCACCCCGAGGCGGGGCTCAAGCTCCTGCAGCGGGTGGTGCGCGATCTCGAGGAAGCGGGCCAGGTGGAGATCCCGGCGCGCATGGAAGGGCGCAGCATGACCCTTCTCATGGTGCCGCGGCAGACGGGAGCGACCCCGGTGAAGCCGCCGGAGAAGAAGCCGGCCGGCGCCGCGAACCCGGCACCGCGACCCGCGACGGCGGGAGCCTCGGTCCGTCCGGTGTCGTCGGGCGCGCCCAAGCCGGCGACGCCGCGGCCGGCCACGGCCGAGGTCAAGCCGAAGTCCTAGACGAAGCGCAGTCCAAACGAAGCGCAGTCGGCGAATCGAACAAGGAGTCCGAATGCCCAAGATGAAGACGAGCCGGGCCACCGCGAAGAGGTTCAAGCGGACGGGGACCGGCAAGCTCAAGCGGGCCCGCGCCTATTCGCGGCACCACCTGGGTCTCAAGACCCGGAAGCAGAAACGCCGCCTCCACTCCTCGGCGATCGTCGAGAAGACGGAGAAGCGCCACATGCAGAAGCTTCTACCCTACGGCGAGTGATCCGAGAGATCGCCTGCCTCATGTGAGGAACTGAACGATGCCACGCACCAAGACCGTCGTGCCGGGCCGCAAGCGCCGCCGGAAGGTGATGACCGCGGCGAAAGGCAACCGGGGCGGACGCCGAAAGCTCTACCAGACCGCGCGCGAGACGCAGATGCGAGCGCTGCAGTTCGCGTACCGGGACCGGAGGGCCAAGAAGCGGGACTTTCGACGGCTGTGGATCGTGCGCATCAACGCCGCCGCACGTCTCCACGGCCTCTCCTACAACGAATTCATCCGGGGCCTGAAAGCGGCCCAGGTCGGAATCGATCGCAAGGTGCTCGCGGACCTCGCCATTCGCGACGCGGCGGCGTTCGCGCGCCTGGCCGAAGTCGCCAAGCAAGCCCAAGCCGCCGCGTAAGCCGGCCCTCGCCGTGCCCGCGCCCGTGGTCGCGCCCATGATCGACCCGTGATCGAGAAAATCGAATCGCTCGGGGCGGAAGGGGAGCGCGCGCTCCGCGCCGCCGCGACCCCGGCCGAGCTCGAGGCCGCGCGCGTGCGCTATCTCGGGCGGAAGAGCGACCTCACGCAGGTGCTCCGCGGCCTCAAAGATCTGGCTCCCGCCGAGCGCGCCGCCGTGGGAGCGCGCGCGAACGAGACGCGCGTCCGTCTCGAGGCCGCTCACGCCGAAGCCGAGGCGCGGGTCGGGCAGGCCGCGTCCGCGTCGGCCGCGGCCCGCGACGTCACGCTCCCGGGCCGGCGCGTTCCCGTCGGCCATCGCCACCTCCTCACCTCCGTCCTCCGCGAGATCGAGCAGATCTTCCGCGGCCTCGGCTTTTCCGTCGCGGTTGGCCCCGACGTCGAGGACGACGCTCACAGCTTCACCGCGCTCAACATGCCGGAGGGACATCCCGCGCGCGAGGAGACCGATACCTTCTACGTGCAGGGGGGCGCCCTGCTGCGCCCGCACACCTCGCCCGTGCAGATCCGCACGATGGAGCAGCATGCCCCGCCCGTGCGCATCATCTGCCCGGGGCGCGTCTACCGGAACGAAGCCATCGACGCCACGCACCAGGTGGAGTTCCACCAGGTGGAGGGGCTCTACGTCGACCGGAACGTGTCGCTCGCCGACCTGAAGGGAACGCTCGACCACTTCCTGAAAGCGTTCTTCGGGCGCGACACCGAGATCCGGTTCGTCCCTTCCTACTATCCGTTCGTCGAGCCGGGCGCGGCGGTGGACATTCGATGCCTCTTCTGCGGAGGCAAGGGGTGCGGCGTCTGCGGCCCGCTCTCGGGCGGATGGCTCGAGGTGCTCGGCGCGGGGATGGTGCATCCGAACGTCTTCCGCGCGGTCGGCTACGACCCCGAGGTCTGGACCGGATGGGCATTCGGCGCGGGGATCGAGCGGCTCGTGATGCTGCGCCACGGCGTCCCCGACATCCGCATGTTCCTCGAGAGCGACGTGCGGTTCGTGAAGCAGTTCTAGTCCGGTGAAGCGATCTGTCGAGGTGGATCGATGAAGGTGACCTGGAGCTGGCTCGGCGACTGGACGGCGCTGCCGGAGACCCCGGAGGCGCTCGCGCACCTGCTCGCGACGCGCGGGCTCCCCGTGGAGTCGCTCGAGCGGGGCGCCGCGTACGATCCGGCCATCGTGGTGGGACACGTCCTCGAGGTCGTGCCGCATCCCAACGCCGACCGGCTGCGCTACTGCAAGGTGGATCTCGGTGGGGTCGGCGTCCGCTCGATCGTTTGCGGCGCCTCGAACGTCGCGGCGGGCCAGCGGGTCGCGGTCGCGCAGATCGGGAGCAAGCTCCCCGACGGGACGAAGCTCCGGAAGGCGAAGATCCGCGGGATCGAGTCGGAGGGGATGATCTGCTCCGAGCGGGAGCTCGGGCTCTCCGAGGAGTCGGAGGGGATCTGGGTGCTCCCGGGTTCGCCGGCGATCGGGATGCCTCTTGCCGACGTCCTCGGCGGCGACGCCGTGCTCGACGTGGAGATCACGTCGAACCGGACCGACTGCATGTCGGTGCGCGGGCTCGCGCGGGACATCGCCGCCGCGCTCGACCGATCCCTGAAACCCCCTGCCGCGCTGCACGCCTCCGGGAAGGCGGGCCCCCCGCGCGTCTCCATCGAGAATCCCGCCGACTGCCCGCGGTACATGGCGCGCGTCGTCACGGGGTTGAAGATCGGCCCCTCGCCCGACTGGCTCCGCCGGCGTCTCGAGGCGACCGGCTTCCGGAGCATCAACAACATCGTCGACGTCACGAACTACGTCCTGCGCGAGTACGGCCAGCCGATCCACGCCTTCGACGCGACCAAGGTCGGCCAGAACGAGATCCGCGTGCGCCGCGCGCGCCAGGGGGAGTCGCTCACGCTCCTCGACGGACGCGTCATGGCGCTCGGGCCCAATGTCCTCGTGATCGCCGACGCCCAGAAGCCGATGGCGCTCGCGGGGATCATGGGTGGGATCGAGTCCGGCGTGAGCGAATCGACGACGTCGGTCATCCTCGAGTCGGCGCAGTTCGACCCGAAGCTCACGCGCGACGCTTCGCGCGCGCTCGGCGTCGAGACCGACGCCTCGACCCGGTTCCGGCAGGGAATCGACCCAGAGGGCGTGGCGCTTGCCCTGGATGCCACCGCGCGGATGCTCGCCGAGGTCGCCTCCGGATCGGTCGCGGATGGCGTAGTCGACCTCTGGCCTGGAAAGGTCGCGCCGCGCGCGATCCGCCTGCGGCTCGGCCGCGCGAGCCGGCTGCTCGGCGTCCCGATCTCGAGGGAGACCGCGGTCCACGCGCTCGGCGCCCTGGAGATCCGGCAGGAAGGGAGCTGGTCCCGGGATGACGGCGACGAGGTCGGCGTCTTCCTGGCGCCCCGCTTCCGCCATGATCTCGAGATCGAGGAGGACCTGGTCGAGGAGGTCGCCCGCGGGATCGGCTACGACGCCGTGCCCGCGAAGATGGGCGCCGCGGCGCCTTCGACGATCTCCGAGCACCCGGACGTCGCCTTCGTCGCCCGCGCGACCGACCTCCTGAATGGGCTCGGCTTCGACGAGGTGAAGGGGCCGGCGCTGGTCGGCGACATCCCGCCCGAGGCGCGCGAAGGACTCCCCGACGAGGCGATCTGGGAACTGGTCAATCCGAAGAGCCGGGAGTTGAAGCACCTCCGCGCGGCGCTCCTCCCGGGACTCCTCGCCATCGCGGCGCGCAATCTCCGCCACGGCGTCGCCGACGTGCGGATCGCCGAAGTGGGGAAGGTCTTCCGAGCCGTTCCGCCGCCGCTCGGCGTCGAGCACTACGAGGCGGCGCTCCTCCTCACGGGCAAGCCGGACGCCTGGGACCGTCCCGGCGCCGACGCCGACCGGTATCTCGAGCTGCGCGGAGCCGTTGAAGCGTTTTGTGAAGCATTGGGAATTGACTCATGGCAGGTCGCCTCCTACCATGAGCCGTGCTGGGCCCCCGGAACGGGCGCGACGTGGTCGGTTCCGGAGGGCCGGCTCGGCCGGATGGGGGAAGTCGCCCCTTCGCTGGCGCGCCAGATGGGCCTTTCGCAGCCCGCATGGGCCGCGATCGTCGATCTGGCGACCGCGCTCCGTGCCGCGCCCCGGGATCGGCGATACCGCGAGGTGCCGCGGTTCCCGGCGTCGAAGCGGGATCTGGCCGTCGTCGTGCGGCCCGGTGTCACGCACGAGGATCTCGCCGCAGCGATTCGAGCGGCAGGGGGGCCGCTGCTGCACACCATCCGGCTATTCGACGTGTACAAGTTCCGGGACGGAGAGCACGCGGGGCGCACGAGCCTGGCCTACGCGCTCGAGTTTCGCTCGCCGGAGCGCACGCTGACCGACGCCGAGGTCGAGTCCGCCTTCGCGTCGATCGTGCGCGCTCTCGAGACCCAGCTGAACGCCGTCCTCCGGGGCGGCGCGGAGGTGCCACGCGCGTGAGCGCGATCCTGACCGAGCTGTCCGAGCTGGAGGAGCGGGTTCACCGGGCGGCCGAGCTGCTCGAACGCCTGCGCGAGCAGAACCGCGCCCTCACATCCGAACGGGACGAGCTTCGAGCGAAGGTGCGGGCGCTCGAGGCCGCCGCGGGCAAGCACGCCGCGGTCGACTGGAAATCCCGCGTGAAGTCGCTCGAGGAAGACCGGGCGACGTTGATCGAAGAACGGCGGGCGCTCGCGCGCCGGCTCGAGGAGATGCTCGCGAAGCTCGCGATCCTCGAGAAGGCCGTGCACGCCTGACGCAACGGCCGGTCCGCGGACTCCGTCCCGGGGCGGCCGCCGGAAACGACGAGAACGAAAGGACAACGGTGGGGACGGAACCGAACACGCTCAGCGTGACGATCTTCGGCAGCGAGTACAAGATCAAGGGCGCCGATCCCGAGTACATCCAATCCGTCGCCGCGTACGTCGACGGAAAAATGCGCGAGCTGGAACGCCGGCTCGCGACGGGAACTCCCACCAAGATTGCCATCCTCGCATCGCTCAACATCGCGGACGAGTTGTTCCGGGAACGCGCCGAGCGCGGCCGGCTGGACGAAGAGCTGGCCAGACGCACGCAGGCGCTGACGAAGGTCCTGGGGGATTCGCTCCGCGAGCGCTGAGCCCTTCCGGCGGCGCGCACCACGGCACGGAGGTCAACGGCACCGGCAGACGACACAAGACGAAACGACAACCCTGCCATGCTCGTGTGGTGCCGGAATTTTTTGAGCCACAACTCAAGACTGGGGAGTCTGGATCCTCGGCGTAGTGGTGGTCCGCGTTTCGCGGACGACGCGATCCCGGGGGAAGGGCACCCACCTGGTCCAACCAGGTTCAAAAGTCTCGCACCCACGGCATCGGCGGGGCTCTTTCCGTAAAGGGGAGGAACGCCCGTCATGACCGTCTCCCTGCTGACGCTGGTCCTCACGGCGCTGGGCGCCGGGATCGCCGCCTTCCTGCTCGGATGGGTGGCGCACCGGAGGATCGGCGAGGGGAAGGTGCTGCGCGCGGAGGAGCTCGCCGCGAAGATACTCCGGGAGGCGGAGCGGGAGGCCGAGACCCAGAAGAAGAGCGCCCTCCTCGAAGCCAAGGACGAGTGGTTCAAGGAGAAGTCGCGCCTCGACCGGGAGGCGCAGGCCCAGAAGAACGAGATCCAGCGCGCCGAGCGGCGGCTGCAGGAGCTCGAGACCAACCTGAACCGGCGCGCCGAGGTCCTCGACAAGAAGGAGCGCGAGCAGAAGAAGCTCGAGCGCGACCTCCAGGTGAAGGGGGAGACCCTCGACGTCCGCGACAAGGAGCTCGAGCGGGTCCTCGCCGAGCAGAACACCCGCCTCCAGCGGATCAGCGGCATGACCGCGGAGGAGGCGAAGCAGCTCCTCATCGTGAACATGGAGAACGAGGCGCGCTCCGAGGCGGCGAAGCTCCTCCAGCAGATCCGCGAGGAGTCGACCCGGAACGCCGAGAAGGAGGCGCGGGAGATCGTCACCCTGGCGATCCAGCGCTGCGCCGCCGACCACTCCGCCGAGACCACCGTGTCGGTGGTCCATCTCCCCAGCGACGACATGAAGGGGCGCATCATCGGGCGCGAGGGGCGGAACATCCGCGCCTTCGAGACCGTGACCGGCATCGACGTGATCATCGACGACACGCCGGAGGCCGTGATCCTGTCCGGTTTCGACCCGGTGCGGCGCGAGGTGGCCAAGCGCTCGCTCGAGCGGCTCATCACCGACGGCCGGATCCACCCGGCGCGCATCGAGGAGATCGTGGCCAAGGTGCAGAAGGAAGTGGACGAGCAGATCATCGAGCTCGGCGAGGCCGCCGTCCTCGAGGTCGGCGTCCACGGCATGCACCCCGAGATCGTGAAGCTCCTGGGAAGGCTCCAGTACCGGACCAGCTACGGCCAGAACATCCTCCAGCACTCGAAGGAGGTCGCCTGGATCTGCGGGATCATGGCGGGCCAGCTCGGCTTCGATACCCAGATCGCGAAGCGCGCGGGGCTCCTCCACGACCTCGGCAAGGCGGTCACGCACGAGGTGGAGGGGGCGCACGCCCAGATCTCGATGGACTTCTGCCAGCGCTACGGCGAGCCGCAGGACGTGATCCGCGCGGTCGGCTACCACCACCACGATCCCACCGCCGAGAACCTCTACGCGGTGCTCGTGATGGCCGCCGACGCCGTCTCGGGCGCCCGTCCCGGCGCGCGGCGCGAGAGCATCGAGAACTACGTGAAGCGGCTCGAGGCGCTCGAGAAGATCGCCGATTCGTTCCCGGGCGTCGAGAAGTCGTACGCGATCCAGGCGGGGCGCGAGGTGCGGATCATGGTCGAGCCGAAGAACGTGGACGACGCGCGCGCCTCGCAGCTCGCGAGCGACGTCGCCCGCCGCGTGGAGCGGGAGCTCCAGTACCCGGGGCAGATCAAGGTCGTGGTGATCCGCGAGACGCGCGCCATGGAATACGCCCGCTGAGGCGCGCGTGAACATCCTCTTCGTCGCGGACATCTTCGGCTCGCCGGGGCGCCGCGCCATCAAGGATCTCCTCCCCGAGATCGTCTCCTCCATGGGGATCGACTTCGTGATCGTCAACGTGGAGAACGCGGCGGCCGGCTTCGGCGTCACCAAGGACATCCTCGAGGAGGTGAAGGCGCTCGGGGTCGGCTGCATGACGAGCGGCAACCACATCTGGGACCGCCGCGAGGCGCTCGGCCTGCTCGAGGAGGAGCCGCTCCTTCTCCGCCCGCACAACTATCCGCCCGGCGTCCCGGGGCGCGGCGTGATGCTCGCGCAGACGGCGGCCGGGGCGAAGGTCGGCGTCATCAACCTGATGGGCCGCGTCTTCATGCGCGAGCTGCCCGATCCCTTCCGCGTGGCGGACGAGGAGGTGGCGCGCCTGCGCGCGGAGACGCCGATCATCCTCGTCGACTTCCACGCCGAGGCGACCGCGGAGAAGGTGGCGCTCGGCTGGTACCTCGACGGCAAGGTGTCGGCCGTGATCGGCACGCACACGCACGTCCAGACCGCCGACGAGCGGATCCTTCCCGGCGGCACCGGATACATCACCGACGCCGGCATGACCGGCCCGCACGACTCGGTGATCGGCGTGCGGAAGGACCAGGCGATCCGGAAGTTCCTGACCCTCCTCCCGACCCGCTTCGAGCCCGCGACCGGCGACGTCCGCCTCCACGGCGTGCACCTCGAGATCGACGACGCGACCGGGCGCTGCCGCCACATCGAGCGCGTGGCGATGGCGCTCCAGCCCGTACCCGGAGCCGCGGTCCCGTGACCACGGCGCCCGCGGCGGCGCTCCTCCTCGGCGGCCCGCTCGCGGCGGAGATCCGCGCCGGGGTGAAGGAACGGCTCGCCGCGCTCAAGGGACGAGGCGTGACCGCGGGGCTTGCGGTCGTCACCGTCGGGGAGCCGCCCTCGGGAAATCCGTACGTGCGCGCCAAGGTGAAAGCCGCCGAGGAGGCGGGAGTGCGCGCCGTGATCCATCGGCTGCCCGTCGACATCGCGGAGGGATCGCTACGCGAGGCGCTCCGCCGGATCGGCTCCGACCCCGCGGTTCATGGCCTCATCCTCCAGCTCCCGCTCCCGAAGCACCTCCACGAGGAGCGGCACCTCGAGGACGTCCCGCCCGCCAAGGACGTCGACGGCATCCATCCCCTGAACGTCGGGCGCTGGGTGAACGGACTCGCGGCGCCGCGCCCCGCCACGCCGCTCGGCATCCAGGAGCTGCTGCGGCGCCATTGCGGCGACCTCGCGGGGAAGCGCGCCGTGATCCTCGGCCGGAGCCGCATCGTCGGGCGCCCGCTCTCGGTGCTCCTCTCCTCGCGCGAGCCCGGGATGAACGCCACCGTCACCCTCTGCCATTCCGAAACGCGCGACATCCCCGCGATCACCCGCGAGGCCGAGATCCTCGTCGTCGCGATTGGGCGGGCGCGCTCGATCGGCGCCGCGCACGTCCGCCCCGGAGCGGTCGTGATCGACGTGGGGATCCATCCCGTGCCGAACCCGGCGCCGGGGATGCCGAAGTACATGGGCGACGTCGACCTCGAGTCGGTGCGCCATGTCGTCTCCGCGATCACGCCGGTGCCGGGCGGCGTCGGCCCGCTCACCGTGGCGATGCTCCTCCGCAATCTCGCCGACGCGGCGGAGGCCACCATCCGCGGGGGGGCGGCCTCGTGAGCGCGCGCCGGGCCGCGCCGCGCTGGGAGCCGCGCGCGGGAGAGCCGCGCGTCTACACGGTGGTGGAGATCGTCACGGAGCTCTCCCAGCTCCTCGCGGGCGAGTACCCGCGCGTGACGGTCGAAGGGGAGATCTCGGACTACCGGGCGCACACCTCCGGCCACGAGTACTTCTGCATCAAGGACGACCGGGCGCAGCTCCAGGTGGTCTTCTTCGCGAGCCAGCCGCGGATCCGCGGGGTCGTGCTCAAGAACGGCCTCGCCGTGCGGGTCACCGGCTCGATCAACGTCTACGAGGCGAAGGGGAGCATGCAGCTCAAGGCGGAGCGGGTCGCGCCCGTCGGCATGGGCGAGCTCCAGATCCGCTTCGAGGAGCTGAAGCGGAAGCTGCAGGCCGAGGGGCTCTTCGCCCAGGAGCGGAAGCGGCCGATCCCGCGCTACGCGACCCGGATCGCGATCGTGACGTCGTTCTCGGGCGCCGCGATCCAGGACGTGCTCCGCGTCCTGAGGCAGCGCGCCCCCCACGCGCGAATCACGGTCGCCCCGACCAGCGTCCAGGGGATCGCCGCGGCGATGCAGATCGCCGCCGCGATCCGTCTCGTGAACGAGTGGGGCCAGGCCGACGTGATGATCGTGGGACGGGGCGGCGGCTCGCTCGAGGACCTCTGGGCGTTCAACGAGGAGATCGTCGTGCGCGCGATCGCCACTTCGAGGGTTCCCGTCATCTCCGCCGTCGGCCACGAGTCGGACACGACGCTGTCCGACCTCGCGGCCGACCTGCGCGCCGCCACGCCGACGCACGCGGCGCAGCAGGTCACGGCCGCGCGGGAGGACGCCCTCCACGAGCTGCGCCAGCTGGCGGTCCACGCCCGGGAGCGACTCCTCCGCGAGGTCGAGCGGGAGCGCCGCCGCATCGAGGGGTACCGGACGCACTGGGCGTTCCAGACGCCGCACCGGCGCGTGGAGGGAGGACGGCAGGGACTCGACGCCGCGCGCGAGGCGCTGGTGCGCGCGCTCGAGGGCTGGGCGCTCCGGCGGCGCCACGCGCTCGGATCGGCCTCCGACCGGCTCCGCGCCCACGCTCCCGCCCGCGCGGTGGCGCGCATCCGGGAGCGGCTGGAGGAGCTCCGGCGCCGCGCCGACCGCGCCGCGACCGAGACCCTCGCCGGCCGTCGCCGCGAAGCGGCCGCGCGCGCCCGGCTGTTCCAATCCTACGACTACCGCGGCGTGCTCCGCCGCGGGTACGCGCTCGTCTGGACCGAGGATGGCGGGCGGCTCGTGAACCGGGGCGCCGCGCTTCGACCCGACCAGGCGATTCAAGTACAGTTCCAGGACGCCCGCACCCGCGCCACCGTCACGCGCGTGGATGCGGCGCCCGAGGAGGAAACGTCATGAAACGAAAGGAAGGGCCCGCGCCCTCTGGTCCCGACGCGGGCGGCGAGCCCTCGTTCGAGAACATGATGGAGCGCCTCGAAAAGCTCGTCGGCACGCTCGAGACGGGAAACCTGACCCTCGAGGAATCGATCCACTCGTTCGAAGAGGGTATGGCGCTGGTGAAGCGCTGCAACGAGGTGCTGGACCAGGCGGAGCAGCGGATCCAGAAGCTCACGCGCGATGCCGCGGGAAAGCCCCGCACGGCGCCGGTCACGGAGGACGACGAGGCGGATGAGGAACGGAGCGGCGAGCTCCCGTTTTGAGCGCTACCTCGAGCGCGCGGTCCCCCGGATCGACCGCGCGCTCGACCGGGCGCTCCCCCGGGCTTCCGAGGAGCCGCGGAAGCTGCACGAGGCGATCCGCTACAGCGTCTTTGCGGGCGGGAAGCGGCTCCGCCCCGCGCTCTGCCTCCTCGCGTGCGAATCCACCGCGGGGTCGTGCGGTCCGGCGATGGACGCCGCCGCGGCCCTCGAGATGATCCACACCTTCAGCCTCATCCACGACGATCTCCCCGGGATGGACGACGACGACTGGCGCCGCGGCCGCCGCACGAACCACAAGGTGTTCGGGGAGGGGATGGCGATCCTCGCGGGGGACGCGCTCCTCGCCCTCGCGTTCGAGACCCTCGCCACGCGCCCCACGGGGCGCGCCGGAGACCCGCGCGCCCTCCTCCGCACGGTCTGCGTCGCGACGGGACACGAGGGGATGATCGGAGGGCAGGCGCTCGACCTCCTCTACGAGCGGAAGAAGGTGTCGTTCGATCGGGTGCTCCGGATGCACCGGCGGAAGACCGCCATGCTGCTGCGCGGCTCGCTCCTCGTCGGCGCCCAGGTCGCCGGAGCGAAGACGGACCAGCTCCGCCGCTTCGGCGCCTACGGCGACCGGATCGGCGTCGCCTTCCAGATCACGGACGACCTCCTGAACGAGCGCTCCACCCGGGCGGCGACGGGGAAGAGCGTCCGGTCGGACCGCGCGCACGGAAAGGCGACCGCGCCCTCGAGCGGCGGGGTCGCGCGCGCCGAGCGCGCCGTGGACCGCCTCCTCGACGAGGCGGCGCGGATCGCGCCGCGGCTCGGGCGGCGCGCCGCGGAGTTCGAATCGCTCACGACCTTCCTCCGGAACCGGACGCGATGACGAGGCACCGCGGCCCGAGCGAGGCGGAGCGCTGATGGGATTCACGTCGAATCCGCTCGTCCACGCGCTCCTCTGCGGCTTCCTCGTGCAGCTCAGCAAGGTGTTGACCTTCCTCGTGCAAGAGCGGAAAATCAACGTGCGGCGGTTCGTGGAAACCGGCGGCATGCCCAGCAGCCACGCGGCCTCGGTCATGGCATTGAGCACCTGCGTGGGGCTGCGCGAAGGCTTTCGCTCCGTCCTCTTCGGCGTCGTCCTTTACTTCAGCCTCATCGTGATGTACGACGCCGCGGGGCTCAGGCGCGCGGCCGGCCGCCAGGCGACCCTGCTCAACCGGATCCTGCACGAGCACGTGCAGCTCTCCGGACCGCCCGCGGAGCGACTGCGCGAGCTTCTCGGACATACGCCGATCGAGGTGTTGGTGGGCGCCGTGATCGGCGTCCTGTTCTCGTTCGCCATCTATCGCCCGCCGGGGGGACCGTGAGCGCAGAGAGCACGAACCATCTGTCCGCCATCGCGAGCCCGCAGGATCTCAAGCGTCTTCCCCCCGAAGCGCTCCCCGAGCTGGCCGCCGAGATCCGCGAGCGGATTCTCTCGGTCGTCTCGAAGACCGGCGGACATCTCGCCCCCAGCCTCGGCACGGTGGAGCTCACGATCGCGCTCCACTACGTCTTCAACACCCCCGACGACATCCTGATCTGGGACGTGGGCCACCAGGCCTACGGCCACAAGATCCTGACGGGGCGGAACGACCGCTTCGACACGATCCGGCGCGAGGGCGGGCTCTCGGGCTTCCCGCGGCGTGTGGAGAGCCCCTACGACCCGTTCGGCACCGCGCACGCCTCGACCGCGATCTCGGCCGGGCTCGGCTTCGCCTGCGCGCGCGACCTCGAGAGCAAGAAGCACCGCGTGATCGCGGTGGTGGGGGACGGCGCGCTCACGGGGGGCCTCGCCTACGAGGGGATGAACCAGGCGGGGTCGACGGGAACCGACCTGCTCGTGGTCCTGAACGACAACTCCATGTCGATCTCGCCCAACGTCGGCGCGATCTCGCAGTACCTGACGCGCCTCACGGCCGGTCCGATCTTCCGCCGGCTCGAGGCGGACCTCTGGGATCTCCTCGGGAAGCTCCCGGCCGGCGGCACGGCGCGGAAGCTCGCGAGCCGGATCAAGGAGAGCATGAAGAACCTCGTCGTGCCGAACGTCCTCTTCGAGGAGCTCGGCTTCAAGTACTTCGGCCCGATCGACGGGCACGACCTGACGATGCTGTTACAGGTACTCGACGAGCTGAAGGAGTTCAAGGGACCGGTGATCCTGCACACGCTGACGCGCAAGGGGAAGGGATACCCGCCCGCCGAGGAGGACGCGCGCCGGTTCCACGGCGTCTCCTCGTTCGACAAGCTGACGGGCGCGAGCGCGCCGCCGGGGACTCCCGCCGCCGGACCCGCCTACACGCAGGTCTACGGCCAGACGATGATCGAGATCGCGCGGCGCGATCCCAAGGTGGTGGCGATCACGGCGGCGATGACCGACGGCACCGGGCTCACCAAGTTCGCGACCACGTTCCCCGACCGCTTCCACGACGTCGGGATCGCCGAGCAGCACGCCACCTGCTTCGGCGCGGGCCTCGCGGCGGCGGGACTGCGCCCCTTCGTGACGATCTACTCCACGTTCCTGCAGCGCGCCTACGATCAGATCGTCCACGACGTCGCGGTGCAGGGGCTGCCGGTTCGCTTCGCGCTCGACCGCGCCGGGCTCGTGGGCGAGGACGGCTCCACGCACCACGGCGTCTTCGACATCGCCTATCTCCGCTGCGTCCCCGGCATGGTCCTGATGGCGCCGAAGGACGAGGGCGAATTCCGGCGGATGCTCGTCACCATGGCCGGGCACGACACGGGCCCGATCGTGGTCCGCTATCCGCGCGGGAACGGTGTCGGCGCCCCGCTCGACCCCAACCCGCAGCCGGTCGCGATCGGCGAGGCGGAGCTGCTCCGCTCGGGACGCGACGTGGTGATCGTCGCCTACGGCACCATGGTCCCGATCGCGCAGAGGACCGCGGCGCTCCTCGCCGACTCGGGCGTGGACGCGGCCGTGATCAACGCGCGCTTCGCGAAGCCGCTCGACGAGACGATGATCCTCGACTGGGCGCGCCGCGTGCCGCGCGTGGTGACGCTCGAGGAGGGGGCCATCCCGGGAGGGTTCGGCGACGCCGTTCTCGAGCTCCTCGCGCGCCATCCGATCCACGGCCTGAGGGCCCGTCCCTACGGCGTCCCCGACCGCTTCTTCGACCACGGCTCGCGCGAGTCGCTGCTCCTCGCCGCCGGGCTCCACCCCGACCTCCTCGCCCCGGAGATCCGCCGCTTCCTCTCCGACGAGACGCGCCCGACACCGGAACCGATCACCCCCGCAGCCCCCATCGCCACCCACGCATGATCCGCCCGCCCCGGCACCTGGGGATCGTCGGCAATCGCGGGAAAGAGGGGGTGCGCGCGCTCCTGCCGCCGCTCGTGCGCTGGGTGCGCGGACAGGGCCGCAAGGTCTCGCTGGAGCGCGGCCTCGCGCGCGGCATGCGCGGCCTGGGCGCCGGCCTCTCGCTGGATGCGCTCGTCCGCAAGTCCGACGCGATCCTCGTCCTCGGCGGGGACGGGACGATGCTCGGAGCGGCGCGCGCCGCCTCGACCGCGGGCGTCCCGATCCTCGGCGTGAACCTGGGCGGCCTCGGCTTCCTCACCGAGACGGCTCAGGAGTCGCTCTACCCGGCGCTCGAGCGCCTCTTCCGCGGCCAGGTCGCGCTCGAGCGGCGGACCATGGTCGAAGCCTCCGTGCGGCGCGCCCGCTCCCGTTCACGCCGCGTCTGGACCGAGGTCGGGTTGAACGACGCCGTGATCCATCCTTCGGAGCGCTCGCGCGTGATCGCGATGGACCTGAAGATCAGCGGGAAGGAGATCGGGACCCTGGTCGGGGACGGGCTGATCGTGGCGAGCCCCACCGGCTCGACCGCCTACTCGCTCTCGGCGGGCGGCCCGATCGTGCGACCCACCATCGAGGGGCTCCTCGCCACGCCGATCAGCCCGCACACCGTCACCTGGCGGCCGCTCCTCGTCGGGGCCGACGAGGTCATCAAGGTCCGCCTGCGGATCGGCCACCCCCAGGCGAGCCTCACGCTCGACGGCCAGATCGCCCGCACGATCACCCCCGACGACGAGGTCACGATCCGCCGCGCGCGCCGGCGCGCGACCCTCATCCTGCTCGAGCCCGAGTCCTTCTACGACGTGCTCCGCACCAAGCTCGCCTGGGCCACCTCGCCCCGGGGGCGGCTCCCGGACCAGTAGGCCATGCTCCGCTGGCTCTCCATCCAGGGGCTCGCGCTCGTCGACTCGGTCGAGCTCGAGTTCGCCCCCGGCCTCAACGTCCTCACCGGCGAGACCGGCGCGGGGAAGTCGCTCGTGCTGGGATCGGTCGGGCTCCTGCTCGGCGACCGCGCCGACCCGGCGTGGATCCGGCGTGGGGAGGCGCGCGGTTCGGTCGAGGGGACGTTCGATCTCGCCGATCGCCCCGATCTGGTGGCGGCCCTCGCCGAGCTCGACGTCGAGCCCGAGGAAGGACGGCTGGTGCTCCGCCGCGAGCTGTCCGCCGACGGGAAGACCCGCGCTTTCGTGAACGGCCGCGGCGTGCTCCTGACGCAGCTCCGTTCGGTGGGAGACCTCCTCGTCGACCTCCATGGCCAGCACGAGCACCAGCAGCTCCTCGACGTCGCGCGCCAGAGCGACTTCTTCGACGCCTGGAGCGCGACGCTCGAAGAGCGGCGCGCGCTCGAGACGGAGCGTGCCGCGATCCTCGAGGACCGCCGCCGCCTGCAGGCCGTGCGGGAGACCGAGGCGCGGGACCGCGCCGAGGAGGAGACCCTCCGAGGCGACCTCTCGGAGCTCGAGGCCGCCGCGCTGGCGGAGGGAGAGGAGGAGGCGCTTCTCCGCGACCGCGAGCGGCTCGCGCACCGGGAGCGGATCGTGGAGGGGCTCACGGAGGCGCTCGGGAATCTCACCGACGAGGAGCGCGGGGCCGACCCGCGGCTCCGGCGCGCCGTGAAGGCGCTCCGCGCTGCCGCCGCGCTCGACCCTGGCCTCGCCGAAGTGGCGGCCGCGGCCGAAGCCGCGGCCGAATCTGTGGCCTCGCTCGCGTCGCGGGCCGAGTCCGAGCGCGACGCGCTCCTCGAGGAGCCGCTCGACCTCGAGCGCGTGGAGGCGAGGCTCGACCGCATCCACCGGCTGAAGCGGAAGCATCGCACCGACCTCGCGGGGCTCCTCGCGCTCCGGGATGGGCTCGCGGCGCGGGTCCGCTCCCTCGAGCCCGGGGCGGCCGAGACCGCGCGCCTCGAGCGCGCGCTCGCGAGCCGCATCGAGACCTACGGCGTACGGCTCGACGCCCTTTCCGAGCGGCGCGCCGCGCGCGCGACGGCGTTCGGGCGGGCCGCCGGCGCCCTTCTCACGCGCCTCGGCTTCGGCAAGGCGGCGCTCCGGGCCGTGCCCGCGGCGGGTCCGGGAGGCCGTCCCGCGATTGACCCTGCTCCGATCCCGGCCATAGAATTCGAGTTCCAGCCGAACCCCGGCGAACCCCCGCGACCACTTCGGAGAATCGCCTCGGGAGGGGAGCTCTCCCGCGTGATGCTCGCCGTGAAGTCGCTCATGGCCGACCGCGACCGGGTCGCGGTGCTCGTCTTCGACGAGGTGGACCAGGGGATCGGCGGGGCCGTCGGGGAGGAGGTCGGGCGGCTCCTCCGCGAGCTCGCGGCGAAGCGTCAGGTGCTCGTCATCACGCACCTGCCGCTCATCGCGGCGTACGCGGAGCGGCAGCTCGTCGTCTCCAAGGCGGCCGCGGGTGGAAGGACGGCGACGACGGTGGCCTCGCTCTCGGAGGAGGAGCGCGTCGACGAGATCGCGCGGCTCCTCGCGGGCGCGCGCGTGAGCGCGACGACGCGGCGACAGGCGCGGGAGCTCCTCGCCGGGGCGGGAAGCGGCCGTACCGAGCCCGCGCGGCGCGCGAACCGAGGAAAGGGATGATCACTCCGAAGCTCGAGGAATACCGCGCGCTCGCGCGGAACCACAACCTGGTGCCGGTCCTGCGCGAGGTGCTGGCCGACTTCGACACGCCGGTCTCGGCGTTCGCGAAGCTGAACCGCGGGGACGCCGCGTTCCTCCTCGAGAGCCTCGAGGGGGGCGAGACCTGGGGGCGCTGGTCGATTCTCGGCTTCCGCCCCTCGATCGAGTTCCGCTCCAAGGGCCCCGTCGTGGAGATCCGCCGCGGGGAGCGCACCGAGCGCTCCGAGGCCAAGGACCCGCTCGAGTCGCTGCGCGCGCTCCTCGGCTCCGTGAAGGCCGCGCCGGTCCCGGGGCTTCCGCCCTTTTCCGGCGGCGCCGTGGGACTCGTCGGCTACGACTACGTCCGCTTCCTCGAGCGGATCCCGGCGCAGATCCCCGACGATCTCGCGCAGCCCGACCTCCACTTCGTCTTCCCGGACCTCGTGCTCGCCTTCGACAACTTCCGCCATCGCCTCCAGCTCGTCGCGAACACGCGCCCTTCGGGCGATCCCGACCGGACGTACCGCGAGGCGGTCCAGGCGATCGACGAGATGCTCTTCCGGCTGGGGCAGCCGGCGCCCGCGCCGGAGCGGTCGGAGAAGAAGAACGGGGAGGTGTCGTTCACGAGCAATCTCGGCCACGAGGGCTATGCGCGCGCCGTCGAGACCGCGAAGGAGCATATCCGCGCGGGGGACGTGGTGCAGGTGGTCCTCGCGCACCGCCTCGAGGCGACCGCGGCCGTGAGCCCCTTCGACGTCTACCGCGCGCTGCGGATCCTGAACCCCTCGCCCTACATGTACTACCTCCGCTATCCCGAGCGCTCGGTGGCTGGCTCCTCGCCCGAGATCCTCGTCCGGACGAGCGGACGGAACGTGGCGCTCCGGCCGATCGCGGGGACCCGGCCGCGCGGGGCGACGCGGGAGGAGGACCTCGCGCTCGAGAAGGACCTCCTCGCGAGCGAGAAGGACCGGGCCGAGCACGTGATGCTGGTGGACCTCGGACGGAACGACCTCGGCCGCATCGCCGAGATCGGGAGCGTGCGCACCACGGAGTTCCTGACCGTCGAGCGCTACTCGCACGTCATGCACCTCGTGAGCCACGTGGAGGCGAAGCTCCGGGAGGGGCTCGGCCCCTTCGACGTGCTTCGCGCGTGCTTCCCGGCCGGGACCGTGAGCGGGGCTCCCAAGAAGCGCGCCATGGAAATCATCGAATCGCTCGAGCCGTCGCGGCGCGGCGCCTACGCCGGCGCGATGGGCTACTTCGATTTCCACGGGAACGCCGACTTCTGCATCACCATCCGGACCGCGACGTTCGAGGGAGGGCGCGTCCATCTCGGGGTGGGGGCCGGCATCGTGGCCGACTCCGACCCCGAGGAGGAATGGGCCGAGACGCGGAACAAGGCGCGCGCGGTGGAGGAGGCGGTGCGCCTCGCTGCGCGGGGGCTCGACGCGTGATCCTGATGATCGACAACTACGACTCGTTCACCTGGAACCTCGTCCAGTACCTGGGCGAGCTCCGGGAGACGCCGCGCGTGGTCCGGAACGACGAGATCACCGTCGACCAGGCGGTGGCCTTGAAGCCGGACGCGATCGTGATCTCGCCCGGTCCGGGCCGCCCCGACGACGCTGGGATCAGCAAGGAGCTGATCCGGCGGGCGGCGGGACAGATCCCGATCCTCGGCGTCTGCCTGGGCCACCAGTGCATCGGCGAGGTCTTCGGCGGGCGGGTCGTCCGGGCGGAGCGGCTCGTGCACGGGAAGACCTCCGCGATCATCCACACGGGGCGCGGGATCTTCCTCGACGTCGACAATCCCTTCCAGGCGACGCGCTACCACTCGCTGATCGTTGCGCGCGAGGGCCTCCCCGAGGCGCTCTCGATCGTGGCCTGGACTCCCGAGAACGAGATCATGGCGATCCGCCACAAGGACCACGAGACGTGGGGGGTCCAGTTCCATCCCGAGTCGATTCTCACGACGCACGGCAAGGAGCTGCTCCGGAACTTCCTCCGGTTCGTCCCGGGCCCGGCCGCGACGGCCGCGCGCGCTGCGGCGGCGCCGGGCCGCTAGCCTCCGCGACCTCCCATGACCCCCGACTTCCGATGATCCGGGATCTCCTTCCCCGTCTCCTCGCCGGTGAGACCCTCTCGCGCGGCGAGGCCGCCGCGGCGGTCCGCTCCATGGTGCGCGGGGAGAGCGAGGACGGCCTCGTGGCCTCCTTCCTCACCCTCCTCGCGCAGCGGGGCGAGACCGAGGCGGAGCTCTGGGGTGGAGCGGAAGCGCTCCGCGCGGAGGCCGTCCCGTTCCACGCGCCGGGCGGCCCGCTCTTCGACACCTGCGGCACCGGCGGCGACGGCCACCACTCGTTCAACGTCTCGACCACGGTGGCGTTCGTCGTGGCCGGCGCGGGGGTGCCCGTGGCGAAGCACGGGAACCGGTCGGTCTCGAGCTCCTGCGGGAGCGCCGACGTGCTCGAGGAGCTGGGCGCGCACATCGACCTCGGCCCCGAAGGCGCGGCCGGCGTCCTGGAGGCGACCGGCTTCACGTTCCTCTACGCGCGCCGCTTCCATCCCGCAATGCGGCGGGTCGCCGGCGTGCGGCAGGCGCTCGGCTTCCGCACCCTCTTCAACTGGCTCGGCCCGCTCGCCAATCCGGCGCGCGCGACGCACCAGCTGGTCGGGGTCCCCGACCGCGAGCGCGTCGAGCCGATGGCGCGCGTCCTCGGCGGCCTCGGCGCGGCGCGCGCGCTCGTCGTCCACGGCGCAGGAGGCCTCGACGAGCTCGCGCTCGCTCCGGGGAACATCGCCGCGGAAGCGGCGCGCTCGGTGACCGGCGGCGTCGTGGCGGTCGCGCGCACGATCCGCCACGACGCGCTCGGGCTCGCCGAGGCGCCGCCCGAAGCCCTCCGCGGCGGGGACGCCGCGCGGAACGCCGCCATGCTCCGGGAGGTCCTCGCGGGAGAGAACGGGCCGCGGCGCGACGCCGTGATCCTGAACGCCGCCGCGGCGCTCTGGATCGCGGGGAAGGCGCCCACTCTGGAGGAGGGAGGGGCGCGCGCGGCCGAATCGATCGACCGCGGGGATGCCCTGCGCGTGCTCGATCGCTACGTCGAGCTCTCGAAGAAGGCCCCGAGCGAGTGAGCGAATGAGCGACTTCCTCCAGACCATCGTGCGCGAGCGGCTCGAGCGCGTCCGCCGGGACGCCGAGACCGGCCCCTCGCGCGCGGCGCTCCGCGCCGAAGCCGAGGCGCTCCGCGCCGAGCGCCGGCCGTTCCTCGCGGCGCTCCGGCGCGAAGCGGGAACACCGCTCCGCGTCATCGCCGAGGTGAAGCGCGCCTCGCCCTCGGCGGGGATGCTCCAGGCCGACTACGATCCCGCGGCGCTCGCACGCGAGTACGACGGCTGTGGGGCCGCGGCGATCTCGGTCCTCACCGAGCCGGCGCGCTTCCTCGGCTCGCTCGACGACCTCGCGCGCGTGCGGGAGGCCGTCACGCTCCCGGCGCTCCTCAAGGATTTCGTGGTGCACGAGCACCAGATCTGGGAGGCCGGGGCCCGCGGCGCCGACGCGGCGCTCCTCATCGTGGCCGCGCTCGACCGGAAGCAGCTCGGCGACTACGCGGCGCTGATGGTCGAGCTCGGGATCGCGCCGCTCGTCGAGGTGCACGAGGCGAGTGAGATCGAGGCGGCGCTCGCCGTGCCGGGCGCGATCGGCGTGAACAATCGCGATCTCCGGACGCTCGCGATGCGGCCGGGACAGGCGGAGGCGCTCCTGCCGCTCCTACCGCCCGATCGCGTGCGCGTCGCGGAGAGCGGCTACAAGGAGCGCGCGGCCGTCGAGCGGATCGGACGGCTGGGAGCGGACGCCGTGCTCGTGGGGGAATCGCTCCTCCGATCGGGGAGCGTCGCGGAAGGCTACGCCGCCCTCTTTGGATCGGAGGCGATGTGAGGACGCGCATCAAGGTCTGCGGCATCACCCGGGCCGAGGACGCCCGCGCGGCGCTCGACTTGGGCGCCGACTTCGTGGGGCTCGTCTT
>JBLMWD010000123.1:0-27195 GCA_050257045.1 Bacteroidota bacterium | reverse complement strand
GGGGACCGCGTTCGGATTCGCCGGCGAGGCGGCCGCCGCGGCGGCCGCGGCCGTCGCCGCGGGATTCGGAATGCCGCGCCACGCTTCTCCCGTGGTGAGCGGCCCGTAGGTCTCGATCGGAAGCTGCACGATGGCCGGGGCCGGAGCCGGGGGCGCCTTCGCCACCTTCGCCACGCGCGGCAGCGCGCGGACCGGCGCCTGCGCGTCCGGCGACGTCGCCGGAGTCGGCAGGACCGGCGGCGCGATCGGGCGCAGCGCGAACCAGGCGGCGCCGCCCAACAGGACGGCGACCAGAGCCAGCGCCAGGATGCCGACGCGGCTCCGGAAGAAGCTACTTCGTGGCAGCGCCAGGCTGCTTGGCAGGTTCATGGGGGGTCCCCTCGGCCAGCGTGTAGGCGGTCGCGATGAAGTCGGCCTGCACCGTCTCGTCGACGTCGCCCTTATCGAATCCGTGGAGCTTGAGCTGCGATACGTTCACGAGCCGCGAGAGCTCGGCGATCTCGCTGAAGAACGTGCCGGTGTGATGGAAGCCGCCGGTCACCGTGACCTGCACCGGGTTTTCAGTGAAGTACGCCTGCGGCGTCGGAGTACCCGGCTTGAAGAGCACGAACTTGATGCCCGACTCCTGCCCCGCCAGCGTCACCTTGCGCAGCAGGCTCGCCACTTCCTTCTGGGTCGGCAGGAGCTCCTGGGCGACCGCCCAGCGCTGGTTCAGGAGCGCGAACTCGCGCTTCAGCTCGGGGAGGCGGTTCACGAGCTGCTGCGCCTTCGAGAGCTCGTTCGCCTTCTGCGTGTACTCGGCCCGGAGCGTGCCGATCTCCTTCGACCGCGCCCGGTAGTTGAACGGGACGAAGTCCGCGAACACGTAGAGATAGACGAGCGCCGCGGTCCCGAGGCCGATCAGGACCATCCTCTGGGTCTTCGGATCCTTGAGGTCCAATGCCATCGCCGTCGCTCCTCGCCGCCTACAGGGTCATCGACGCGGTGATCGTGAACTTCACGACGTTCCGCTGATCGATCGTGCCCTTCTCCGCCACGACCAGGTCGACGTTGCCGTAGAGCGGCGACGCCTCGAGGCGCGACATGAAGTCGGCGACGATCAGATTCGAGAAGGTGACGCCTTCGACCTTCACCGTGGTTGGCCCCGTCTCCTCGTAGCTCGTGAGCCAGAGGTGGTCGGGGACACACTTCGAGAGCTCGTCGACCAGCCGGACGCGCCAGAGCCGCGTCTTGTCCAGCTGGGTGATCACGTTGAGGCGCCGCGTGACCTCCTCCCGCTTCTGCGTCAGCTCGTTGATCGTCTGGATCTGCGGGCGGAGGCGCTCGGCCTCGCGCTCGGCGCGCGCGATGTCCGACTTGAGCCGGCTCACCTGCATCGCCTGCACGACCGAGAACGCGGTGAACAGGGCCGCGACCAGCAGGAGCGCCAGCACCGGCATGATCGCGCCCACCTTCGGGAGCTGGAAGCTCCGGCGGACCTGTCGCTCTTCCCTGGGCAGCAGATTGATGCGGATCATGGCGTCCCCCTATCGCAGCGCGAGGCCGATCGCCACGGTGAGCACGGGGCCCACGCTGTCGGGCGAGTCGCCGTCGAAGAGACCGGGATCCACGAGCAGCCGCTGGAGCGGATTCACGATCTCGACCGGTACTTGATGCCGCACGTTCAGGAACTCGGCGAGTCCGGGGACCCGCGCGCTCCCGCCCGAGATCAGGATCCGGTCCACGCGGTCGGCGTCGCCGGCCGACCGGAGATAGGCGATCGCCCGGTCGATCTGCACCGAGAGGTCCTCGCACGTCGCCTGGACGATCGACGCCACGTCGATCGCGCCGTCGCCGCGGCCGCGCAGGGCGCTCAGCGCCTCGGCCTGGCTCACGTTGTACTTGCGCTGAATCCCCTCGACGAACGAGTTCGCGCCCACCGAGAGGTCCTTCGTGAAGTGCGGCGTCTGGTTCTTCACGATGTTCAGGTTCGTGATCTCCGCCCCGATGTTGATGAGCGCGAGCGTCTCCTCGGAGTGGAGGTCGTAGTTGGCCTCGATGGCGTTCTGGATCGCGAAGGAGTCGACGTCGATGATCGACGGCGTGAGCCCCGCCTCCTTGATGATCTCGGCGTGGTTCGCGATCATGTCCTTCTTCGCCGCGACCAGGAGCACCTGCATCTTCTTCTGGTCGACGTTCGGATTGATGATCTGGAAGTCGAGCGAGACGTCGTTGATGTCGTAGGGGACGTGCTGCTCCGCCTCCCACTGGATCGCCTCCTTCGCGTCCTCCTCGGAGAGCCGATCCATGAGGATCTTCTTCACGATGACGGCGCGGCCCGACACGGCGGTCACGACGTTCCGGTTCTTGATCTGGCGGGATTCGATGAGATTGGTGATCGCCTCGTGGACCATCTGGCGGTCCATGATCTCGCCGTCCACGATCGCTTCGCTGAGCGGCTCGGAAATGCCGTAGTTCACCAGGCGGTCGTTGCCGCGGTCCTGCACGATCTCGGCCACCTTGATCGAGCTCGACCCGATGTCGAGACCCACCGTGCTCTTCTTCCTGCCGAACATGTCGTGCTCCGCGATGTGGTGGGATGAGGCGTTCCCGCACCCGACTGCGGAAAGCCGTGGCTCCATCGAGCAACTTCCATGCCACAGCGTCCCACCGTCGCAATGTAAGTCATTTGAAGCAAACCGCTTACGCTCCCCCGCATCGGGGCCCGCGCTCTGCATCGAGGCCGGCGCCGGTGCGTGCATTCCGCACGTTCCCCCGGCCACTGGACCGGCAACTTCCGGCGCCGCCGCTCCCCCGCTCCGCCACCCCGCCCCGCGTTGACCGCCCGCCGAAGCGTCTGCTACGGTGCGCCGCATGCCCCGGTCCGCCCTCGGCGCCGCTTGGGTCGCAGCCCTCCTGGCGCTCTGGGTCTACGTCCAGACACTCTCGCCCACGGTCGCGTGGGTGAACCTGGGAGAGGACTCGGGCGATCTGCTCGCCGCCTCCGCCACGCTCGGCATCCCCCACCCGACCGGCTACCCGCTCTTCACGCTGCTCGGACGCACCGCGTCCCTGATTCCCGTCGGCGCGGTCGCGTTCCGCATCAACCTGATCGCCGCGCTCGCGGGCGCCGCGAGCGTCTTCTTCCTCACGCTCGTGGCGCTCGAGCTCACGTCGCCGCGCGAGGAGCGGTCCGCCGGATCGGAACCCGCCGAGCCAGCCGCGCGCCCGCGAGGAGCCGGCGCGCCCGCGATCGCCGCCGCCGTCGCCGCCGCGCTCGCGTACGCCTTCTCGCGCGGCGCCTGGAGCCAGAGCGTCCTCTCCGAGGTCTACACGCTGAACGCCGCGTTCTTCGGCGCGACGCTCTGGGCGTCCGCGCGCGCCGACCGCGCGGGGAGCGCGCGCCACCTGATGCTCGCGGCGTTCCTCCTCGGCCTCGGCCTTACGAATCACCTGCTGCTGCTCGCGGCCGCGGCGGCCGTCTTCACCGTCGCGGTGCGGCTTGCGCTACGCCGGAAGATCGGCCTGTCCGAGACCGTTCTTTCGCTCCTTCTCCTGGCCTGGGGGCTCACCCTCGATCTCTACCTGCCGATCCGGGCGGCCCGGGGTCCCGAGTTCTCCTGGGGGGCGCCGAACACGCCGGAGCGGCTCTGGTGGGTCCTGAGCGGCGCGCAGTACCGGTCGCACTTCTTCGGGAGGGATCCGGTGGCCGTGGCGAGCCATCTCCTCCCCGGGCGGTGGTGGCTGGACTTCGGATGGACGGTCGTTCCGCTGGCCGGCGGGATCGCCGCGGCGGCGTGGACGCGCCCACGGGGGCTCCTGCCGGTTCTGGCCGCCGGCCTCGTGGCGGCGGCGCTCCTCTCGGTCTACTCGATCCCCGACGACGTGGGGTACTGGATGCCGGTCTTCTACGTGGCCTGCGCGGTGGCCGCGGCAGGATGGGCCGGCCTCTGGCGGCGGGCTCCCGCCGCGGCCGCCGGGGGGCTCCTCGCCCTGGCGCTCGCCGGGTGCGGGTACGAGGCCGTCGCGCACTGGAGCGACGTCGACGCCTCGCGCGACGTCCGCCCGTGGGTCTGGGCGCACCGGAATCTCGAGGCGGTCGAGCCGAACGCGCTCGTCGTGAGCGAGTACGACGGGCGGACGTTCGCGCTCTGGTTCTACAAGGCGACCGAGTTCCGGACGAGCCATCCCGGGCTCACGGTCGCCTACAAGTACCTGCTCGTCTGGCCGTGGTACCGCGGCCACCTCGTGCGCGTCGACCCCACCCTCGCGATGCCTCCCTATCCCGGCACGCTGGACGCCATGATGAACCGCCTCATCGCGCGCAACATCCGGAAGCGGCCCGTCTATCTCGTGCGCCGCGACCCGGGGCTCCTGCCGATCTTCGCGCTCGAGCCGGCCGGATACGCCCCGGATCCGTTCTACCGGGTCCGGCTCCTTCCCGAGCGCGCCGACTCCGCTTCGGCGCGCCTGGCGCAGCCAGGCCGGCCGGCGGCGCGACGGTGAGCGCGATGCCGCGGCTCCCGCGCCGCGCGGGGCTGGTCGTCCTGGCGCTCGCCCTCGTCGGGGTCACCGCCTTCCACGCCGGCCGCGTCCTCCGGTTCGAGCACACGCTCACGGGAAACGAGATCTGCCTCCCGCTCGACGACAGCTTCATCTACCTCCAGTACGCGCGCTCCCTCGCCGAGGGGCATCCCTTCGTCTACACGCCGGGGAACGCGCCGACCACGGGGGCGACGAGCCTCGCCTATCCGCTGCTCCTCGTGCCGCCGCACCTCCTCCATCTCGAGCCCTCCCTCTGCATCGCCTGGGCGCTCGCGCTGGGGCTCGCGGGATACGTGCTGAGCGCGCTCCTGCTCGCGCGCCTCGGATCGCGGCTCGGCGGCGCCGCGGGAGGAACGCTGGCCGTTCTCCTCTTCCTCATGAGCCCCTTCCTTCTCTGGGGGTACATGAGCGGGATGGAGATCGCCCTCTACGGCACGGTGCTCCTCGCCTCGTTCCGGGCCTATCTCCTCGAGCGGGAGGCCGCCCGCTTCCGGTCGCTCCGCTGGTGGCTCTTCGCGCTCGCGGCCGCGCGCCCCGAGGGAGCGGTCCTCGCCGGAGTCTTCGGGCTCCTCATGCTGGCCGACCGCCGCCGCGCCGCGCGCCGCGCGCGCGCGGCCGGCGGGGAGCCGCCGCGACCCGGCGTCGACCTCCTCCTCCCCTTCGTCGCGGCCGCAATCCCGTTCCTCGTGAATCTGATCGTTGCTGGGTCCATCGAGTCGACGAGCAGCCAGGCGAAATCGATCTTCTCCGAGCCGTATCGCGACACGCGGCTCACCTATCTCGAGGGCGCGCCCAAGGTCTGGCTCCTCATCGGGAAGATCTATCTCGGGATGATGCAGCTCGAGGACGTCACGATGAAGTTCCATCCCCCCGCTCTTGCCCTCGTGAACGGCGTCGGGATCGCGCTCTTCCTCGCGCTCTCCTTCTTCCCGCGCCGGAGGCGCCGGTCGGGCGGCATAGCACTCGTCCCGCTCCTCGTCGCCGGGATCCTGATCGAGTCGCTCCCGACCTTCTGGTACGTCCATCTCTACCGCTATCTCCAGGGCCTCTACCCGCTCGTCCTCCTCCTCGTGGCCGCGGGGTGGGGCCGTCTCGCCCAGCTCGCGGCCGAGCGGCTCCCGCGCGCGGCGGCGATCCCGGCGGCCGTCCTCCTCGCCGCCGCGCCGCTCGCGGTCTGGATTCCGAATCTCGTCCCGACGCAGGGGCGCGTGATCGAGTTCTACGCGCACAACTGCGAGAACATCCTCCACCAGCAGGTCGCGATCGGGCGCTGGATCGATCGGAGTCTTCCGAAGGACGCCATCGTGGGGCTGAACGACGCCGGCGCGATCGCCTACTACGGACGGCGCCAGACGGTGGACCTGATCGGCCTCACGTCGGCGGGCTACGCGCGCGTCTACCGCTCGGGGCTGGGATGCCTCTTCGAGCACGTGCGTCGCGAGCCGGTCTCCCGGCGTCCGACCTACTTCGCCATCTACCCGGGTTGGTTCCCCTACTGGCGGGAGAGCGGCCTCCTCGGCCCCGAGGCCTTCCACGCGCACCTCGACTTCAACACGATCTGCGGCGGGCCCGACATGATCGTCTATCCGGCGTCGTGGATCGACGTCGCCGGGACCGACCGGCCGCTCGCCTCCTCTGCCGTGCTCGGCGGGAAGCGTCTCGTCGATTCGCTCGACCTCGCCTGGCTCGAGGACGAGCGGCGGCACGAGTGGCGCGCCGATCCCGAGGCCAAGGACGTGCTCCGTCTCTACGCGTTCGCCGACCGCCCGACACGCCCGATCGCCGACGGCGGCCGGATCTGCTACGGGTCGGAGACCTTCCGCGCGAACGTGACGCCCGGGCGCGACCTCACCCTGGTCGCGCGCACCGACGCCTGGTATCCGAGCCGAATCCGCGTGCGGGTGGACGGCAGGGACGCGGGGCTCTGGTCGATCGCCCGCTCCGACACGTTCTGGGTCGAGCCGTCGTTCGCGGTGCCCGGGCGCCTGCTGACCCGGGCGCGCCCCACGTTCACGCTCGCGCGCGAGGCCGAATCGGCCGGAAGCGTGGAAGGGAGCGACGTGGGCAACTTCGCTCCCTTCCACATCTGGCTGGCGCAGTAGCGGGGGCGCGCGGGACGCGCCTCCGTCACGCGCCTACTGGTCGATCCACGACGAGACCTCGTAGCGCGTGAGCGAGCTCAGCTGGCTGATCATCGCGCTCGAGTAGAGGCACTTGATGTTTCCGTTCAGGGCCGAGCCGATGCCGCCCTGCACCATCAGCGCGCCGATGATCTGCTTCGTGGCGCCACCGCCCGTCACCTGCACGTTGCCGAGCACGATCACCACCCCGTACCAGCTGAACGAGCCGCTCAGGACGAAGTCGCCGTCGACGACGAGCACGCCGCACCCGCTCGCGATGCCCGATTCGTGCAGGTCGCCGCTCGCGATGTGGACGATCTTCGGGTTCATCGGGCTGACGGTTCCCCAGCCCACGGTGCTCGGGTTGGTCTGCGTTCCGTTCAGCGTGATGTCGGCCATGGCGTCCCAGGCGGCCGCCTCGGCCTGGAGGTCGAGGTTCACGGGCGAGGTCGCGACGCTGGGGCTCGCCCCGGAGCCGAGCACGTTGTCCGACTGCTGCCCGTTCAGGTTGTTCGTGATGCTCGTCGCCGTGTTCGTGGTCGAGATGCCGGGCAGGGACGCGGCGCCGGCGATCGTGTCGAACGGCGCCGTGTAGTTGTGGTCGTGGCCGTCGACGTAGAACGCCGCGCCGTTGAAGGTCATCGGCCCCTCGGTGTAGACCGAGCCGGGGGTCGGCGGGAGCGGCCACTTCACCGCCTCCACGGTCACGATCTTCTGCCCGGTGCCGCGCCTGCCCGCGCTGGTGATGATGATCTCGGGCACGCCGCGCACCAGGTTCTCCTTCGGCGGCGTGAGCGGATTGTTGTCGTCGTCGCCGAACAGGAGGATCTGGTTCGCGCCGTTCAGCTTGTAGCGGATCTTGACCCACGGGTAGTCGAGCCGGTTCGCGAGGCCGAGACCCAGCGAGGGGTCGTTCTGCTTCGAGCCGATCTCGGGGTAGTGCTCGCTGGACTCGTCGACGGCCGCGTCGAGATCGTTGTCGAGCCCGTCGGTGAGCGTCGCGTTGTACTGGGGATCGAGCCCCGAGTTGCCGGGATCGGTGACGATGTAGCGCCCCCAGCCGGAGTGGTAGTTGCCGATCGACTCGGTCGGCCATCCGGGATAGGTGCTGGAGTTCACGTTCGGATAGGACATCCGGATGAGCGCCTCCGAGATTCCGGCTTCCGCGTTCGAGAAGGCCTGGCTCGACGTCAGCTGGTTCCCCGCCACCTGCTTGTCGCCCTTGGTGACGGCGATGTAGGAAACGCCCAGGGACGTGAGCAGGAAGAGCACGAGGAGGGCGATGACCAGCGCGTTCCCGGCCTCTCCGTCCCGACGGCTGCGCGACGTGACGATGCGGTTCATGACGCTACCCCTCTCGTTCGCCGTCCGTGGCTTAGCGCTCGCGCCACCAGGCGAGCGTGTACCGGCTCACGTTGAGCGCGGAGTTGACGGCCTCGCTCGAGTACCAGATCCGGCCCGATCCGCTGAAGCTCGAGGCATTGACGAGCGTCCCCTGGTAGATGACGGCCCCGATGATGCGGGCCACATCGGCGGGCCCGCCTCCGGTCATCGTGAGGTCGCCGGTGCAGACCACGATCCCCTTGAACTGGCATCCGCCGCCCATGGCGAGGTTGCCGTTCACGATCAGGATTCCCGCGCCCGTCCAGGTGCCGTTGACGGCCAGGTTGCCGTTCACGGCGATCACCTTGGGATTCGCGAGCGTGCCCAGGGTGGGCGCGCTCGAGCCGAAGGTGAGCGGACCCGTGTACGTGTAGTCCGCCATCTGGGAGAGCTGCGACCAGAGTTGGTTGAAGTCGTACTTGTACGCCGACTGCGTCACGCTGTTGTCCCCGCCCGCGCCCGTCACGTTGTCCTGCTGCAGCGTGGTCAGGGCCGCGTCCGACGTCGGTCCCTCGGTGAGGACGGCCGGGGCCGGCGGGGCCCCCGGGATCGTGTCGTTCGGCGACGCGGCGTAGTGGTCGTGACCGTCGATGAGGAGGGCGTTTCCGTTGAACGTCATGTGACCACCCGCCCAGAGCGGCGCCTCGGCCGAGATGATCGGGAAGCGGACCGCCTCGGCTTCGAGCGTCTTGGCCGCGTTCCCGCGACGCCCCGACGCGGTGATCCGGAGCACCGGCGCGCCGTACTGGAGATTCTGGATCGGAGGCGTCATCGGGTTCTTGTCCGCGTCGCCAAAGCGCACGAGCTGCCCCCCCTGGGTCTTGTACTCGACGCGCACCCAGGGATAGACCAGCGCGCTCGCGTTCACGGTCTGCTTCGTGAGCACCTCCGGATAGGCCTCGCCCGATTCGTCCACGAAGCCGTTCCCGTTGTTGTCGAGCCCGTCGGAGGCGAGCGCGGCCCGGTTCGGGTCGAGGAGGCTCGCCCCGCTCGTCATCACGATGTACTTTCCCCATCCGGCGACCGGAGTGCCGGAGGGGCCGATGTAGTTGAGCGACTCGGCCGGGAACGCCATGCGGTGGAGTCCCTCCGCGATTCCCGCTTCGGCCGCGTACATCGCCTGGCTCGCCGTCATCGTGTTCCCCGCGATCTGCTTCTCCGATTTCGTCACCGCAATGTAGGCGACGCCGGCCGAGGTCAGCACCATCAGCACCAGGAGCGCGATCACGAGGGCATTCCCCGCCTCCGATCGCGCCCGCGAGGGCGCATCCGTCCATCCCTGGATCGGCTCACGCACGGGTCGTCTCCTCCTGCGTCACGGTAGGATCGTGGACGCGTAGGGGTTCAGGTAGATCACGACGTCGCCGGTGCTGCTGCTCGTGGCGGTGCCCGCGACGATGTCGTAGAGCGGGTCGTTGTCGAGCTGGTCCTGGGAGCATTCCAGCTTCCCGACGGCGAGCGCGTTCACGGGGCCGCCCGCGTTCGCGTCGGCCCAGTTGTAGAAGTTCGGAATGACCGCGCCGCCCACGGCCGTCGGATTGCAGAAGAACATCTGCACGGCCGGCGGGATGCCGCCGCCCGCGCCCGCGGTGCCGACCACGACGTCGTTGCTCGTGTTCCCATAGTCCATCGGGCCGATCGCGAGGGAGATCGCCGGGCCGGGGGTCGCCTGCACGTCCTGGCGCGTCAGGGCGCCCACCATGGTGCCGTTGTTGTGCCAGAACTCGACCTGGCCGGTGGAGGCGCCCGTCTTGACCGCCGTGACGACATCGGCGTAGCCGTCGGAATCCATCCGGTTCACCTTGATCGCGTAGACCGAGCCGCCCGACGCGACCGTGTAGACGGTCGTGAAGCGAACGATCGAGAGCGCGTTGTTGTAGAAGATGTCGATGTTCCCCTGCGTGTCGGCCGTGTTCGTCTTGGTGCCGATCACGATGTCGGGATAGCCGTCCAGGTTCATGTCGCGGATCGCGACGCTCCGCACCTCGCCGCTCGCCGCGTAGACGTCGGACATCGCGCTGTGCGAGAAGGTGCCGTCGCCGTTCCCCCACCAGACCTCGACCTTGCCGGTGTTGCTCGCCGTCTTGGTCCCGATCACGACGTCGATCCTGCCGTCCGAGTTCAGGTCTCCGAGCGCGAGCCCCTTCACCTCGCCGGTGCCGGGGTTGTCGTAATACGAGCTGTTGGGCGTCGTCGGATTCGCGACCACGCCGACCTCTCCGCGGACCTGCCCCGCCTGGCCGAAGCACTGGTTCAACCAGACCTGGAAGCGGCCCGTGCCGGTGCCGGTGAGGACGCCGGTGACGACGTCTCGGGTGTTGTTTCCCGACCCGTCGAGGTCGGCGGCCCCGATGGCCTGGACGTCGTACGAGGCGTTCCCCATGTAGCTCTCGGTGCTCCGATAGTAGACGTTGCCGGTGTACTTGCCGGGCTGCCCGTTCCACCAGACGCGGATGTTCGCCGTGCCGCTGGCGCGCGTGCCGACGATGATGTCGAGATCATGCTGGTCGTTCTGCGTCGTGGCCGACCCTTCCTGCGAGTCGTACTCGTCGAGGTCGGCGAGCGCGAGCGAGAGGACTCGGTCGGTCGAGATGTGGATCGGCGGCTGGCTCGGCGGAAGGCCCGTGCCCGTGCCGGTGCCCGTACCGGTGCCCGTCCCGGTCCCGGTGCTGGTGCTGGTGGAGGTGCCCGTGCCCGTTCCGCTCCCCGTGCCGGTGCCGCCCGTTCCGCCCGTGGCGCCCGTGTTCGCCGCGTACGTCTGGTTCGCCTGCGCGATGAACGGGAAGTTGCGCGGCTCGACCGAGGTCCCGATCGTGACGCGATCGTAGCCGCCGGTCTGCACGTTCTTCTGCTTCGTCTCGGTCACCATGTTGAGCAGGACCGTCTTCACATTGCTCGAGGTGTTCGGCCCGGTCGGGATGCCCAGGTCGGCGTTGGCCACGGTCTTCCCGTAGAAGACGCCGGCCGGATCGTTCGACGTCCCCGCCTTGAGCTCGAGCGCGACGTTGTTCGCGTCGCGGTAGGAGAACAGCGGCACGTTCTTCGCCGTGACGTTGTCGGCGGTGCGCTGCGTGAGCCCGTACGCGACGATCTCGCCCTGGCCCGAGACCGGGGCCGCGAGGGAGTCGCCCCCCGTGCCGACCTTGCGCCGCAGCACGAAGTCGTACGGGTTCGGGCTCGAGGCCACGAGCGGATCGCTCGCGTTCGGGTCGAGGAAGTAGGTGATGACCTCGCCCATGTCGATCTGCCCGTTGCCGTTCATGTCGAGCGCGAACGTCACGCGGTACTGCGACGCCGTCACGATCGAGGGCTGCACCGACGGATTGATCCCGTACCCCGCCGAGCGCAGCTCGCGGGCCATCAGGTCGACGCCGCTGCGCGCGTTCTGGTTCGCTTCGGCGAGCTCGAGGCCGACCTGCTGGGAGCGCTCGCCGCGGATGTAGATCTGATAGATCGACCCGATCACCAGCGCGAAGAGCAGCACGGCGATCGTGATCTCCACCAGCGTGAAGCCGGGGCTTGCCTTGGCGCGAGTTGCGTTCACGATGTCACCTCGGGTGCTGGGCTCCCTGCCCCGGGTCACTTGGTCACGTAGCTGGTCAGGACGGTGCTCTGCGCGCCCTGGTTGTTGATCCAGCCCGACGTGACCTTGATGCGCTTGCATCCGGCCATGGGAATCGAGTCGGTCACCACCCACGTGCGGGTGAAGACGGAAACGGTGTCGGTGAAGGTCCCGGCGTTGAGCGACTGGAACGCCGTGCCGCGCAGGTCCTCCATCTTCATCTGGGCCGCCATCAAGGAGCTCGTGATCACGCGGCTCTGGGTCACGCCCTTCGTGCCGGCCGGGATCATCGAGGCGACGGCCAGGATGCCGACGGCGAGGAACGTGAGCGCGAAGAGCACCTCGATGAGGCTGAAGCCCGCCGTGCGGCGGGCGCGCGCGCGGCGCTGCCGGCGGCGCGTCATTGGACGGTCACCATGCCGGTGGGGCGCACGACCGAGACCGATCGCGTGTACCCCTCCGTGTTGGAGTAGAGGACGCTCCCCGAGACGCTGGCGCTCCCGTTCGGCGTGAACGTCACCGTGTCCGACGGGAAGGGGTTCGTGCTGGAGTTGGTCACCGTGATCCAGTTCGCCAGGGCCGAGGTCGCGCCCGACTTCTCGGGTCCGTCCTGCACGCCGTTGTTGTTGTCGTCGTCCCACCATTTGAGCTTCCGCTCCGTCGCGCTCCAGTAGATGACGTAGTTGTTGTTCTCGGTGATGGAGCGCTGGCGCACGACCCGCAGCGTCGTGGCAAAGCCCTGCACCTCGCCGTCCAGCTCGAGGGAGCGCAGGAACTTGTTGAGGCCCGGCACCGCGATCGCCGAGACGATCCCGAAGATCACGAGCACGATGGCCAGCTCGACCAGCGTGAAGCCGGCGGCGGCGCGCGCTGGACGCCGCGCCGAGGCCCGGAAGCGGCCTTCCATCATCGGTTCCTCCATGGATATGAGTCGTCCGGGACTACGAATACGCAACGAGCATGCCAGGGCCCAAGTGACGCTCCGGCGGCTCCGGGCACGTCCTCCACGGCCGGAACCAGCGCTTTTTTTCCGCGCGTGGCGCGATCGAGCCATCGTCGCGACCGCGGCGTTCCACGGGCCGGCACGCATCACGTGCAATCCGCACGCGCGTCAGGGGAGGAGCGAGCGGTACCAGCGGAAGAGCGCCTCCCCGTAGAGGAGGAGCGCGACCGCCGACGGCGCGAGGAACGTCCCGAACGGGATCGCGCTCCGCTTTCCGCCCTTCCCGCGCACGATCAGCAGGACTCCGAAGATCGAGCCGGCGAACGATGCGAGGAAGATCGCGCCGAAGACGCCCCCCGCTCCGAGGAACGCGCCCATCATCGCCGCGAGCTTCACGTCGCCGCCGCCCATCCCCGGCACGCCCGTCGCGCGCTCGTAGAGCGCGCCGACGAGCCAGAGACTGAATCCGCCGGCCACCGCGCCCGCGAGCGCCGCCACGAGCCCCGGCGGACCGAAGAGGCTCGCCGCCAGGCCGAGCCCCACGCCCGGGATCGTGAGCGCGTCGGGGATCGTGCGCGTGTCGAAGTCGATCCAGGCCACCGCCACGAGCGCGAGGACGAAGAGCGCCTGCGGCAGGAGGAGGGTCGGGTTCCCGGCATGCCGCGCGAGCAGCCAGAGAAGGATCCCCGCCGTCAGCTCCACGACCGGATAGCGCCAGGAGATCGGCTTCCGGCAGGAACGGCACCGGCCTCCGAGCAGGAGCCACGACAGGACGGGGACGTTGTCCCAGGGGCGGATCGGCGTCTTGCAGCGCGGGCAGTGCGAGGGCGGCGACACGATCGACTCGCCGCGCGGGAGCCGCGCGATCACGACGTTCAGGAACGAGCCGAGCACGAGCCCCAGCGGAAAGGCGACCCACTCGAGGAGCGCGCGCGGGGTCACGGCAGCGTCTCCGGGGCGCCGAGCGCCTCGAGCTCGCGACGGGCGACCTCCTGCATGTAGCGGTTGCCCTGGGCGAGCACGCGGCGCCAGAGGAGGATCGCGAGGTTCCGATCGCCGGCCCGCTGGCTCGAGAACGCCGCGAAGCGCTCCACGTACTCGGGATGGCCGGGAAGGCGCGAGGCCTGCACGAACGAGGCGGAGGCCGCGCGGTAGTCGTGCCGGCAGACGTAGTGGAGGAAGCCGGTTTCGAAGGCGAGCCGCCAGGAATCGGGGTCGGCGCGCCGCCCCTTCTCGAGCAGCGCGAGCCCCGCGTCCGGGCTCCGGAGCTCCTGGGCGAGCACGAACGCGCCGAAAACGTAGGCGGCCTCGAAGCGCGGATCGAGGTCGGTCACCACCGACATGACGTGGCCGATCCGCTCGTATTTCTGATCGGTGAGCCGGTGCTCGCCGTAATACTGGATGCCGCGGAGCCAGGCCGCGTCGGCCGCCGCCGTCTCGAAGCCGAGCGTGGCCTGGCGCACGAAGCGGCCCGACGGGAAGAAGAGGAGCTCTTCCTCGCGCGCCGGCCGGAACCGGTCCGCGCACACCGCCTGGAGGAGGCCCGCCGCGGCGAGGAGGACCGCCGTGGCCAGGAACGGAAGGAGCGCCTTCGCGCGCGAGGCCGGACCGGGTGTCACCGGAAGTCCCGCCGCTCGAAGATCGCGGCCGCGGCCGTGAGCAGGGCGAGGGCGTAGAGCCCGGCGTAGGCGGCGGCGAAGAGGATCCGCTCCGGTTCGACCGCGATCCCGTGCACGACGAGGCCCCGCGCGTTGAACACCTCGAGGTGCGGGAGGAGCCAGTAGACCGCCTCCGTCGCGGCCGCGAGGAGCCGCGTGCCGTGGCTCCCGAAGTAGAGCAGGTCCTCCGCGAAGTGCCCGGCGAGGAGCGTGGCCGCCGTGAAGAACGCGGTGAGGAGCGGCGTCGTGAACGAGGAGAAGAAGACCACGATCGCCGTGGCGACCCCGAGCTCGGCGAGCGAGAGGAGGAGCACGCCCGCGACGGGCCAGGGGAAGCCGCTCCCCGCCACGGCGAGGAGGAGGCCGGTCAGGACGGTCATCGAGGCGAGGAGCGCGGCCGCCGCGACCCAGAGCCCCGCGTACTTGCCGAGGAGGAACTCCGACCGGCGGATCGGCTTCGCCATGACGGCGTAGATGGTCCGGCGGTCGAGCTCCTTGTGGAGGAGGCTCGACCCGAGCACGACCGCGACGAGCGTGGCGAGCGCCGAAGCGCCGGCGAGGCCGAAGTCGAGCACAACCTTGGGCCCCTCGCCCAGCGAGAGCGGCGCGAGCACGAGGGAGACCGCGCCGAGGCCGAAGCCGAAGAGGGCGATCACGAGGAAGACCCGCTCCCGGGCCACCTCGCGGAGCGTGTTGTAGGCGATCGCGACGGCGCGGCTCATCGGCGCTCCGCCCGCTCGAGCGTGGCCACGAAGTGCTCCTCCAGGGTGCGCCGGCGCGGCTCGACCGCGTGCACCGGCGCGCCGTGATCGAGGAGCGCCTTCAGCACGTTCTGGAGGACGCCCGAATCGGCGACGCGCAGCACCCACCGCGATCCGACCGGGTCCACCGCGACGCCCGACGCCCGCAGCGACGCGGCCAGTCGATCCGGGACCCGCTCCGCGGCGATCTCCCATTCGCGGACGCCGCCCGTGAGCAGCCCCGGCACCGAGCCGGTCTCGACCAGCTTCCCCGCGGCGAGGATTCCGATGCGGTCGCAGAGACTCTCGGTCTCCGCGAGCACATGGCTCGAGAGGAGCACCGTGGCGCCGCGCGCGCGCTCCTCCCGCAGCAGTCGCTTCACCTCGGCGCGCCCGATCGGATCGAGCCCCGACATCGGCTCGTCGAGCACGAGGAGCGTGGGGCGGTTCAGGAGCGCCTGCGCGAGCCCGAGCCGCTGCGTCATCCCCTTCGAGAAGGTCCGGAGCGGCTTCCCGGCGTGGGCGGCGAGCCCGACCTGCTCGACGAGGGTCCGGGCGCGGGACGTCCGCTCCGCGCGCGGCAGGCCGAAGAGCGTCCCCGTGAGATCCAGGTACTCGCTCGCGGTGAGGTGGTCGTAGAAGCAGGGGTTCTCGGGGAGATAGCCGAGGCGCCGGCGGGCCTCGGGATCGCGCGGGTCCTTCCCCTCGATCGCGACTGTTCCCGAGCTGGGGCGCGTGAGACCGAGCACCATCTTGATCGTGCTCGTCTTCCCCGCGCCGTTGGGCCCGAGGAGCCCGAAGATCTCGCCCGGCTCGAGCGCGAGCGTCACGTCCGCCACGGCCCGGAAGGGCCGGAGCGTCATGGGATCCCGATAGGTCTTGGAGAGCCGGTCGAGCGCGAGCGGGGCGGGCGCGTCGACCGCGCGGAGTGTCGGCAGACCCGCTTCCCGCGGGTCGCTCGCACGGGCTCCCTGCGACTCCGACATCATGGCTCTCTTCCCCCTCGTTTCGACCGGGTTTCCGTTCTCGGAACGGCAACTTCGATGCCATGCCGCGGCGCGGCGCCTGTCCGGCGCCGCGCAAGCTCTTGCCGCCCCAAAGAAGAAGGGCGGCAGACCGGTTGGAACCGAATCTGCCGCCCCAGGTTCAGCCGGCGATTAGCCGTTGGTCAGCGTCAGCGTGAGAAGCGCCGACTTGCCATAGCCCTTGATCGTGTAGCCGGTCGTCGTGGCCGGGTTCGCACCCGTGATGCCCGGCGCCGCCGGATCCGCGCCCCACGTCCACGCGTCGTTCGTGCCCGTGAACGGATTGCGCGGGTAGAGACCGCCCGGCATGTTCGCCTTCACCGCCGCGTCGTCCGCCGCCACCGGGTACGTACCGGTGTTCTTCACGGCGAAGTCCTCGATCGCGAGCTGGAAGCTGTGCATGTTGGCCTTCACGCTGCCTTCACGCGCGCGGTCCTGCATGGCGACGAAGTTCGGGATGGCGATCGCGGCGAGAATACCGATGATCACGACCACGATCATGAGCTCGATCAGGGTGAAGCCCTTTTCGTTCCGCAGCATGTCATTCCTCCGGGAGAGTGGTGTCGATCCCTCGACTGGGTGATTCAGTGCATCAACCGTTGGTCAGCGCGAGCGCGATCAGCGCCGACTTGCCGTAGCCCTTCACCGTGTAGCCGCCGGTCGTGCACGGATTGGCTCCGATGATTCCCATCGCAGCCGGATCCGCGCCCCACGTCCAGGCGTCGTTCGTGCCCGTAAACGGATTCCGCGGATAGTCGCCGGCCGGCATGTTCGCCTTCACCGCCACGTCGTCCGCCGCGACCGGATAGATTCCGTTGTTCTTGACCGCGAAGCTCTCGATCGCCAGCTGGAAGCTGTGCATGTTCGCCTTCACGCTGCCTTCGCGTGCGCGGTCCTGCATGTCCATGAAGTTCGGAATCGCGATCGCCGCCAGGATCCCGATGATCACCACCACGACCATCAGCTCGATCAGCGTGAATCCGTTCGCATCCTCGGGCACTCGGCTCACCTCCTTCGAGGTCCCGGCCGTCCCTGACCGATCCTGATTTTTCACTCCTGCGTTCGACATGCCTTTCGAGCAACCGGCATGCCACGGAGTGAAACCAGGCGCCGACACGAGGCAAGCGCGTGACCCGTCGCGGGTTTCGAGGTCGGCTGCTTTCCGCCTCGGGGCCGCGGAGCGTGCGGTTCACGCGTTCTGCACGTGCAATCGCAAGCCGCCCACAAAATGCACGACGCGCACGGGCGGACGCACCGTTTGGTTCAGATCGCCTCGCGCACCTCTTCCGACTCGCGCTCCGAGAGGAGCCCGTAGGAGAGGAGCTTGCGGTAGAGCGTCGAGGGGTTGATCCCCAGGATCTCCGACGCGCGCTTCTTCTGGCCGCCGGTGTAGTGCAGGACCTTGAGGATGTACTCGCGCTCGAGCTCGTCGAGAGTCATGGTGGGGTTGTCGATGACCAGGCTGCCGCGTCCCTTCGCGCCCGCGAGGACGTGCTCGGGGAGGTCCTCCGGCGTCAGCACGCCGTCGTCGCTCAGGATCACCGCGCGCTCGATCACGTTCTCCAGCTCGCGCACGTTGCCCGGCCAGTCGTAGTTGAGGAGGGCGTCGCGCGTCTCCCGGCTCAGGGTCTTCGGCTCCTTGCCGGCCGTCAGCTTGGTGAGGAAGTGCTCCGCCATCTCCTCGATGTCCTCCTTGCGCTCGCGGAGCGCCGGGAGACGGATCTGGATGACGTTGATGCGGAAGTAGAGGTCGGCGCGGAAGCGGTTCTCCGAGACCGCGCGCTCGAGGTCGGCGTTGGTGGCCGCGATCAGCCGTACGTTGATCTTGCGCGGCTTCGTGCCGCCGACCGGGATGATCTCCCGCTCCTGGAGCGCCCGGAGGAGCTTTACCTGCGTAGCGGGGAGCGTCTCCCCCACCTCGTCGAGGAAGAAGGACCCGCCCTCGGCCACCGCGAGGAGCCCCTCCTGGTCGCGCACGGCCCCGGTGAAGGAGCCCTTCACGTGCCCGAAGAGGTTCGACTCGAGGAGATCCTTGGGGAGTGCGCCGCAGTTGATGGAGACGAACGCCTCCTCGGCGCGGCGGCTCAAGTAGTGGATCCTCTTCGCGATCAGCTCCTTGCCGGTGCCGCTCTCGCCCACGATCAGGATCGTCGAGTCGGAGTCGGCCACCTTCTCCACCAGCTTCAGGACGCGCTGGATCTGCTCGCTGTGCCCGATGATCTCCTTGGAGTCGTCGGAGCGCTTGAGCTGGCGCTTCAGGAGCACGTTCTCCGACTGAACCCGCCGCATCGCGAGCGCGTTCTTGATCACGAGCCGGATCTCGTCGTTCTTGGCGCTCTTCTCGAGGTACTGGTAGGCTCCGCGGTTCAGCGCCTCGATCGCCGACTTCTGCGACGCGAAGGCGGTCCGGATCACCACCGGGACCGAGGGGTCGATCTTCTTCACGCCCGACAGGACGCCGAGGCCGTCGATCTCGCCCGGCATCTTGATGTCGGTGACCACCACGTCGAAGTTGTCTTCCTCCGCCTGTACCAGGGCTTCCTTCCCCGAGCGAGCCACGCGGACATCGTACCCTTCCTTGGAGAGGAGGATCGAGAGGAACTGGACCATGCTCTCTTCGTCGTCAACGATCAGGATCTTCTCGCCGGCCACGGGACCTTCCTCGCTCTAAGGTTTCGATCAGGCGGCGTGCGCGACGATCGTCGCCGGGCGCTCCGCTCGGGGTAGCCACAGCCGGAGCGTGGTGCCCACGCCGACCCGGCTCTCGATCTCCACGGCGCCGCCGTGGCGCTCCACGATCCGGTTCGCGATCGCGAGTCCGAGCCCGGTGCCGCCGAGCTTCGTGGAGAAGAACGGCTCGAACACCTGGCGCAGGTCCTCCGCGCGGATCCCCGCGCCGGTGTCCCGCACCTCGATCACCGCGAATCCCGGGCGGCTCCGCCCCTTCCCCGGGGCGGGCTCCACGCGCGCGGTGACCGTCCCGGCGCCCTCGATCGCCTCGAGGGCGTTGATCAGGAGATTCAGCAGCACCTGCTTGATCTGCTCGAAGTCGACCTGCACCCAGACCGGATCGGCCGGCGCCTCGACGACCACCGTCTTCCCCGCGCCGCAGCTCGGATGCCGGCGTGCCACCTCCGCCGTCTCCCGCAGGACCGCTGCGAGGTCGGCCCGCTCCGTCTTCAAGGGCCGCTCGCGCGCGTAGTCGAGGAGCTCCCGGATGAAGTTGTCGAGCCGCTCCGACTCGCGCACGATCAGCTCGAGCAGCCGGGCGTTCTCCCCCGTCACGTCGAGCTCCCGCTGGAGCACCTCCACCGACCCCGCGATCGGGTTCAGACAGTTCCGGATCTCGTGCGCGATCCCGGCCGACAGCTCGCCGATCGCGGCCAGGGTCTCGCCCCGGCGGATCCGGTCCTCCAGCGCCTTCACCTCGGAGAGGTCCTGGAAGAGGGCAATGACGCCCCGACGCCCGCCTTCGGCGTCGACCAGGACGCTCGTCGAGATGCCGAGCGGAACCTCGCGCCCCCCGCCGGTCCGCACGCGCGCCTCGCTTCGCGCGGCCGGCACTCCGGTCGCGAGCGTCTCGCGGAGCCGGGCGGTGAACTGCTCGAATCCATCCCCGAGCGCCTCGTGGTGCCGGCCGCGCACCGCCGCGGAGGGCCGGCCGAGGATCTCGCCGGCCGCGCGGTTCCAGTGCCGCACGATCCCCTGCGCGTCCACCGTCGCGAGCCCGCTCGAGAGGTTCTCGAGGATCGTCTCGGTGTCGAACAGCGCCCGCGAGAGCTCCGCGCGGGCCTCGTCCAGCGCCCGCCGCCCCTCGCGCAGCGTCCGGCCCAACGCGCCCCCGATCGCCCCCACCACGAACAGGAGCGGCACGTACAGGATGAGCCGCAGGTGCAGCGCCGACTCGCTGAGCCGCTGCGTCAGGCCGTACGACACCTGCGGCAGCATCCCCCCGCTCTCGGTCAGGCAGAGCACCGCGTACGCGACCGAAGCCGCCGCCGCGAGCAGCATCCCCCCCTGCACGCTCAGGTAGATCCCGCCGAGCAGGGGCGCGAGCAGGTAGAGCGGCACGAACGGGCTCGATCCTCCCCCCGTGAAGAGGAGGAGGTAGCTGATCACGGCCACGTCCACGATCAGCTGCGTCGCGAGCAGCGACCGGAGCGGCGCCCCGCTCCGGGCCGCGCGGTGGTAGGCCACCGCGAGCCCCGCCGAGAGCGCGATCAGGAACGCGAGCGGGATGTTCTGGGCGGGCTCGGTGATCCGGTCCGAGAACGCCGCCGCCATCGCCGTCGCCAGCGTGATCAGCGCGATCCGGCCGAAGATCACCGCCTGCACGTCGCGGCGGAGCGCCTCCTCGTCCGCCGGAACCGCCGGCGCCCGCGCCGGTGCCATGCGCCTCCTAGTGTCCGCTCGCGACCACGTTGATGAGCTTGAACATGGGCAGGTACATGGCGACGACCATGCCGCCCACGACACTGCCCATGAACACGATCATGAGCGGCTCGATCAGCGAGGTCAGCGATTCGACGGCCGTGTCGACCTCGGCGTCGTAGAAGTCGGCGATGCGCGTGAGCATGTCGTCGAGCGCGCCCGTCTCCTCGCCCACGGAGATCATCTGGACCACCATGGGCGGGAAGACGTTCGAGACCCGAAGCGGCGCCGCGATCGTCTCGCCCTCGCGGATCGAGGCGCGCGCGGCCATGATCGCCTCCTGGATCACGCGGTTCCCCGAGGTGCGGGCCGTGATCTCGAGGCCGGTGAGGATCGGAACGCCCGAGGAGATCAGCGTGCCGAGGGTGCGCGTGAACCGCGCCACCGCGCCCTTCCGGATCACGTCCCCGAGCACGGGGACCCGGAGCAGCAGGCGGTCGATCCGCATGTGCCCCTCCTCGGTCCGGTAGTACCGCTGGATGAAGGCGCCGAGCCCGCCGATCCCGAGCAGGATCACCCACCAGAAGGTCCGCAGGAACGAGGAGAGCCCCATGACGATCTTGGTCGGGAGCGGCAGCTCCGCGCCGAAGCCGGTGAACATCTTCGCGAACGTGGGGATGATGAAGATGAGCATGAAGGCGGTGGCGAGGATGGCCACCGTCATGACGACGGCCGGATAGACCATCGCCCCCTTGATCTTCCGTTTCAGGGCCTCGGCCTTCTCGATGAAGGTGGCGAGCCGCGCGAGGATGTCGTCGAGGATACCGCCCGCCTCGCCGGCCTCGACCATGTTCACGTAGAGCTCGTCGAAGACCCGGTTGTTCTCCTTCTTCGCGAGCGACTCGGCGAGCGTGTTGCCCGCCTCGACCTCGCGCATGACCTGCGCGATGATCTGGCGGAAGTTGTCCTTCTCCGTCTGCTTCGACAGGATGTCGAGGCACTGCACGAGCGGGAGCCCCGCGTTGATCATCGTGGCGAACTGCCGGGTGAAGATGGCGAGATCGCGCGTCGAGACGCCCGATCCCATCTTGGGGAGGCTGAACTTGAGACCCTCGCCCTTCTTCTCGCGGACGGAGGTGATGATGATCCGCTTCTTCCGGAGCGCCGCGAGGACCTCTTCCTGCGAGTCCAGCGTGAGCTCGCCGGTCTGGATCTCCCCCGCGGTGGTCCGGCCCTTCCACAGATAGACGGGCATCGCTTCCCCCTCGCTCCGGCCTTAGGAGGTCGTCACGTGGACGCCGACCTTCTCCAGCATCCCTTCGAGCTCCTTGGCGTCGGTGCTCCGCCCGAGCGCCTCGTCCAAGGAGATCAGCTTGTTCACGTAGGCCTGGAAGAGCGCCTGGTTCATCGTCTGCATCCCGTGCTTCGTGCCGGCCTGCATGAGGCTGTAGATCTGGTGGGTCTTCCGCTCGCGGATGACCGCGCGCACCGCCGGCGTGCAGAGGAGGAGCTCGGCGACCATGACGCGCCCCGGACCCTTGGCCCGCGGGATGAGCTGCTGGGTCATGACCCCCTCGAGCACGAACGCGAGCTGGGAGAGAATCTGCTGCTGCTGGTTCGACGGGAAGGCGTCCACGATGCGGTTGATCGACTCGTAGGCCGAGTTCGTGTGGAGCGTCGCGAGCACGAGGTGCCCGGTCTCGGCGATCGTGAGCGCCGCCGCGATCGTCTCGAGGTCGCGCATTTCTCCGATCAGGATCACGTCCGGGTCCTGGCGCAGCACGTACTTGAGCGCCGTCTCGAACGTGGTCGTGTCGGAGTTGATCTCGCGCTGGTGGACGATGCACTTCTTGTGATGGTGGACGTACTCGATCGGGTCCTCGATCGTGATGATGTGCCCCGCCCGGTCCGTGTTGATGAGGTCGATCATGGCCGCGAGCGTGGTCGACTTGCCGCTCCCGGTCGGCCCGGTCACGAGCACGAGCCCCTTCTGCTTCGTGGTGAAATCGCGCACCACCTTGGAGAGCCCGAGCTGCTCGAACGTGAGGATCTCGTAGGGAATCTGGCGGATCGCCATCGAGGTGACGCCGCGCTGGAGGTAGACGTTCGCGCGGAAGCGCGAGAGGCCCGGGACGCCGAAGGAGAGATCGAGCTCCTTCGTGGTCTCGAAGCGCTTCCGCTGCTCCTCCGTGAGCACGCTGTAGGCGAGCTGCTGGGTCATCTGGGGCGTGAGCGGGGGGTGCCCCATGGCGACGATGGAGCCGTCGACGCGCACCTGCGGCGGTACGCCCGCCGAGATGTGCAGGTCGGACGCCCGCATCTTGGTCATCTCTTCCAGCAGCTGACGAAGCGAAACCATCTCCCCTCCCGAGCCTACCGGTCCGCCGCGGTCTCTTTCAGGACCTCTTCGGCGGTCGTAATTCCTTTCTTGAGCTTGATCAACCCGTCCGCCCGGAGCGTGAGCATTCCCTCCGCGACCGCCTGCTTCTTGATCTCGGCGGTGGAGGAGCGGTCGAGGACCTGGTCCCGGATGCGGGCGCTCATCGGCATCACCTCGTAGACGCCGACGCGCCCCTTGTAGCCCGTGTTGTTGCAGTCGACGCACCCCTTCCCCTCCTTGAAGCTCTCCTTCCGGGCCTCCTCCTCGCTGATCCCGAGCTCGCGGAGCGCCTCGGGGTGGAGCTTCACGTCGGTCTTGCAGGACGCGCAGACCTTGCGGAGGAGCCGCTGGGCCATGATCAGATTGGTCGAGGAGGCGACGAGAAACGGCTCGATCCCCATGTCGACCATTCGGTTGATCGTGCTGGGGGCGTCGTTGGTGTGGAGCGTCGAGAGGACCAGGTGCCCGGTGAGCGCCGCCTTCACGGCGATCGAGCCGGTGTCGATGTCGCGGATCTCGCCCACCATGATGATGTTGGGGTCCTGGCGGAGGAAGGCGCGCAGGGCGGCCGCGAACGTGAGGCCGACGTCGTCGTTCACGAGGACCTGGTTGATCCCCTCGAGGTTGTACTCGACCGGGTCCTCGGCGGTCATGATGTTGACCTCGGGAACGTTGATCTTGGAGAGGGCCGAGTAGAGCGTGGTCGTCTTGCCGCTTCCGGTCGGTCCCGTGACGAGGACCATCCCGTACGGCTGGGCGATCGCGCGCGAGAAGTCGGTGTAGGCCTGCTCCTGGAACCCGAGCTTCGACAGGTCGATGTTGAGATTTCCCTTGTCGAGGATTCGCATCACGACCTTCTCGCCGAAGATCGTCGGCAGGCTCGAGACGCGGAGGTCGATCGTGCGTCCGAGGAGGCGGAGCTTGATGCGCCCGTCCTGCGGCACGCGGCGCTCGGCGATGTCGAGCTCGGCCATGATCTTGAGACGGGAGATGATCGCGGCCTTCATGCGGAAGGGCGGCGACATCATCTCGTAGAGCGTGCCGTCGATGCGGAAGCGCACGCGGAGGGTGCGCTCGTAGGGCTCGATGTGGATGTCGCTCGCCCCCTTGCGGACCGCGTCGGAGATGAGCGAGTTCACCAGCTTCACGACCGGCGCCTGCTCGGCCTCGCCGAGGAGCGCCACGTCCGGGACGTCGTCCGGGGTCTCGTCGATGACCTCGATCTCGTCGTCCAACCCCCTCATGACGCTCTCGAAGGAGGCGGCCGAGTCGTAGGCCTTGTCGATCGCCTTCTTCACCATCCCTTCCGGCGCCACGACCGGCTGCACCTCGCAGCCGGTGATGAACTTGATGTCGTCGATCGCGAAGATGTTCGACGGATTGGACATGGCGACGGTGAGCCGGCGCCCCGTCCGCGAGAGCGGCACCACCTGGAACTTGCTCGCGACGTCGGAGGGAATCAGCTTCACGACGCCCGGATCGGGCTGGAAGTTGGAGAGATCCACGGAGGGGACGCCGTAGAGCTCGGCGAGGAACTTGGTGAGGTCGCCCTCGCCGATCGCGCCGATCTTGACCAGCGCGGAGGTCAGGTTGCCGCCCCCCGTTTTCACCTGCTGCTGCGCCTTCTGCAGGGACTCGGGCGAAATGAGGCGCGCTTCCAGCAGCTTGAGACCGATGTTCTCCTGCTGCACGACGTACCCCTCGGTTGTGTTCGTCGTTACGGTGCGGCGCTGTCGTACGGAGGGATGTTCGGCGCACAGGACCGCGTTCTTTCGCGGAAGGCGCGCAAACGGCCGACATCGGATTCGCAAGAGGGGTGCCAGAGACAGCCCGTCGGCCCCGAAGGGCCGACGGCGCGGGCACGGAGGGGCTTAGAAGTGGACGGCGGCGCGCGCCCGGAGGCGGACGTCGCGGAATCCGCCTTGCTTCGTGCGAAACGCGACGCTCATTTTGCGCGCCCGTCGTGCGCGGGCGGGGCTCGATCGAGCCCCGCAGGCGCGGGGCTCAGGTATCCGCGGATCTTGGCGAGCGTCTTCGCACCGATGCCGCGGACGCGGAGGAGGCCGTCAGGGCCGCCGAAGGGGCCGTTTTCCGCGCGCTCGGCCACGATGCGCGCGGCGAGCGCGGGTCCGATTCCGGGGAGGCGGATCAGCTCCTCCGCGCTCGCGCGGTCGACGTCGAGGGAAGCGGGGCGGAGGGCGGGCGCAGAGGCGTGGGCCTCGCGATCCGGCGATGCGGCGGGCGGCGGCTCCGCCGAATCAGGGGGCGCCGGAGACGGCGCTCGCTTCGCTTCGCGCGATTCCGTCAGGGACGCGACGATCTCGGCGAAGCGCTCGTGATGCGCCCGCGACCAGCCGCGAAAGGCTCCTCCCGCCGCCACCGACACGAGGACGAAGACGAGCCCCGCGCGCAGCTCCCGTCCCCACATCGCCGTTCAGTCCAGGATGTACCAGACCACGCCGGCCGTGAGCGCGCGGCCCGGGAGCGGCGCCGCGATGCCGGTGTCGATACGCGGCACGGCGCTCGGGACGTTGGCGTCGAGCAGGTTCGTGACCATGAGGAAGAGCCCCGCGGAGCCGAAGTCGGTGTGAAGGCGCGCGTCCCAGGTCGCGGTCCCGGGCGCCTCCACGATCCCGTGACGCGGCCCGTAGGCGTGGGCGAGGAGCTCGAGCTCGAGCGGCAGGTCGCCCTGGAAGAACGAGGCCCGGAGGCCGAGCGAGGCGTCGACACCGATCTTGGGCGGCGAGCCCGCCTGGGGCGAAAGGCCCGCCGTCCCTCCGCGCGCCCACGCGAGGCCGCGCGCGGTGAGCGGGCCCAGCACGGCGCGCCCGCCCGCGGCCCCGAGCCAGACCCACCCGTCCCCGCGCTCGCGCGCGGCGTCGGTCGCGAAGATGGTGTCGCCGGAGACGGCGCGCGAAGTGATCCAGCCAAAGTCGCCGGCGACGCGCCGCAGCGAGCCGAACGCCGTGAGCTCCGAGGCGCCGGCGCGCCACGCGGCCTCGCCGAGCACGCCGCGGAGCGCGCGCGCGCGGAGATCGGGATTCCCGCCGGTGGCCAGCACGAGCCTCGTCGTCTCGAACGACCCGAGCGTGTCGAGGCGCGCGGGAGTGAGGAGATCGACGAACGTCGGGCGCTCGTGCGCCGACTCGGCGTCGAGCCGGAAGCGGGCGCGCCCGCGCTCGCCCCACGCGGAGAGGCGCCCGTCGAAGAGCGTGGCGTCTCCTTCGCGGAAGTCGGCCGCGACATCCGCCGCGATCCCGGCCCGCTCGCCGGCGTTCCGGATCCCGGCCGCGGCCCGCCCGGAGCGGACGAGCGGGTCGAACGATGCCTCGTCGGAGCGGAAGGAGACGCGCCTTCTCACGCCGGTCAGGTCGATCGACCCGGTCCACGCCCCAGTTCCCTGGACGGACACGTGCGCCTCCGCGTCCAGATCGGGGAATTCCCACCGCTCCCGCTGTCCGGCATACCCGACCTGCGTAGCGTTCGCCTCGCCCGCGCGGAGCATGGCCGTCGCCGTGAACGGCCCGCCGGTCCAGAGGGCGTGCAGCGCCGCCTCCCGGGCCGACCACTCGGCGCGCTCGCGATCGGCCGGGAAGACGCCGTTCGCGGTGTCGTTCTCGACCTCGAGGCGCATCTTGAAGAGACGCCCCTCGACCCACGAGCGGAGCGCCCCCCCTCGCGTGAGACCGATCGCGAGGTCGTAGCGCGTCGAGAGGGTCCCCTGGAAGGGAGCCAGCTCGTCGGAGGCGTGGCGCACGTAGGAGCCCGCGATCCCGTGCGCGAAGAGCGGCGAGGAAAATCGCGCCGCCGTGTCGAGCAGGTTCCCCGACCCCTTCCGGTAGAGGAGCGCGCTCCGCACGCGGTAGGGCTGCGGCGGATCCGGCATGGCGAGCGCCGCGTACGGCACCGCCTGCGGGCGGGCGAGCATCGCCCCCGCGCTCCGGAACGGGCCCGGCGCGAGCGAGGAGTCGACCGCGACCACGTCGAAGGCGTCGAGCCCCTCGGTCTCGGGGATCCGCGACGACGCGGCGAGCCCCGGAACCCCGAGCACGAAGCCGGTCGCGGGCCCGAGGTGTGTGAAATCGGCGATCGTCGTCCGGTCGGTCGCGCGCTCCGCCGTGATCGGCGAGGGCTCGAGGACGACCGGCGTGCCCGTGTCGACGAGGAGCGGCGCGCCGAGGCGCGGCGCGGACGCCGGGAGGGTCTCGACCCAGACCGGCCTCCGGCCTTCGAGCAGCTCGGAGACGTGGAGGATGCCGCGCTTCCGCTCGGCGTCGGCGCGCACGAGGAGCCCCAGGGTGTCCGGCGGCGCCTGTGTCTTCGTCGGTTCGCTCGGCGGATTCTGCGCGATCTTCGCGATCTTCCTCATCGAGTCGGCGAGCGAGGGCGTGTACGTGGTCGAATCGACCCGCACGCGGGTCGAGTCGACGATCGGCATGGGGACGGTGACGGGCCCGCCTCGCGGCGCCGCGGTCGTGTCGGCGCGCGC